>DATEDF010000089.1:0-226098 GCA_035286465.1 Gemmatimonadaceae bacterium | reverse complement strand
GCCTTCTCGCACACCCAGCGCGGATTCCCGAGCGACGTGATGAAGAAGCGCACGCCCTCCTCGAGCGCGATGTCCACCCAGCGCACCATCCGTTCGTGGTACAGCTTCGACGATGCCTCGATGAGCGCGTTGAAGCCGATGGGCTTCGCCGTCAGGCGCCGGATGTAGCGCAATCCCGCGCGGTACTCGTGCCCGTGCACGTACGTCAGCGAGACCGGCTGCACGACGCCGATGCCGCCCGCCTCGCTCACCGCGGCGACCAGCTCGGGGTTGCTGCACGGGTACATCGGGCCGCCGATGAGGGGGACCTCGATGCCGACGCGCGTGGTGAACAGCGTGGAGAACGGTGAGTTGGCAGCCATCAGCTTTCAGCTCTCAGCTGTCAGTTGACGGCTGATCGCTGACGGCTGACGGCTCGCGGTTCACGGCTGATGCCTGTGGACTGACGGCTGCTGTCCGGCGGCCGCCGTCCGGCCCGAGTCGCCACCGGACCGTTGCGCGCGCCACGACGACGCCGGTCTCGTCTTTCAGTTCGGCGGTGAAGTCGTGCTCGCCGTCATGGGTGAGGTCCGGCAGCACCGTCCGGCTCTCCGCGGTGACCGTCCCGCGCGCCTTCTTGAAGAACTCGATCGAGAACCTCGTGACGATGCCGCGATGCCCACGCGGGAGCGCCGTGCTCAGCGCCGCCCCGCTCGCGAACTCCGCCACGTTGGCGAGCGCGATCGCGTGGATCGAGCCCAGGTGCTGCTCGAGCGCGCGCCGCTGCCGGATGGAGACGCGCGCGTAGCCCGGCTCCAGCGCCTCGACGCGCGGGCGCACGGAGCCGGTGTAGGGGACCATCCACTGGACCACCTGGGTGAAGAGCCAGCGGCCGCCGGGGAGGGGCTCGAGGGCGCGCCAGGCGCGGAGGAGGCGCGCGCCGGGAGTGTCGCGCATCCGGATAAACTACAACAACGAGTAGACGGTTGACGGTGGACAGTGAACAGTTGACGGTAGACGGCACACCGTGGACGCCCATACGTGAACCGCCCACTGTCTACTGTCAACTGTTCACTGTCTACCGTCTACTCGTAGTTTCTTCGATCTTCCCTCGACGCCTGATGCGGACCACCACCCGATGCGTTTCCTTGCCGCTGCCGTACTCCTCGTCGCAATGTCCCTCGAAGCCCAATCGCCCGTGACGCCCACGCCCCCCGTCGCCAAGCTCGTGCCGAAGACCGACACGCTCCACGGCGACGTGCGCACGGACCCCTGGTTCTGGATGCGCGACAAGACGAACCCCGAGGTCATCAGGTACCTCGAGGCCGAGAATGCCTACACCGCCGCGATGACGAAGCACACCGAGGCAAACGAGAAGCAGCTCTATGACGAGATGCTCGCGCGCATCAAGGAAGACGACACCCAGCCGCCGGTGAAGCGAGAAGGGTGGTTCTACTACTCGCGCACGGAGAAGGGCAAGGCGTACCCGATCTTCTGCCGCAAGCGGGGCTCGCTCGACGCGCCGGAGGAGATCTTCTTCGACCAGAACGAGGCGGCGAAGGACAACCCGTATTTCACGCTCGGCGGATTCGAGGTGAGTCCCGATCACAACCTCCTTGCGATCCTCGTGGACACGAACGGGTACGAGGACTTCGTCCTCCAGGTGAAGGACTTGCGCACGGGGCGAATGCTCCCCGATCGCGTGGAGAAGCTCGGCTTCGGGCTCGCGTGGGCGAGCGACAACCGGACGGTGTTCTACCTGACGACCGACTCGGCGAAACGCGCCGATCACGTCTGGCGCCATCGGCTCGGCGACGATCGCGCGCGCGACGGATCGGTGTACGCGGACCGGGACGTGCTCTTCAACGTGGGCGTCGCGCGCGCGCGGAACGGGGCGTTCATCTTCCTCACGAGCGGCAGCTTCACGAGCGACGAGACGTGGGTACTCGACGCCGCGACGCCGGAGGCGGCGCTGCGGCTCGTCGCCGCGCGCGCGGAGGATGTCGAGTACGAAGTGGATCAGGGCGGCGACTGGTTCTACCTCCTCACGAACCGGGACGGCGCGCGGAACTTCAAGGTGATGCGCGCTCCGGTGAGCGATCCGGGGCAGTGGGAGGAGTGGCTCCCCCATCGCCCGGACGTGTTCGTCGAGGGCGTGGACGTCTTCAAGGACTTCGTGATCGTCCAGGAACGCGAAGGCGGGCTGCGCCGGCTGCGCGTCACGAGTCTCACGACGAACGACACGCACTACGTGACCTTCCCGGAGGCCGCCTACGGCGTTTTCCTTGGCGGCAACCCCGAGTTCGACACGCGCACGCTGCGCTTCACCTACTCCTCGCTCGTCACGCCCAACTCGGTCTACGACTACGACGTCGTCACGCGGACGCGCGACCTCAAGAAGCGCGACGAGGTGCTCGGGGGCTACGACCCCTCGCGCTACCAGATCGAGCGGCTGATGGCCGATGCGCGCGACGGGACCAAGCTCCCGGTTTCGCTCGTGTACCGGACGCCCTTCGCGCGCGACGGCACGCGGCCGCTTCTCCTCTACGCCTACGGGTCGTACGGTGCGACGACGGAGCCGACCTTCAGCTCGAACCGCTTCTCCCTCGTGGACCGCGGGTTCGTCTACGCCATCGCGCACGTGCGGGGCGGACAGGAGATGGGGCGCCAATGGTACGACGACGGCAAGATGCTCAAGAAGAAGAACACCTTCTTCGATTTCATTGACTGCGCCGAGTTCCTCGTGAAGGAGCGCTTCACCTCGCGCGACCGGCTCGTCGCGAACGGCGGGAGCGCCGGCGGACTTGTGATGGGCGCCATCCTGAACCTCCGCCCCGATCTCTTTCACGCCGTGGTCGCGGAGGTGCCGTTCGTGGACGTGATCAACACGATGCTCGACGCGTCCATCCCGCTCACGGCGCAGGAATGGCAGCAGTGGGGGAATCCGAACGAGCCGGACGAGTACGCGTACCTGAAGAGCTACTCGCCGTACGACAACGTGGAACGGAAGGCGTATCCCCGCCTGCTCGTGACGAGCGGGATCAACGACCCGCGCGTGGCCTTCTGGGAGCCGGCGAAGTGGGTGGCGAAGCTGCGGGCGATGAAGACCGATGCCAATCCGCTCCTCCTCAAGATGAACATGGGAGCGGGCCACGGCGGCAGCTCAGGCCGCTACGAGCGGCTCAAGGAGCTGGCGTTCCGGTACGCGTTCATCCTCGATCAGATGAGACGAGAAAAGCACACCACGGAGGCACGGAGTAGCACGGAGGGCCACGGAGAGAATCTCGGGGGAACGACAGCCTGAACGCGGGCTTTTGTTCCCCCAAGAAATCTCCGTGGCCCTCCGTGAATCCCCGTGTCTCCGTGGTGGAGCAGTTGTGTTCAGTTCTTGCGGAGACGCACGGACCCGGAGCCGGTCTCGATGCGGATCCGGCCCGACCCGTCGCCGATCGTGCCCCGCAGGTGACGGCGCTCCATCCGCGTCACCTGCACCGGGAAGTCGCTGTCAATGCCGCCGCTCCCGGTCTCGATCTCGACCTCCGCGTTGACGTTCGACGGCAGCGAGATCGTGACGCCGCCGGAGCCGGACTCGACTTCCAGCGAGCGCGGCGCGCTGGTCATCCCGAAGCGAATCCCGCCGCTCCCGGAGTCGAGCCGGATCCTCGACCCCTTCGCGTCGTCCACGCGGATGCTGCCGGAACCGACGTCAATCGTGAGGTCGTCGCAACTGAGCCGGTCGCCCGAGACGCCGCCCGAGCCGGTGTCAATCTTGCACCGCTTGCCGCTCACGTCGGTCGCGCTCACGCCGCCCGACCCCGTGTCGAGCGAGATTTCGTCGCCCGCGGCGCCGCGCACCTCGATCCCGCCTGAGCCGGTGTCAATCGTGAGGTTTCCCTTGGTGCCGGTGGCGGTGACGCGCGCCGACGCCGCGTCGAGCGTGAGATCGGCGTCCACGCGATTCGCGTCCAGCTCGCCGACGCCGAGATGGACCTCGACGTGCTTGCCGGCAGGCACCAGTAGGCGCAGGTCGGCCCACGCCTCGAGGCCGCTCCCGCTCCCCTTCACGCGCACGCGGTGGCCGCGGCCCCATCCACGCTCGCCGCCCCAGGTGCCGTCGCTGTTGACCGAGAAGTTCGAGTTCGACCAGCGACCCAGCGCGGGGTAGACGATCTCGTCGTCGGGGAAGATCACGCGCAGCGTGTGCTTGCCGCGGATCTCCCCGACCTCGACGGAGAGCTTGCGCGCGTCGCGACCGCCGCGGGTGATCTCCACGATGACGTCGCTTCCCGTGCCCGGCTCGACGCGCACGCGGCCGACGATGTCGAAGACGGCGATGAAGGGGCCCGAGACGATCTTGCGCTCGGTCTGCGCGAGCGCGGCGCTCGCGGTGAAAAGCGTCGCGGTGGCGACGGCGACGACGAGGATCGCGGCGGCGTGGGCGGCGCGGGTGCCGAACGCGGTGAGCCGCGGCAGCACGGAGGATCGAGAGGTCATGGCAGAGGCGGGGCTGAGTGGTCCGGGCACACTACGGGGGCCGTCGAGGATTGGTGCCACCACTTCGACAGGCGACACCCCGGGCACGGTTTGAACCGCTAACTTTCCCTCCTCGTCCCGCTCCGGAGCCCGCTCTGTCGCACCCGATTGTCCAGATCGCGTACCCCCCGTGGGTTGACGACGTGGTGGACTGGAGCCGCGCCTACGCGACCGACGAGGAGCGGATGCGCCTCGCCATCGCGCTCGCGCGCGCCAACGTCGAGTGCGGCACCGGCGGCCCGTTCGCCGCGCTCGTCGTGGAATCAGCGACGGGGCGCCTGGTGTCCGTCGGGATGAACTCCGTCGTCCGGCTCACCAACTGCACGCTGCACGGCGAGATGGTCGCCTTCATGATGGCGCAGCGGCGGCTGGGCTCCTTCACGCTCGCCGCGGATGGGCTGCCGCCGCACGAACTGGTTTCTTCGTGCGAGCCGTGCGCGATGTGCCTGGGCGCCGTGCTCTGGAGCGGCGTCACGCGGCTCGTCTGCGGCGCCGCGCGCGCCGACGCGACGCGGCTCGCCTTCGAGGAGGGGCCGGTGTTTCCGGAGTCGTACCGCTATCTCGAGGAGCGCGGGGTCACGATCGTTCGCGGCGTGCTGCGCGAGGAGGCGCGCGCGGTTCTCGAGCTGTACCGGGCGAAGCGCGGCAAGATCTACAACGCCTGAGGCGGCGGGCGCGCCCGCCCGCGTGCAGGGCGCGCCCGGCGGCTGCCGCCGCCCGCGGGCTAATGCCCCTCGTCCAGCGCCTTGATCTCCTTCACCAGATTCCCGAGCGCCGTCTTCGCGTCGCCGTAGAGCATGAGCGTGTTGTCGCGATAGAAGAGCGGATTCTCGACGCCGCTGAACCCCGTGCCTTTGCCGCGCTTGTTGACGAACACCACGCGCGCGGTCCACGGCCGGAAGATCGGCATGCCGTAGAGCGGGCTCGACTTGTCGTCGTCGGCGTCGGGATTCACGATGTCGTTCGCGCCGACGACCACGGCGATGTCGGCGGTCTGCAGGACGCGGTTGGCGTCGTCCACGTCGGTGAGCAGCGCGCCGTAGTCAATCCCCGCCTCGGAGAGGATGACGTTCAGGTGGCCCGGCATCCGTCCCGCGACGGGATGGATGGCGTACTTCACCGCGCCGCCCTTCTTCTGGATCAGCTCGTGCAGCTCGCGACAGACGTGCTGCGCCTGCGCGACCGCCATCCCGTAGCCGGGGATGATCACGACCGATGACGCGTACGCGAGTTGGGTCGCGGCATCCTCGACGGAAATGGTCTTCGTCTCGCGCGGCGCGCCGATCTTCGCCGTGCTGGCCGGAGGCGCGCCGAACGCACCGAAGATGATGTTGCCGAACGAGCGGTTCATCGCCTTCGACATGATGACGGAGAGGATGAAGCCGCCCGCGCCCTCGAGCGCGCCGGCGATGATGAGCACGTTGTTGCCGATGGAGAACCCGGTCGCGGCCGCCGCCAGCCCGGCGTAGGAGTTCAGGAGCGAGATCACCACCGGCATGTCGCCGCCGCCGATGGGGAGCACCATCGAGACGCCCAGGAAGAGCGCGAGCGCCAGCACGGTGTAGAAGGCCGCGACGTTCGCCGGGTTCACGACCAGGAGCACGAGCGCCGTGAGCGCCACGCCGATGAGCGCGAGGTTCACGGCGTTCTGCCCCTTGAAGGTGATCGGCCGCCCCGTGATCAGTTCCTGGAGCTTGCCGAACGCCATGAAGGAGCCCGTCACGGTGAGCGCACCGAAGAGCACCTCGAGCCCGAGCGCCGCGGCGAGCCCGCGCGTGAGCCCCGTGCTCATGAGCCCTTCGGCGCCGGACGCGCCGTGCAGCGAGCGGTACTCGACGACGCCCACGAGCGTCGCCGCGATCGCGCCGAAGGCGTGCGAGAAGGCGATGAACTGCGGCATTGCCGTCATCGGCACCTTCATCGCCATCGGGTAGCCCGCGATCGCGCCCACCACGAGCCCGATGAGAATCCACTGGTAGGTCAGGATGTGTGCGTTGAGCAGCGTACCGACGACGGCGAAGAGCATCCCGAGCGCCGCCTGCTGCATCCCGAGCCGGGCCTTCGCGGGACGCGTGAGCGAGCGGAGGCCGAGGATGAAGAGGACGGACGCGATGAGGTAGGTGCCCTGGATGAACAGCTCGCGCGTGCCCTCCGATCCCGCGTCGGCCGCGGCGAGAAGGAGGGCGGGGAAGGCCGGGGTGATCACTTGGCGGCCTCCGGCGTCGGCGTTCCGGTCTCCAGCTTCGGCGTCCCGGCCTCCGACTTCGGCAGCTCGGCCTTTGCCTTGGGCGGCCCCTTGAACATCGCCAGCATCCGGTCCGTGATCAGGAAGCCGGCGACGACGTTCGTGGCCGCACACACCACCGCGATGAAGCCGAGGATGGTCGCGAGGCGGCCGTACTGCCCGCCGGCGGCGACGATCGCGCCCACCAGCGAGATGCCCGAGATGGCGTTCGTCGCCGACATCAGCGGCGTGTGCAGGAGCGGCGGCACGCGATTGATCACCACGAAGCCGACGAAGCCCGCGAGGATGAAGACGTAGAGCTGGAAGATCTGGGTCATGGGGGCGGATGTCAGACGTCAGACGTCAGACATCAGACGTCAGACGTCAGATGGCAGGGGTCTACGGGCGCACGAGCATGGGGCCCGCGATCTCGTCGGCGGCGTCAATCGCGAGCGTGTTGTCCTTCGTCAGGTGCTGAATGAGCGTCAGGATGTTGCGGCTGAGCATCTGCGAGGCGTGGAACGCGGCCTGGCTCGGCAGATTGAGCGGTGCGAGGATGCGCACGCCGCCGGCCTCCACCGTTTCGCCGGGCTTCGTGAGGGCGCAGTTGCCGCCCGTTTCCGCGGCGAGATCCACGATCACCGAGCCCGTCTTCATCCCGCGCACGGCCTCCTCGGTGATGAGGAGCGGCGCCCGCTGGCCCGGGATCGCCGCGGTCGAGATCACGAGATCCATGTCGGCGACGTGCTTCTGGATTGCGCGCTGCGTCGCGAGCGCCTGGTCGGCGGCCTGCGCCTTGGCGTAGCCGCCGGCGCCCACGGCCTCCTCACCCAGCTCGAGCTTCAGCGGCGTGGCGCCGAGCGAGAGGATCTGCTCCTGCGCGGCCGCGCGCACGTCGAAGCCGCTGACGACGGCGCCCAGGCGCCGCGCGGTGGCCATCGCCGTGAGCCCGGCCACGCCCGCGCCGATGACGAAGCACTTGGCCGGCGCGATCGTCCCCGCCGCCGTGGTGAGCATCGGGAGCATCTTGGGGAGCGCGGTGGCTCCGACCAGCACGGCCTTGTAGCCGGCGACCGTGGCCTGCGACGAGAGCGCGTCCATGGACTGCGCGCGGGTGATGCGCGGCACCCGCTCGAGCGCCAGCACGCGCACCCCTCGGCGATCGAGCGCCGTGAGCGCATCAGCAGTGCCCGCGCTCGGCCAGTACGAGATGAGCGCGCTCCGCTCGGCGACGGCGGACGCCTCATCCGCCGACGGTGGCTGGACTTTGCAGAGGAGCTCGGCGCCTGTGGCGGCGGCGGCGAAGTCCGGGGCGATGGTCGCGCCCGCGGCCTCGTACTGGGCGTCGGGAAAGCCGGCGGCCTGGCCGGCGGCGCGCTCGACGGCGACGGTGGCGCCGTTCTTGACGAGCTTCGCCACGCTCTCGGGGACGAGCGCGACGCGCGCTTCGCGCGGCGCACGCTCCCGGGGGACTGCTATGCGCATTGCGGACGGAGGTTCGAAGGTGGAACCGCGGAAGGCGAACGCCCGGTGCCGCGTGGGCCCGCGCGTCGGGTGGGGTGCGATGCGGCCTGCGCACCAAATCTACTGCCGGGGTGATGCGCCTCACAAAGGGGCGCGGCGCTCCCGCTTGCCCGGCTCGGCCGCGCAACCCACTATAAGGGAAGCGCATCCCGTATCCCCGAGAGCCAGCGCGCCCGTAACCCCTTTCGCGGGGAATGACCGATGTTCCGCTCCGCGCACACGTCTTTCCGGAATGCCTCGCCGCTTGCGGCGCTCGCCATTGCCACCGCTCTCCTGGTCGCGTCGTGCGGACGCGAGCCGGTGGGTGCAGGCGCCGGCGCGCGCGCGACGCTCGAGTTCAAGGCGGTCTTCCAGCAGGTCGGGAACCAGACGTCGGGGCCCGGTGACGACGTCGCCCTGGTCCGGATCAACATCTACAAGGTTGATCCTGCCGCCGCGGCCGGGTCGTCGAGCCGCCGCACGCTGATCAAGACGGTCTCCTTCGACCCGGACAACGCGCCGAACGTCGTCGAGGACGAGACCTCGATCACCTTCAAGGTGGAGTTCCCCTTGCAGGGCGAGGGTGCGATCTACGAAGTCGAGGGGCAGGCACTCAACGCGGCTGGTGTCGTCTACTACTCCGTGGCGCCGATCCGGTTCACCGCGAGGGACATCAACGCCCAGGGCGGTGTGACGGTCACCGCGACCGCCGAGTTTGTCGGGCCAGGCGCCAACGCCGCGAAGGTCGTGGCGTCGCCTCGCTCGGCGAGTCTCAGTCCCGGCCAGCAGTTCCAGTTCTCCGCCACGGCCTTCGACGCGAACAACGCGCCGATTCCCGGCGCCCTTCTCGAGTGGGAGTCGCTGGACAACAGCATCGTCAACGTCGTGGGTGACGCTACCGGTCTCGTCATCGCGCAGAACAAGCGCGGTTCGGCGAAGGTCGTGGTGCGCGTCTGGGACACCGATCGCCTGTCCGACACCGTCATCGTGAACGTCAGCCTCGGCGCGTCGGGGATTCAGCTCGTGTCGGGAGGCAGCCAGTCCGCGCCCGCGGGCTCGCAGCTCGCGAACCCGATCGTGGTCAAGGTGGTGGCTTCGGACGGCGTGCCGATACCGGGCGTGACGGTGTCCTTCTCGGTCGGAAGCGGCTCGGTCACTCCCGCGAGTGCCACCACTGCCTCTGACGGCACCGCGCAGACGCGCTGGACGTTGGGCAGCAACGTGGGCCAGCAGACGCTCAACGTCTCCGCGACGGGCCTGCCGACGCTGCAAGTCACGGCGACGGCCACCTCGGGGACGCGCACGGTGAGCTTCGTGTCGCTCGCGCCGTCGGCGATCGCGCCGAGCGGAACCTCCACCATCACGGTGATGGTCGTGGACGGCAACAGCCAGCCCGTGAGCGGGGAGGCCGTGACGTTCAGCTCGTCGGGCACCGGCGATTCATTCAACCCGTCGTCGGCCACCACCGCGTCGAACGGGCAGGCCAGCACGCTCTTCACCGCGTCGAGCACATCAGGCACGCGAACGATCACCGCGCGGCTGTCGGGTGGCGCGCAGGCGACGACAGTGCTCACCGTCGCCGTGGTCAACACGAGCGCCACGCAGCTCGTGATCGTCTCCGGCAACAACCAGACCGTCCAGATCGGGCAAGATTTCGGACTTCCTCTCGTGGTGGAGGCGCGTACCTCGAGTGGATCGCCGGCTGCGGGTGCCTTCGTGGACTTCGGCTCGGCGGCGGGCGACGTCCGCAAGGTGGCCGACTCCGCCGGCCGCGCAAGCCACACGTACTATCTGCCGAGCACCTGGCCCATCGGAACGTTCACCATCCCGGTGAAACTGTACCCGCTGTCGTCGGTGCAGGTGGTCTTCACGTATACGTCGGTGCCGTAGCGCGAGCCTCCCGTCGGGCCTGTAGATTACGGGCCATGGAGCCGAAGCCGCCCGCCTCCGCCGAGGACCCGGCGCAGCTCGCCGCGTTCGAGGCGCGCATCGCCGCCGGCGAGTCCATCGAGCCGAAGGACTGGATGCCGGAGCGCTACCGGAGGCAGCTCGTGCGGATGATGTCGCAGCACGCGCACTCCGAGATCGTCGGGATGCTCCCCGAGGGGAACTGGATCACGCGGGCGCCCTCGCTCCGCCGCAAGCTCTCCCTCATCGCGAAGGTGCAGGACGAGGCGGGACACGGACTCTACATCTACTGCGGCACCGAAACGCTGGGCGTGGATCGCCACGAGCTGGTGCAGCAGCTCCTCGACGGCACCGCGAAGTACTCGAGCATCTTCAACTATCCGACGCTCGCCTGGGCCGACATCGGCGTGATCGGCTGGCTCGTGGATGGCGCCGCGATCGTGAACCAGGTGGTGCTCGCGAAGGCGTCGTACGGGCCGTACGCGCGGGCGATGGTCCGCATCTGCAAGGAGGAGAACTTCCACAAGCGGCAGGGCTACGAAATCGTCGCGACGCTCGCGTCCGGAACGCCGGCGCAGCGCGCGATGGTGCAGGACGCCGTGAACCGCTGGTGGTGGCCCTCGCTGATGATGTTCGGGCCGGGCGACGCGCAGTCGCCCAACACCGCCGAGCTGCTCAAGTGGCGGGTGAAGCGGAAGACGAACGACGAGCTCAGGCAGCGCTTCGTGAACCTCACGGTGCCGCAGGCGCAGGCGGTCAACCTCACGCTCCCCGATCCCGACCTCCGGTACGACGAGAGGTCCGAGAACTGGACGTTCGGGCCGATTGACTGGGACGAGTTCTCGCGCGTGATCAGGGGGAACGGCCCGTGCAACCGGGAGCGGCTCGCCGCGCGCCGCGCGGCGCACGAGGCGGGGCGCTGGGTGCGCGAGGCCGCGCTGGCGTACGCGGAGAAGCATCGCCCGAGCGCGACGGAGGCCGCGTAGCGATGGCGGCGCGCGAGGGGAAGCGCGCGCCCACCGCGCGGGACGCGCAACCGCAGGCCAACGCGGGCGCCGCGAGCCCCGTCGGCACCGACAGCGAGGGGCCGCTCTGGGAGGTCTTCACGCAGAGCGCGCAGGGCGCGCCGCACGAGCACGCCGGCAGCGTGCACGCGGCCGACGCGGAGCAGGCGCTGCAGAACGCCCGCGACGTCTACGCGCGCCGCGGCGAGGCCATCAGCATCTGGGTGGTGCCGTCCGCGGCGATCGTCGCGTCGTCGCCGGGGGACGCCGGCCCGTTCTTCGATCCGGCGAACGACAAGGCGTACCGGCATCCGCAGTTCTACAAGACGCCGCGCGGGGTGCGCGTCTTTTGACGACGCGCACCGAAGTCGCCGGCACGCGCGAGGCGCGGGTCGCGAACGCCGCCTTCGAGCATCTGCTCCGTCTGGCGGACGACCGGCTCGTGCTCGGCCATCGCCTCTCGGAGTGGTGCGCCCACGGGCCGATCCTCGAGGAGGACATCGCGCTCTCGAACATCGCGCTCGACCTTGTCGGGCAGTCGAGCGCGCTCCTCGCGCTCGCGGGCGAGGCCGAGGGACGGGAACGGGACGCGGATGCCCTCGCGTACTTCCGCGACGAGATCGCCTTCCGCAACGTCCAGCTCGTGGAGCTGCCGCGCGGCGATTTCGGCTTCACGATCGCCCGGCAGTTCCTCTTCGATGCGTACAGCGTGCTGCTCTGGGACGCGCTGCAGCACGCGCGGCACAAGCCGCTCGCCGGGATCGCCGCCAAGGCGCTGAAGGAAGACAAGTACCACCTCCGCCACTCGAGCGACTGGATGCTCAAGCTCGGTGACGGCACGGCAGAGAGCCACGCGCGCGCGCAGCGCTCGCTCGATGAGCTCTGGCGGTACACGGGCGAACTGTTCGAGTCCGACGCGGTGGACGCCGCGGTCGCCAGGCAGGGCATTCGCGTGGACCACGAGGCCCTCCGCGCGCAGTGGCGGGAGATGGTCGCCGACGTGCTGCACCGCGCGACGCTCGCCGTGCCGGCCGACGGTCCGATGGCGACCGGCGGACGGACGGGCTGCCACACCGAGTTCCTCGGGCACCTGCTCGCCGAGATGCAGATCGTCGCGCGCTCGCACCCGGGGGCGTCGTGGTGACGCGCACCGAACTCTCGCGCGAGGAGGTGCTCCGGATCCTCGACTCGGTGAAGGATCCCGAGGTGCCCGTGGTGAGCGTGGTGGAGCTCGGCATCGTACGCGACGTGCACGTGCACGACGGCGCGGTGCGCATCACCGTCACGCCGACCTATTCCGGGTGCCCGGCGATGCGTGAGCTCGAGCACGACATGCGCGCCGCACTCGAGGCCCGGGGCGCGTCCGAGGTCGCCATCGAGACGGTCTACGCGCCCGCCTGGACGACCGACTGGATCGGCGCGGAGGCGCGCGAGAAGTTGCGCCGCTTCGGCATCGCGCCGCCCGGCCGCGCGGAGCAGGGCGGCCTGATCGCGCTCGTGCGGCGCCGCGCCTCCGTGCAGTGCCCGTACTGCGGCTCGCGCAACACGGTGCTCCGGAGCGAGTTCGGCTCCACCGCGTGCAAGGCGATTCACTACTGCAACGCGTGCGAGCAACCGTTCGACGAGTTCAAGGCGATCTGAGCGGGCCGAGCGACCTCAACTCCGGAACCGATTCTCTCGTGACGAACGCGGACGCGGCCACCCGCGCGCAGCGAGGCCTCTTCGCGTGGTGGCACTCCGGAGACCGGCGCGCGCACCGCGCGCTCGTCGCCGCGGGGCTCGGCTGGATGCTCGACGCCTTCGACGTGATGCTCTTCGCGATGGTGCTCGCCACGCTGATGGGCGATCTCGGGCTCACGAAGCAGCAAGGGGGACTCCTCGGCTCCGTCACGCTGCTCGCCGGCGCGGCCGGCGGCCTGATGTTCGGCTTCATCGCCGACCGCTTCGGCCGCACCCGGGCGTTGATGGGGAGCATTCTCCTCTACTCGATCTTCACGGCGCTCTGCGGCACGGCGCAGACGATCTGGCAGCTGGTCGCGTTCCGCATCTTCCTGGGGCTCGGGATGGGCGGCGAGTGGGCGAGCGGAGCGGCGCTGGTCTCGGAGACCTGGCCCACGGCACACCGCGGCAAGGCGCTCGGGTTCATGCAGAGCTCCTGGGCGATCGGCTACGCGGCGGCCGCCGCGGTGACGGGGCTCGTGCTCCCCGCGTGGGGCTGGCGTGCGGTGTTCTTCGTGGGCGTGCTCCCCGCGCTCTTCACCATCTGGGTGCGGCGGAGCGTGGAGGAGCCCGCGCTCTGGCTGGCGCAGCGCGACGCGCGGCGCGCGGCGGGCGGCACCCTGCCGGCGCCGGCGGGGCAGCCCGCGCGCTTCGCCGATATGTTTCGCGGCCGGCTCGCGGCGCTCACGGCGGCGGTCACGCTCATGAACGCGTGCACGCTCTTCGGCTGGTGGGGGCTCAACTCCTGGATCGGCGCCTATCTCTCCCTGCCCGCGAGCCAGGGCGGAGTCGGCCTCAGCGCCGTCAGGATGTCGGCGTTCGTGGTGGCGATGCAGGTGGGCATGTGGCTCGGCTACATCACGTTCGGGTACGTGAGCGACATCGTGGGCCGCAAGCGCACGTATGTCGTGTATCTGCTCGCGGCCGCCGGCCTCCTGCCGCTCTACGGCGCGGTGCGCGAGCCCGCCGCCCTGCTCGCGTTGGGACCGCTCGTCGCGTTCTTCGGCACCGGCTGCTTCAGCGGGTTCGGCGCGCTCACCGCCGAGATCTATCCGACGGCGATTCGCGCGACCGCGCAGGGGTTCACCTACAACACGGGGCGGATCGCGAGCGCGGCGGCGCCGTGGACGGTCGGTTCGCTCGCCGCGGGTCGCGGGTTCGCCGCCGCGTTCGCCGTGGCCGGCGCGGCCTACCTGCTCGCGGCGATCACCTGGCGGTGGATTCCGGAGACGAAGGGGCGAGAGCTGACTTGAGCCGACGAACGGTTTCGGCCAAACTCGGCGGGCCGACCTCCTAGACTACTCGCCGCTTCCACCTCCCGCGCTGGAACAGCAGTGCGCTCACCACCGCGAGCACCGAGTACGAGATCGTGATCGCGACGAAAACGCCCGTCGAGCCCAGCGACGTGCGCGTGGACAGCACCCACGCCAGCGGGATTTCCGTGAGCCAGAACACCGCGAGGTTGATCCCGGTCGGCGTCCACGTGTCGCCCGCGCCGTTGAACGCCTGCGTGAGCACCATCCCGAACGCGTAGAACGGGAAGCCGGCGGCGATGGTTCGAAGCCCCAGCGAGCCCACGGCGCGCACCGCGGGATCGGTCGTGAACGCCGCGACGATCGGCCCGGCGAGCACGACGAACACGAGGCCGAGGACTCCCAGGAACACGAGGTTGTGGCGCGCGGCGGTCCAGACCGCGCGCTCCGCGCGCTCCGGGTTCTTCGCCCCGAGGTTCTGTCCCACCATCGTCGCCGCGGCATTGCTCAGCCCGAACGCCGGCAAGAGCGCGAAGATCACGATGCGGATGGCGATCGTGTAGCCCGCCACCGCGACGCTCCCGAAGCCGGAGAGGATGCGGATGAGCCCGATCCACGCACTCGTGCCGACGAGCACCTGGAACGTGCCGCTGGACGAGAGACGCGCGAGCCGGAGCATCGCCCGGGCGTCGAGCCTCAGATGGTGCCGGCGCACGATCAGGTGCCCCGAATCGTGCGCGAGGCGGTTGAGCGCGACGAGCACGCCGGTGCCGCGCCCGATCGTCGTCGCGATTGCCGCGCCGGTCACGCCGAGCTTCGGGAATGGACCGATACCGAAGATGAGCAATGGGCCCAGGACGATGTTGATCCCGTTGGCGAGCCAGAGCACGCGCATTGCCACCGCCGCGTCGCCCGCGCCGCGGAAGACGGCGTTGATCACGAAGAGGAGGAAGACGCTCGCGCTCCCGCCGAGCATCACGCGCGCGAACGTGGTGCCCTGCGCGATGACGTCCGGGCTCGCCCCCATCAGGCCGAGCAGGCGCGGCGCGAGCGTGCCGCCGATGACGCCGAGCGTGGCCGACACGATGACGCCCAGGCCGATCGCCTGCATTGCGGCGCGCGCCGCGGCGTCGGGGTTCTTCTCCCCGATGCGGCGCGCCACGGTGGCGGTCGCGCCGATGGCGAGGCCGATGGCGAGCGTGTAGACGACCGCCATCAGCGATTCGGTGAGCCCGACCGTGGCGACCGCGTCGGGGCCCAGGCGCGCGACCCAGAAGATGTCCACCACGGCGAAGACCGACTCCATCACCATCTCGAGCACCATCGGGACGGCGAGGAGGAAGATCGCGCGGCCGATGGAGCCGGTCGTGTAGTCGTGTTTCGTTCCGCGCGCGGCGAGGCGCAGTTCGGACCAGAGGCGCGTGAGGCGGCCGCGCGAGGGAACAGCTACGACGCTCTCAGGCAAGTCAGACACGAGCGGAAGCTCCGGGAGAAAAGGAATCGCCCCACCTGGTCGTGTCGGCGCAGGTGGGGCGATTTGGCGTCCGTGCTGGCGCGCTAGCGAGCGCTCACGTTCGCAGCCCTGCTCCGACGAATCGGTCACGCGTGAACATCGTGGCGCCCGTGACGACGGACGCCGGGACCGGGATCAGCCGGTCGGCGGTGTTCATGGTGATGTGGCGGAGCGGGGTCTTCACAGGCGATTCCTCGACGGTTGACCGCGCGCAGCACGCGCGCAACAAGCTCGAACCCTAGACGGCGAAGCCCGATTCGTCAAGCGGAGTACGTTGCCTACGCCCGCAGCACGGCCTCGATCCGCCCGGCGACCTCCTCCACCCCCGGCATCAGGGCGTTCAGCAGATCGGCGTGGTACGCGGCCGGAATGTCCTCAGGCGCCAATCGCTCCACCGGCGCATCGAGGAACCAGAACGCCTCCTGCGCCAGCGTCGCGGCGATCTCCGCGCCGAAGCCGGCCGTGAGATTGTCCTCGTGCACGATCAGGCAGCGGCCGGTCTTCTTCACCGAGTCGAGCACGCAGGCGCGGTCCCACGGCGCCACCGTGCGCAGATCAATCAGCTCGACGCGATCAACAAAGCGCGCCGCGGCCTCGACGCACCGATGCACCATCGCACCCCAGCTCACGACGGTGATGTCGCTCCCTTCGCGCAGCACGGCGGCTCGTCCGAACGGCAGCACGTAATCGTCGCCCGGATAGCGCGCGCTGCCGTCGCCGGTCATCAGGAGGGACCGGTGCTCGAAGTAGATCGTCGGGTTCGGGCTCCGCATCGCCGCGCGCAGGAGCCCGACGGCGTCGGCCGCGTTCGACGGCATCGCCACCTGCCAGCCGTACGCGTGCGCGAAACGCACCTCGTCGGAAAGCGAGTGCCACGGGTCGCCGACGTCCTTCCCGAACCCGCCCGGCATCCGCACGACGATCGGCGCCGCGAACCGGTTCTTCGTGCGCCAGCGCAGCGTGCCGCAGTTGTTGAGCTGCTCTGTGGCGGGGTCGGCGTACTTCCGGAACTGGATCTCGGCGACCGGCATCAGTCCCTCGATCGCCATTCCCACGGCCCGGCCGACGATGCCTTCCTCCGAGAGCGACGTGTCGAACACCCGCCGGTCACCGAACTTCCGCTGCAGGCCTTCGGTGACGAGGTGCACGCCGCCCTTCCGTCCCACATCCTCGCCGAACACGAGCACCTTGGGATTCACCGCGAGCTCGTGCGCGAGGGTGCGCCGCACGGCCTGGGCGAAGCGGAGCAGCTCGCCGCCTTCGGCCGGCACGTCGGTCCCTCCGAGGGCGGCGCGCTCGGCGCGTGTGAGGCCGCCGTATGCCTCCTCGGTGGACGGCGCGTCGTCGGCGTACACGAACGCGCCGACCGTCGTCGCGTCGGGCGCCGGCCGCGCGCGCGCGCCCGCGAGCGCCGCGTGCACGGCGTGCTCCACTTCCTGCTCGAGTGCCGCCCACTCCTGCTCCGACATCGTCGCGGGCACGAGGTGCCGCCGGAGCCTCGGCATCGGATCGCGTTTCTCGTCCAAGGCGATCTCCGCCTCCGTGCGGTACCCCTTCTGGTTGTCCGGCCCCGAGTGGCTGCACATGCGCGGGACGGTGAGGCGCACGAGCGCGGGCCCCGCGCCCGCGCGCACGTGGTCCACGCACTCGGCCAGGAGCCGCGCCGTCTCCGCCGGGTCGGTGCCGTCGCCGTCGCGCACGAGGAGCTGCGCGAACGACGCGAGGTTCTTCGCGACGTCGCCGCCGGGCGTCTGCAGCTCGCCGCGCACGGAGATGCCGAGGCCGTTGTCCTCGATGTAGAAGAGCATCGGGAGCTTGAGCGTGGTCGCCATCGTGAGCGCCGACCAGAAGCCGTTGGTGGCGACCGAGCCCTCCCCGCCGCACACCACGGCGATCGCGTTCCGGTATGACCGGTCGTCGAGGACGTCGCGGTGGTAGGTGATCGCCTGGGCCCAGCCGGCGCACGGCGTGTACTGCGATCCGACGTCTCCACCCATCGGCAGGACGATCACGCCGTCGGGATTCGGCATGTTGCAGACGACGCCGATGTCGCGGCCGTCGGAGAAACCGCCGGACCTGCCGAGGGGCGACGCGAGCGCGTCCTCGATGGAGAGCCCGAGGGTGAGGAGGAGCGGCCTCGAGCGGTAGTACGCGCCCGCCGCGTCGTGGCGGTGGGTGAGGAGGGCGCCGAGGATGCACTGCGCCACTTCGTGCCCGCGCGCGGAGAACTGGTAGAGGATCAGGTGCTCCTTCGGGACGGTCGCGCGGTTCCGGTTGGTGGCCTCCTCGGCGTCGTCGAGGGCGCGCGACACGAGCGCGTGGTAGGCGATCCGGCGCCAGTCGAAGCGGGGGTCGGGGGCGGGGCGCGAGCGCGCGGCGCGCGTGGCGGCGGTAACCATCGAAGGGGAAATCTGGGCGGGCACGCGAGCACGCGCGAGGGCGCGAGGGCCGGTGCTGCGCGAGGTGTCGCGGCCCCACCCGCGTCACGCCCGCACCGGACAGTGGCCCATCGCCCACGTCGTATTCCCTCCGCTTCTACGTCATCCGACGTATGGGTTGACCGTGCCTCGTCCCGCACCTTCCTCCTCGCAGTCTCTCCCACCTGGAGGCAGGATGCCCCTTTTCACCGACACGGATGGCGACCGGAACCGCCTCTTTGGCTGGTCGCTCTTTCTGGCCGGCATCGCCGGCGGGATGCTCCTCGGGCTCTGGGCCTTCAACGGCCCGTTCCCCGCGCCGGAGCGCTTCGCTGACTACGCGGGCGTGCCGCGCCGCCTGCTCCGTCTCGCCCACATCGCCGCGATGGCGCTCGGCGTGACGAACGTGCTGTTCGCTCACGAGCTGCCGCACGTCTCGCTTTCCGGTGGCAGCCGGACGCTCGCCTCCTGGGCGATGATCACCGGGGGGTTGCTGATGCCGGTGGTCCTGACGGTCGCGGCCTTCGAGGAGCGCTGGAAGTACCTGCTCCCGCTGCCGGCCACCGCGACACTGCTCGGCGTCACGCTCGTGTGCGTCGGCCTCACCGGAAGGGGGAGGGCACAATGAGAATCGGACTCATCGCGATGTCCGGCGTACGCGTGCGCAGCAAGGAGCTCGTCGAGCTCGGCGTGACGCTCCCCGGCTTCGTCAATCGCGGAAAGGTGATCGCGTCGCTTCCCTCGCTCGGCCTGCTCGTCGTGGCCGCGCTCACGCCGGCGGAGCACGACGTGACGTACCTCGAGGTGGACGTGATGCCCGAGACGCTGCCCGACTTCGATCTGGTCGGCATCTCGACCTTCTCTGCCCAGGCCGACGAGGCGTACGTGCTCGCCGACCGCTATCGCGCGCGCGGGGCGAAAGTGGTGATGGGCGGCACGCACGCGTCGCTGCTGCCGGACGAGGCGCTCGGGCACGTGGACGCCGTCGTCTGCGGCGGCGCCGAGGACGTCTGGCCGGCGCTCCTCGAGGACGCGAAGGCCGGGACGATGCGCCCCGTCTACCGCGGCGCCAACCGCGGATTCTACGCGGAGCGCGAGCCGGTCGTGCCGCGCTTCGACCTGCTCGTGGGGCGACCGTACAACCGTATCACGATCCAGACGTCGCGCGGCTGCCCCCTCGACTGCGACTTCTGCGCGGCGTCGAAGATCTTCACGCCCCGGTACGAGCAGAAGCCGGTCGCGGCGGTCGAACGCGAGTTGCGGCGCGTCGTCTCGCTTTTCGAGCGTCCATTCCTCGAATTCGCGGACGACAACACCTTCGTCAATCGCGCGTGGTCCGAAGAGTTCCTCCGGATGCTCGCGACGTTCGGCCTGCGCTGGTTCACGGAGACCGATGTGCGCGTTGCCGACCATCCGGGCCTGCCCAAGCTGATGTACGACGCGGGCTGCTACCAGGTGCTCATCGGTTTCGAGAGCCCAAGCGCCGAGAGCCTCGCCGGCATTGATCGTTCGAACTGGAAGGCGAAGCGGCGCGGCGAGTATCTCCGGGCCATTGACACGCTCCAGTCGGCCGGCGTGACCGTCAACGGATGCTTCATCGTCGGGCTCGACGCCGACACGCCCGGGATCTTCGAGCAGGTGAACGACTTCGTGCGCGAATCGGGGCTGATCGAGGTGCAAGTCACCGTGCTCACGCCATTCCCGGGCACGCGGCTCTACGACCGCCTCAAGCGCGAGGGGCGGTTGCTCCAGGAGCGGTTCTGGGATCGCTGCACGCTCTTCGACGTGAACTTCACGCCGAAACAGATGACGGTGGACGAGCTCGAATCGGGACTGCGCTGGCTCTTCCGCGAACTGTACTCCGAGCAGGCGACGAACCGGCGCAAGCGGCACTACGTGGAGGTCGTCAAGCGACTCGAACCCGCGCGCGAGGAACCGTCATGAACGCCGACCGTTCGCCCGAGCAGATCATCCGCGACGTCGTCGCGGCCGTCACGCTGAAGCGCACGGAGGGCTTCGGTCTCGACGACGATCTCCAGAAGCTGATGGGCATTGATTCGCTCTCGCTGCTGCGCATCGTCGCGGGGATCGAGGAGGAGTTCGACGTGCGGATCCCCGACGAGGAGCTGCACGCGCTCCGGACGCTCCGCGCGATGCTCGCGCAGGTGGAGGTGGCGGCGATGTGAGGGTGGCGCGGGCCCAGCGCCACGTCGGCCGTGGGCGCACGGTCGCGCCGGACCGCTACGCCCGCGCCACGCGCAGCACCTCGTCCAGCGTCGTGACGCCCGCGCGCACGAGCCGGAGCCCGTCGTCCTGCAGCGTGCGCATCCCCTTCCGGATCGCGAGCGCGCGCAGCTCCTCCGACCCGCGCCGCTGCTGCACCTCCATGCGCAGCTCGTTGTCCATCACGAGCAGCTCGTAGATCCCCGTGCGGCCGCGGTAGCCCGTGCCGCGGCACTCGTCGCACCCGTCGCCCTTCCAGACCTTCTGGAGCCCGAGCGCCGCGACGTCGAGCCGGCGCGCCGCCGCGCGGCCGGGCGCCGTCTCGACCTTGCAGTGCGCGCAGATCAGCCGCACGAGCCGCTGCGCGAGCACCGCGTCCACCGTGCTCGCCACGAGGTACGCGGCCACCTCGAGGTCGAGGAGCCGCGTGAGCGCCGTCGGCGCGTCGTTGGTGTGCAGCGTGGAGAGCACGAGGTGCCCCGTGAGCGCCGCCTGCGTCGCGATCTGCGCCGTCTCCGCGTCGCGTATCTCGCCCACGAGGATGATGTCCGGGTCCTGGCGGAGCAGCGACCGGAGCGCGCTCGCGAACGTCACGCCCACCTTCTCGTTCACGGGCACCTGCGGCACGCCGGCCAGCTCGTACTCGACGGGGTCCTCGACCGTGAGGATCTTCTCGCGTCCTGTGCGGATCAGCTCGACGGCGGCGTAGAGCGTCGTGGTCTTGCCGGAGCCCGTCGGGCCCGTCGAGAGCACGATGCCGTGCGGGCGCGAGATCACTTCGCTGAACAGCTCGAGCGTGTCGGGCGCCATGCCCAGCTCGCTGAGCGAGATGCGCCCGCGCTCCTTGTCGAGCAGCCGGAGCACCACGCTCTCGCCGTGCAGCGTGGGCACGGTCGAGACGCGCACGTCCACCTGCCGGTTCTGCAGCCGGAGCCGGATGCGCCCGTCCTGCGGCAGCCGGCGCTCGGCGATGTCGAGCTCGGCCATGATCTTGACGCGGCTCACGATCGCCGCCGTGAGGTGCGGTGGCGGCGACGGCGCGTTCTGGAGCACGCCGTCAATGCGGTAGCGCACCCGGAGCCCGTCCTGATAGCCCTCGAGGTGCACGTCCGACGCGCGGGCCTCCAGTGCCTCGATGAGGAGGAGGTTGACGAGGCGCACCACGGGCGCCTCGTTGGCGAGGTGGAGGAGGTCGTCGAGCGGGATCTCCTCGACGTCGAGCGCGCGGCCCTCGCCCAAGAGCCCCGCGATCAGGCCCTCGGCCGTCGTCGCGTCCTGCGCGTAGACGCGGCGGATCGCGCTCCGGAGGTCGTGCTCGCTGTAGCGCTCGAGGTGGATTCCGGCGTTGAACAGGAGCCGGAGATCGTCCAGCGCGAGCGGGTCCACGCGGTCGGCCCACGTGCCCACCGCGAGGCGCCCGTTCTCGAGCCGGAGCGGGAGCACCGCGTGCTGCTCGAGCCAGTCGGCGGTGAGCGCCGCGGTCAGGCGCTCGATCTCGAGCAGCTCCGTCGCGGAGTGCTCGGCGGCGCGCGGGCCGTTGACGACGGTCATCCGCGGATGCTCATCGTGCGGGCGTGGGTGTCCGCGCGGCCGGCGCGACCGGCGCGGCCCCCACGCGTCGCCGCGCGCGCGGGCGCAGAGTCCGCCGGCGGACGCTTCTTCACGCTGTCGCCCGGCGGGCGCTTCGCGCTGTCGGGCCTCGCCTTGGCCGCGGAATCGGGACGCGGACGGGTCGGCGTGCCGATCTGGATCGTGTCGCCCTTCGGCACGATCCGGGCCTCGACGTTGACGCCCTGCAGCAGCTCGCTCTGCCCTTTCACCGCCTCGCGCAGTCGGTCAATGTCCTCGTCGCTCGAGATGATGTGCGGCGTGAGAAAGAGATACAGCTCGCTCACGTCCTCGGTTCGCGTGGTGTTCCCGAAGAGCAGGCCGCCGATGAACGGAATGCGGCTCAGGAACGGGATGCCCGACGTCGAGCGGTCCTGCGTCGCGTCGGAAAGCCCGCCAATCACCGATGTCTGCCCGTCGCGAATGAAGATCGTCGTGGTCGCCTCGCGCTTGCTGATCACGGGCGCGTTGAACTGCACGTCGTTCGTCGCGGCGTTGTTGGTCTGCTTCACCGCGAGGTTCACGTAGCCGTCGGGGTTGATCGTCGGCGTGATCGTGAGGGTCGTGCCGACGTCAATGTACTGGATGGTCTGTACCGTCCCCGTGGGGTCAATCCCCGACCTCTGCGTGATCTGCACGAACGGCACACTCGAGCCGACGTTGAGGAGCGCCTCCTTGTTGTTCTGCGCGATGATGACAGGGAGCGACAGGACCTTCACGTTGCCGCGCGTCTGCAGCGCGTTGAGCGCCACCTTGTAGTTGATCGTCCCCTTGCCGCCCGTGAGGAGGTACACGAAGTCGCGCGCCGTGGCGGCGGACGCGAGGAGCAGCGTCGTGTCCACCGGCGCGCTGGGCGAGGTGCCGCGCGCGCGTGTCTGGCTGCCCGAGATGCCGACGTTGAGATCGTGCGTGCGCTGCACGAGCGCAATCGTCACCTCGATGAGTGCCTGCAGCGGCCGGAGGTCCACCGCCTGAAGCACCTGCTGGATCAGCACCCAGTCGGCTTCGGTGGCGCGCACGAGGAGCGAGTTCGTGGACTCCTCCGCGACGATGCGGATTTCCGCGGCCGACGTCGAGAGCGGCCCGACGCCGAGCGCCTGCTGGAGCACCTGCTGCTGGAGCGCCTGTACGAGTGCCTGGGCCGCGGCGCCGCCGCCGCGGCCACCGCCGGGCGCAACCTGCACCTGCGGGAGGATCACGACGTCGCCGCCGCGCCCGCCCCCCGCGCGCCCGCCGCCCGGCGCCGCGGGCGCCGCGGCCCCCGCCGCCCCCGGCACCCCGCCACCGAAGATCGTGAGGCCGGGCACGCCGGCCCGCCCACCCACGCCCGTCACACCGGTCACGCCCGTCGTGCCCGTCACGAGACTCATCAGGACCGGCGCGAGCTGCGTGGCATTGGCGTGCTTGAGACGGTACGTGTAGAGCCGGAGCTGCGGCTGCTGCTGGGCGGCCTGCTGCAGTTGCTGCTGCGGCGTGAGTGTCGGCGTCGGCGGTGGCCCCTCGATGCGGATGAGCGCCGCCGATTCCGTGATCTTGAGGCCGTTGGACTCGACAACCCCGCGCAGCACGTCGAGCGCCTGCTCCTTCGTGACGGCCTGCGCCATCCGCAGCGTCACGCGGCGGTTGGGGATGTTGGCATACGTCACGTTGAGCCCACCCGCCTCGGCGATCGCGGCGAGGACCACGTTGATGTCCACGTTCTGGAAGTCGAGCACGAAGCCGTCGGGCGTCCGCCGGACCAGCGTGGTATCGCCCGGCCTGGGCGGTTGCTGTGCGGGAGGAACCGGCGGCTGGCCGCCTCGCTGGGCGCCGAGGGCGGGCGCGGCGAGGGCCAGCGCCACGAGGGCCAGCGCCACGAGGGCCGGCGCCACGAGGGCCGGCACGGCGAGCACCGGCGCGAAAAGCGAGCGACGTGAGCGTTTCATGGTCAGGATCCTGGCCTGAGCGCGAGAACCTCGAGGCGCGAGCCGTTCGCGGTCGTGAACACCACGCGTCCGCGCTCGATGGTCCGTACGGTGTATTCACCGATCTTGTCGCCCACGCGGACGATGATCGGCCGGTCGTCTCCAAGTTGGCACGTCGCGAAGCTGCGCCCGGGGCCCGCGATCGCCGTGCCGAGCACGACGGGGGTGGCCGGCTCGCCCGCGAGGTCCGACGGCTCGTCCTCGCCCGGCAGGCGGTAGCGCTGTGCCGGCGCGCTGCGGTCGGGCGCGAAAAGATCGCGTTCCACCGCCGCGCGCACGTTCACCGGGGCGACGTCGCTCCGGAGCGCGAGCGCCCCTTCGGCGACGAACGCCGGTGGCGCGGCGTCGGGCACGTCGGCGACCCGCACCGCGCGGAGCAGCGTCCACGTGGCGAGCGCCGCGGCGACGGCGAGCCCGGCGCTCGCCCACCGGAACCGCGGCCACCCCATCAGTTCGCGGTCCATCACGGTGCGCCTCGCGGCGCCGGCACGCTCGAGGGCGCGGCGCTGCTGGTGGCGGTGGCGGATGAGCTGGTCGAGGCCGCGCCCGGCGCGGCCTCGCCGGCCGGAATCGCGAACCCCGAGATGTTTGCGGAGAGCGCGAGCGTCTCCGCGTCCTCCTCGCCGATCCGGCTTGGCTGGCTCGAGAGGTCCACGCGGTTCACGCGGACGAGCTTCTCCCCACGCGAGAGCGCCTGGAGGAACGAGAGGATGCCCTGCAAGTCGGACTCGGCGCGGATCTCCACGTGCAGTACGCGCACGCCGCCGTCGGCCGTCGTCGCGGGGCGGGTGGACGCATCCTGCAGCCAGACCTTGTGCGCTCGTGCGACGTCGCCGAGGTATGACGCCAGCTCGGCGCTCGCCATCACGTCGTCACGGCCGGCGAAGAGCCGGGGCAGGGTGGCGCGCATCGCGGAGTCGGCGGCGTGCTGCATCGCGGGGTTCTGCCGCGCGGCCGACACGGCCGCGCGTTCGCGCGCGAGCGTCTCGCGCTCGACGGTGAGGCGCTCCCGCGCGTCGCGAAGCGCGGCGACGAACGGCCGCACCCCCCAGATGAAGAGCAGCGCGGGGGCGAGCACGGCGGCGCCGAGCAGCACCGCGCGGCGGTCGCGCGCCGTCATCTCGGAGAACTTCACGGCAGCGCTCTCGCCGGCGCGGCGGCGGGGCCGCGCGCGGCGCTCGCGTTGGCCCGCGCGCCCGCCGGCGCGCGCTCGGCAGGGCCCGCGGTGCGCCGCGCGGCGATGGTGAAGTGCTCCATCGCGCCGCCGCCGCTCGGCGCCTCGCGGCGCACCGGCGCGGCGGCGCGCACGCCGGTGAGGCCGGGCGTCCGCTCGATCGCGTCGAACACGCGGGCCGCGTGCGCGGCGAGGCCGTCCACCACCACCGAGTCGCCGCGCCCGCGGAACGCGGTCAGGAACGCGTCCTCGGGCACGTGCTCGCTCAGGGCCGCGAGGATCCCGGCCCAGTCCGGCGCCGTCCGCTCGGCGGCGCGGAGCGAGGCGAGCTGCCGGAACGCGGTCTCGACCGTCGTGCGGCCGACGAGCGTGGACGAGATCTGCGGCCGCAGCGCCGCGCGCTGGGCCTGCACCGCGCCGAGCTCGCGCTGGACACCCCAGAACTCGAACGCCGCGGCGAGGAGCGCGAGCGCGGCCGCCGTGCCGGCGATGAAGCGCGTGGCGCGCCGGGCCTCCACCCGCCGCTCGGCGCGCACCTCGTCGCTCACGAGGAGCGGCGCGGCGTCGGGCCCGGCGAACAGGGCCGCCGCGAGAGACGGCGCGTCGGCGGCCTCCGCCCACTCGGCGCCAGCCGGTGCCAGCGCGAGGCCGTGCGACCCGAGCGCGCGTGCGAGTTCCCGCTTCGGCTCCGCCCGCCCGATGGCCGCCGCCCGCACGATCCCGGACGCGCCCGCGGCGCCCGCGGCGCCCGCGGCGCCCGCGGCGGGCCGCAACGCGTCGGCGACGAGCGCCGCGTCGGCGGCGCCCGCGCGGAAGTGGCGCACGCCGGCGAGCCGTCCGTCCTCGAGCAGGAGCAGGTCGGTGCGGTCGTCGTGCGTCACGAGAAGGTGGAACGCGCCGCGCCCGGCGGACGGCCAGAACGCCGCGGCCGCCGCGGCCCACGCGCCCTCCGCGGGCGAGATGGACGCGATCGCGAGTCCCGCGTCGCGCGCGGCGCCGTGAATCGCCGCGATGAGCCGCGCCGGAGCCGCCGCGCCCACGGCGCCCGGCGCCGCCGTGCCGCGCGCGAGGGCGGCGCGCGCTCTCCGCGGCGCGCTGCTCGACCCCACGACCGCGCTTCCCCGCACACCGACGAAGTAGCGCGTCGCGCTTCGCGCGAGCAGTTGCCGGAGTTCCTCGTCACGCATCGGCGGCAGCTCGAGGCGCCGCACCTCGGCGAGCGGCGGCAGCAGCGCGACGGCGAGCCGCGCGCCGGAACCGCCCAGCGTGCCCGCGAGCTCCGCGAACGCCACGCGCAGCGCGGGCCACTCCACGCCGTTCCCGCCGTTCATCGGCTCGAGCGTGAGCCGCCGCGGCGTCATCCGGCCGTCGCCCGAGCGCGCGCCGGCGACGACGAGCGCCTCCGGCGAGAGGGCCACGCCGACCACGCGTGTGCTTCCGCGGCCGCGGCCGGCGCTGGTCACCACTCCCTCCACTCCACCAGCGCGAACGGCCCGCCGGCGTTGCTCGCGCGCTGGAGGATCGCCAGCAGGCGCACCGGCTGTGCCGGCGGCGCCGAACGCGCCGTGAGGACGAGCTGCACCTGGTTCGTCTCCACGGTCGCGCGTGACGCGAGCCGCTGAGTGGCCTGCTGGGTCATCGCGGCCTGCGGCCCCGTCAGCATCCGGCCGCGCTGCATCGTCTGCATCACCTGCTGCACCGAGGTGATGCGGCGTCCCTGCGCGCGCAGGCCCAGGATCGTCGCCAGGATCGCGTCGCTCATCCCGGGCAGCACCCGCAGCACCTCGGGCGGCGCGGTGTTCAGGTTGATCGTCGCCGCCGCCCGCGTCGAGAGGAACGGCTTCGCCGTCGCCAGGATCTCGGGCGTCATGCTCCGCACCTGGAGCAGGTCGTCCACCTCGCGAAACTGCGCGTTCGCCGGGATGCTGAGCATCCCTTCCTTGACGTACTGATCCCGCTCGCCGCCGCGCGGCCGCGGTATGTCGTCCGCGTCGCGCCAGTCGAAGATGGACTGCGCCAGCTCGTCGGCCACGTCCGCGCGGCGCAGGAGGAAGCCGAAGAACGTGCGCAGCTCATCCTCCGTGAGCGTGTTCACGTTGAGCTGCGCGCCGAGGTCGCTCGCCCGCACGTCTACGGCGATGCTGTCCACGAGGAGCTGGCCGGAGTAGAGGGAGTCCACGCCGAGCCAGGGGTCCGACGAGCGCAGGGCCGCGACATTGCCGCGCCCCCGCGGCGCGCTGCGCAAGGCGTAGTCGAGCCGCGCCTGCATCACCGCCAGCGCCCCAGCCGCCGCGGCCCGCGCCTGCCCGCGCTCCGCCGCGGCCAGGCCCAGCGCACGTCGCTCCTGCGCGTCGAGACTGAACTGCAGCGTCACGACCGCGATCGCCACGACGAGCCAGAGCGCCGCGAGCAGCGCCACCCCCCGGCGGTTCTTCACGGCTGCTGGAACCGGAAGATGAGCGGTACCTGCAGCATCGGCGGCAGCTCGCCGTGCTCGGGCGGAAAGAGCGCGAGCCGCAGCGCGATCGGCTGGATCGCCGCGGCCTCCGACGCCGGCCGCCAGCGATTGGTGCGCTGGTCGAGGTACTCCACTTTGAGCGCGCCGATGGACGGCTCCAGCTCGCGGCGCACCAGCGGCGACTGGTTGCTCGCCTGATATTCGATGGTGAGCCCGCGCTCGGGCGTGCCGTCGTCCGCGTCAATGAAGAGCCGCATCCGGATGCTCGGCGTGAGCGCCGGCGTCAGGGCCGTGGTGACGAAGGAGAGCTCGTCGCCGCTCGACGCCGCGGCGCTGATCGTCTGGCTCACCGCCGTGACGCTCGAGGCCCGCCCGCCGATGCGTGGCACGCCGCCCTGCTGGATCAGCGGAGTGCCCGAACCGATCCAGACGCCGAGGAGCTCGCGGAGCGCCGCCGCGCGCTCCATCGCCACCGTGGACTCCTTGATGACGCGCCGGTGGTCAATGATCGAGCCGAAGGCGGCGACCCCCGCGGCCGCCATCACGCCCGTGAGCGTGAGCCCGACGAGCAGCTCCATGAAGGTCATCCCCGCGCGCCGTGAGCGGGTCATCGGCGCGTGGCCAGCGGCGGCCGGCGGTAGAGCGCGCTGCGCAGCGTGTACGAGCCGCCGTTCCACGAAACCGTGACGCGCACCTCGTAGACGCCGGCCTGCGTGCTCACGGGTCGCGACGTCGTCTCCCACGTGTATGTGTCCAGCGGCGCGTCGAACTTCCCCTTCGCGACCGAGTCCGGGAGACTCTGCAGCTCGCGGTCGTTGAGCAGCGCGAGAAAGTCGAGCCGGTGCGTCGCGAGCGCCTCGACCTCGAGCGCGCGGCGGGCGCGCTCGGCGGTCTTCATCTCGGCGCCCACCGCGGCGAGCGCGCTCACGGCCGTCAGGCTGACGATCGTCACCGCGACGACCGCCTCGAAGAGCGAGATCCCCCGCCTACCGCGCATCGGTCCTCGCCACCCCGCTCCAGGGGTCCACCGAGACCAGCACCGTCTTGCCGGCGCCGCGCACGAGCACGGTGTCGGCGAATGCCGCGCCCGTGGGGCGGAAGAGGTAGACGAGCCGGGCGCGGTCGGTCACCAGCGTCTCGGTCGCGCCGAGCGCGAGCGTCCCCTCGGCGAGCAGCCCCGTGCCCGCGACGCCCGTGGTGTCGGCGCGATAACGGCCGGAGACGGGATCCAGCCGGAGCGTCACCGTCGCGTTGCGATCAATCGCGGCCTTGCGCGCGTCGCGGAGGAGCGCGAGCACCGCGTCGGCGATCCTCGGCGGTGGGCTCTCGCCGAGCCGCGTGATGGCCGGCGCGACCAGCACCGCGGCGATCGCCATCACGGCGAGCACGATCGCCATCTCCCAGAGCGTGAACCCGCCGCGCGCGCGCTTCACCGGAACGAGCTCGCGTTGATGCCGTAGATCGCCTGCAGCAGCGAGAGCGCCACGAAGGCCACGCAGGCGCCGAACGTCACGATCATCGCCGGCTCGAGCAGCGTCGCCATCCGCTGCGTGGCGCGCTCCGTGCGCTCCTCGAAGATGTCGGCGGCCTTGAGGAGGAACGGGCGCAGCTGGCCCGCGTCCTCGCCGACGCCGATGAGCTGCGCGAGGAGCGGCGGAAACACCGCGCTCTCCGAGACCGCGCTCTTGAGCGAGCTGCCGTCGCGGACCTTCGTCCGGATGCGCGCGGCGTCGTCGCGCGCGACGGGGTCGGCGAGCGATTCGATGGTGTCGTCAATCGCCTGGAGGAGCGGCGCGCCGCCGCCCAGCAGCACGCCGACGAGCCGCGCGAAGCGGGCGCTGAGCGCGAAGCGACGCAGCGTACGCACGAGCGGGAGCGAGAGGAGCGTCACCGCCCAGAAGCGCGCACCCTCCTTCGTGTTGCGAATCCACGCGGCGCCGAGCGCGAGGCCGAGCGGCGCGAGGAGGAGCACGGGCCAGAACTGGTGCAGCGTCGCGGAGATCGAAAGCAGGAACGTCGTGGACGGTGGGAGCCGTGCCCCGCTGTTCTCGAGGAGCGTCACGAACCGCGGGAGCACGAACAAGAGGAGCACCGTCACCGCCACGGTCCCCACGCACGCAAGCACCAGCGGATAGAGCGCCGCCGAGAGAATGCGGCTTCGAAGCTGCTCCTCCCGCTCGAGCTGGTCGGCCAGGCGCGCGAACGCGCTGTCAATGTCGCCGCTCCGCTCGCCGGCCCGCACGAGTCCGGCGTAGAGCGGCGGGAAGATCCGCGGATGCCCGCCGAGCGCGGCGGAGAGCGTCTCGCCGCGCTCCACGCGCGAGCGCACTTCGTTGAGCGCCGCGCGCACGTCGCCCGTGGCCACGCCGGACGCCGCGTGCAATGCCTGCGCGAGCGGCATCCCCACCGGCAGCAGCGACGCGAGCGCGCGCGTCACCTCGAGCACCTCCCGCCGCCGCCCGAACCGGAAGAACGAGCCGCCGCCCGCGAGATCGCTCGACTCCGCCACCTCGAGCACCAGGAGCCCCCGCTCCTCGAGCGTGCGCGAGAGCGCACCGGGGCTCGCGGCCTGCTCCAGTCCGCGCAGGCGCTTGCCCGAGCCGCTGACGGCCTGGTACGCGTAGGTCGGCATGGCGGGGGCGGGGCGGTTACTTCCAGCTCACCAGGTCGGCATCCTCGCCCGCACCGCCGGGCCTGCCGTCGGCGCCGTAGGAGAGGAGGTCGTATCCCTGCGGGTTCTGCTCGCCGGGAAAGAGATACAGGTACGGTTGGTTCCACGGATCGGGCGGCACGGGCTTCCGGAGGTACGGGCCGCGCCAGTTCGCCGGCGGGTCCACGGCGGGCCTCTCCCAGAGCGCGGAGAGCCCCTGCTGCGTGGTGGGGTAGCTCCCGTTGTCCAGGCGGTAGGCGTCGAGCGCGGCACCGAGCATCTCGATCTGCGACTTCGCGGTCGCCGATTTCGCGGCGCCGACGTGCTGGAAGACATTCGGCGCGACGAGCGTCGCCAGGATGGCGATCACGACGATCACCACCAGGATCTCGATGAGCGTGAAGCCGGAACGGCGCCCACGGCAGCGCCGGGCGGGGCGGAAGCGTCGCATGTGACGGAACCGGGAGAAGAGGAGCGGCCGGTGTTTTGACACCGGCGTCGGAAGGACGGTTGACGCTGGGCAAACGTTAATACCCCGCGAGAGGTCCCGCCCGGTCCGGGGCGCCCACCGCCCCGAGATGCCCCTCGACGACCGAGGACCGACCGCGCGCAGTATCTTCCACACATGGCCGACGAGTTCGTGACAGGCACCACCGCGGACGCCGTGGCGACGCTCACGCTCAACCGGCCGGAGGTGCTCAACAGCGTCACCCGGGCAATGGCGCGTGCCCTCACGGAGCGCTTCACGGCGCTCGCCGCCGACGCCGGGGTGCGGGCCGTACTCCTCACGGGCGCCGGCCGCGGCTTCTGCGCCGGCCAGGACCTCGCCGAGGCGCTGCCCACGGACGGCATCCTCCCCGACCTGGGCGACATCGTACGCGAGAGCTGGAACCCGCTCATCCGCGCCATTCGCACCCTCGAGAAGCCGGTGGTGTGCGCGGTGAACGGGGTCGCCGCCGGGGCGGGCGCGAACCTCGCCTTCGCGTGCGACATCACCTTCGCGTCCACGGACGCCACGTTCGTGCAGTCGTTCGCGAAGCTCGGCGTGATTCCCGACAGTGGCGGCACCTTCATCCTGCCGCGCCTGGCCGGCCTGCAGCGCGCGGCGGCGCTCACGATGCTCGCGGAGAAGATCACCGCGGCCCAGGCGCTCGAGTTCGGGCTGATCTACCGGGTGTGCGAGCCCGGGTCGCTGCTCGAGACGGCGCGCGCCGCGGCGCGGCAGCTCGCAGCGATGCCGACGCGCGCGCTGGGCCTCATCAAGCGTGGCTTCAACAGCTCGCTGGGCGTGGATCTCGATGCGCAGCTCCAGTTGGAGGAGGAGCTGCAGCGCGAGGCGGGGAAGACCGCCGACTACGCCGAAGGCGTGAAGGCGTTCCTCGAGAAACGCCGGCCGGGCTTCACGGGGCGCTAGCGAACGATGCCCCTGGGCGCGGACGCCTCCGGGAAGACGATCGGCGTGGTGGGCGCCGGCGCGATGGGCGTCGGCATCGCGCAGGTGGCGGCGGTGCACGCCCACCCGGTGATCCTGGCGGACCAGAGCGGGTCCGCCGTCGAGCGCGCCCGCGATGCGCACGTCCTGGCGTTGGCGCGCGAGGTCGAGAAGGCGCGGCTCACGCAGGCGGAGGCCGACGCCGCGCTCGCGCGGATCCACTATGTGGCCGGGATCGGCGCGGGCCAGTCGGAACAGTTCGCCCCGTGCGGGCTCGTCATCGAGGCCATCATCGAGCGGCTCGCCGCCAAGCAGGCGCTCTTCGCGACGCTCGAGCGCCTCGTCGCCGCCGACGCGGTGCTCGCCACCAACACCTCGTCGCTCGCGGTGGCCGCGATCGGCGGGGCGTGCAAGCACCCGGAGCGCGTCGTCGGCATCCACTTCTTCAATCCCGCGCCGGTGATGCCGCTCGTGGAGGTCGTGCCCGCGCTCACGACGGACCCGCTCGTCGTCTCCGGCGTCCGTGCGCTGCTGGGCGCGTGGGGAAAGACCACCGTCGTGGCCGCCGACACGCCGGGCTTCATCGTGAATCGCATCGCGCGTCCCTTCTACGGCGAGGCGTTGCGCCTGCTCGAGGAGGGGATCGCCGATTGCGCCACGATTGACTGGGCGATGCGCGAGCTGGGCGGGTTCAGGATGGGCCCCTTCGAGCTGATGGACTTCATCGGCAACGACGTGAACTACGCCGTCAGCGTCTCGATCTTCGAGGCGATGTTCTACGACCCGCGCTACCGGCCCGCGCTCACGCAGCGCCGGCTCGTCGAGGCGGGACGGCTCGGCCGCAAGACGCGGCGCGGCTGGTACGACTATCGCGACGGCGCCGAGCCGCCCGCGCCGCGCACCGATCGCGCGCTCGGCGCGCGCGTGCTCGACCGCGTGCTCGCGATGCTCGTCAACGAGGCCGTGGAGGCACTGCACTTGCGCGTCGCCTCCGCGGAGGACATCGAGGTCGCGATGACGAAGGGCGTGAACTACCCGAAGGGGCTCCTCGCGTGGGGCGACGAGATCGGCGCGGGCACGGTCTGCGCCCGCCTCGAGGCGCTCCAGGTGGAATACGGCGAGGACCGGTACCGCCCGAGCGTGCTCCTTCGCCGATTGTCGAAAACGAACGGGAGGATTCTCGCGTGACGTTGCCAACCGTGGGTCACAATCCTGCGCGCCTCACGGACGCCTTCATCGTGGATGGCATCCGCACCCCCATCGGCAACCTCGGCGGCGCCCTGAGCGAGGTGCGCTCCGACGATCTCGCCGCCCACGTCATCCGGACGGTCCTCGCGCGGAACGCGTCGGCCGATCCGTCGCGCCTCGCGGACGTCATCCTCGGCTGCGCCAATCAGGCCGGGGAGGACAACCGCAACGTCGCGCGGATGGCGTTGCTGCTCGCCGGCGTGCCTGTCAGCGTGCCGGGCGAGACCGTCAATCGGCTCTGCGCCTCCGGGCTCTCCGCCGTCGCGAGCGCCGCGCGCGGCATCAAGGTGGGCGAGGGCGACCTCTACGTCGCCGGCGGCGTGGAGAGCATGACGCGCGCGCCGTATGCGCTCTCCAAGGGCGCGACCCCCTTCGCGCGCGACATGCAGCTCTACGACACGAGCATCGGCTGGCGCTTCGTGAACCCGGCGATGAAGGCGAAGTACGGCACCGATTCGATGGGCGAGACGGCCGAGAACGTCGCGACGCAGTACGGCGTGACGCGCGCGGACCAGGATGCCTTCGCGCTCCGCTCGCAGAAGAAGGCGGCCGCGGCGCGCGCGAGCGGACGCCTCGCCGCGGAGATTGTCGCGGTCGAGATTCCGCAGAAAAAGGGCGATCCGAAGCGCGTCGAGCACGACGAGTTCATCCGGCCCGACACGTCGCTCGAGGCGCTCGCGAAGCTCAGGCCGGCGTTCCGCACCGACGGCGGCGGCTCGGTGACCGCCGGCAACTCCTCGGGGCTGAACGACGGCGCCGCGGCGCTCCTTCTCGCCTCGACGCGCGGCGTGAAGGAGATGCAGCTCACGCCCGTGGCGCGCGTCGTGGCTGCCGCGGCGGCCGGCGTCGAGCCGCGCCTGATGGGGATGGGCCCCGTGCCCGCCACGCACCGCGTGCTGCAGCTCGCGGGACTCACGCTCGAGCAGATGGAGGTGATCGAGCTGAACGAGGCCTTCGCGGCGCAGTCGCTCGCCTGTCTGCGCGAGCTTGGCCTCGCCGACGATGATCCGCGCGTGAACCCGAACGGCGGCGCGATCGCGCTGGGGCACCCGCTCGGCATGAGCGGCGCGCGGCTCGCGCTCACGGCCGTGCGCGAGTTGGCGCTCACCAAGAAGCGCTACGCGCTCTGCACGATGTGCATCGGCGTGGGGCAGGGGTTCGCGATGGTCCTGGAGCGCGCGTGATGAGAGCCTGACCGGCGATGGAGCGCGCAACGCTACTTCACGCGCACCACCCCCACGCCGTCGCGCCACTCGATCACGGTGCCCCAAGCCTTCGACCGTTCGATCAGATCGTTCACGATCTTCTGGCCCAACTGGGCGCCGGCGAGCATCGGGCGTCCGCGTTCCGTGCGCGGGAGGCCGAAGCCGAGCGTGATCGGATGCAACTCGAGCCCGACGAGCTCCTTCCCGTGCCATTGGGCTCGCGCCACGACCGACTCCCAGATCTCGCGCTGCGCGGGGAATCCCCGCGTGTCGTTGCTGTAGCGCGCGTCGTTGAAATCGGCGATGAAACTCGTGTCGCCGAGGTTGTACGGGGCATACGAGTCGTACGGCAACCGCAGCACCGTTTCGTTCTGGAAGATGAAATCGCCGAGACTGTAGAAGATCGGCTTCCCTTTGTAGATCTCGATGCCGCGCAGGACGTGCGGCCCGTGGCCGACGAACACGTGCGCGCCGGCGTCAATCATCGCGCGCGCGAAGGTCACGAGGAACTCCGCCGGCTCGGAGCTCCGTGCCCCGCCCTCGTGCGCGTGCATGCTCACGACGACGTAATCGGCGAGCCGTGACGCGTCGCGGACGACGGCGGCGATCTCGGCGAGGTCCTGCGGATCCGGCGTGGTGCGCACGCCGGGCGTCTCGCCCACCGCGAACCGCGTCTGCGCGATGCTCAGGGTGTTTCCCGAGGCGGGCACGTTGAGACCCGTGTTCCGCAATGCCGCGCGAAGCTGCTCGAGCTGCTCGCGCGTGACGACGCGCTGTGAGGTGAACCGGAGCGGACTGAGCCCGGGGCGCCCGCGCACCGCGCCGCGCGGCTTCGAGGCCGCGGAATGCTCGGGAAAGGTCGAGGCGACCGAGATCAGCGCGACCCGGCCGTTGGCCGCATCGAAGAACCGCGCCTCACGCGCCTCGTACAGGTTCTCGCCCGTGCCCGCGCCGACGAGGCCGGCCTCGGCGACGTACTTGCGCGTCAGCCGCGCGCCCTCGGGACCGTAGTCGCCGGTGTGATTGTTGGCCATCCCGACCACGTCAATGCCCGCCCACGCCAGCTCCTTCGCCAGTGCCGGTTCGGCCCGCATCCACGTGCCGCCGCTCTGGTACATCGGGGAGGGTTCGTAGTCGTGAAAGAGCATCTCGAGGTTCGCGAACGCCGCGTCGGCGCCGCGCAGGAGATCCAGCATCCGGAGAAACTCGGGCTCCCGGTACGGCGCCAGCGGCCGCGTGATGAGCGCGTCGCCCACGAGCGCCATCGTGAACGGCCGCCCGGGTGCCGCGGGGCGCCCCGGTTGCTGCGCGGGCGCGAGCGAGCTCGCGCTCAATCCGAACGACAGCGCGACGATGGCGCGCCGGAGAGCATTCGACATCTGGACGTCCCTCACGGAGGGGTTGCCTCGTAGGTTAGCGTCGCCGCGCGCGGCGGGCCAGCGTGCGCTCGCGCGGCGTCTAGTCCTCCGCGTGCCGGCCGCGGGCGAGATACTTTCCAGACCGAGCACACAGGTTATCGTGTCGGTTCTGTGTGCTCTGTGTGCTCTGCGTGTTCTGTGGTGAACAGCGCCGGGTAGGACTCCTTCAATGGCGGCTCCTTCGATGCGATTGCAGAGCTACGCACTGGGCGCGTGGGTCACGGGCACGGGACCGGGCACCGACCTCTTCCACGCCGTGACCGGCGAAAAGGTCGCCGAGGCGTCGAGCGAAGGGCTCGACTTCAAGGCGATGACGGAGTACGCCCGCACGGTCGGCGGGCCGAAGCTCCGCGCGATGACCTTCCACCAGCGCGCGCTGATGCTCAAGGCGATGGCGAAGTACCTGATGGAGCGCAAGGATCGCTTCTACGCCATCTCCGCGGCCACCGGCGCGACGAAGGCCGATAGCTGGATAGACATCGAGGGCGGCATCGGCACCTTCTTCTCGTACTCGAGCCGCGCCCGCCGCGAGTTCCCGAACGAGACGTTCTACGTGGAGGGGCCCACGGAGCCGCTCTCCAAGGGCGGCACCTTCGTCGGCCGGCACGTCTGCGTGCCGCTCGAAGGCGTCGCGGTGCACATCAACGCCTTCAACTTCCCGTGCTGGGGGATGCTCGAGAAGCTCGCGCCCACCTGGCTCGCGGGCGTCCCGGCGATCGTCAAGCCGGCGACGGTCACGTCGTACCTCACCGAGGCGATGGTGCGCACGATGGTGGAGTCCGGGATCCTCCCCGACGGCGCGCTCCAGCTCATCTGCGGCGGCGCGGGCGACCTCCTCTCGCACCTCGGCGGGCAGGACGCCGTCGCCCTCACCGGCTCGGCCACCACCGCCCGGATGCTCAAGGCGACGCCCGCGATCGCCGCGAACGCGGTGCGCTTCAACGCCGAGGCCGATTCGCTCAACTGCTCGATCCTCGGGCCCGACGCGGCGCCGGGCACGGAGGAGTTCGACCTCTTCGTCAGGGAGGTCGTCCGCGAGATGACGGTGAAGGCGGGGCAGAAGTGCACCGCGATCCGCCGCACAATCGTGCCGCGCGGGATGGAAGAGGACGCGATCAAGGCGCTCCGGAAGCGCCTCGAGACGGTGACGATCGGCGATCCGGGCGTCGAGGGCGTGCGGATGGGCCCGCTGGCGAGCAAGGCGCAGGTGCGCGATGTGAGCGAGAACGCGGCGAAGCTGCTCGCGGCGGGCGAGCTCGTCTTCGGCCATCTCGACGACTTCACCGTCGTCGGTGCCGATCGCGAGAAGGGCGCCTTCTTCCCGACGATGCTCTTCGCGTGCGACCAGCCGTTCAAGTTCACCGAGCCGCACGACGTCGAGGCGTTCGGCCCAGTGAACACCGTGATGCCCTACGACACGGTGGACGACGCCATCGAGCTGGCGAAGCGCGGCCGCGGGAGTCTCTGCGGCTCGCTCTTTACGGCCGACGCGAAGGTCGCGCGCGACGTGGTGCTCGGCGTCGCGCCCTATCACGGCCGCATCCTCGTGCTCGACCGCACGAGCGCGAAGGAGAGCACGGGGCACGGCTCGCCGCTGCCGAACCTCGTGCACGGGGGCCCCGGGCGCGCCGGCGGCGGCGAGGAGATGGGCGGCGTGCGCGGCGTCCTCCATTACATGCAGCGGACGGCGCTCCAGGGGTCGCCCACCGCGCTCACCGGCATCGTGCGCGAGTTCATCACGGGCGCCGCGCAGAAGACCGGCGGAGCGCACCCGTTCCGCCGGCACTTCGAGGAACTCGAGGTCGGCGACACCCTCGTGACCGGCACGCGCACCATCACGCTCGAGGACGTCGAGAAGTTCGCCGCGCTCTCCGGCGACCGGTTCTACGCGCACATGGACGACGAGGCCGCCCGCGCGCACGGCGTGTTCGAGCGACGCGTGGCGCACGGGTACTTCATCGTGTCGGCGGCGGCGGGACTCTTCGTGGATCCCTCGCTCGGGCCGGTGATGGCGAACTACGGGCTCGAGAACCTGCGCTTCGTAAAGCCGGTCTATCCGGGCGACACGATCCAGGTGCGGCTCACGGTCAAGCAGAAGACCGCCAAGGAAACGCCGGAAGGAGGGATTCCGCAGGGCGTCGTCGCGTGGGACGTGGAAGTGAAGAACCAGCACGGCGAGGCGGTGGCGGTGTACACGATTTTGACGCTGGTGCGACGACGTCGGTGACGAAGCGGGCGAACTCGAGGGGCGCTATCATTCGCGCGATCGCGTGCACCGTCGCGGCTGTTCTGGTCTGCGGTGCGGCGCTCGCCGGCATCGCGACTCGCGCTCGTGCGCAGGGCGCAGGCAGCATCGAAGGCCGCGTCGTGGACGTGAGCGGGCGACCGATCGGCGGCGCGCGCATCACGCTCGATTCGAGTGCGCGTCGCGCGCAGAGCGAGCTGGACGGGCGCTTCGTCTTCCGACAGCTACCTCCCGGCACTCACCGGCTCGACGTCCGGCGCCTTGGCTATCAACCCGCGACGATCGCGGTGGACGTCACTGATCGCACAATCCGCCCGGTGATCACGCTCTCGGCGATCCCGCAGCTCCTCGACTCCGTGCGCATCGCGGAGCGAGCGAGGGGCCTTTCGTACTCCGCCGTCGTTCTCGACGATTTCGCCCAGCCGGTTCTCGACGCGCAGGTGGTGGTACCGGGCAGCAGCGGCCAGATTCGCACGGACAGTGCGGGCCGGTTCCGTGTGCGCGCCGAGAAGGCGGGCACGCTCATGCTGCGGCTCCGCAAACTCGGCTATCGGCCCGTGCTCACCACGCTGCGCCTCGTGGCCGCGCGCGAGGACACGCTCCGGATGTCGCGCATCGCGCAGACTCTCCCGGCCGCGGAGGTGGTGGAGCGGAGCGGCTTCGGCCGGGACACGTTCGTGTATCGAGACCTCGAAGCGCGCATGCGGTGGAAGGAGACAGGCGCCGGAGTGATCTCGCGCGAGGAGCTGGACGCGCAGGGCAGGGCATCGCTCTGTGACGCGCTCCCCCATACGCCGACGGGAACCCGGCTGGGGCTCAGGCCCACGCGAGCTTGGTGCGGGCCAGGCTGCATCCTGGTCAACGGCGACCGACTCAGCATCGGAGCGCTCACGACGATCTTCGCGGACCAGGTCGAGGCGGTCGAGTACTATCCCTCTGGGAGCGATTGGTCCGGCACGATGGCGCTGCGGTGCGGCGGGGAGACCTCCGCGAGACGAGACAGCTGGACGATCCGCCAGTCGCGCTCCCCGGGTGGATTCGTCGTCTGGCTGCGCGACAGCCTGCGGACCAAGACGCCGTAGCTTCAACCGCGCCGTCCCCGCAAACATCTTCACACCGCTTCGTCTGAAACGGTGTGCCGCCGCTCGTCGGCGGTTACTCTGCCCGACTGTCCAGCCACCTCACCATCGCCTCCCCGAACACGGGCAGGTCCTTCGGGACGCGGCTCGAGATGATGTTCCCGTCCTCGACGACCGGCTCGTCCACCCACGTCGCGCCGGCGTTCGTGAGATCGTCGCGGATTCCGGGAGTCGAGGTCAGGCGGCGCCCCTTCACGATGCCGGCTGAGATGAGGATCCAAGGGCCGTGGCAGATCGTCGCGATCAGGCCGCCCGCCTGGTTGATCTCCCGGACGAGCCGGAGCACCGCGTGGTCCCGGCGGAGCTTGTCCGGCGCCCATCCGCCGGGCGCGAGCACCCCCACCAGCGTCTCCGACACGAAGTCCTTCGCGTGCCCGTCCACGGGGCAGGGGTAGCTGTGCTTTCCGCGGTAGGTCGTCTCGCCGATGCCGGCCACCGGCGCCTCGTAGCCCGCTGCCTCGAGGCGGTACTTCGGGTACCAGACTTCGAGCTCTTCGTACTCGGGGCCGACCAGGATGAGTACGGATCCTTTCGTTGCGGTCACGAAAACCTCGATTGAATGGCGGTCTGCATGAATATGCGACCGGCGCGATGGCGGCCGCCGGCTAACTCACGGTGAATCCGGGAGCTATGCAAGACGGATCGCGTACTGCGTGAGCTCCGGACTCTGTGGTGGAAATGCATTCGCTGACTGCATAGCGCTCCGTAGCGGCTCCGGCCCACGACGCGAGATCACAAATCACCGCTGGCCAGTCGGCATGTTGGGAATGGCTCACGCCCGTCCGTCAGGTCGCCTCGAACGTTCCCGCCGCCTTCTGCGCCTGGTAGCCCATCGCCTTGAGCCGCGCGACCCGGAGTGCCATCGGCGGGTGGGTCGCGAGGAAGTCGCCCACGAACCCCTCGACGCTGCTGACGCGGCGGCCGAGCGGGTCGGCGATGCAGAGGTGGGCCACCCCGCTCTTGATGCTTGTGGTGGGCGCCGAGGCGCGCTCGATCTTCTCCAGCGCGGTCGCGAGCGCAGCGGGGTTCCGCGTGAACTGGGCGCTCATCGCGTCGGCGAGGTATTCCCGCCGTCGGCTGATCCCCATCGCCATCAGGCGCGTGATGATCGGCGCGAGAATCCAGCTCACCAGCCAGATCGCCAGGATGATGAGCACGAGGGGGCCCGCGCCGCCTCGCTTGCCGCCGCCGCCACCGCCGCCCACGCGTCCACCGCCGCGGCCGCCCCCCATCCGCACGCCGCCCCGCAGCACGCGCCCGAGGCCGTCGGAGATGAGCGCCACGGCGCCGACCAGCCCGGCGACCATTGTCATGAGCTGCATGTCCAGGTTCTTCACGTGCCCCATCTCGTGACCGATCACGGCCTGCAGCTCGTCTCGGCTCACCGCGTCGAGCAGCCCGGTGGTGACGGCGATGTGCGAGTGCGCGGGGTCGTTCCCGGTGGCGAACGCGTTCGGGTCCGGATCGTCAATGATCCAGAGCGTCGGCTTGGGGAGCCCCGACGCGATCGCCATCTCCTGGACCACGTTGTCGAGCGTCTTCTGCGCTGGCGTCGCGGGCTCGAGGAGCTGCCAGGCGCCGGACGACCAGAGCACCTTCTCCGCGCCGTGCTTCCGGATGTAGGCCACGAGCCCCGCGCCGGCGGCGAACATGCCGAGCCCGAGCAACGGAAAGACGTGATGGTATTCCTGTGGCGGCGCGGCGCGGGTGAACTGCCACGCGAGCCAGTCGCCGCCCAGGCCCAGCCAGGCGAAGAAGAGGACGAACCCGACGACGAGCCAGCGCGACCGGCGCCGGTTGGCGGCCTGCTGCGAGAAGAGGTCTACGGGTTCCGTATTACGCCTTCGGCTTCATCGAAAGGTCCACCTTCGGCACCGCCCGCTCGGTCTCGTCCGCGATCTCCCAGAGTTCCGCCGGCACCGCCTGCGCGAAGCCCGCGACGATGCTCATCGGGAACTGCTGCTGCCTCGTGTTGTACTGCGTGGCCGTGTCGTTGTAGAGCTGCCGCGCGAAGCCGATCTTGTTTTCCGTGGACGTCAGCTCTTCCTGCAGCTGGCCGATGTTCCCCGTGGCCTTGAGGTCGGGGTAGGCCTCGACGACGGCCAGCAGTTTGCCGAGTGCGCCGGTGAGCTGCGCCTCGGCGGCGGCGACCTTGCCGACGTTCTGCAGGCCCGCGCCCGCGCCGATCTTCACGGCCTGGTTGCGCGCCTCGATCACGGCCTGGAGCGTCTCCTTCTCGAACTGCATCGCGCCCTGCACTGCCTGGACGAGGTTGGGGATCAGGTCGTGCCGCCGCTTGAGCTGCACGTCAATCTGTTTGAGCGCGTTCGCGGTCTGGTTCCGCAGGGCGATGAGCCCGTTGTAGATGGCGACGAACCAGAAGATGGCGATGGCGGCGACAATGACGATGAAGAGGACGAACCCGGCCATGGGGAGCTCCGTTGATGGCTGTTGGCGCTGCGGTAGAGAGTGCGTCGTGGCGCCGTGGTTGGGAAGTGGAAAGGTAGTGTGTGCGGGATCAGTGATCCGTGTCACTGTCAACTTGTTGCCAGTTGACAGGCCTCAGCCACCCCCCCAAGCTACCCTCGTAGCACAGCCCCATCCCGTCCGGAGCGGTTGACTCCGGATCGCGTCCGCGGCACTCCGCTCGCGCGAGGGATGGGTTCTCCGAAGACGAGGCGACCATGTCCAGCTCCTCCGACCACGCTCGGGGTGTGCGCGCCGCAATAGCACTCCTCGGTCTCCTGTTCGTGGCAAGCTGCGCCCGGGACGTGACCGCGCCCGCGGCGCCGCTCGAAGCCAGTCTCCACCGAGGCAGCTCGTCGAAGATCAAGAGCCCCGCACTCGAGGTTTCGGACGAGCACGTCCGGTTCGAGGCGGTCGAGGATGGCGCGAACCCCGAACCCGAGGTCGTGCGGCTGAAGGAGAAGTACGGCGGCACGCTCGAGGGGCTCACGATCGTGAGCGCCACGCCCGCGGGCATCGTGAGCGCGACGCTCGATGGGACGTCCGCCCCCACGAAGCTGCGAATCTCCGCGGTGACGGAGAATCTGGACCGGGGCGAGTATGAGGGCAGCGTCGTTGTGGACGCGCCCGGCGCCGACAACAGCCCGGCAGAGATCCGGGTGAAGATCAAGGTCAAGAAGGCAAAGCTCGTGCTCACGGTTGCGACGGCGCCCGACGGCGCCTTGCCCGGCGTGGCGTTCACCACGCAGCCTGTGATCGAGATCCAACGGGCCCACGGCCGACTCTCCCGGCACTTCGACGAGCGGGTGACCGCTTCGCTCGAGGGCTGTTCCGCGGCGCTCGGCGGCACGACGGCGGTCCGCGCGCACGATGGCGTGGCCACGTTCACCAACCTCAGCATCTCGGCGGCGGGGACGTGCACGCTGGTGTTCACGTCGGAGGATGCGAGCTCGGTCCGGGCGGACATCGTGGTCGGGACGCCGCGCTTCGCGCTCACGGTGATGCGTGGCGGGACAGGGACAGGGACGGTCACGTCGGATGGGGGGGGGATCAACTGCGGCTCGAGCTGCTCCGCGTTGTATGATCCGGGCACGTTCGTGCTGCTCACCGCGACCGGCGACCCCGGCTCGGTCTTCTCCTCGTGGAGTGGCGGGACGTGCGCCAGCGCAGGTTCGGAGTGCACGGTGACCATGGATGGGGCGAGGACGGAGACCGCCAACTTCGAGAAGCTCGTGCTCACGTCGGTCTCCGTCAGTGGGGCGCCCGGTTCGCTGACCGTGGGTGGTACCGCACAACTGACTGCGAGCCCCAAGGACCAGTTCGGCGACCCCATTGCCGCGACTGTCACGTGGGCTTCTTCGTCCTCCGCGGCGATCGTGGACGGCAACGGACTCGTCACCGCCGTGTCAGCGGGTACCGCCACGATCACAGCGACGGCGACCTCGGGCGCCGTGTCGGTCCCAAGCAGCACGCCGCCGATCACAATCAGTTCGGGAGGGCCGACGGGCTTCGTGCTCACGGTCGCCGTCTCGGGCGATGTGAGCGTGACTTCTGATGTCGGAGGGATCTCGTGCCCCGGCACCTGCACGGCCACCTTCACCTCCGGCGCCACGGTCGTTCTCACGGCCCTTCCCGGCGACGGCACGTTCGCCTGGGGCGGGGATTGCTCGGGAGCGGGCTTTACCTGCACGCTGGAGATGACTTCCGACAAGTCCGTCTCGGCCTCGTTGTCGTTCGTCGCCATCGCCGCGCAGCCGCTGCCGCATCCGCTGTTGGCGGCGCGTCCGGTCTCGGTCGGGCACCTGCGCCGGTGATCGTGCACGGACCAGCCAGGAAGCACGACGGGCCGGCAGCGATGCCGGCCCTTCTGCCGTCTCGACGTGAACGGTGAACCATCTACCGTCTACTGTCTACCGTCTACTCGCTCCTTGTCCTTCTCGCCTTGATCGCGTCCTGCACCCACGTCAGCGGGATCACGAAGAGCGGCGTGAGCATCAGCCCGAGCAGCAGGTTGATCCAGAGGAGCGCCGCGTAGAACGCGGCCAGCCCGAGGCCGGCGATGAGGGTGCCGAGCGGTCCGCCGAAGCTCTGTTCCACGCGTACTATGTTAGCGGGATGAGGCACGCGGCGAAAGCGACGGACGACGAATCGGGAATTCGCTCGGGGATCGAGGCGCTGCCCCGCGCGCGCTACCTGCTCGCGGTCTCCGGCGGCCGCGACTCGATGGTGCTGCTCCACGCCTTCACGCGGTGGCGCGGCGACGCGGTCGCGGTCGCGACGTTCGATCACGGCACGGGCGCGGCCGCGGTGCGCGCCGCGCGCCTCGCCGGGCGTGAAGCGGAGCGGCGCGGCGTGCCCGCGGTGACCGGCCGGAGCGCGAGCGCGCTCGCCGCCAGCGAGGACGCGTGGCGCGCGGCGCGATGGGCGTTCCTGGCCGGCTCGGCGCGCGAGCTGAGCGCGACCGTCGTCACGGCGCACACGCGCGACGATCAGGTCGAGACCATCGTGATGCGGGCCCTGCGCGACGCACGCCACACGAGCGCGCGCGGACTGGCGGGGATGTACGCCGCGTCCCCCGTCGCGCGGCCGCTCCTCGACCGCTCGCGCGCGTCGCTCGCCGCGTACGCCCGCGCGCACCGGGTGCGGTTCCTCGAAGATCCCACCAACGCGAGCCGGGCGTATCTCCGGAACCGGGTACGGCTCGACCTCCTGCCCGCGCTCGAGCGCGCGCATCCGGGGTTCGCCGAGGCGATGCTCCGGCTCGCGCGGCAAGCGGCGACGTGGCGCGAGGAGGTCGAGTGCGTGATTGACGCGCTCGGCATCACGCTGCTGCCGACGCCGGCGCTGGTCGTCCCCGCCGCGGCGCTATCGGCGCTTTCCGGTGAGGGTCTGGCCGTCGTCTGGCCCGCCCTCGCCGCGCGGGCGGGTCTCACGCTCGACTGGCGCGGCACCGAACGCCTCGTGGCGTTCACGGCGCGCGCGGCGCCGGGCCTCCGCGTTCCGCTCGCGGGAGGCGCGGAAGTCCATCGGACGCCGACGACGTTCGTCCTCAAGGCCCCCCGCTTCCCGGAGCCGCTATATTCATAGCATGACCGCAGTCACCCGGCCCGAAGGGGCCGCCGGTCCGGCCGCCGATCCGCGGCTGCTGGGACGCGCGGTGAAGCGGATCGCGTACGACGCCGCGACGATTCAGCGGCGCGTGCGCGAGCTCGGCGCGGAGATCACCGCCGCCTATCCGGACGGCGACCTGCTCGTGCTGGGCCTGCTCAAGGGGAGCTTCGTCTTCCTCGCGGATCTGGTCCGCGAGATCGGCCGCCCGCTCCACGTGGATTTCCTCGTGGCGTCGAGTTACGGCGACGCGACGGAGTCGTCCGGCGAGGTGCGGCTGGTGTATGATCCGGAGACGAAGTTCGAGGGGAAGGACATCCTGCTGGTGGAGGACATCGTGGATTCGGGACGGACGCTGAACAAGATGATGGACCTGCTTGTGGCCCGGCGCCCGCGCTCGCTCGAGATCTGCGCGCTCCTCGACAAGCAGGTCGCGAAGCAGCTGCGCTACCCGACGCGCTTCGTCGGGTTCGCCGCGCCGGACGAGTTCCTGGTGGGGTACGGGCTGGACCACGCCGAGAACTTCCGTCACCTGCCGTACGTCGCCAGCCTGCAGTAGCGCGGCCGCCTTCATTCTCTTGCGCTCTCGATCCTGACCGATGACTCCTCCCACGCCACCCAACAAGCCGGCCAACTGGGCGCGCATTTCGAAGACGCTGGCGTTCTGGGCCCTGGTGATCCTCGTGCCGGTGCTCTTCCTCCAGTATTCCGCCGCGCGCACCGACGGGGCGCAGAAGATCGATTACACCGCCTTCGACGCGCAGCTCACGGACGGCAACGTCAAGAGCGTGGTGATCACCGACGGCAAGGACATCACCGGCGAACTCAAGCAGCAGGAGCTGATCGGCGGAAAGCAGGTGAAGAAGTTCACCGTCATGCTGCCCGGGCAGCTGTCCGACAGCGAGAAGGCGGCCCTGAAGGCGCACAACGTGAACATCACCGCCGAGAAGGCGCGGCCCTCGATCGGCGCGATGCTCATCAGCTGGCTGCCGGTCTTTCTAATCATCGCCATCTGGATCTTCATCTTCCGCCAGATGCAGGCGGGCGGCGCGAAGGCGTTCTCCTTCGGCAAGTCGAAGGCGAAGCTCCTCGCGGGCGACACGCCCAAGGTGACGTTCAACGACGTCGCGGGCGCCGACGAGGCGAAGATCGAGCTGCAGGAGATCATCGAGTTCCTGAAGGACCCGCAGAAGTTCACGAAGCTGGGCGGCCGGCTGCCGAAGGGCGCGCTCCTCGTGGGTCCGCCGGGCACGGGCAAGACGCTCCTCGCGAAGGCGGTGGCCGGCGAGGCGGCGCGTCCGTTCTTCTCGATGTCGGGCTCCGATTTCGTCGAGATGTTCGTGGGCGTCGGCGCGAGCCGGGTGCGCGATCTCTTCGAGCAGGGGAAGGCGCACGCGCCGTGCATCATCTTCATTGACGAGATTGACGCCGTCGGCCGGCACCGCGGCGCGGGGCTGGGCGGCGGGCACGACGAGCGCGAGCAGACGCTCAACCAGCTGCTCGTCGAGATGGACGGCTTCGAGTCGAACGACGGCGTGATCCTCATCGCCGCGACGAACCGGCCCGACGTGCTCGACCCGGCGCTCCTCCGGCCGGGCCGCTTCGACCGCCAGATCGTGGTGGATCTCCCCGACCTGCGCGGGCGGGAGGGGATCCTCCGCGTCCACGTCCGCAACAAGCCGATCGCCGAGGAGGTGGACATCACGTCGCTCGCGCGCGGCACGCCGGGGATGGCCGGCGCGGACCTCGCGAACCTCGTGAACGAGGGCGCGCTGCTGGCCGCGCGGCGGAATCACGACAAGATCTACATGGCGGACTTCGAGGACGCGAAGGACAAGGTGATGATGGGCGCCGAACGCAAGTCGCTCGTGATGAGCGAGGACCAGCGGCGGCGCACCGCGTACCACGAGGCCGGCCACGCGGTCTGCGCGCTGATGGTCAAGGGGAACGACCCGTTGCACAAGGTGACGATCGTGCCTCGCGGACGCACGCTCGGCGTGGCGTACACGCTCCCGGAGGACGACCGCGTGAGCATCACGCGCGAGCAGCTCGATGCGCGGCTGGTGATGGCGTACGGCGGACGCGTGGCCGAGGAGTTGATCTTCGGGAAGGACCGCGTCTCCACGGGCGCGGCGAGCGACATCCAGTTCGCGACCACGCTCGCGCGGCGCTACGTGTCGCAGTGGGGACTCTCGGACGCGATCGGGCCGGTGCTCGTGGGCGATCAGGAGCAGGAAGTCTTCCTCGGCCAGCAGCTGATGACCCGGCGCCAGGTGTCGGAGCGGACGGCGCAGGCGGTGGACGACGAGGTCTCGCGCGTCATCAACGATTCGTTCGCGCGCGCACGCAAGGTCCTCACGGAGCAGCGCGCGCTGCTCGACACGATCAGCGCCGCGCTCCTCGAGCGCGAGACGCTGACGCGCGAGGACTGCGCCATCCTGATGCGCGGCGAGAAACTGCCGGCGCGCGTCGTGGCGAGCGCACCGGCGCCGGAGCTGCCCGCGGCGACGGCGTCGGCGAACGAGCCCAAGCGAGCCAGTCCGCCGCTCATCGGAGGCCCGGAGCCGTCGCCCGCCTGAGGGCCGCTCCGATGCGGCAGGACGCCGCGCTTGCTTCGAGTCCGTAAGCCAAGCTAAATTATACTGTTATGCCATTTTCGGGCCTCGACGCCCGGGTCGCCGACGTGCGCGCGAGAATCGCGGACGCGGTGCGGCGCGGCGGACGCGCTCAGGACGTCCGGCTCGTCGCCGTCACCAAGACGTTCGGTCCGGACGCGGTGGAGGCGGCTTGGCGTGCCGGGCTCGGTGACGTGGGCGAGAACAAGGTGCAGGAGGCGCTCGAGAAGCAGCCCCTGGTCCGGGGCGACGCCACCGCGATGCGGTGGCACCTGATCGGGCACCTCCAGCGGAACAAGGTGAAGTTCCTCGACCGGTTCGTGCTCTTCCACGCGCTGGACAGCGCGCGGCTGGCCGACGCGGTGCACGCGTTCGGCATGAAGCGCGGCCGGCCGGTGCACACGCTGGTCGAGGTGAATGTGTCGGGCGAGGAAACGAAAGGGGGCTTCGGGACGTCCGGGATCGAGCGGGAGGCCGAGCGCCTGCTCGGGCTCCCCGGCGTGCGCGTGGTGGGCGTGATGACGATGGCGCCGTTCGGGGCGGACGAAGCGACGCTGCGTCGCGTGTTCAGCGGCGCGCGCGCCGCGGGTGAAGCCCTCGCACGCGCCGGCCATCCGGCGCGCGAGCTGTCCATGGGGATGTCGGACGACTTCGAGATCGCGGTCGAGGAAGGCGCCACGATGGTGCGATTGGGGACGGTCCTGTTCGGAGCGAGGACGGCGACATGAACGACGAAGCTTTTCATCTGACGCCGGTGGACGCGCGGCGCTTCGACTTCGGGTCGGCGCTGCGCGGCTACGACAAGTCGCGCGTGGATCAGTTCCGCGACCAGGTGGCCGATGAGCTCGAGCGGCTGACGCGCGTGAACCAGGAGCTCGACGCGAAGGCGAAGGGCTTTCACGAGCAGCTCCGCGCGTTCCGCGAGCGCGACAAGGCGCTGAACGACGCGCTGATCTCCGCCCAGCAGTTGCGCGCGGAGACCCGCGAACAGGCCGACCGGGAGGCGCAGCTCATCCTGCGCGAGGCGCGGGCCGAAGGCGAGCGCCTGCTCGAGGAGGCGCGCGTGGAGCTGCGCCGGCTTCGCGCGGACATCGAGGCGCTCGACCGCACGCGCCGCAGCTATCTGGCGCAGATGCGCGCCACGGCGGAGCGGCAACTCGCCGAACTCCAGTCCGCCGAGTCAGCCGCGCCGCCCGTGGCCCCCGCGGCGCCCGCGGCGGGCGCGGCGGGCGCGACGGGCACGACGGACGGCGGCGAGCGGCCGCCGCTGAAGAGCCCCTCCTGGCTGGACGCGAACGTCCAGGCGGAATAGACGGTGGCGAGCGGCCGCGGGGGCGCGCTCCTCGAGCGCGCCGATTCCCTCTTTGGGACGGAGCACGCGCACCGCGCGGAGTCTGTGCGGTCCGCCGCCGCCGCGATTCGCGCGCGCGCCGGGCGTGTCCGCCCACCGGACGTCGCGATCATCCTCGGCACGGGGCTCGGCGCCCTCGGCGAGGCGATCACCATCGAGGCGACGGTGCCCTACGCCGACCTGCCGGGGTTCCCGCTCTCCACGGTCGAGTCGCACTCGGGCCGGCTGCTGCTCGGCACCCTCGGCGGCAAACGCGTCGCCGCGATGCAGGGGCGCTTCCACCGCTACGAGGGGTACGCGCTGCAGCAGGTCACCTTCCCGGTGCGCGTGCTGCGCGCGCTCGGCGCCGGCGTGCTCGTGGCGACCAACGCCTGCGGCGGGATGCGAGAGGAGTGGAAGGCCGGCGACGTGATGCTGCTGGCCGACCACATCAACCTGCTCGGGGACAATCCGCTCATCGGGCCGAACGACGAGGCGCTGGGGCCGCGGTTCCCGGACATGAGCGAGCCCTACGACGGCGCGTTGCGCGCGCTGGCGCGCCGCGTCGCGGCCGACCACGGGCTCACGCTCCGCGAGGGCGTGTACGTGGCGGTGACCGGACCGAACCTCGAGACCCGCGCGGAGTACCGCATGCTGCGCGCGCTGGGCGCCGACGTCGTCGGGATGTCCACCGTGCCCGAGGTGATCGTCGCGCGGCACGGCGGGATGCGCGTGCTCGGCCTCTCGATCGTCACCGACATGTGCCTCCCCGACGCGCTCGAGCCCGCGAGCCTCGAGCAGATCCTCGCCGTGGCGAAGCGGGCCGAGCCCGCGCTGACGACGATCGTGCGCGGCGTGCTGGAGCGCCTGTGACGGCCGTGTCGCCCCCGGAGCCCGGTGTGCGCTACCGCCCGATCGCGCCCGAGCGCGCCGCGCGCGAGCTGGAGGAGGAGCTCCTCCGCCGCTGGGACGCGGAGGACCTCTTCGGCCAGTCGCTCGCGGCGCGCGCGGGCGCGAGCGAGTTCGTGTTCTTCGAAGGGCCTCCGACGGCCAACGGGCTTCCGGGGATTCACCACGTCTTCTCGCGCACGCTCAAGGACCTCTTCTGCCGGCATCGCGTGATGCGCGGGTTCCACGTCACCCGCAAGGCGGGCTGGGACACGCACGGACTTCCCGTCGAGATCGAGGTCGAGAAGGAACTCGGGATCAGCGGCAAGCAGGACATCGAGCGGATGGGCGTGGAGACGTTCAACCGGCGCTGCCGCGAGAGCGTGTGGAGGTACCGCGAGCAGTGGGAGCGGCTGAGCGCGCGGATGGGCTACTGGCTCGACTACGCGCACCCGTACGTCACCTACTCGAACGAGTACGTGGAGAGCGTGTGGTGGGCGCTCAAGACGCTGCACGAGCGGGGGCTGCTCTACCAGGGACACAAGATCCTGCCGTACTGCCCGCGTTGCGGGACGGCGCTCTCGTCGCACGAGGTGGCGCTCGGGTACGAGGATGTGGAGGATCCGAGCATCTTCCTCGCGCTCGATCTGGTGGACGAGCAGGCGGAAGGCGGAGGAACGAAGGGAGTGGGCGGAGCGCCGAACGGCCGCCGGCGCCGCATCGTCGTCTGGACCACGACGCCCTGGACGGTCGTGGCCAACGCGGCGCTGGCCGTGCACCCTGATCTCACGTACGTCGAGGTGCGGAAGCACGGGCGCAGCGAATGGACGCTCGTGCTCGCGGAGGCGCGGGCGATCGCGGTGCTCGGGCCGGAGTGGCGCTCGCGCTGGGACGTGCTCGCGCGCTTCCCGGGGCGCGAACTCGCGGGGAAGCGCTATCGCCGCGCGCTCGATTGGGCGCCGTACGCCGAGGGCGCGCACGAGATCATCGTCGCGGAGGACTTCGTCTCGGCGGAGGACGGCAGCGGGGTCGTGCACCTGTCGCCGGCCTTCGGCGCGGATGACTACGGGGCGGGGCAGAAGCACGGGCTCGCCTTCCTCCAGCCGGTGAACGCGCGCGGGGAGTTCCCCGCGGAGATGCCGGTGGTTGGCGGGCGCTTCGTCAAGGACGCGGACGCGCTCATCATCGAGGAGCTGAAGCGGCGCGACCTGCTCTGGAAGGCGGGCACGCTCAACCACTCGTACCCGCACTGCTGGCGGTGCGGCACCCCGCTGCTCTACTACGCGCGCACCTCGTGGTTCGTGAAGACGACGGCGTACCGGGACCGGATGCTCGCGCGCAACGCGGCGATCCACTGGACGCCGCCCGAGGTCGGCACGGGGCGCTTCGGGCAGTGGCTCGAGAACAACATCGACTGGGCCCTCTCGCGTGACCGCTACTGGGGGACGCCGCTCCCCGTCTGGGTGAACGACGCGGACGCCTCGGAGATCGAGGTGATCGGGAGCTATGCCGAGCTCGGCGCGCGCGCGGGGCGCGCGCTGCCCGGCGACTTCGATCCGCACAAGCCGTTCATTGACCAGTATGCGTGGCCGGCGAAGTCGGGCACGGGCACGATGCGGCGCGTGAGCGAGGTGATTGACACCTGGTTCGACTCGGGTTCGATGTCGTTCGCGCAGTGGCATTACCCCTTCGAGAATCGGGAGGCGTTCGCGCGCCACTTCCCGGCCGACTTCATCGCCGAGGGCGTGGACCAGACGCGAGGGTGGTTCTACTCGCTGCTGGCGATCGCGACGGGGCTGGGGGATGCGCTGGACGCGGGGAGCGGGCGGAGCGAAGGCCGCCCGCCGCACGCGGCCGGTTCCCGGCTCGCCGCCGGCGGTGCCGAGCCGGCGTCGCCCTACCGGAACGTGGTCGTCAACGACCTGGTCCTGGATGCCGCGGGCCAGAAGATGTCGAAGACGCGCGGGAACACCGTGGACCCGATGGCGGTCATGGACCGGCACGGCGCCGACGCAGTGCGGCTCTTCCTGGTGACCGCGAGCCAGATCTGGAAGCCGCGGAGCTTCGACGAGACGGTCATCCGCGAGACGGCGGGCCGTTTCCTCGTGACGCTGAAGAACCTCTACAGCGGCGCGTTCGCGCAGTATGCGAACTTCGGGTGGGCGCCGTCGCCGAGGGACCCCGCGCGCGAGGCGCGCGCGCCGCTCGACCAGTGGGTGCTCTCGCGGCTCGCGACGGTCGAGGCGGAGGCGAACCGGCTGCTGGAGGCGTACGACGCGACGGCGGCCGCGCGCCTGGTGATGGAGTTCGTGGACGAGGACGTGTCGAAGTGGTACGTGCGGCGGTCGCGGGAGCGGCTCTACGACGTCGCGTCGGCGGACAACCGGAGCGCGTTCGCGACGCTGCACGAGGTGCTCGTCGCGAGCTGCCGCCTGCTGGCACCGTTCGCGCCGTACCTCACGGACTGGATCCACCGGGAGCTGACGGGCGACTCGGTGCACCTGGCGTCGTACGTGCGCCCCCACCCGTTCGCGCCGCTCCCGACGCTGGAGGCGGCGATGCGCGAGATCCGCGCGCTGGCATCGCTCGCGCACGCGGCGCGCGAGGCCGCCCGCGCGAAGACGCGGCAGCCGCTGGCCCGACTCGTGTGCGTGACGGGTCCGCTCGATGCGGCGGCGCACGCGCTCGTGCTCGAGCTGGCGAGCGTGCTCGCGGCCGAACTCAACGTCAAGCGCGTGGAGTTCGCCACGAGCGCCGACGCGCTGGTGACGCTCGAGGCGAAGCCCAACTTCCGCGCGCTCGGCAAGAAGTGGGGGAAGGAGACGCCCCGCGCCGCGGCCGCCGTGAGCGCGCTCACGGCGGAGTCGCTGCGGGCGTACGAGCGTGGCGAGCCGGTGCTCATCAGCGTGGACGGCAGGGATCACGCGCTTGCCGCCGACGACCTGGTCGTGCAGCGGCGCGCGAGCGGCGCGCTGGTGGTGGAGGAGGATGGCGCGCGCTTCGCGGCCATTGACCCCACCGTCACGCCGGCACTGCGCGACGAAGGGATCGCGCGCGAAGTGGTGAGCCGCATCCAGCGGCTCCGGAAGGAGTCGGGGCTCGCGGTGAGCGACCGCATCCGGCTCTACGCGGCCGGACCGGCGGAGTTCGCGCGGGTGCTGGAGGCGTACCGGCCGTGGATCGCCGGGGAAGTGCTCGCCCGGGAGGTCGTCGTGCGCGACGCCCTGCCGGCGGACGTCGGACCCGCCGTCACCCTCGACCTCGACGGGCTGACGGCTCACATTGCTCTCACACGGGACCGTTGACCATGGCGTCATCACCGGACGGCGAAAAGAAGTTCAAGTCGATGGCCAAGAAGCAGCTCGCGCACTTCGAGAAGCGGCTGCTCGAGGAGCGGCGGCGGGTCCTGAAGGAGCTGGGCCACTACGATGAGACGTTCGGCTCGACGCCGCAGGGAGCCGACGGCGACCTGTCGTCCTACTCCTTCCACATGGCTGATCAGGGCACCGATGCGATGGAGCGCGAGAAGGCGTTCCTCTTCGCGAGCCAGGAGGGGCGGTTCCTCTGGCACATTGATGAGGCGCTGCGCCGGCTCTACCGGACGCCGGAGATCTACGGGCGGTGCCACCAGTGTGGCGGCGAGATCGCGTTCGACCGGCTCGATGCGCTGCCGCACGCCCGCTTCTGCATCAACTGCAAGCAGCGGGAGGAAGATGGCAAGCGCTGACCCCATCGCGCGGAAGCGCCGCCGCTTCTGGGGGATTGTCGCCGGCATCGTGATCGCCGACGCGTTCACGAAGATGCTCGCGGTGGACCTGCTGGTGCCGGCGCGGTTGCCGCGCGCGGTGCTGGGGGACGCGCTGCGGTTGACGCTCGTGTACAACCGCGGGGCGGCCTTCGGCCTCGACCTGGGCGAGAACTCGCGGTGGATCTTCACCGGACTCACGCTGGGCGCGCTCGTGCTGCTCGCGCACCTCTATCGCACGACGCGCGCCGGCGCCACGCCGCGCACGATCGCGCTCGCGCTCGTCTGCGGCGGCGCGCTCGGCAACCTCATGGACCGCCTGAAGTCGGCGCGCGGAGTCGTGGACTTCATTGACGTGGGCATCGGCACGCTGCGTTGGCCGACCTTCAACGTGGCCGACATGGCGGTGAGCTGCGGCGCGGTGCTCCTCGCGATCGTCTTGTGGCGCGAGGATGCCCGTCACGCCGCGCGGGCGGCGGCGGCGAGTGGACAGGACGCGCCGGTTCACGGTTGAGCCGGGAGACGACGGGCGACTCGACACGCTCGTCGCGCGGCGCCTCGACCTGTCCCGGACGCAAGCGGCGACGCTGATCGCCACGGGGCGCGTGACCGTCGGCGGGCGCGCGGAGAAGGCGAGCTTCCGCCCCGCACCGGGCGCGGACGTGGCGGTCGCGATGCCGGAGCCCGAGGCGCACCCGGTCCTGGCCGAGGCGATCCCGCTTCGCATCGTCCACGAGGACGACGAGTTGCTGGTCGTGGACAAGCCCGCGGGCATGGTCGTGCATCCGGCGCCGGGCAACTGGAGCGGCACGCTGGTGAACGCCCTCCGGGGACGCGCGCAGCCGCTGTCGCCGCTCGGCGGCGAGGCGCGCGCGGGACTCGTGCACCGGCTCGACAAGGACACGTCGGGGCTGCTCGTCGTGGCGAAGACGGAGCGCGCGCACCGGGTGCTCGCCAAGGCGATCGCCGAACGGCGCGTGTCGCGCCGGTACGCGGCGCTCGCGTGGGGCCACCTCGCGCGCGACCGGGTCACCGTGGACCGGCCGATCGCGCGCGACGCGAAGGACCGCCGGCGGATGGCGATCGCGCTGGCCGGCCGCACCGCGCGCACGGACTTCACGCGCCTGGCGCGCTTCGAGTCGTGCGACCTCCTGCGCGCCGCGCTCCACTCGGGCCGCACGCACCAGATCCGCGTCCACCTCGCGTCCATCGGGCATCCGGTGGTGGGGGACGAGACGTACGGCGGCGGCGGGGCGCGTCGCGTGGTGGCGCTCCCGCCGCGGCGCCACTTTCTGCACGCGGCGTGGCTCGCGTTCGCGCATCCGGCGACGGGCGCGCCGATGGACCTCCGCTCCCCGCTGCCCGAGGATCTCCGGCAGTCGCTCGTCGCGGTGGCCGGACTCCCCGATTTGATTGCCCACCCCGATCCGCTGGAGTACCTTGGCTTCTATAGAGTCGAAAGCTGACCCGCAGACGCACCGCCTCCTGCTGTTCGGGGTGGCGGGGCGGCTCTGTGCCTGCGACCTCGAGGCGGTGCGGGAGATCGTGCCGGCGCGCGCGGCGACGCGGCTTCCCGGGGCACCGGCGTGGGTGCGCGGGATCGTGAACCTGCGCGGCACGCTGCTCACGGTCGTGGATCTCGCGGCGCGCTTCGGTGTGGCCGCCGATCCGGCCGGCGCCGGGGCGGTCCGGTCGCTCATCGTGGTCGAGGTGGCGGGGAAGGCGTTCGGGCTCGGCGTGCACGAGGTGCGCGACGTGCAGACGGTGAGCGACGACGCGCTGGAGACGGTGGACGCGCAGCGGAGCTCGGGCGGCATCGTGCGCGCGCTCGCGCATCTGGGGGCCGGGGGAATGGAGACGGCGCTCGTGTGCGACGTCGCGGCGATCGCCCGGGAGGCGCTCGCGCCGTGACGCTAGATTCTCAACTCGCCTTTTGCTGACGAGGGACCCGTGACTCCGACCGTACTCATCTGTGACGACGCGATCTTCATGCGGACGATGGTCGGCGACATCCTCCAGCAGGCGGGGTTCGAGGTCGTGGGCGAGGCGGAAACGGGCTCGCAGGCGGTGGAGAAGTACAAGCAGCTCCGGCCCGACCTCGTGACGATGGACATCGTGATGCCGGACATGGGCGGCATCGAGGCGGTCCGCGAGATCACCAAGTTCGACCCGAACGCGAAGGTGCTGATGTGCAGCGCGATGGGGCAGCAGGCGCTGGTCGTCGAGGCGATCCAGGCGGGCGCCAAGGACTTCGTGGTCAAGCCGTTCCAGCCGAGCCGGGTCCTCGAGGCGGTGCAGCGGGTGCTCGGCTGAGCGCCCGCCCAGAGCATCCCGACTCCGCGCCCCGTCGCCTCCGCCGCCCCCGTCTCACGCGCCGCCCGTGCCGATGAACCTCGATCCGTCGCGCTACGCGGACCTCTTCCGCACCGAGAGTCGCGAGCAGCTCTCGGCGATCAACCGCGCCCTTCTCGAACTCGAAGGGGGCGGCGATCACGCCGAGCCGCTGAGCGTCATCTTCCGGGCCGTCCACACGGTCAAGGGGATGAGCGCGACGATGGGGTTCCACGCGCTCGCGGAGTTCGCGCACGATGTGGAGTCGCTCCTCGACCGGATTCGCCGCGGCGAGCAGCGGCTCACGCGCGAGCTGATGGATGCGCTCTTCGCGGCGGCCGACGCGCTCGAGTCGGGCCTCGACTCGGCGACCGAAGACGCCCCGCGGACGACCGCGATGGCGACGGCGCTCACGCGGATGCGCGACGCGGCCGGCGGGAGCGGCGCGAGCGGCGTGGTCGCGACGCCGGGTCCCGAGAGCGGCGCGCCCGCGGACGACGCCGGAGCCGATCCCATGGACGGCCCCGGCGTGATCGTGCGCGTCCGCCAGTCGGCCGGGGTATTGCTCCCGGGGGTGCGGGCCTTCCTCGTGGTGGAGAAGGCGCGCGCGCTGGGGGAGGTGGCCGCGGTCTCGCCGGCGATCGCGTTGCTGCAGGTCGCCGAGACGCCGCAGGCGTTCGCGCTGCGGCTCGTGACGACGGCGTCGGCGGAGGAGATCGAGCGCGCCATTCGCGCGGCGGGCGACGTGGAGCGGGTGGAAGTGGACGCATCGGGCGGACGGCGCCAGCGGGCGTCACGGGAGCAGCGTGCGGGGGAGGTCACGCCGGAGGACGCGACGCGTGCCGGCGCTGGCGCGGCGCGCAGCATCCGGATGGACCTCGCCCGGCTCGACGCGCTGATGAACCTGATCGGCGAGCTGGTCATCACGCGCGGGCGGTTGTTGCAGCTCACGGCCGGGAACGGCGACCCCGCGCTCGACGAGGAAATGCAACGCGCGTCGCGCCTCATCGGCGACCTGCACGCCGAGATCGTGACCAGCCGGATGGTGCCCGTGTGGCAGGTATTCGACCGCTTCCCGCGGCTCGTGCGCGACGCCGCGCGGCAGCTCGACAAGGAGGTGAGTTTCGTCGTCCTGGGAAGGGAGATCGAGCTCGACCGTTCGCTCCTCGACGAGGTCGGCGAGCCGGTGGTGCACCTGCTGCGGAATGCGGTGGACCACGGGATCGAGACGCCGGCGGAGCGCGGGGCGGCGGGGAAGCCGCGCGCCGGACGGCTCGAGCTGGCCGCCGCGCGCGACCGCGCCGCGGTCATCATCCGCGTGAGCGACGATGGGCGCGGCATTGACCGCGCGAAGGTGCTCGCGCAGGCGAAGGCGAAGGGCCTCGTGGGCGCGGAGACGGCGCAGCTCGACGACGACCAGCTGTTCCGGTGCATCGCGCTGCCGGGCTTCACCACGGCCGAGCAGGTCTCCGGCCTCTCCGGGCGCGGCGTCGGGATCGACGCCGTGCAGACGAAGGTGCGCGCCCTCGGCGGGTCGGTGGCGCTCGTGTCGGTGGAGGGCGAGGGGACGGAGGTCACGATCCGCCTGCCGGTGACGCTCGCGATCATTCGCGCCGTGCTCGCGCGCTCGGGTGCGGAGCGGTACGCGTTGCCGCTCGCGCACGTGCGGGAGACGCTCGAGTACGGGGCGGGCACCGTGCAGCGCGTGAAGGGGAAGGAGGTGCTCGTGCTTCGCGACGAGGTGCTGCCGCTGCTCTACCTGCGCGACGTGGTGCGCCAGGAGGGCGCCGGCGGCACGGGCGGGGAGATCGTGGTGCTCGAGCGCGGGGAGCGGCGGTCGGGGCTCGTCGTGGACGAGCTGGTGGGGCAGGAGGAGATCGTCGTGAAGCAGTTCGACGCCGCGCGCGACGGGCTCGCGCTGTTCAGCGGAGCGACGATCCTCGCCGACGGGGCGCCCGCGCTGATCATGGACGTGGGCAGCCTCTTCCAGGGGGCCTGAGCCGTGGCGGACATTCGCAACCTGAAGGCCCTGCAGCTCGACGCGTTGCGGGAAGTGGCGAACATCGGCGCCGGGCACGCCGCGACGGCGCTCTCGCAGATGACCGGCCACACGATCATGATCAGCGTCCCGCACGTGACCATCGCGCCCCTCGAGGACGTGCCGAACCAGATCGCCGAGCGTGAGGAGCCCGTGGCCGCGGTGCTGATGAAGATGCTCGGCGACCTGACCGGCCTCACCCTGCTCGTGCTGCCTCAGCGGACCGCGCTCCGCGTGGCGGAACTGATGCTCAAGCGATCCGATACGTCCGGTCTGGACGAGCTGGCCCAGTCGGCGCTCAAGGAGGCGGGGAACATCCTGAGCGCCGCCTACCTGAATGCGCTGAGCGAGTTCCTGGGGATGCTGCTCCTGCCGTCGCCGCCGACGCTCGCGATCGATCTCTCCGACGCGGTGCTGGGCGCGACGTACGTCGAGATGTCACACGGCGTCGAGTACGTGGTCTGCGTGGAGAGCGAGTTCCATCTGACGGAGCTCGGCGAGAAGCTGCGAGGGTTCTTTCTCCTCCTGCCCGACGCGCCGAGCCTCACGGCGCTGCTGCGGGCGATCAAGGTCGCGTGACGACGACGGCGCCGCTCGCCTCCGATCGCGACCGCGAGACGCTGCGGAGCTTCGCGCACCGCATTGATCCGTCGGACGCGGGCGCGCACAACAACCTCGGCGTCCTCTACTACAACAAGGGGCTGCACGAGGACGCCGTCGCCGCGTTCACGAAGGCGCTCGAGCTCGACCCGAAGATGGAGGTGGCGCGGCGCAACCTCGAAGTCGCGTACCTCAACACCGGCTACTACGACAAGCGCGTCGCCCAGCTGCGCGAGCGGCTCCGGGTGCGGGTGGACGACCGCGACGCGCGCTGGGAGCTCGGGCGCGCCTACGCACTGCTCGGCCAGTCGGACGAGGCGATCGCGGAGTTCGCCGCGCTGCTGCGGCACCATCCCGGCGACCTGGGGGCGATCGTGCAGCTGGGGCTCGCGGAGAAGGCGGGGGGCAACCTGGGGAACGCCCAGCAATGGTTCGAGGAAGCGATCCGGCTCGATCCGTCGAGCTCCGTGACGCAGTTCTATCTCGGCGAGGTGCTCTACAACCAGGGGCGACACGAGAACGCGTTGGAGGCGCTCAACCGCGCGATTGAACTGAATCCGGAGAACCCCGACGCGCACTTCCTCCTCGGCTTCGTGTACGGCGACATGGGCCGGCACGAGGAGGCGCGCGCGTCGAGCAAGCGCGCGGTGCAGCTCAACCCCACGCTGTCGCGCGCGCAGGCCAACCTCTCCCTCGACCAGTACAACCCGCAGAAGTACGAGGAGCTGCTCGCGTCGCGGCAGGAGCGACGCTCGCAGAAGGTGATGCAGGTGGCCGAGGGGGAGCGGCTCGCGCACTTCAACCTCGGGCTCGCGTTCCGCCAGAAGGGGTACTATGCCGAGGCGCTGCGCGAGTACCGTCTGGCGCTCGACCGGGGCGAGGACCGCGAGCTGGCGCTCCAGGCGATGGCGGAGGTGCATCTGCTCCGGAAGGACCCTGCCGCGGCGATCGCGCTGTACGACCAGCTGCTCGCGGAGCGGCCCGGGAGCCCGAAGCTCTGGAACGAGCGCGGCGTGGCGCTGCACCAGGAGGGGCGCCACGCGGACGCGGCGGAGAGCTACCGCAAGGCGCTCGCGGCCGACGCGCGGTACGCGATCGCGCACAACAACCTCGGCGTCGCGCTCTATCACGGCGGCGATCGCGAGAAGGCGGTGGACGCCTTCCGTGCGGCGCTCGACGCGAACCCGGCGTTCGCCAAGGCGCGCCTCAACCTCGCGCTGCTCCTGAACAAGAGCCGCCGCTTCCAGCTCGCGCTCGAGGCGTACCGGCAGGTGCTCCTGACCGACGCCGAGAGCGCCGTGGCCTGGAACGGGATCGGCCTCGTGCTCGGCGAGATGCGGAAGTTCGAGGACGCGCGCAACGCCTTCGCGCGCGCGATCCAGTCGCGGCCGAACTACGCCGAGGCGCACTACAACCTGAGTTTCTCGCTCTCGAACCTCGGGGACTTCGACGGCGCCCTGCGAGAGACGAAGCGCGCGCTGGAACTCGACCCGTACTACGTACCGCAGAAGTTCGACCTGGCGATCGATCTCGAGTACGAGGACCCCGACCTCTCCGTCGTGCCGGAGTTGGGAGGCGAGCAGCGGGTGAGCCAGCAGGTGGGCGAGTTTTCGTTCGACCCGCGGCTCCTGGACACGCTGTTCACCGAACTCACGCCGCCGCCGGAGCCGGAGCCGCACGTGATGCTGGAGGCCGACGCCTACGCGATGGCGGCCGACTACCTCACGAAGGGGCTCTACGACCGCGCGATGGCGGAGACGCGTCGCGCGCTGGCGCGCGGCGCCGATGCCGCGGAGGGACACGCGCTCCTGGGGGACATTCTCTGCCGGCAGGGCGCCTACGGCGACGCGCTCGAGAAGTACCGTGCGGCGCGCGCGGCGTCGCCGGGACACCTGCGCGCGCAGCGCGGCGAGGCGCAGACGCTGCTCATGCTCGGCCGCGGGCCGGAGGCGCGGACGGTGGCCGAACAGCTGCTCACCACCGCGCCGGACGACATCGAGGCGCTGATGCTCGCCGCGAGCTGCCGGTTCGAAGCCGGCGATCCCGCCGCGGCGCTCGAGGTGCTCGAGGCCGCGCGCCGGCTTGCGCCGGCGCGCGCCGACGTCCTGCGCTGGATCGGCAACATCGCCCGCTCGCTGGGCAACGTCGAGGGCGCGATCGCGGCGTACCGGCACGCGCTCGAGCTGGACGCCGACTTCGCCGCGGTGCGCTTCGACCTCGCGCGCCTGCTGATGCAGCGCCAGCTCTGGGCCGAGGCGGAGCAGGAGTTGCTCGCCGCGCTCAACGCGGTGCCGACGTACGCGGAGGCGACGCTCGAGCTCGTGACGCTGCGGCGGCTCACGGCGCGCCAGCCGGAGGCGCTGGCGCTCCTCGTGGACCTGCTCCAGCGCGACCCCTACAGCTTCGACGGGCTCATCGCGCTCGGCGAGACGCTGCTGGAGCTCGGGCGCAAGACCGACGCCGCGCGCGCCTTCCGGCGCGTGCTGGCGTTCGACCGCGACCACGTCGGGGCGATCTTCTACGAAGGCGTGCTCTTCACGGACCAGAAGCGCTATCGCGAGGCGATCGAGCGCTGGGAGCGCGTCGTGGACCTCGAGCCGGCGGGCGAGTATGCGCGGCGCGCGCGCCGCGAGTCGCGGACCGCCGAAGACCTCCTCCGGGTCTTCGGCGCCAGGCAGAAGGCGGGCTGACGATGGCGATCGAAGGCCCGCTCCGCGAACTCGGCATCCACGACGTCTTTCAACTCCTCGACCTGAGCCGCAAGACGGGGCGGCTCGTCGTGACGTCGGAGCTGCGCGACAACGAGGGGACGGTGTTCTTCGAGCGCGGGCGCGTGGTCGCCGCGACGATCCGGAGCAACCCGCACCGGATGGGCGACGTGCTGCTGCGCTCGGGCAAGGTCTCCGAAGGCGACATCGCCCGCGCCCGGGTGGCCCAGTCGGAGCTGGGCGACCGGCGGCGGCTGGGCGAGATCCTGCTCGAGATGGGCGCGATCACGCCGAAGGAACTGGAGCGCCAGGTGCGGGCGCAGATCGAGGCCGACGTCTTCGAGCTGCTCTCCTGGCGCGAGGGGTTCTTCCGCTTCGAGGAGGGGCTCGCCGGCGAGCACGAGCTGGGGCGGGTCAACATCTCCACCGAGTCGCTGCTCATGGAGGGCGCGCGGAGGATTGACGAGTGGTCCCGCATCGCCGACCGCGTGCCGAGTCTCGCGGCGGTCCCGCAGCTCGCCCCCGTGCAGGGCGAGGAGGCTCCCCAGCTCGATCTGCTTCCCTTCGAGTGGGAAGTGCTGGCCCGCATTGACGGCGAGCACGACCTGCGGTTCATCGCCTCGCAGGTGGACCGGAGCGACTTCGACGTCGCGAAGGTCGTCTATGGACTCGTCAGCACGGGCGTCGTGGAGCTGACCATGCCGGTGACGCACGCGCGCGTGTCCGGGCCCCGGTCTTCGCAGCGGACGGTGGCGCCGCCGGCCCCGATGCCGTCGGTGGAGCCCCCGACGAACGAACAGGTGGACGACCTCGAGCGCGGGTTTCTTGCCGTGCAGCGCGGCGACTTCGACAGCGCGGTGAAGGCGTGGGCGCAGTTCCTGCAGACGCATCCCAACAAGGACTGGTCGCAACGGGTTCGCGGCGGGCTCGAGGCGGCCGCCCGGCTCCGCGCGTTGCTCGAGGCGCGCTATGGTGACTGACGACGTGCGCGCCCTGAGCGAGGCGCTCGCCGCCGATCCGTCGAGTGTGGTGTTCGTCCAGCTCGGGGAGGCGCTGCGGCGACGGGGGCAGGTGGAGCTGGCGCACCGCGTGGCGGCGCGCGGGCTCGAGCGGCACCCGCAGCGCCCCGACGCGCACGATCTCGTCGCCCGCATCGCGATTGATCGCGGCGACTTCGCGCGGGCCCGCGCGGAGTGGGAGACGGTGCTCACGCTCGCGCCCGGGCACCCGGGCGCGCAGAAGGGACTCGGATTCCTCTGTTTCCAGCAGGGCGAACTGGACGAGGCGGCGCGCTACCTCGGTGCCGCGCTCGCGGCGGCGCCGGGCGACGCGTCGCTCGCGGCGGCGCTCGACACGGTGCGCGCAGCCACGTCCGATGCGTGGCGCGCGCCGTCGGGCCGCGCGAGCGCCATCGGAGGCGCGCCCGCGGGGACGGCGCTCGCGGCGCCCGCGGCGCCCGCGCCTCCCTTCGCGCCCGAGCCCGCCGACGCGCGCACGCTCTTCGCCGACGTGCTCGGGGACGCCACGCGGACGGCACTCCTCCTCGACCGCGACGGGTACGTGATGGCGGGGCAGCACGTGGGCGCCGACGGGCGCGACGCGGGCGCCGACATCGGCGCGCAGCTCTCCGGCGTGAGCGACGAGGCCGACCGGGCGATGCGCCACCTCGGCCTCGGACGCTGGCGGCAGATCGTCTTCGAGGCGGAGGCCGCGAGCGTGGCGATGGCGCCCGGCGGCGACGGCGTGCTGCTGGTGACGGCGCCGCGCGCCGTGCCGCTGGGATTCGTGCGGCGGCTCCTCGAGCGCTCGCTCGAGCGCGCGCACCGCTGGCTGGAGCGCGGCACGTGACGAGCGCGTTCGGCACCGTGCTCACCTCGCTCATCCGCCACCGCGGCGTGACCGGCTGCATGGTGGTGGGCGAGCAGGACGGGATCATCGTGGACTCCAGTCTGCAGATCGGCGTGAACGGCACGGCGTTCGCGGCGCTCACCGCTTCGCTCTACCGCCGGGCGCGGCGGTCGGCCGCGGCCGCCGGATTCGGCGAGACCGGCTTCTTCGAGCTCGACGCCGAGCACGGGCGCGTCTGCGCGGCGGGCCGGAACGACCTCGTGCTGGTGGTCGTGGCCGGGGAGCGCGTCAACGTCGGGCTCGTGCGCGTGGAGATGCTCAAGGCGCTCGAGGTGCTGTCATGAAGTTCTCCGTCGCCGAGAACTGGGTCGAGGCGCCCCTCAAGCAATTCGTGGACGAGGCGCGCGTCCAGCTCGCCGTCCTGCTCCACCCGAGCGGCCAGGTGCTCGGGCAGTTCGGGTTCGCGCGCTCGGTGGATGTGATGACCGCGTGCGCGCTGTCGGCGGCGATCCACGCCTCGGCCGGCGAGCTCGGCCGACTCGTGGAGGGGAAGCCGTTCACGGGGCTGCACTACGCGGGGAAGGCGCGCCAGCTCTTCCTCGCGCAGGTGCCGATCGCCGCCGGATCGCTCGTGCTGCTCGCGGTGTTCGACGACGAAAGCTCGCTCGGCGTCGTGCAGCTGTTCTTCCGGGAGTTCTGCGCGGCGATGCGCGCCGCCGCGCCCGCGTCCGCCGCGAGTCCACCCGCTCTCGCCGGTGATTTCGAACGCGAGCTCAACCGCAACCTCGCCGTGATGTTCGGACGGGCCTGACGTGTCCGGGCTTCCCTCCGCCTTCCCTCCCTTGCCCGCGCTCCCGTGAGCCTCGTCAACTACGCCACGCGCGAGATCACCTGCAAGATCGTCTACTACGGCCCGGGCCGGTCGGGGAAGACGACGAACCTGCATTACATTTACGGCCAGGTGCCCGCGGACCGGAAAGGGCAGATGGTGTCGCTCGCCACGCAGACGGATCGCACGCTCTTCTTCGATTTCCTGCCGATTGACCTCGGCACCATCTCCGGCTTCACGACGCGCTTCCAGCTCTACACGGTGCCCGGCCAGGTCTACTACCAGACCACGCGCAAGCTGGTGCTGCAGGGCGCCGACGGCGTGGTGTTCGTGGCCGACAGCCAGGCGCGGCAACTCGACGAGAACGTCGAGAGCCTGCAGGACCTCCATGCGAATCTCGCCGAGCAGGGCGTGGATGCACGCGCGGTGCCGCTCGTGCTCCAGTACAACAAGCAGGACCTTCCCGCCGACCTGATTCTCAGCGTCGGCGAGCTGGAGGAGCAGCTCAACTTCCGCGGCGTTCCCGCGTTCCCGGCCGACGCGCTGCACGGGCCGGGCGTGTTCGAGACGTTGCGCGCGGTGTCGGAGCAGGTGTTGCGCCGGCTCAGCGCCCCGGGCGGCCGGTAGCGTGCGGCTCGACCCGCGGCTCCGCTTCGACGGGTTCGTCGTGGGCGCGGGGAACCGGCTCGCGGTCGCCGCGGCGCGCGCGGTGGCGGAGTCGCCCGGCGCGGTCTACAACCCGCTCTTCATCTACGGCGGCACCGGTCTCGGGAAGACGCACCTGCTGAACGCCGTCGGCCACCTCGCCGAGGCGCTCCAGCCGGGCCTCGAGACGGAGTACCTCTCGCTCGACGAGTTCGTGGAGCAGCTGCACGCGGCGGTGTCGGCGGGGCAGATGGACGCGTTCTCCCGGCGCTACGAGCGCGTGGCGCTCCTCCTGCTTGACGACGTGCAGTTTCTCACCGGCCAGCGCGAAACACAGGCGGAGCTGCTGCGCCTCTTCGAGCGGATGCGGGCGGGCGGGAAGCAGGTCGTGCTGACGAGCGACCGCCCGCCGGCGGAGATCCCCGACGTGGACGAGCGGCTGATCAGCCGGCTCTCGGGCGGGCTGATCGTGGACGTGACGGCGCCCGACTTCGAGACGCGTGTCGCGATCCTGCGGGCGAACTGCGAGGAACGGCATCTCGAGTTCACGAGCAGCGTGCTCGAGGAACTCGCGAGCTTCAACTTCGGGAACGTGCGCGAGCTGCAGGGCGCGTTGAACCGGCTCGTCGCGCGCCAGACGGTCGGGGCCGAGGAGCCGCCCGCGCGGCGGCGGACGCCGGCGGAGCGCCCGGCGGGCGAGTTCGAGAGTTTCCTGTCCGAGGTGACGACGGTCGTCCAGCAGCACGTGGACGCGTGGCAGACGCGCCTGCGCGAGGCCGCGCAGTACTGGGCCGGCGAGGGGTATCGTACGGCCCTGCTCGAGCGCGCGCTCGCGCTGCCCAGGGCGCCGGACGTGGCCGGGCTGCTCGCCACGTTCAGCGCGGCGGTCGAGCACTTGAGGGAGCTCGAGCGGGCGGCGTGCGCGGTGGATCCGTCGCTCGGGAGCAACCCGGTGTTCCGCGACCCCGAGCGGATGGCCGACGCGGAGGAGCTCGTGGAGCGCGCGCTCGCGGGGGAGACGCCGCCCGGCGGTCCGAGCCCCGCGTTCGCGCGCGACCACTTCGAGGTCGGCTCGTCGAACCAGCTCGCCGTGCACGCCGCGGACACGGTGGTGGCCGAGCCCGGGGCGAAGTACAACCCGCTGGTGATCGTCGGGCCGAGCGGCGTGGGGAAGACGCACCTCGTCAACGCGATCGGGAACGGGCTTGGGGCGCAGCGCGGCGCCGCGCTCCCGGTGGCGTGTGTCCACGCGCAGAAGTTCATTGATGAGTTGATCGCGGCGATCCAGGGCGGCACGATCGAGCGCTGGCGCGCGCGCTACCGGTCGGTGGGGGCGCTCATCATTGACGACGTGCAGTTCGTCGCGGGGAAAGAGCGCACGCAGGACGAGTTCTTCCTGCTGTTCAACGCGATCATCGGCGCGGGGAGGCAGATCGTGCTCTCGAGCGACCGGACGCCGGCGGAGATCCCGGACCTCGAGGCACGGCTCCGCTCGCGGTTCGAGGGCGGACTGGTGGTGCCCATCCAGTCGCCGGACCGCCCGCTCCGCGAGCGCCTCTTCGCGCGCTTCCTCGGTGCGCAGGGGCGCGCCACGGACGACGCACTGCTCGCCGTGCTGGGCGAACCGCCGGTGCAGAGCGTGCGCGAGATCCTGGGCGTCGTGAACCGGCTCGGCGCGGCCGCGGACGCGACGGGCGCGCCCATCACGCCGCAGCTCGCGCGCGAAGAACTCGGTCTCGCGCGGGGCACGTCCTTCGCCGGCACGCGCGCCTCGGCGCCGACCGACAGCCGCCGGGATGCCGCGTTTCTCGACCACGAGAAGATCGTGTGGGAGTGGCCCGATGTCGGCGCCCGCGTCATCGAGGAGTTGCGCTGATGGCCATCAAGGGCAGTCTCAAGGAGGCGAGCCTCCCCGACGTGCTGCAGCTCCTCGCGATGGGGAAGAAGACGGGGTGCCTCTCGGTCACGCACCGCAACAACTTCGGCTCGATCTACTTCGACAAGGGCAAGATCTGCTACGCCGCCATCGTGAACCGCCGCGACCGGCTCGGCGACATCCTCGTGAAGAGCGGCGCGATCTCGCCGGCGCAGCTCGACGAGGCGATCGCGGCGCAGGGGAAGGACCGCGAGAAGCGGCTGGGCGAGATTCTCGTGGGGCTCGGCATCATCTCGCGCGAGGACCTGCACCGGCAGATCCGCGTGCAGATCGAGGAGGCCGTCTATTTCCTCTTCACGTGGACGCAGGGCTCGTTCAACTTCGAACCCGACATCCGGGCGGAGCAGCAGGATTTCCTCGTGTCCATCAACCCGGAGTCGCTCCTGCTGGAGGGCGCGCGCCGGGTGGACGAGTGGGGGCTGATCGAGAAGAAGATCCCGTCCTTCGACATCGTCTTCGACGCGGACCGCAAGCGGGTCGAAGCCGCGACCGACCAGCTCACGCCCGAGCAGAAGACGCTCGTGGCGCTGATTGACGGTCGGCGCGACGTCGCGATGCTCACGGAGGCGTCGGGGCTGGTCGAGTTCGACGTCGGCAAGGCGCTCTTCGGGCTGGTGACGGCGGGCTTTCTGCACCGGGTGGGGAAGACGCGCGCGCCGGACGTGACCGCCACGGACGCGCGCGTGGACGAGCATCGCAACCTCGGCGTGGCGTTCTACCGGACGGGGATGCTCGCCGAGGCGGAGCGCGAGTTCCGCCGCGTGGCCGAGCTGCGCCCGAGCGACCTGCACGCGCGGTTCTTTCTCGGACTGGTGCACGTGCGGCTCGCGCGCTGGGAGGAGGCCGCGGCGGACTTCGAGCAGGGGGCGCGCGCGGCCGACGCGGAGCCGGCGGTGTTCCACAACCTCGCCTTCGCGCTGGAGCGGATGGGGCAGCTGGGGCCGGCGCGCGAGGCGCTGAAGGAAGCCGTCCACCGCGGGGGCGAGCGCGATCCGCGGGTGCACACGTCGCTGGGCGTCCTCGCGCTCCGCGAGGGCGATCTGGAGGCCGCCTCGGCCGCGTTCACGGTGGCGCGCCCGCTCTTCACCTCGCGTGCGCCGTCGCCCGCGTGGTTTCACTATGCGGCGCTCTCCGCCGCGCTCGCGGGGAAGACCGACGAGGCGATTGCGCTCCTCTCCGAAGGCGTACAGGCCTACCCGCGCGCGGCGGTGCTGCTCAACAACCTCGCCGTCGCGCTCGAGCGCAAGATGAACTTCACCGGCGCCTTCACGGTGCTCGAGCGCGGCGTCGCGGAGGATCCCGGGCTTGCGCAGCTCCACAAGAACCTCGGCGACCATCACTACCGGCAGGGCCGGCTCGAGGACGCCTACGATGCCTTCCAGCGCGCGGTGAAGTTCAATGAAGCGCTGGGCGCGGATGTGTGGCTCAAGCTCGGCAACATCAACCTCAAGCGAAACGAGCGCGACGACGCGATCAAGTGCTGGGAGCGCGCCCTCGCGATCGATCCGGACAACAAGCACGCCCGGGGGAACCTCGAGGCGGCGCGGGCGAAATCGTGACGCTCGCGCAGGGGGACGAGGCGGGGTTCGCGGCGCTCACGGCGAAGATCGCGCGCGAGCGGGGATTCGGGACGGCCAATTACAAGGACAGCTGCCTGCGCCGGCGCATCGCGGCGCGGATGCGCGCGATGGGCGCGCCCGACTACCACACGTACAGCCGGGTGCTCGACGACGAACCCGCCGAGTATGAGCGGCTGCTCGACGCGCTCACGATCAACGTCACGAAGCTCTTTCGCGACCCGCCGGCGTGGCACGCCGTGGAGCGGACCGTGCTCGGGCCGCTCTGGGCGCTCCCGCATCGGGTCCTCCGGTGCTGGGTGGCGGGGTGCGCGTCGGGGGAGGAGGCCTACACGCTGGCGGCGCTCTGGCACCGGTTCGCCGCGGCGCGCGGCGAGGCGGCGCGGGCGGGCCGCGTCCACATCCTGGCGAGCGACATTGACCGCGCGAGCCTCGAGGCGGCGGAGCGCGGCGCGTACGCCACGGCGGCGCTCGCGGAGGCGCCGGCCGACGTGCGCGCGCGCTACTTCTCGAGCGAGGCGCCGCACGAGGCCTCGCGCGAGCTCAAGGCGATGGTGCGCTTCGAGCGACGCGACCTGCTGCAGGACGCGGCACCCGCCGGCGCCTTCCAGCTGATCACCTGCCGGAACGTGATCATCTACTTCGACCGCGCGTCCCAGGAGACGCTGATGCGGCGCTTCCACCGCGCGCTCGCGCCGGGCGGCTTCCTCGTGCTGGGCAAGGTCGAGACGCTGCTCGGGCCGGCACGGGCGCTCTTCGACGCCTGCGACCAGCGGCAGCGGATCTTCCGGCGGCCGTGAAAGAGCATCGCGTGCGCATTGCCCATCACGCCGTCGAGCAGGGCCGCGGCCGCCTCGTGAGCGTCGGGCTCGGGTCGTGCGTGGCGATCGCGATCCACGACCCGGCGACGAAGGTGGGCGCGCTCGCGCACGTGCTGCTCCCCGAGGCCGCGCGCGGCGAGGCGGTGGCGAACCGCGCGCGCTTCGCCAAGAGCGCCGTGCCGCTCCTCCTGGAGGAGATGCGCGCGCGGGGCGCGAAGGGGCCGTTCGTCGCGAAGCTCGCGGGGGGCGCCGGCGTCTTCGGGCGGACCCTCTCGGCGGGCACGCGCGTGGGGCAGCGGAACGTCGAGGCGTCGCGCGCCGCCCTGAAGGCGGCGCGCGTGCGCATCGTGGGCGAGGACGTCGGCGGCGAGAGCGGCCGCACGGTGTCGTTCGACGTCGCGAGCGGACGGCTCAAGGTCCGCTCGGTGCGCGGGAGCGAGCGTGTCCTCTGACGCGCCGGGTGGGCCGCGGCGCGACACGAGAAAGACCGTGCTCGTCGTGGACGACAGCGCGCTCATCCGCACCGTCGTCGCGGAGGTGATCGGCGGCTTCGCCGAGTTCGTGGTGGTCGGCACGGCGCGGGACGGCGTCGAGGCGCTGGCGCAGATCCACGCGCTCGATCCCGACATCGTGACGCTCGACATCGAGATGCCCGAGCTGGACGGTCTCGCCACGCTGGGGTACGTGATGAGCGAGACCCCGCGCGCCGTCGTGATGCTGAGCGGGGCGGAATCGCGCGGGACCGTGGATCTCACGTTGCGCGCGCTCGAGCTGGGCGCGGTGGATTTCGTCCGGAAGCCGGCGGCCGCCGGGACGCAGCAGATCCTGCGCGTGGCGGACCGGCTGCACGAGGCGCTCCGCGCGGCCGCGGTGGTCAACCTGCGCGGGGTGCCGCTCCTCGTCCGCGCGCCGCGCGCGAAGCGGCGCGTCACGCCCGATCCGCGGAACGCGACCGCCGCCGTGGCGATCGCGGCGTCCACGGGCGGGCCGCGCGCGCTCGCCGAAGTCGTGCCCGCGTTCACGCGCGAGCTGGACGCGGCGGTGCTCATCGTGCAGCACATGCCGCCGGGTTTCACCGACGGCCTCGCCCGGCGGCTCGACGAGATGTCGGCGCTCGCCGTGAGCGAGGCGCGGGACGGCGAGCGGGTCGCGCCGAATCACGCGTATGTCGCGCCGGGCGGCCGCCACATGGTGGTGAAGGCCGACGCCGACGGCGCGCGCATCGCGCTCGACGACGCGCCCCCGGTGTGGGGCGTGCGGCCGGCGGCCGACCTGCTGTTTCGCTCGGTGGCGGCGGGCTTCGGCGTAAGCGCGGTCGGCATCGTCCTCACGGGGATGGGGAAGGATGGAAGCGCGGGGCTCGCGGCCATCCGCGAGGCCGGTGGCGGCGCGATCGTGCAGGACGAGGCAACCGCGACGATCTACGGGATGCCGCACGCGGCGCTCGAGACCGCGGGCGCCGACCGCGTCGCGCCGCTCGCGCTGGTCGCGGCGGCCGCGACGGAGCTGCTCGCGGCGCACCGCGCCGTGCGGTCGGCGCGATGATCCGGACCCCACGTGGCACGCGCAGCGTGGGCCGTGGCCGCGCGAGCGTCTTCGCGCAGATGCCGGTGGCGGCGGAGCTGCACCTCGTGGCGCGCGTCGGCGCCGAACGCTTCGCCTTCCCGGTCGCGCAGGTGGAAGAAGTGATCGACGCGCCCGACGTCACGTGGGTGCCGCTCGCGCCGGCGGGCCTGCTCGGCCAGCTGCGCTACCGGGACCGGACCGTGAGCGCGTTCGACGGCGGCTGGGCGCTCGGCGTCGCGCGCGAGGGCACGACCGGCTCGGCGGTCGTGCTCTCCGAGGGCGTGCGGCGCCTGGCGCTCGTGGTGGACGACGTGGAGGATCTTCAGATGATCGAGCCGGCGTCGGTACGTGCGGTGCCGCCGGGCGCGGACGCGGACGGCGTGCTCCGCGGCGTCTGCGTCGCCGGGTGGCGGGGCGGCGGGCTCGCGGGCCTCGTGTGGGTGAGCGCACTGGTCGGGCGCGCCACCGCGAGCGAATCCGCCGCGGGGAGCGCAGGATGATCGAGCCCCGCCGGACGGCCGCGCTTCACTCGACGACGCCGGCCGCCGCGCCGGTCGAGCGCAGCCAGATCGTGACCTTCCGCGTCGGCGAGGAGCTCTTCGCCGCGGACATCTTCGCCGTCGAACGCGTCCTGCGCTTCACCGCGCCGCGGCCGATCCCGAACGTTCCCGCGTGGCTCGAAGGGGTCATTGACTACCGCGGTCGCGTGGTGCCGGTCATTGATCTGCGCGCGCGCTTCGAGCTCCCGGCGTCGCCCGCGCGCGCGTCGGGCCGCATTCTCGTCGTCGTCTCGGGAACGGAGTGGATCGGCGCGATCGTGGACGCGGTGGACGAAGTGGTGACCATCACCGCGGACGAGCTCGCGCCCCCGCCGCCGCTCTTCAAGGGGCTCGCCAAGCAGTACCTGCGCGCGCTCGTGCGACGCAAGACGGAGGGCACGCCGGTCATCGTCCTGCTCGACGTCGCGCAGCTGCTCACGGCGCGTGAACGCATCGTTCTCGAACAGGCGGTCGCGGAGGCCGGGACGAATGGCTGACGAATCGCTGGCCGGGTTCAAGGCGCGCTCGGCGGACATCGACCGGCGCCTCGACGCCGCGCCCGCCGACGCCGAGCGCGCGCTCCTGAAGGGCGAGATCATCGCGCTCTTCAAGGCCGTCGAGGCGCAGATGGCGGAGTTCAATGTGCTCAAGGACGACATCAAGCGCCTGGTGGACAAGTGGAAGGCGCACCAGGCCGCCGCCGCGCCCTCGCTCGCGCCCCAGTTCACCGCCGAGCGGCCCGTGGTGCACGCCGACCACATCGGGGCCTCCACCTTCATCGAGAAGGGGTGGAGCCGGCTCTCACTCGGCGACTACGACGGCGCCGAGACCGCGCTCCAGAAGGCCATCGAGCTGTCGCCGGGCGACCCCCAGAGCGAGGCGCTCCTCGGCTGGGCGCAGATGCTCAACGAGAAGTACGACGACGCGATGATGAGCTTCCAGAAGGTGCTGATGAAGGAGCCGCAGAACGCGCTCGCGCGGATCAACGTGGGGTACATCTGCCTCAAGAAGAAGATCTTCGGCGAGGCGATCGAACACCTCTCCAAGGCGATCCGGCTGGACAACGACAAGAAGGCGACGCTCTACGCGCACTTCTATCTCGGCCTCGTCTACCTCGAACGCGAGATGTACGAGGACGCGGAGAACTTCTTTCTCAAGACGCTGGCGCTCGGGCCGAACCTGCTGGAGGCGTACTACGAGCTGGGGCGCGCGTACTGGTTCAACGAGCAGCGCGACGAGGCGATGGACGCGTGGCGCAAGGGGTTCGCGACCAACAAGTTCAACCCATGGGGAAAGCGCTGCGCGGAGGTGCTGAAGGTGGTGGAGGCGGGAGGGGAGCCGCCCCGGGGGTGAGGGGTGAGGGGCGAGGAGTGAGGGGGCGGGTGAAGGGTGAAGGGCGAAGGGTGAAGGGCGAAGGGGTTGTGAGGGGTGAGGGGCACGGTGAATTCGGCGCACAAAGCGGCCGGTCCGTCCCTCGCTCCTCACCCCACTCTTCGCTCTTCACCATTCGCCCTTCGCTCTTCACCATCCTCCTCACCCTGCACTCCTCACTCCTCGCTCAAACCGACCTCCAGCTCCCCCGAGACGCCGTTCGCCTCGATTCCGCCCGCTTTACCTTTGTGGCCTTTCCGCGCGATCTCCAGCTCGCGCGCTCGCTGATGGCGGCGTCGGTCGCGCACGACACCTTTCCGGGGCTCCCGCGAACGACGGCGCGCGTGGTGGTCGCGATCGCCCCCGATGAGCGGCGCTTTCGCGAATGGAGCGGGCCCGCCGCGCCCGAATGGGGTGCGGCGGTCGCGGATCCCGTCGCGCGCCGCATCGTGATGCAGGGGAGCCGGGCGAGCTCGGCGGCGGGCGACCCCATGGTGACGTTGCGCCACGAGCTGGCCCACCTCGCGCTCCACGACGCGCTCGGCGCGCTCCCGCCGCGCTGGTTCGACGAGGGCTACGCCTCGTTCGCCGCGGGCGAATGGGGGCGCGACGAGCTGCTGGCGACGAATCTCGCGCTGGTGCTGCGCGGGATGCCTCCGCTCGACGGCCTGGATGCGCTCTTCGAGGGCGGCGAGTCGCGCGCGCAGCAGGGCTACGCGCTCGCGCACCGCGCCGTGGCCGAGCTCGCGGCGCTCGATCCCGAGCGCGGACTCACGCTTTTCTTCGGGTACTGGCGGTCGACCCGGTCACTCGACCAGGCGATCCGGCGCGCGTACGGAATGACCGAAACGGACTTCGAGACGCGGTGGAAGGCCGCGACGCGGCGCCGGTACGGCGCGCTCGCCTTCTTCGCCGACGTGACGCTCGCGTCGCTCCTGGTGCTCGTGGTGATCGGACCGCTCTGGATGATCCGGCGGCAGCGCGACCGACGCCGGCTCGCCGTGCTGGTCGCGGCCGACCGGGCGCAGGAGGCCCGCGAGCGCGAGAGCGCGCTGGAGGCGCTGCTCGCCCTCCCGCACGAGGGGAACGCGACCGGCGCGAAGCTTGACGAGCCCCCGGGCAAGTCGCGTCAAACCAATGATGAACGCATTAAGTAATGGTGAAAGGCCGGGGCATTGCTTGACACCTTCTCCCTGGTGACCTAAACTCAGCGCGCAATGGCAGATACGGAACGTGCCCGCGCGGGACGGCCCGCGCTCAAGTGGGGAATCGCCGCCACGGTGCTCGCGCTCGGCTATGCGGATCTCGTGCGCGGCGGCGACACATTGGCTCCGATCCTGCTCGTCCTCGGCTACGGCGTGCTCGTGCCGGTGGCGATTCTGTCTTGAAGCGCGTGCGGGCGAATAGCTCAGCTGGTCAGAGCACCTGCCTTACACGCAGGGTGTCGGGGGTTCGAGTCCCTCTTCGCCCACGTTCCGGGGCCGGCGATCACCGGGAGGACCCCGCCGGGGTACAACAGGTATCGAGGTGGAGGATGCGACAGTGATGGTTCGGCACGAGATCCGCCGGATCGCGGCGTTGGCGATCACCCTCTGCGGTGTCACAAGCCCCACCGTGGCACAGCAGCGGGGCGGGAGCGCCACGGCGCCGCGGCTGATGGTGGGCATCTTCCGCAGCGCCGACAAGAAGCTCGGCCCCGACGCGGCCGAGGCGGTTCGCGACCGGATAGGCGGCGACGTGTCGCTCCGCAGCCTGCACGTGATCCCCAAGCAGGACGTCATCAACACGCTCGAGTCCTCGGGCTACTCGACGACGGACGCGCTCTCGGCGGCCGACGCGAACGCGCTCGCCAAGAACACGCGCGCGGACGACTACATCGAAGGCGTGGCGGTCAAGACCGCGACGGGCTTCCAGCTCGAGCCGTACCTGATCCTGACCCGCGACCAGTACCTGGTGCAGCCCCTCGGGCGGTTCGAGCACACCAAGCTGGAGGGTGCCGCGGCGCTGGTGTCGAAGGCGTTCCAGGAGGCGCAACGGGCGCTCGAGCCGGAGAAGCGGTGCCGGCAGCTCTCGCGCGAGGGGAAGACAGCGGAGGCGCTCAAGGAAGTGACCACCGGGCTGCAGCAGTATCCGAAGTCCGTCTGGCTGCGCGTCTGTCAGATGACCGTCTTCTTCGAAACCAAGCGTCCCGCGCCGGAGATCATCAAGGTCGCCGAGGAGATTCTCGCGATTGATTCGCTGAGCCGTCCGGCACTTACGGAGCTGGTGCGGCAGTATGACGTGGTCGGGAACAAGGACAGGAAGATCCAGGTGCTGCTCCGGCTCTATCAGGCCGATCCCTCGAACCCGCGGCTGATGGCCGACGTGGTGAACGAGCTGGCGGCATCCGGCAAGTACACGGAAGCGTTGCCGATCGTCGAGCGGGCGGTCTCGGACAACCCGGGCGACGTCTCGCTGATCCGCACGTACTATCTCATCCTCGCCCGGCTCGGCGACACCAAGAAGATGGCGCAAGTGGGCGAGGAGATGGTGAAGATCGACACCTCGCTCGCGACCGCCGACTTCTTCGACCGGCAGATCAGCGCGTACATGGCCGACAGCAACTACCAGAGGGCGGCGGAGACGGCCGCGCGAGCGACGGCGAAGTTCCCCAAGGACGCAGCGGGTTGGCTTCGGCGCGGCAACCTGGAGCGAAGAAACGGGCAGATGCAGCTATCCATCGCGTCGCTCAGGCGCGCGCTGGAGGTTGATCCGAATCTCAAGGGTCCGCGGTTGCTGATTCTGGCGGCGTACGTCGAGATGAGCCAGTTCGACAGCGCCTATACGCTGATGCACGAGGCGTTGCCGGCCGGGGAGGACGCGGCTGCGATTGCGACCACGGCGGTCACGATTGGCAATCGCCTGTTCGCGCAGGCGAACAAGGCGGAGAACAAGGCCGTCGGCGACTTCCAGAAGGTGCTGCCCTTCGTCACGTTTGCCGACAGCATCGCGAAAGACCCCGCCACGAGAGGCAACGCGAAGTTCCTCATCGGGGTCAGCTCGTACTTTATCGGGTCCATCCCGTACGCGGACGCCGTGAAGGCTAAGAGCTGCGAGGGCGTGAAGACCGCGAACGCGGCGTTCGTTACGGCTCAGATGAACCTTCCGGCAGGTGGGGCGACGAACCCGGCTGTGACCCAGCAACTCATGGGGGCGCTTGCCCAGCTCCTTCCGAACGCCGAGCAGGCGATGAAGGTCTTCTGCAAGGTGGAAACCGCCGGCACAAAGAAACCCCCGGCCAAGCCGTAGCACCCTCGGACCGGTCTCGCGAGCCCGCGGCTCCTCCCGGAGCCGCGGGCTCTCGCGTTTTCGGCCGCTATCTTTCCCTCGTGGGCGAGATTCCGTTCGACTCCGCGTTTCACGCGCCCGTCCTCGTCGAGGAGGTCCGCGAGGCACTTGCCGGCGCCCGGCGGGCGCTCGACGGGACGCTGGGCGGCGGCGGCCACGCGCTCGCCCTCCTCGACGCCGGCGCCGACGTCACCGGGCTCGACCGCGACCCGGAGGCGATCGAGGCCGCGCGCGCGCGGCTCGCACGCTTCGCGCGCGAGGGGCGGTTCCACGCGCTCCGCGGGAACTTCGCCGACGTGGACGCGATCCCCGCGCTCGCGGGCGCCGCGTTCGACGCGATTCTCCTCGACCTCGGCGTGTCGTCGCACCAGGTGGACGACGAGCGCCGGGGCTTCTCGTTCCGCGAGGGCGCGCCGCTCGACATGCGGATGGAGGGGAGAAGGCCGAAGGCGGAAGGCGCACGGCAGACTACAGGCGGTGGGTCGGAGGCCGATCGTCCGGGGGGCGCGGGGACGGCGGCGGAGCTGCTGAACAGCGCCGACGCGCGCGAGCTGATCCGCCTCTTCCGCGAGTACGGCGACGAGCCCCGCGCCGCGCGACTCGCGCACGAAATCGTGCGACGGCGCGCCAACCGCCCCTTTGCCGTGAGCGACGACCTGGTCGGCGCGATCCGCGCCGTGCTCGGGCCCCGCTCCGGCCCACCCGACTTTGCCCGCCTCTTCCAGGCGGTGCGCATCGCGGTCAACGACGAACTCGCTTCGCTCGAGCGCGCCCTCCCCGCGCTTCGTGACCGGCTCCTGCCGGCAGGCGTCCTCGCCGTGATCGCCTATCACTCGGGCGAGGACCGGATCGTGAAGAACGCGTTCCGTGAATGGAGCCGCTCCTGCGTCTGTCCTCCCCGGCAACCGGTGTGCACCTGCGGAGGCCGTGCCCAGGGTGCATTGATTCACAAGAAGTCCGTGACCGCATCCAGCGACGAGATCGCGCGCAATCCGCGCGCGCGCAGTGCCCGGCTCAGGGCTTGGCGCAAGGCGGCTCTCACCGCGTCTGGCCCGGTGCCCGGCCCCGCGTCCGGCCCCGCGTCCGGCCCGAAGCGCGCCGCGAACGCCGCGACCGGCGCGCCGGCAGGCCGCGTGACGTGAGAGGCCGATCGGTCGTCGCCCTCGTTCTCACCGGTTTCGTCCTCGTGGCGGCGGGCGTCATATGGAGGCGGAGCCTCGGCACTACGCGCGCGCGCGCGCAGCAACGGCTCGAGCAGGAGCGTGCCGCACTGGAGGCCGAACGGGCGAAGCTCGCGGGCGACATCCGGGAGGCCGCCAGCCGGAGCAATCTTGCGCGCGTGGCCGAGGAGCGCCTGAAGCTGCGCATGCCGAGCGATAGCCAGGTGGTGGTCCTCAAGCGAGAGAGACGGAAGCGCCAGGGCGGGTAAGGGGCGCGGGGCGAGCGGCGCACGGGAAAGCGGCGATCAGGCAAGCCGCGAGAGGGGGACGGGAATACGGTGATCAGGACCAGCCGGGTCGGCGCGGTGCACGGCGCGTTCGTGCTCTTCGCCGTCGTGCTCATTGGCCGCGCGGCGCAGGTACAGCTCCTGGAGACCGCGGCGTGGCGCGCGCGAGCGCAGCAGCAGCAGGTCGCGGCGGCGCCGCTCCCGGCGCCGCGCGGGCGCATCCTCGACGCCACGGGCACGCTGCTGGTCGAGAGCCGGCAACTCGTGCGGCTCAGCGTCGCCCCGCGTGAGGTGGCGGCTGCCGGTGCGCGCGGCACGCCCAGCGGGGCCGCGCGACTCGCGGCGCTCGCGCGCGCGCTCGCGCACGCGGGGGTCTCGCCCGAGTGGGTCGGTCGCGCCACCGACACCGCCCGCGCGTGGGTCACGCTCCCCGGTCGCTTCCTCGAGAGCGACGTGCGCGCGATCGCCGCGACGCGCGGCGTGCATCCGGAGCCGGTGCTGGAGCGCGTGCCGCCCGCGACCGAGGGGCTCCGCCGGCTCGTCGGCCGCGCGGACGACGCCGGCGCCGCGGTGGACGGCCTCGAGAGGTCGCTCGACCGCTGGCTCCGAGGCGAAGCCGGCCGGGCGATCCTGTTCAAGGATGCCCGCGGGCGGCGCTTCGACTCGCCCGCCGGCGAGCGCAGCGAACCGAGGGCCGGGAGCACCGTCTCCCTCACGATCAACCAGGCCCTCCAGGACATCGCCGAGCGCGCACTCACCGACGCCGTCGGCGCGATGCGGGCGACCGGCGGCGACCTCGTGATGCTCGATCCGGAGAGCGGCGAGGTGCGCGCGATGGCGAGCCGCCGCGGCGATCCGCGCTCGACCGGCGCGACGGCGCTCACCGAGCCCTACGAGCCGGGCTCGACGATCAAACCATTCGTGGCCGCGCGCCTCCTCGACCTGGGCCGCGCGCGCGTGGACGAGGTGGTCACCACGTACAATGGCACGTGGGCGCTCAACGGGCGCACGATCCGCGACGACCATCCGGCCGCGGCGTTTTCGCTCGCCGACGTGATCCGCTTCTCGAGCAACATCGGCATCGTGCAGTTCGCCGCACGGCTGACGCCACGGGAGGAATACGAGCTCTTCCGCGACGCCGGTTTCGGCGCGCCGACCGGCTTTCCGTACCCGGCGGAGGAAAGCGGGCGGCTGCCGTCGCCCCCGCGGTGGGACCGCCAGACGGCGGCGTCGCTCGCGATGGGCTATGCGCTCAACGTCACGCCGCTCCAGCTGGCGGTGGCGTACGCCGCGATCGCCAACGGCGGCGAGCTGCTCGAGCCCGCGATCGTCCGGGAGGCGCGCGCGAGCGACGGCCGCGTCCTCTACCGGCACGCGCGGCGCGTGGTGCGCCGCGTGATGACGGAGGAGACGGCACGCGTGGTCCGCGGGCTGCTCCGCGGCGTGGTGGACGGCGGCACGGCCGAATCGGCGCACCTCGCGACGCTCGACATCGCGGGGAAGACGGGCACCTCGCAGCGCACCGAGAATGGCCGCTACGTCGCCGGGCGGTATACGGCGAGCTTCGTCGGACTCTTCCCGGCGGACCATCCGCGACTCGTGATCCTGGTCAAGCTCGACGATCCCCGGAAGTCCATCTACGGGGGCACGGCCGCGGCGCCTGTGATGAAGACGGTGGTGCTGGCGGCGCTCGCGGCGCGGGACGCGGCGCTCGACCGGCGCGCGCTGGCAGCCTCGAGCGCGTCCCAGGGTCCGCCCGGCGCGGGCGCCGCGGCGGGCGCCGCGGCGGGCGACGGCGCCGGGCGCGCCGACACGCTCGTGCGCGTCGCGGAGTCGGGGAGCGTGCCCTACGTGTACCGGCTTGACGCGCCGGGCGCGCCGGGCGCGCCGGGCGCTCCGCCCCGCGGCGCGGTGACCGCACGCGCGGTGCCGGACGTGCACGGGCTCCCGGTGCGCCATGCGGTGTATGCGCTCCACCGGGCGGGCTTCCGCGTGACCCTCGCGGGCGAGGCCGGGGCCGGCGCGGCGGCAGGCAGCTCTCCGTCGGCGGGGGAGGCCGTGCCCGCGGGCTCCATCATCCGCCTGACGCGCGCGCCATGACGCCGGTTCTGGTCTCGACCATCACCGGGGCGCTCTCCGCCGCGGGACTCGTCGTTGAGACGCGCGGCGACCTTCCCCTGTCGGTCGCGGCGATCACCGACGACAGCCGGCAGGCCGCGCGCGGCGCGCTCTTCGTCGCCGTGCGGGGCGCCGAGCGAGACGGGCACGAGTTCCTCGAGGCGGCGGCGGCCGCCGGCGCCACGCTCGCGATCGTGGAGGATCCCGCGCGCACCACGCTCCCCGCGATCGTCGTGAAGGATGCACGCCGCGCCGCGGCGCGCGCCGCCGCCGCGTTCTTCGGCGAACCCGCGCGCGGAATGCGGCTCATCGCCGTCACCGGGACGAACGGCAAGACGACCACGGTCGGGATGCTGCGCCACGTCCTCGACGCCGAGGGCGCGCGCGCGGCGAGCATCGGCACGCTGGGCGTGCTCGTGGGGAGCGAGGGCGCGCCGTTTCCCGGCGGCGGCGGGCTCACCACGCCCGGGCCGGTGGAGCTCCAGCGCCTCCTCCGCGCGCTCGCGGACTCGAGCGTGCGGACCATCGCGATGGAAGCGTCGTCGCACGCGCTCACCCAGCACCGCGTGGACGGCGTCCGATTCCGCGTCGCGCTCTTCACGAACTTCACGCGCGACCACCTCGACTACCACGGCACGATGGCGGCGTACTTCGCGGCGAAGGCGTCGCTGCTGGGGCATCTCGAGCCGGACGGCGTCGCGGTGCGCAACGCGGACGAGCCCGCCTGGCGCAAGCTCGAGAATGCGCCGCGATGGATGAGTTTCGGCGAGCGCGCGAAGGACGCCGACGTGACCGCGACGGATGTGCGCTTCACGGCGCGCGGGAGCACGTGGACGCTCGGAGCGTTCGGCGCGTCGCATCCCGTGCGGCTCCCGCTCATCGGCGACTTCAACGTCGCGAACGCGCTCGGTGCCGCCGCGGCCGCCTGCGCGGTCGGACTCGATCTCGGGACGATCGCGACCCGGCTCTCCACGATGCCGCAGGTGCCCGGCCGCCTGGAGATCCTCTCCGAACGCCCCGCCGTGCTCCGCGACTACGCCCACACGCCCGACGCGCTCGCGCGCGCGCTCTCCGCGCTCCGGCCAGTGACGCCCGGCGCGCTCATCCTCGTCTTCGGCGCGGGCGGCGACCGCGACCGGGGCAAGCGTCCGCTGATGGCTGACGTGGCCGACCGCCTCGCCGATCGCATCGTCGTGACGAGCGACAACCCGCGGACCGAGGACCCCGAGCGGATCATTGACGAGATCGTCGCGAAGCTCGCCGCCACGCGGTACGAGCGCATCGAGGACCGGCGGGCGGCGATCGCGCGCGCGATCACCATCGCCGACCCGGCGAAGGATATCGTCCTCCTGGCGGGGAAGGGGCACGAGACGTACCAGGTGCGCGGCACCGAGCGGATTCCCTTCGACGAGCGCGTGGTGGTGCGGGAGCTCCTGCGCGCGCGCGAGTCGGCGGGAGGGCGCTCGTGAGCGCGGAAGGGCAGGTGGCTGCGCCTGAGCGAACCGCCTTCTGGACGCTCCGGCGCGTCGCGCACGCGCTGGGCGGCGGGCCGAGCGACGACCGGCCGCTCGGCGGCGTCTCCACCGACACGCGATCTGTCGCGCGCGGCGACCTCTTCGTCGCGCTCAAGGGTGACCGATTCGACGCGCACGATTTCCTGCGCGACGCGGTTGCCCGGGGCGCCGCGGCGGTCGTCGTGCACGACGCGGCGCGCGCCGCGGGGCTCGGCGTGCCCGCGTTCGTGGTGCCGAGCACGCTGTTCGCCCTGGGTGCGCTCGCGCGGTACCGCCGGCGCGCGTGGCAGCGCCCTCTCGTGGCCATCGCCGGCTCGAACGGCAAGACGAGCACGAAGGAGCTGCTGCGGGCCGCGCTCGGGGCGCGGCTCGAGGTGCACGCGACGGCGGGGAACCTCAACAACCAGGTCGGCGTTCCGCTCACGCTTCTCGCGCTGGCCGACGGCGCCGACGTGGCCGTCGTCGAGCTGGGCACCAGCATCCCCGGCGAGATCGCGCTCCTCCGGGCGATCACCGAGCCCGACGTGGCCGTCGTCACCACGGTGCAGGAGGAGCATCTCGAGGGCTTCGGCGACCTGGCCGGCGTGATGCGGGAGGAGGCCTCGCTCCTGGACGGCGTGGCGCTCGCCGTGGTGCCGGCCGCGGAGCCGGCGCTCGAGGCCGAGGCACGGCGGCGTGCGCGGCGCGTGGTCACCGCCGGCCTGGGCCGGGGCGATCTCGCCTCGGCGTCGCACGGGCTCGCGGCCGACGGCGCCGGGTGGATGACGGTCGAGGGCGTACGCGTGACCGTGCCGCTCCGGGGCGAGCACAACCTCCGGAACGCGATGCTCGCGCTCGCCGTCGCCCGCGCGTGCGGGGTCGCCGTCGCCGACGCGGCGCGCGCGCTCGGATCGCTGGATGCCGCGCGGCTGCCCGGGATGCGGTGCTCGGTCGAGCCGCTGGGCCGCGCGCTGCTGGTGAACGACGCGTACAACGCGAACCCCGCCTCCGCGCGGGCCGCGCTCGCGCTGCTGGGCCAGGTCGCCGGCGACCGGCCGCGCGTCGTGGTGCTCGGCACGATGCGCGAGCTGGGCGCGGCCGCGCCGCGCGCGCACCGCGAGATCGCGCGCGCCGCGCTGGAATCGGGCGCGACGGTCATCGCCGGGATCGGCGACTTCGCGCCCGAACTGCTGTCGCTCGCCGCGGGCGATCCGCGCGTCGTCGCCGCCCGCGACGTGGACGACCTCTGGCCCCGCCTCCGCGCACGCCTCGCGGAGGACGCCGCGATCCTCCTCAAGGCGTCCCGCGGCGTGCGCCTCGAGCGCCTGGTGCCGCACCTCACGTCGTGGGCCGCCGAAGACGCGTCCCCGTACCGCGCGAGCTGACTCCCGATGCTCTACTACTTCCTCTTCCCCCTCCGCGAGCACTTCGGCCCCTTCCGGGTCTTCGGGTACATCTCGTTCCGGGCGGCCGGCGCCGCGGTCACGGCGCTGCTCGTGGCGTTCCTCGTCGGCCCGATGCTGATCCGCTGGCTGCAGCGGATGCAGATCCACCAGGGCGCGCGCCGCGGCACGCCCGACTCGCACGCGGAAAAGGGCGCCACGCCGTCCATGGGGGGCTTCATCATCCTCGCGGCGACGCTCGTGCCGACGCTGCTCTGGATGCGGCTCGACAACCGGTACGTGCAGCTCGCGCTCTTGGCGATGCTCTGGATGGGCGCCATCGGATTCCTCGACGACTACCTCAAGCTCCGGCAGAAGCGGCAGGGGAAGGAGAACCTCGGGCTCGTCGAGCGCTGGAAGCTCGCGGGGCAGGTGACGCTCGGCATCGCGCTCGGGGTCTACCTCTGGCAGTTCCCGCTCAACCCGTTGCCCGGCGCGTCCACGACGCTGCCGTTCGTGAAGGGCATTCTCGTCGTGCCGGCGACCATCGGCATGGCGTGGCTGTACGTGCCGTTCGTCACGTTCGTGATGACGGGAACGAGCAATGCGGTGAACCTGGCCGACGGCCTCGACGGCCTCGCCGCCGGCCTCATCGCGATCGCGATCGCGACGTTCGCGATCTTCGCCTACGCGATGGGCCGGGTGGATGCGTCCGCCTACCTCCAGCTGTTCTACCTCCGCGGCGCGGGCGAGCTGACGGTCTTCTGTTCCGCCGTGTTCGGGGCGGCGATCGGGTTCCTCTGGTTCAACTGCCACCCGGCGCAGGTGATCATGGGCGACACCGGCGCGCTCGCGCTGGGCGGCGCCCTGGGCGCCGTCGCGATTCTCCTCAAGTCCGAGTTCCTCGTCGTCTTCATTGGCGGTGTGTTCATGGTCGAGACGCTGTCGGTGCTCGTCCAGCGCGGGGTGTTCAAGTACCGCAAACGCAGGCGCGGTCTCGCGTACGCGCAGGCGCACCGCGTGTTCCTCCGCGCGCCGTTGCACCACCACTTCGAGCTCAAGGGGTGGCCGGAGGCGCAGGTCGTGGTGCGCTTCTGGATCCTCGGCATCCTCTGCGCGTTCGTGGCGCTCACCACGCTCAAGCTCCGGTGATGGCCGGCCGGTTCGCGCGCGGAGAGGTGGCGGTGGTCGGGCTCGGCAAGAGCGGGGCGGCCGTCTCGCGGCTCCTCCGGCGCACGGGCGCGAAGATCTACGCGTCGGACGCCGCGGCGCGGGGCAACGTGCGCGCGACGGCGGAGGAGCTGTGCGCGCTCGGGGTGGACGCCGTCGCGGGGGCGCACGACCTCGAGCGGATCGCGCGCGCGGCGATGGTCGTCGCGAGTCCGGGCGTGCCGCCCGACGCGGCACCGCTGGCGCGCGCGCGCGAAGCTGGCGTGCGCGTGGTCAGCGAGGTGGAGGTGGCGCTGGGCTTCCTCCCGCGCACACGCTACATCGCCGTGACCGGCACCAACGGCAAGACCACGGTGACCGCCCTCGTGGATCACCTCCTTGGCGCGCTCGGGCTTCACTGCGTCGCGGCCGGCAACATCGGGATGTCGCTCTCCGAGGTCGCGCTGCACCAGACGCCGCCCGAGTGGGTCGCGCTCGAGGTGTCGAGCTTCCAGCTGCACGATACGCCGAGCATCAAGCCAGCGGTCGGCGTGCTCCTCAACCTCGCGAGCGACCACCTCGACCGGTATGCGACCGTCGAGGACTACTTCGCGGACAAGATGCGGCTCTTCGCGAACGCGGACGACGGCTCGACGTGGGTGACGAACGCGGACGACGCGGAGGTCGAGCGGCGGACGGCGGAGGTCCGCGGTACGCGACGGCGCTTCTCGCTGAGCGACACGCGCGCCGCGGCCTATTGCACCTCCTCGAGCGGCGTGCTGGTGCTCGACGGGCGCGAACTGCTGCCGCGAGGCGAGGTTCCGCTCCTGGGCGAGCACAACGTCGCCAACGTACTCGCGGCGACGCTCGCCGTGGCCTCGGCGGACCCCGACTACCGGACCAGCGACGCGCGCGCCAGGCTTGCCGGCGGCGTCCGCACGTTTCACGGGATGCCGCATCGCCTCGAGGTCGTGGCCGACGTGAACGGCGTGCAGTGGATTGATGATTCGAAGGCGACCAACGTGAGTTCCACGCGCGTGGCGATCGAGGGGATGACGCGCCCGGCGGTGGTCCTCCTGGGCGGCCGGCACAAGGGTGAGCCCTACACCGCGCTCGCGAGCGGCCTCAAGCGGCACGCGAAGCTCGTGATCGCCTATGGCGAGGCGGCTCCGCTGATCGAGGCCGACCTCGGCGGAGCGGTGCCGGTCGAGCGCCTGGGCTCGTCCTTTCCCGACGTGATCGCGCGCGCCCGCGCGGCCGCCAGGCCGGGCGACGCCGTGCTGCTCTCCCCGGCCTGCTCGAGCTACGACATGTTCGACAACTACGAGGAACGAGGCGCCGCCTTCCGACGCCTCGCGACCGCGCGGTGATGGGCCTCCGCTCGCTCGCCGCGTTTCTCGCGCCCGCTGCTTCGGTCGCGCCGGCGGCGCCGGGACGCGACCGCTGGCGCATGGGCCTCGAGGCGCGCGCGCTCGTGCTGGTGACCGCCGGACTCCTCGCCTTCGGCCTCGCGACGCTCTACAGCGCCAGCGCCTTCGCCGCCGTCACCGCCGGCCACGGAAGTGCCTTCTTCCTCCTCCGGCAGCTCTCGGGAGTCGGGGCCGGCGCGCTCTGCTTCGCCGTCGCCGCCAAGACCGACGCGGAACGCTGGCGCACGTATGCGTGGACCGTGATGGGCGTCGCGCTGGTGGCGATGCTGCTCACCGTGCTGCCGTTCACCAGGGGCATCGCGCCGCCGATTCTGGGCGCCAGGCGCTTCCTGTTTCACGGCTCCGTGCAGCCGTCGGAACTCGCGAAGCTCGCCGTCGTCGTCTGGACGGCGATGCTCGTCGTCAAGAAAGGCGACCAGCTCCGCCGGCTTTCCAAGGGGCTCCTCCCGATCCTCCTGGTGATCGGGGCCCTCGATGTGATGGCGGCGCTCGAGCCGGACCTCTCGACCGCGGTCTTCTTCTCGCTGCAGATGGCGGTGATCGTCTTCGCCGCGGGGGCGCGCATCGGGCACTTCGTGCTGCTCGGCGCCGTGGCGGTGCCGGTGCTCTGGTCCGAGGTGCAGCGGCTCCAGTACGTGATGGAACGCCTGCTCGGCTTCTCCGACATGGCGGGGCCGGCGCACGCCGCCGTGAAGTACCAGCTCACACAGTCGCTCATCGCGGTCGGCTCGGGCGGGCTCTTCGGCGCCGGATTCGGTGAGGGGCGCCAGCAGAACGGATTCCTGCCGCTCTCCTACGACGACTTCATCGGGAGCAGCATCGGTGAGGAATGGGGATTCGCTGGAATCGTGCTCCTCGTGGTGCTCTACGCGCTCTGGGGCGCCCTGGGCTTCCGGATCGCGCGCAAGGCGCGCTCGCCGTTCCAGCAACTGGTGGCGATCGGACTCACGGTCACGATGCTGGTCACTGCGTACCTGCACATCGGCGTGGTGATCGGGCTCCTGCCGACGACGGGACTCACGCTGCCGTTCATCTCGTACGGGCGATCGAACCTCGTCCTCTCGCTCGTGCTGACGGGAATGCTCGTGAACATCGGGAGCGCGCGGGAACGGGTGATCGGGGAGGGCGCGACGAATCCGATGGCGGTGAGATGACCGGGCGCCGACACCCGCCGCGGGGCGCGGGACCGCCGTGGCGAGCCGGGGCGCGCGGGGGATGAACGTCCTCTTCGCGGGCGGCGGGACGGGAGGTCACCTGTATCCGGGGCTCGCGATCGCGAGGGCGCTCGTGCGGCAGGACGCGCGAGTGGTCCCGCACTTCGTCGGTGCCCGTCGCGGCGTGGAGCGCGAGGTGCTGCCCGCCACGGAGTTCGCGCATACGCTGCTCGACCTGCGCCCGCTCTACCGCACGCGCCCGTGGGAGAATGCGAAGACTCTCTGGGGGGCGCTGACCGCGTGGCGCGCGATGACGCGGCTCGGCCGGGCGCTGGCGCCGCGCCTCGCGGTCGGGACCGGCGGGTACGCGAGCGGCGTCCCGCTCGCCTGGGCGCGTGCACACGGCGTGCCGATCGTGCAGCACATCGGCGACAGCCATCCGGGGAGGACGGCGCGCCTCGTCGCGCGGTTTTCCCGCGAGGCGTACCTCGGATTCCCCGAAGCGGAGCGCCGGCTCCCGCGCGGCGGCTGCGTGTACCGCCTCACGGGGAACCCGATCGAGCCGCCCCCCGACATCCGGCCCGATCCCGCAGCGGCGCGCGCGAAGTGGGGCTTTCCCGCGCGCGCGCGCGTGCTGCTCGTGTTCGGCGGCAGCCAGGGCGCGCGCGCGCTGAACCAGACGGTCGCCGCGTGGGTCGAGCGCGGGCTCCCCCCCGCGCTCTGCGTGATCTGGGCGACGGGGAAGGGACAGTACGACGCGTTCCGGCACTTCGACCGCGCCGACGTCCGGGTGTCCCCGTATCTCGCGCCGATCGCCGACGCCTACGCGGCGGCCGACCTCGCGCTCGTGCGCGGCGGGATGATGGGAACTTCGGAACTGTGCGCGTGGGGAATCCCGATGATCATCTGCCCGCTCCCCTCCGCCGCGGAGGACCATCAGACCGCGAACGCCGTGGCGCTGGAGCGCGCGGGCGCGGCGATTCACCTGCCGCAGCGCGAACTCTCCGCCGAGCGCGTGGAGTCGGTGGTGCGCTGGGTGCTGGACAAGCCCGCGCGAGTGGAGTCGCTGCGGCAGGGCGCGCTGGGGCGCTCGAAGCCGCGGGCGGCGGAGGAGATTGCCCGGGCGATACTCGCGCTGCTGAACGGAATGGGCGCGAGATGAGGCGCTCGCCTGGCTCGGCCGCCGGTTGGCCTTCGGGGTCGGCACCCGAGTATCGTTACGACGCATGCCGCTGATCGCTCCCTCCGACCCTCGCCCCGTCCATTTCATGGGCGTCGCCGGCGCCGGCATGAGCGCACTCGCGGCGCTGTGCGCGCGACGTGGTGCCACCGTCACGGGGTGCGACCAGAGCCCGGATGGTGCGGGCGATCTCGCGCGGCTGGGCATCGCGGTCTCGTCCGGACACGATCCCGCGCATCTGGCCGGCGTGCGCGCGCTCGTCATCTCGTCCGCGATCCCGAAGGACCATCCCGAAATCGGCGCGGCGGAGCGCGCGGGCATCCCCGTCGTCCGCCGCGCCGAGGCGCTCGCCGAGGCGACCGCCGGCGGCACGCTCGTGGCGATCGCGGGGACCCACGGCAAGTCCACCACGACCGTGATGACGACCGAGGCGCTCAAGGGCGCGGGCGTTGACGCGACGGGCGTCGTGGGCGCGCGGGTCGCGGCGTGGCGCGGGAATCTGAGTCCGGGCGGCGACGAGGTCTTCGTCGTGGAGGCCGACGAGTACGACCGGTCCTTCCTCGCCCTCTCGCCCGACGTCGCGGTGGTGACGAACATCGAGACCGATCATCTCGACATCTACCGCGACCTGACCGACATCCGCGGCGCGTTCGCGCAGTTCGTCCGGGGCGCGCGCTGGATCGTGCTCTGCGCCGACGACCCGTACGCGAATCTGGTGCCCACGCCGCCCTCCGCGGAGGTCGTCCGGTACGGGATCGGCAGCCCCGACGCGCGGCTCGTCGCGCGCTCGATCCAGACGAGGGACGGCCACACGTCGTTCGATGTGCGCTACGACGGCAAGGCCTCGAGCCGTGTGACGCTGCCGGCGGTGGGGGAGCACAACGTGCGGAACGCGCTCGCGGCGCTCGCGGTCGGGCTCGCGGCCTGGGGACTCCCGGCCGAGCGGATGGCCGAGGGGCTCGCGCGCTGCGGCGGCGCCGAGCGACGCTTCCAGCGACTGGGCGACGCGCGGGGGATCACGGTCGTGGACGACTACGCGCACCATCCGAGCGAGATCCGGGCCACCCTCTCCGCGGCGCGCCTGGCGTTTCCCGGGCGGCGGATCGTCGTGGCGTTCCAGCCGCATCTCTACTCGCGCACGCGCGATTTCGCCGCCGAGTTCGGCGCGGCGCTCGCCCGCGCGGACCAGCTGTTCCTCGCCGACATCTACGCGGCGCGCGAGGCGCCGATTGTCGGCGTCACCAGCCAGCTCATCGCCGACGCGATGCGGCCGACGGGACGGCTCCCTGCCTGGCAGGGCGCGCGTGGCGACCTCGCCCTCGCGCTCGCGCCGGTCGTGAAGGACGGCGACGTCGTGGTCACGATGGGCGCGGGCGACATCACGCGCACCGGGCCCGAGCTGCTCGCGCTCCTGGGGCCCGGCGCGTGACCGGCGCGACGCGCCCCGCCGGCCGCGGCCGGCGCTGGGCGGCGCGCGCGGCCGTCGGTGTGGGAGCGGCGCTCCTCGTCACCGGCCCGTGGTGGGGCCGCGCGCTCCTCTCGCGACTCGACTTCTTCCGCGTGCGCCGGGTGGAAGTCGAGGGCGTGCGTTACGTCAGCCCGGAGCAGATCGTTCAACGACTGAGGATTGACACCACGGCGTCCCTCTGGGACGACGTGGCGGTGCTGGAGCGTCGGGTGCGGCAGCATCCGTCGGTGCGCGACGTGCACATCGCGCGGAAGCTGCCGGGCACGCTGCTCGTGCGGGTGACGGAGAACCTGCCGGTCGCGCTCGTGCAGGCGGCGGCGGGGCTCGTGCCGGTGGATGCGGCGGGACGGTCCCTCCCCATCAATCCGGCGACCGCGGACGTGGACCTGCCGGTGCTCTCGACGCGCGACCCCGTCGCGCTCCGACTGCTCGGCGAGGTGCGCGAGATGGCGCCGGCGCTCTTCGCCCGGATCGGCGAGGTGCGGCGGCTCGCGCGGGGCGGGCTCCTGTTCCGTCTCTCGGACCAACCAGCGTGCGACATCCTCACGTCCGACGACGTGACGGCGGAGCGGCTGACCGACGTCGTGCCCGTCGAGCAGGACCTGGCGCGCCGCCGGCTGCGCGCCGTCGAGTTCGACCTTCGTTTCCGAGACCAGGTAGTTGCCCGCTTGCCAGAGTAAAGAATGAACCTCGACCGACTCGTCGCCGGCCTCGACATCGGCTCCGCGAAGACCACCGCCGTGATCGCGGAAGTCGTCGGCGATCTCCCCAAGCATCCCACCGTCAACATCCTCGGCATGGGCCAGGCCCGTACCACCGGGCTTCGCCGCGGCGTGGTCGCCGACATAGACGAGAGCACGCGCTGCATCCGGAAGGCCATGGAGGACGCCGAGCGCATGGCCGGCGCCGAGGTGCAGGCGGTCTACGCCGGCATCGCGGGCGAGCACGTGCAGGCGATGACCTCCAAGGGGATCGCGTCCGTCACCGGCCCCGAGATCTCGCGGGCCGACGTCGAGCGCGCCAACGCGGTCGCCCGCGCGCAGGCGATCCCGCAGGACCGCGAGCTGATCCACGCCATTCCGCAGGAATACACGGTGGATCGCAACGTCGGCGTCCGCGACCCCGTGGGGATGATCGGCACGCGACTCGAAACGGAGCTCTATCTCGTCACGATCGGGTCGAGTCCCGCCATGAACCTGCGCAAGGCGGTGCAACGTTCCGGGTACAACGTCGGCGAACTGGTGCTGGAGCCGCTCGCGAGCGCGCTCAGCGTGCTGACCGAGGACGAGAAGGAGCTGGGCGTCTGCCTCGTGGAGCTGGGCGCGGGGACGACCGACGTCGCCGTGTTCCACGAGGGAAAGATCCGCTTTCTGGGCACGGTGAACTACGGCGGCAACAACGTCACGAGCGACATCGTGCACGGGCTCGGTGTGACGCAGGCCGACGCCGAACGGCTCAAGATCAGCTACGGGTGCGCGTTCGAGCCGATGGTGGACCATAGCGAGATGATCAAGCTGCCGAGCACGGTGGGCCAGGGCGAGCGGCACATTCCACGCGAGCTGCTCGCGCACATCATTCACCAACGCACGGGCGAGATCTTCGAACTGGTGATGCGCGACGTGGAGGACGCGGACTACCTCAAGCGGCTGGCGGCCGGTGTCGTGGTGACCGGTGGGGCCGCGGCGCAGCCCGGCACGGGCGAACTGGCGAGCCACGTCTTCGGCACGGGCGCCCGCGTGGGGATGCCGGGCGAGCTTCTCGGGGGGCTGGCGGACGCCGTGCAGGCGCCCCGCTTCTCGACGGTGGTGGGGCTGGTGCAGTATGGCGCGCACCGGCTCGCGCTCGGCGCGCGCGCCCCACGGGCCCGGCGACTCTCGATGGCGACCGCGGCGCCGAACGTGGACCGGCTGGCGCAGAAGCTCAAGGTGTGGCTGCAGGATTTCTTCTGACGGCGAGTTGACAGCCATCAGCTGTCAGTCGTCAGTCGTTAGTGGCCTGCTGAACGCTGAACACTGAACGCTGAACGCTGACAGCTGACAGCTGACGGCTGTGCGCTGTCTGGCTGTTGTCACAGACTTTTCGCGCGCCCCGATTTGTGGAAAACCCCACGAGTCGAGGCGCGTTCTCTTTTTGGGCAGTCAATCGTCCTCCTCACGTGGTGACAAATCGCGTCACCCGTGTATCTTCGCCCATCAGCCCAGCCCCCTGCTCGCATCACCCCCGGAGCCGCCCGCGCCATGAGCATCTTCGAGTTCGAGGAGACCCCGACCCAGAGCGCCCGCATGAAGGTGGTGGGCGTCGGTGGTGGTGGCGGCAACGCGGTGAACCGGATGATCGAGGAGAGCTTGAGCGGCGTCGAGTTCATCTCGGTGAACACCGATGCGCAGGCGCTCCTCAGCTCGAAATCGGACGTCAAGATCCAGATCGGCAAGAAGCTCACACGCGGACTGGGCGCGGGGGCGAGGCCGGAGATCGGACGCCAGGCGATCGAGGAGAACCGCGATGAGGTCGTGCGCGTGCTCGCGAGCGCCGACCTCGTCTTCGTCACGTGCGGGATGGGCGGCGGAACCGGGACGGGGGCCGCCCCGATCATCTGCGAGATCGCCCGCGAGGCGAGCGCGCTCACGATCGGGATCGTCACCAAGCCCTTCCTCTTCGAGGGGCGCAAGCGGATGCGCCAGGCCGAAGAGGGGATCGCCGAGATGGCCAAGCACGTGGACACGATGATCGTCGTGCCCAACGAGCGGCTCCTCGCGGTGGTGGGGAAGGGGATCCCCTTCCAGGACGCGCTCAAGAAGGCCGATGAAGTGCTCCTGCACGCGACGAGCGGGATCTCGACGATCATCTCGGGGGTCGGGATGATCAACGTGGACTACGCCGACGTGCGCACCGTGATGAAGGACGGCGGCGCCGCGCTGATGGGCACGGGCATCGGCCGCGGCGACAACCGCGCGATGGAGGCGGCGCAGCAGGCGATCTCGAGCCCGTTGCTCGACAATGTGTCCATCTCGGGCGCGACGGGCGTCCTGCTCAACGTCACCGGCGGCCAGGATCTCACGTTGGGCGAGGTGACGGCCATTGCCGACATCATCCACGACGCCGCGGGCGACGACGCGAACATCATCTTCGGCGCCGTCCACGAGCCCGCGATGCAGGGCGAGATTCGCGTGACGGTGGTCGCCACGGGGTTCGCGGGGGCGCATATGGCCGCCCCGCGGATAAGCGCGCGGGTCTCGGGCGGCACGCCGGTGATCCCGATTGATGGCGCGCGCGTGCGGCCGGCCATCGGTGGGGTGTACGCCACGCCCGGCCACGCCGGCGGTGCGGCACCCGCGCGCCGCACGGCGCCGCAACCGGCGCCTGACCGGAAGCCTGAGGTGGACGACCTCGAGATTCCGACCTTCATTCGACGGCAGATGGACTGAGGGCGCCGCCTCGCTGCGGTGACGCCCCCTCGGTGGCGAGGTACGCGGCGGCGGCCCAAGCGGCTGCCGTTGCGTCCGACGCTCCGGGAGTCCCGGGCGTAGTTTTCTTCGATGCTCTTCTGGGCTCTCGCGGCCGTGCTCGGCTCGGCGCTCGCCGTGCTCCAGTACCGGCTGGGTGGCGGGCGACACGGCGGGTTCCCGCGCGCACTCCGCGCCGTCGCGCTGGTCGTCACTCTCGGGCTGCTCTTCGACGCGCCGAGCGGGCCCGCGCGGGCCGTGCGAGGCTATGCCGCGCTCGACGCTTCCGCGAGTTGGCTCGCCGTGGGCGACACCGCGCTCTGGCGGCGGGCGGTGCGCAGCGCGGACTCCGTGGGCGCCGACACGCTCCTTCTCGTCGGTGATTCCGTGCGCGCGGGCAACGCGCCCGCGCGGCCGGACGACGGCGCGTCGCGGACCGCGCCGCTCGTGGAGCGCGCCCTGGGCGCGGGACGGTCCGTGACATTCGTGACGGATGGACGCGTGGACGACCCCGAACGCCTCGCCGACCTGCCGTCCGGTTCGCGCGTCGTGACGCTGGAGGGCGGTGCGCGCCCCGACGCGGCCGTCGTCTCGCTCGACGGCCCCGTGGCCGTCGTCACCGGCGACACGGTGCAGTTCACGGCCGTGATCGCCGCGGGTGGCGCGGGCGCGCGCGGGGGGAGGCTGGAGCTCACACTGGGGGGCGCGCTCCTCGTCGCGAGCCCACTGGACTCACTCGCGCCGTTCGGGGAGCGCGAGGTGCGCCTCAAGGGCTTCGTCGGCGGCGCGCCGGGGACGCGGGTGGTCCGCGCGACCGTCGCCAGCGACGGCGATGCCATCGCGCGCAACGACACCTTGAGCTTCGCGCTCGAGGTGGCGCAAGGCGCCTCCGCCGTGTTCATCTCCTCCTCACCGGACGAGGATGCGCGGTACGCGCTCGACGTGCTCCGCGGCACGCTCGCGCTGCCGACTCGTGGGTACTTCCGCGTTGCGAGCGGCCAGTGGCGCGTGGACGGGGCGCTCACGAGGGTGGGCGAGGACGAGGTGCGGCGCGCGATCGCGGCCGCGCCGATCGCCGTCCTCCACGGCGACACGGCGGTGTTTGGCCCGCCGCGCGCCCTCACCCGCGGCGCGCTCGCGCTGGTGGCGCCGCCCGCGCAGCGGGGCGAGGACTTCTACGCCGTCGGGGCGCCGCCGTCTCCCCTGACGGCGTCGCTCGGCGGGCTGCCGTGGGACTCGCTCCCGCCCGTCGAACTCGGGATGGCCGGACGTGACGCCGAGTGGGTGGGGGTCACCGCGCGCCGGGCACGGCGATTCGACGAGCGCGCGCTGGTGGTGGGCTCCTCGCGGCCGCGACGGATCGTGGTGGTGCCCGCGGCCGGGCTCTGGCGCTGGAAGTTCCGCGGGGGCCGGAGCGCCGACGCCTTCACCGCGCTCTGGGGGACGATCTTCGACTGGATGACGGGCGACGCCGTCGACCTGCGTGCCGCGCACCCGGCGGCGCCCTGGGTGCGCGCGGGCGAGCCCGTGCGCTGGAGGCGCGGCGGCGCCCGCGACTCCCTGGCCGTCGTCGTGCTCCGCCCGCGCGGGGCCGCGCGGGGTGATACGATCGTGCTCCACTTCGCGGGCGAGCCGGCGCTTGCCGTGTCCCCGCCGCTGCGCGCGGGCATCTACGAGACGCACGTCGCGGGTGGCGACGGGCTTCTCGTCGTGAACGTCTCCGCCGAGTGGCTTCCGCGCCGGCCGACGGTGCCATCGGGCGCGGTCGGCGCGGCGCCGGGCGCCGACCGGGCGCCGCGCGCCCGTTCGGCGTGGTGGCTGTACGCGCTCGCGCTCGCGGCGCTCTGCGGGGAATGGATCCTGCGGCGTCGAATCGGGCTTCGCTGACGCCCGACCCCGCGTCAGATTTGGGCATGGCCGGCCTCTGGCGGCGCCTGAAGGATCTCGCGCTCACCGACGTCCGCGTCCTCGCGCGGGGCGGAGTGGACGCGCCGTCGCTCGAGCGACTCGAGCGGCTCCTCCTCGAGGCCGACTTCGGTGTCGCGGTGACCGCGCGGCTCGTCGCCGACGTCGAGCGCCTCGCCCGGCAGGGAGAGATCACGACGCACGACGCCTTCGCGCGCGCGCTCAGGGATGGCGTCGAACGCGCGCTGCGCGCGGGAGCGAGCGACCCGTCGCTCACCGTCGCCGCCGCGCCGCCCACGGTGATCCTCATCCTCGGCGTCAACGGGGCAGGGAAGACCACGTTCATCGGCAAGCTCGCCGCGCGGCTCCGCACCGAGGGCAAGCGCGTGCTCATCGGCGCCGGCGACACCTTCCGCGCCGGCGCGGTGGATCAGCTTCGCCTCTGGGCGGCGCGCGCCGGCGCCGACTTCGTCTCCGGCACGCCCGGTGGCGATCCGGCCGCCGTCGCCTTCACCGCCATTGATGCGGGCGTCGCACGCGGCGCCGACGTGATCATCGTGGACACCGCGGGCCGTCTGCACACCAGTGACGATCTGATGGAGGAGCTGCGCAAGGTGCACCGCGTGATCGCGAAGCGCCTGCCGGGCGCGCCGCACGAGGCGCTCCTCGTGCTCGACGGCACCATCGGCCAGAACGCCATCGCGCAGGCGAAGACCTTCGCGGCCTCGGTGCCGGTCACGGGGCTGGTGGTCACCAAGCTCGACGGCACGGCGAAGGGCGGCGTGGTCGTCGCGGTCCACGAGGCGCTGAACGTTCCCGTGAAGTTCGTGGGCGTCGGGGAAGCGCCGGAGGACCTCCTCGTGTTCGACGCGGGGGCCTACGCCGGGGAGCTGCTCGAGACGTGAGCGACCGGCGGATGTCGCGCGCGCCCGGGCCGTCGCTCGACACGCCGGTGACGTACCTGTCGGGCGTCGGGCCGGTGCGCGCCGATGCGCTGCGGCGGCTCGGTGTCTTCACCGCGCGCGACCTCTTCTATCACATCCCGCACCGCTACGAGGACGCCAGCACCGTCACGGCGATCGCGAAGCTCCGCGTCGGTGACGACGCGACGGTGATCGGCCGGGTGATCTCCAAGGGCGTCATCCCCACGCGCAAGGGACTGCGCGTGTTCCAGGCCGTCGTGCAGGACGCGAGCGGGCTGATCGAGGCGGCGTGGCCCGGGCAGCCCTTTCTCGACCGCACGATCCGCAAGGACGACGTGCTCCTCCTCACGGGCCCCGTGCGTTTCTTCCACGGGCGCCAGTTCGTGCCGCGCGAGTTCGTCAACCTCGGCGCCGGGGAAGCGGGCACCGCGGGCGGCCGCGTGCTCTCGGTCTATCCCGCCACCGAGGGGCTCTCGTTCAAGGTCATCCGGTCGCTCATTGACCGGCACCTCGACGCCTACGTCCCGCTCTTCGCGGAGTTCCTTCCGCCGGTGCTGCTCGAGACCGCGCACGTGCCGCCGCTCGCCGACGCGCTGCGCGCGGTGCACCGGCCGACGTCACTCGCCGAGGCCCAACGCGGCCGCGCGCGCCTCGCGTACGAGGAGCTGCTCTGCGTGCACCTCCTGCAGTTCCGCGCGAAGGCGCTCGCGCGCGAGGCGCGCGCCGGCATCCGCTTCGAGAACCGGCGGGAGCTCACGTCGAAGCTGAGGGCCTCGCTGCCGTGGGAGTTGACCGGTGCGCAGGTGCGCGCCACGCGCGAGATCGTCGCGGACATGTGCAGCGAGCGACGGATGCACCGCCTGCTCCAGGGCGACGTCGGGAGCGGCAAGACCATCGTGGCGCTCTTCGCCGCGCTCCTCGCGATGGAGAACGGCTTCCAGGCGGCGGTGATGGTCCCGACCGAGCTGCTCGCGGAGCAGCACGCGACGACCTTCGCCACCCTGCTCGCGCCGCTGGGCCTCTCGCCGCTCCTCGTCACCGGGGCGCTCTCCGCCCGCGCGCGCAAGCTCGCGGCGACGCGCCTCGCGAGCACGGAGCCGGTGCTGGTGGTGGGCACGCACGCCCTGGTGCAGGAGGGGACGCGCTTCGCGAGGCTCGGGCTCGCGGTGGTGGACGAGCAGCACCGCTTCGGCGTGGAGCAGCGCGGTGCGCTCGGCAAGAAGGGGGAGCGCCCCGACGTCCTCCTGATGAGCGCCACGCCCATTCCGCGCTCGCTCGCCCTCACGCTCTACGGCGACCTCGACGTGAGCATTCTCGACGAGCGTCCTCCCGGCCGCCGGCCCATCACCACCGCGCGCCGGCCCGACAAGGCGCGCGCGAAGGTGCTCGACTTCCTCGAGGCGCAGATGGCCGCCGGCCGCCAGGCGTATATCGTGCTTCCGCTGATTGACGACAGCGACAAGTCGGGGCTCCGTGCCGCGACCCGTGCGTACGACGAACTCCGCACCGGCCGCTTCGCGCACCGCCGCGTGGCGCTTCTGCACGGCCGCCAGGACGCCGCCGAGAAGGACGCCACGATGCGCCGCTTCCGTGACGGCGAGATTGACGTGCTCGTCTCGACGACCGTCATCGAGGTGGGGATAGACGTGGCGAACGCCACGGTGATGCTGGTGGAGCATCCCGAGCGCTTCGGCCTCTCGCAGCTCCACCAGCTCCGCGGCCGCGTGGGCCGGGGCGCCGAGGAATCGTTCTGCATTCTCCTGGGCGACGTCAGCCCCGAGACGGCCGACCGCCTCGCGCTGTTCGTGCGCACCGACGACGGATTCGAGATCGCGCGCGCCGACCTCCGGTTGCGCGGGATGGGCGACCTCTTCGGCGAACGCCAGCACGGCGAGGCGATGTTCCGCGTGGCCGACCCGCTGCGGGACGAAGAACTGAGCGAGATCGCCCGGAAAGGCGCCCGGAGGCTCCTCGACACCGACCCCGGGCTCGTCAGCAAGCCCAACCGGCCCCTGCACGCGGTGCTCCGGAAGCGGTATGCCAGAGCGCTGGAGCTTTTCCGTGTGGGCTGACTACCGGGCCTTGGCCGGGGACTCGAGGAGACTCCGCGAGTGCGGCGTTCGGCCGCGGCTAGGGGCGGGGGAGCGCCGCGTACGCCATCCCGTCGGGCGCGCGACCGGTCTCAAAGTATCGCAGCACGGTGCGCGTGCCGATGTCCACCTCGGCGACCCGGTCGATCCCCGAGAGCGCGATCCAGACCCGCGTCCCGTCCGGCGCGAGGAGAATCCCCTCGGGAGCGGCACCCTGTGGCTGCGCGCCCGCGCGGAGCGGCGCCGCCGTGAACGCGAGCTTCGCGACGAGCCGCCGCTCACGCGCGTCGTACACGTAGACGTCATTCGTCCGGATGTTCGACTCGAACACCCATCGGCCGTCGCGCGTGAAACGGAGCCGGTTCGGCCGGCCGCCGGCCGGGATCGTCGCCAGTGAGTCGAGACTGTTCGCGTCGAGCACGATGACGCGGTCGAGCTGGCTGTCGCCGACCCAGAGCTCGCGCCCGTCGGGAGAGACGTCGAGCGCCTCCGGCCCACGGCCGGTCGCGGCGGTTCTGACGACCTCACCCTTCTGGAGATCCACGAGCGAGTTCGTTCCCGCCCCGATGTTCGACGTCCAGGCACGCGCGCCGTCCGCGGACAGCGCGAACAAGTGCGTCCCCGCCTGATTCGTCTTGATCACGCGCTCCACTCGTCCCGCCGTCACGTCCACGATGACGAGCGCTTGGTTGGCTTCCGACGTGACGAGAACACGCATGGCGCCCGGAAGGAACGCGATCCCGTGCGGGCGCCGGTATTCGCCGAGGTCAATCGTCCGTTCCGTCTTCCGCGTGCGCAGGTCGAGGACGGTGAGTGAGCTGCCGGGAGCCGGCCCGGTGCCGTAGTTCGCGACGACCGCCCACCGGCCGTCGGGCGAGACCGCCACCTCGTGGGGACCGTCTCCGACCGGCAGCGTGTGGAGCGTCGCGCCGTCGGCGAGCGAGATCACGGAGGCGGTGGCCTCGGCCTTGTTCAGGACGATGAGGGCCGGCTGCTGCGCCCCGGCGAAGAGCGGCAGCGCCGCGGCGAACGAGAGGGACCTGAGGAGCGTGCGCGCCACGGAGTCTCCGTATGAAGTGGGCTGATTGACTATACTTTACGCCGCACCGGGCCACCCCGGCACCATCCCACTCGAGGCCGAGAACCGTATGAACCTGTTTGCACTGTCGAGCGTCGGCGCCGCCGTCGCACTCGCACTCGCCGCCAGCGGAGCCGGCTCGCCCCGAACTCAGGGGCGCGCGGTGCCGTGCGACCCCGACAATGCCGGGCTCACGCTCCCGCCGGGATTCTGCGCGACGAAGTTCGCGGATTCGCTCACGGCGCCGCGCCACATGGTCGTCGCGCCCAACGGCGACCTCCTTGTGGTCGCATCGGCGCCCGGCGGCCGCGGCGCCCAACCGGGTGCGATTCCGGAGCGGCTGATCCTCCTGCGCGATGCGGACGGCGACGGAAAGGCCGAGTTCCGGAAGACGTTCCCGAACGGCGGCGGGAGTGGGATCGCGTTGGCGAACGCTTCGCTCTACGTGACCTCCGGGCGCGCCATTGTGCGGTACGCGTACACGGCGGGCGCCACCGAGCTGGGCCGCCCCGATACGATCGTCTCCGATTTCGCACCGGGGGGCCATAGCGCGTACAACTTCGTCGTCGTGGGCGGCACGCTCTACATGAACGTTGGGTCGTTCTCCAACTCCTGTCAGGAACAGAACCGCCAGGGGCGCTCGCGAGGCGTGGACCCCTGCGTCGAACTCGAGACGCGGGCGGGCATCTGGGCATTCGACGCGAACAGGACAGGGCAGAAGCCCACGGACGGGAAGCGCTTCGCGACCGGCATGCGGAACTCCGTCTCGCTCACCGTGAATCCGCGCGACAACACCCTCTGGGCCGCGATGCACGGGCGCGACGGACTGCAGGCGCCGCCCATCGGCCAGTGGACCTTCTCGAACGAGTACGGCGCGGAAAACCCGGCCGAGCAGGTGAATCACATTTTCGAGGGCGACGACTTCGGCTGGCCCTACTGCTACTGGTCGAACGAGGAGAAGAAACTCGTGACCATGCCGGAGTACGGAGGCGACGGCAGGCAGTCCGACCGATGCGTGGGCAGGAAGAACCCGGCGTACGCCTTCCCGGGCCATTGGGCACCGAACGACATGCTCTTCTACACGGGAACGCAGTTTCCGGCCGAGTACCGCGAGGGCGCCTTCATCGCGTTTCACGGCTCGTGGAACCGCGCGCCCTTGCCCGCAGGCGGCTACAACGTCTCCTTCCTGCCGATCAGGGCGAAGAAGGTGCTCTTCGTGTCGGTCGGGGGCGACGCGGCAGGCCCGCACCGGGTGTTCGCCGACGGATTCGTGCCACCCGAGTGGCTGACGTCCGGCGGCGCTCCGCCCTCGCCGGCGACGCCGGTCCGGCTGCGCCGCCCGACCGGCCTCGCACAGGGCACCGATGGCTCGCTCTTCGTGAGCGCCGACGTGGGCGGCACGATCTTCAAGATCAGCTATCGAGGCAAATAGGAAACCGAAGACGTCTGATGTCTGATGTCCAAGGTGTCATGACCTTTGCGTGGATCAGCGAGCTCGCGTCGCACGCCGGGCAGTCCGTCACTGTCCGCGGCTGGGTGACGCATCTTCGTTCGTCGGGGAAGGTCGCCTTCGTCGTGGCCCGCGACGGGACGGGCGTCCTCCAGTGCGTGCTGGTGAAGAGCGCGGTGGGCGCCGAAGTGTGGGACCGCTTCGCGCAGCTCACGCAGGAGACGTGCATCGCGGTCACCGGGGAGGTGCGCGCCGACGCGCGCGCGCCGGGCGGCTACGAGCTGGGCCTCTCGGACCTGGCGATCATCGGGCCGAGCCCGCTCGACTATCCGATCCAGCCGAAGGAGCACGGCGTGGATCACCTGCTCGACCACCGGCACTTCTGGCTCCGCACGCCGCGTCAGGTGGCGATTGCGCGCATCCGCCACGAGGTCGAGCAGGCGATCCAGGACTTCTTCTACGAGCGCGGCTTCCTGCGGGTGGACTCGCCGATCCTGACCGCCGCGATCGGCGAACGCAGCGGCCTCTTCGCCACGGAGTACTTCGACGAGGGCACCGCGTTTCTCGCGCAGACGGGCCAGCTCTACGCCGAGGCGGCCGCGGCTGCGTTCGGCAAGGTGTACACGTTCGGGCCGACGTTCCGCGCGGAGAAGTCGAAGACGCGGCGCCACCTCACGGAGTTCTGGATGATCGAACCCGAGGTGGCGTTCGCCGATACGCACGACAACATGCGGTTGCAGGAGGAGTTCGTGTCGTTCCTCGTGCGGCGCACGCTCGAGCGGCGGCGCCCGGAGCTCAAGGAGCTCGAGCGCGACGTGGCGAAGCTCGAGGCGGTACAGCCGCCCTTTCCGCGCCTCGACTATGGCGACGCCGTGGCGACGCTCCAGAAGAAGGGCGGCACGATCGCGTGGGGTGACGACCTCGGCGCCGAAGACGAGACGCTGCTCGTCGCGGACTACGACCGCCCGATCTTCGTGACGAACTACCCGAAGGAGGCCAAGGCCTTCTACATGAAGGAGAACCCCGCCGACCCGCGCACGGTGCTGTGCAACGACTGCCTCGCGCCGGAGGGCTTCGGGGAGATCATCGGCGGGTCCCAGCGCGAGGACGACGGCGAGAAGCTCCTGCGCCGGCTGCGGGAAGAGAAGCTGCCGGAGGCCGCGTACAACTGGTATCTCGCGCTGAGGAAGTACGGGACCTTCCCGCACGCGGGATTCGGGCTCGGGCTGGAGCGCACGGTGGCGTGGATCTGCGGGACCCCGCACGTCCGGGAGTGCATCGCGTTTCCGAGGATGATGCACCGGTTGAGACCGTGAACGACAACGGCAAGTAGACGGTTGTCGGTTGTCGGTCTTCGGTTCTCAGCCGACGACCGACAACCGAAAACCGATTACCGTCTACTCGTCGTTCTTCACCTCGTCCCAGAGCGAATCGAGCACCTCGAGTCCCGCCGTCCGCACCTCGATCCCGCGCTCTTCCGCCAGCCGCTCGATTCCCTCCCACCTCCGCTGAAAGCGTTCGTTGGCGCGGTCGAGCGCGAGCGCCGGATGCACCCCCGCCTTCCGGCAGAGGTTCACGACGGAGAACAGGAGATCGCCCAGCTCGTGCTCCAGCCGCGCGTGCCGCGGGTCGGCGGACGGCACGCCGTGAGTGGCGAACTCGGCGCCGTGCCTGGTGATCTCGGCTTCGACCTCCTGGAGTTCCTCGCGCACCTTCTCGACCGGCCCGCGTACGTCGGGCCAGTCGAAGCCCACGCCGGCGGCGCGCTCCTGGAGCCGGTGGGCGCGGTGCAGGGCGGGGAGCCCGCTGGGCAGCCCCTCGGCGAGCGTGCCGCGCGAGCGTGCCTTCATCTGCTCCCACGGCTCGCGCGCCTCGCTTCCGGTGGCGGCATCCACCGTCTGAGCCCCGCCTTCTGCCGCCGCCTTCGCGTCGCCCGCTTTCCCCCTTCCGCCTCCCGTTTTCTCTCCGTACAGCCACGGATGCCGCTTGTGCATCTTCGCGACGAGCGACCCCGCGACGTCGCCAATGTCGAACGCGCCGCGTTCCTCGGCGATGATCGCGTGGAAGAGCACCTGGAGGAGCACGTCGCCGAGCTCGCTGCGCATCGCGGCGTCGTCGCCCGCGCGCAGCGCATCGTCCAGTTCGTGCATCTCCTCGTTGAGGTACGGGCGCAGCGACTCGTGCGTCTGCGCCCTGTCCCACGCGTCGCGCGCGCGCAGGTCGCGCATGGTGGCGAGGGCGTCCTCGAGCGTCTTTTGCGTGGAGTCGTCTTGCATGGCCCCTCGGTGTGATCTAGCTTCCGCCCTCTGGGAATGACGACGCAATCTATCGCTTCGGGAATGCCGCGCGCCTGGGTCCACGTTGATCTGGGCGCGCTCGTGCGCAATGGGGCGGCGCTCGCCCGCCACGCGCGCGTGCCGCTCGTGCCGATGGTGAAGGCCGACGCCTATGGGCTGGGTGTCGTGGAGGTCGTCCGCGCGCTCGACCAGCTCGATCCGCTCGGCTTCGGCGTCGCGACCGTGGACGAAGGGCGCGAGCTGCGCGCCGCCGGGGTCTCGCGCCCTGTCTTCGCCTTCACGCCGATCCTCCCCGGCGAAATCGCCGCGACCCGCGAAGCCGGGCTCACGCCCGCGCTCGGTGACCCCGGCACGGTCGCGGCGTGGCTCGACTCCGGTGGCGGCCCGTGGCATCTCGCGATTGAGACGGGAATGAACCGCGCGGGCGTGCGGTGGGACGCGATCGGCAGCGTCGCCGACGTCGTGCGCCGAGGGCCGCCCGAGGGCGCGTTCACGCACTTCCACTCCGCGGAGCTGGACGACGGCTCGATGGAGACGCAGGAACGGCGATTCCGCGAGGCGGTCGCGGCGCTCCCGGTGAGACCGTCGCTGCTGCACACCGACAACAGCGCCGCCATCACGCGGCGCCCGGCCCGTGGGGCGCCACCATGGAGCGTTGTGCGACCGGGCGTCTTTCTCTACGGTGTCGGCAGCGGCCCGCGTGCGGCGCTCGCGCCGGAACCCGTCGTGCGGCTTTGCGCGCGTGTCGCCGAGCTGCGCGACGTGCGACAGGGCGAGACGGTGAGCTACGGCGCGAGCTGGACCGCCTCGCGACCGACGCGCGTCGCGACGCTGGCCCTGGGCTACGCCGACGGCTACCGGCGCTCGCTCGGGAACGTCGGCGCGGCGCTCCTCCGCGGCGCGCGCGCGAACGTGGTCGGGACCGTCACGATGGACATGACGATGGTTGACGTCACGTCCATCGCGTGCGCCATCGGCGATGTCGCGACGCTCATCGGCACGGACGGCGGCGCGTCCATCTCGGTCGAGGACGTCGCGACCGCGTGCGGCCTCTCACCGTACGAAATCCTCACCGGACTGCGTCAGCGACTGCCACGACGCTACGCGTGACGCACCGCGCGATCATTCTCGTCCTCGACGGCGTCGGCATCGGCGCCGCGCACGATGCGGCCGCCTACGGTGACGCGGAGAGCCACACGCTCGGCCACGTCGCCGACGCCGTCGGCGGGCTCGATCTGCCCAACCTCCAGCGCGCCGGGCTCGGCGGCGTCGCGCCGCTCAGGGGCATGTTGCCCGCGACGAGTCCCACCGGCGCCTTCGGAGTTCTCGAGCCCAGGTCGGCGGGCAAGGACAGCACCACCGGCCACTGGGAGATCGCCGGGCTGCACCTCGCGACGCCGTTCCCGACGTACCCCGACGGCTTCCCGGCGGACGTGCTCGGCGAGTTCGCCCGCCGCACGCGGCGTGCCGTGACCGGCAACGTCGCCCTGAGCGGCACCGCGATCCTCGATCGCTTCGGCGACGAGCATGTGAAGACCGGTGCCTGGATCGTGTACACGTCCGCCGATTCGGTCTTCCAGGTGGCGGCGCACGAGGACGTCGTGCCGCTCGAGGAGCTCTACGCCGCGTGCCGCACGGCGCGCGCCATGCTCGCGCCCCCGCACAACGTCGCCCGCGTGATCGCGCGGCCGTTCGTGGGCACGACCGGCGCGTGGACCCGCACCGCCCACCGCCGCGACTTCTCGCTCGCGCCCCCGGGAGAGACGCTCGTGGACGCGCTGGCCGCCGCCGGAATCCCGCGCACCGGCGTGGGGAAGGTGGACGACCTCTTCGCGCGGCGCGGGATCGAGGGCGGGCACACCGCGGGCAACGCCGAAGGCATCGCGCGGATCCTCGACTGGCTGGCCTCGGGAAGTGGGTTCCTCTTCGCCAACCTTGTAGATTTCGACCAGTCGTACGGGCACCGGAACGACGTTGCGGGGTTCTATAGAGCGCTCCGCGAGTTCGACGCTGCGCTTCCCGCTCTCATCGCCGCCCTGCGCGAGGACGATCTGCTCTTCATCACCGCCGACCACGGCAACGACCCGACCACGCCGTCCACCGATCACGCGCGCGAGAACGTGCCGGTCCTCGTGCTCGGGCCGCGCGTGCGCCCCGCGGCCATCGGGCGGCGCCCCACCTATTCCGACCTCGGAGCCACGGTCGCCGAGTGGATGGGCCTGCCGTTCAGTGGCGCCGGTCGCTCGTTCCTTTCGACGGTGACCGCCCGATGAGCGCGGCGAAGCCGAGGCCGGCGTCCCCCGTGGCGGCCGCACCGCCCGGTCTCGATGCGCTCCGCGCGGCGGCCGGGACCGCGATGACGCGCGCCTACGCGCCGTACTCGCGCTTCCGCGTCGGCGCGGCGCTCCGTGCGAGTGGGGGCGAGATCGTGGCCGGCTGCAACGTCGAGAATTCGTCGTTTCCCTCGGGCGGGTGCGCGGAACGCGGCGCGCTCTTCGCCGCGGTCGTGGCGGGCCACCGCCGGTTCACGCACCTCACGATCGTCACGGAAGCGGAGGAACCGACGCCGCCGTGCGGAATGTGCCGGCAGGCGCTCGTGGAGTTCGGCGCTGCGCTCGAGATCTCGAGCTTCACGACCGGCGGCCGCGAGGCGCACTGGACGCTCGCCGAGCTCCTGCCGAGCCCGTTCACGCCACAGTCGCTGCACCACCGATGATCCGTCGCCTCGCGATACTGCTCGCGATGTTCGTCGTCGCGGGCGCCGGCGCCTGCCGGGAGAGCCTCGACAGCGGAGCCGCCTGCCCGGCACTCTGCCCCGCGCAGAGCGTGGCCATCCGCGACACGCTGATCAACCCCGTGCTCGTCTTCGACAGCACGTATGTGGGCTATCCCGAGCGCGGGCGGGAGCAGGCGATGCTGCTCGCCGCGCGGGGCGATACGCTCGAGACGCGCGGCGTCATCCGCTTCGACACACTCACCGCCTTCTACGTGCCGACGGGCGACACCGCGCGCACGATCACGCGGGTGGATTCGTCGCGCGTGCGTCTCGTGCTCGATCGCGCCAAGGCCAGGCTCCCCGCGCAAGTGACCTTCGACGTGTACGACGTGGACGACTCGACCGCCGCGGACACCTCGGCCGCGGCGGTGCTCGCACTCTTTACGGCGGACCGGCGCATCGGCGGCACGAGCTTCCTCAGGGATTCGCTCAAGGACACCGTCGCGGTGCCCCTCTCCGACTCCGCCGTGCTCGAGAAGATCGTCAACAAGCGCCGCCTGCGCCTCGGGCTGCGCGCGAGCGGGAACGGACCCCTGTCGGTGCGCGTCGGCACCGTCGAGACGGGGAGCGCCGCCGAGGTCTCGTATCGGCCCAACGCCGACACGTCCGCCAAGCCGCTCCTGGTGGGGCCCATTTCGTCCACGCCCGCGGGGGCCGATTTCCCGGAGATCCGCAGCGACCTCACCGACTACACGCTGGTCGCGAAGTATGCGGTGCAGCAGGACGCGAACACGATGTCGGTGGGCGGCATCCCGGGGCGCCGCGCCTATCTCCGCTTCGTACTTCCCGCCTATATCGTGGACTCGACGACGGTCGTGCGCGCGACGTTGCGGCTGACCCAGCGGCCGCTCGCCTTCGGCGACGCGCTCGACACGATCACGATCCACGCGCACGTCGCGCTCGCCGGCCCGCACGTCACGGACCTGCGTCGCGCGACCAACGTCATCTCGGCACCCGGGCTGCTCGTGAACGATTCGCTGCTCGTCACGCCCGCGGACTCGGGCGTGCGTTCGATCGAGATGTTCGGGCTCCTGCGCGCCTGGGCGGGGCAGCGGGTGCTCGTGAACCCGCCGCCGCAGGCCATCGTGCTCCGGGCGTCGCCCGAATCCGTCCTGCCGGCGGAGGCGCGCTTCTACTCCACGACGGCAGGCGCGACGCTGCGGCCGGTGATGCGCATCTCGTACATCCCGCGCGCCACGTTCGGGGTGCCCTGATGCGAGGCCGGACGCCGCTCGTGCCCGTGATCGCCTGGTGCGCCCGCGCGCTCGGCACGGTCGGCGCGCTGGGCGCGCTGGGCGCGCTGGGCGCGCTGGGCACGCTGGGCGCGCGCTCGGTCCACGCGCAGGGCGCGCTCAGCACGCAGGGCTTCGGCTACCCCTCTGGTCAGCTCAGCACGCGCGCGCTCGGCTCGGGTGGATCGCTCGCCGACTTCGACCCCAGCTCGCCGCTCAATCCCGCGTCGCTCGTCGTGGGGCTGCGCACGCTCGTGTACCTGCAATACGATCCGGAGTTCCGTGACGTGCGCCTCGGGGGCCGCCGCACGACCACGGCCACCGCGCGCTTTCCCATCTTCGGCGTCTCGGGCCGCATCTGGCGGACGACCGTCGGGCTCTCCTTCTCGAGCCTCCTCGACCGCACGTGGACCAACATCTACGACGACACACAGACGGTCGCCGGCCAGGTGCTCCCGTCGCGAGTCACCGCGCAAAGCGCCGGCGGCATCAGCGACGCGCGCTTCGCGATCGGCTACAGCCTCGGCAAGGACTATCACGTCGGCGCCGGCGTGCACGTCTTTCCCGGCGAGAACCGTACGATCATCGGGCGGGACTTTCCGGATTCGCTCAAGATGGGGAGCTTCACGCAGGCGAACATCTTCAACTTCAGCGGCTCGGCCGTTTCGCTCGGCGTGCTCGCGACGCCGCGGCCGAACTGGAACATCGCGGCGACGGCCCGCCTCGGCGGGGCGATGCGGCTCCGGCAGGGCGATTCCGCGGTCATCGGCACCGCCAGCGTGCCCGATCGGTGGAGCCTCTCGGCCGCGTACAGCGGCTTTGCGGGCTCGGCGCTCGCCGTGCGGCTGACGCGCGAGCGGTGGAGCGCGTTTCGTGGACTCGGATCGAGCGGCCTCGCGATCCACGATGCGACCGAGCTGGCGGTCGGCGGCGAGATCGCGGGCCCGAAGCTGTCGGGCGTGCCGATGGCGCTGCGCCTGGGGTTCCGCTCGCGCGGCCTGCCGTTCTCGCAGGGCGTGGATGCCGTGCACGAGCGGTCGTTCACGGGCGGGTTGGGCGTGCCCTTCGCGGGCGGGCGCGGCGCCGTGGACCTCTCCGCGGCGCGCGCGCGGCGCTCCGCGAGCGGCGCCGGCGAGAACGCGTGGATCGTGAGCATCGGGTTCGGGATCAAGCCGTGAGCGCGGAGTCGGCGCCGCTCATCCTCGTCGCGGACGACGTGGAGGCGAACGTCGAGCTCCTGGTGGACCAACTCGAGACGCTCGGCTTCCGGACGGTCGTGGCGCGGGACGGCTCCGCGGCGCTCGCGGCGAGCGTGGAGCGCCGCCCCGATCTGGTGATCCTCGACGTCTCGATGCCCGCGCGCGACATGGGCGTGTCCGACCGCGACGGGGGCTTCGAGGTCTGTCGCCGGCTCAAGCGCGATGCGCGCACGGCGCGCATCCCTGTCATCTTCGTGACCGCGCTCGGCGACGCGGCGGACCGCGTGAAGGCGATCGAGGCGGGCGCCGACGACTTCCTCACCAAGCCGCACCACCGCCTGGTGCTGAACGCGCGCGTGCGCTCCCTCCTCAAGCTCAAGGGCGCCACCGACGCGCTCGAGGAGAGCCTCAAGCGGCTGCGCGAGCTCACCAAGGTGCGCGACGACCTCATGAAGATGATCGTCCACGACCTCAAGACGCCGCTCACCTCCGTGCTCGCGACGCTCGAGATGATGCGCGACGGCGACTTCGGCGCGCTCACAGAGCCACAGGCGCGCGCCCTCTCCGACGCCGAGGGGAAGGCCGAGGATCTGCTTGCGCTCATCGAGGACCTCCTCGAGGTGGCGCGCATCGAGGAGCAGACGCTGCCGCTCACGCCGGAGCCGATCGCGCCGGCCGCGCTCCTCGCCGAGACCGTCTACGACTGGGGACTGCGTTTCCAGCAGGAGGGGGCGAGCGCGACGGTGGACGTGGCCGATGACGCGCCCGTGTTCACCGCCGACAAGGTGCTCATCAAGCGCGTGCTCTCGAACCTCGTGCAGAACGCGATCACGCACACGGCGGGCCCCGTGCGGCTGGCGCTCGCGGCGCGCGCCGATCCCGCCGGGATCCTCCTCACCGTCGCCGACGACGGCCCGGGCATCCCGGCGGAGTACCAGGAAATCATCTTCCGCAAGTTCGAGCGCGTGCGGTCGCCCAACGCGCCGCGCGTCCGCAGCTCCGGTCTCGGGCTCACGTTCTGCCGACTCGCCGTGGAGTCGCACGGCGGACGCATCTGGGTCAAGTCCGACGAAGGGGCGGGGAGCACCTTCTGCGTGCAGCTCCCGCTCGAGCCGCGCGAGCCGCCGCGAGCGTTCACGCGGACCGGGGAGTTCGCCGTGCCGCGCGAGACTGCCGCCGCGGCGCGGAGCTGAAGCGATGCCCACCGTCTACATCGAAACCTACGGCTGCCAGATGAACGTGAGCGACTCCGAGCTGATGCTCGGGAAGCTCGCGGCCGAGGGATATGAGCCGGCGGACGGGCCCGAGGGCGCGGACGTCATCCTCGTCAACACCTGCGCCATCCGCGAGAACGCCGAGCAGCGCGTGATCGGCCGCCTCGGCGAGCTGCGCCGCTTCCTCCGCAAGGACACCGTGCTCGGCGTCACCGGGTGCATGGCGCAGCGGCTGGGGCCCCGGCTCCTGGAGCACGATACGCGCGTCTCGCTCGTGATCGGCCCCGATGCGTACCGCGCGCTGCCGCAGCTCATCGAGCGCGCGCGCCGGGGCGAGAAGGCTGCCGCCACCGACTTCGACCTCGAGGAGCACTACGAGGACTTCCAGGCCAGGCGCTTCGAGGGCGTCAAGGCGTGGATCCCGGTGCAGCGCGGCTGCGACTATCGTTGCACCTACTGCATCGTGCCGTACACGCGCGGGCCCGAGCGGAGCCGCAAGCTCGACGACGTCGTGCGCGAGGTGGGCGAGGTGGCGGCGCAGGGGCTCACCGAGATCGTGCTCCTGGGGCAGACCGTGAACTCGTACCACGACGGCACGCACGACTTTGCCGATCTGCTGCGTGCGACGGGTGTCGTGCCGGGAATCCGTCGCGTGCGCTACACGAGCCCGCACCCGAACGACTTCAGCGACCGCGTGATCGCCGCGCTCGCGGAGACGCCGGCCGTGTGCGAGCACGTACATCTGCCGATGCAGAGCGGGTCGAGCCGCACGCTCAAGCGGATGCTGCGCCGCTACACGCGCGATGAGTACTTCGCGTGCGCCGGGAAGTTGCGCGCGGCCATCCCGGGGCTCGGGCTGACGACGGACCTGATCGTGGGGTTCCCCGGCGAGACGGATGCGGACTTCGAGGAGACGCTCTCCGCCGTTCGCGCCATCGGCTTCGATGACGCGTTCATGTTCAAGTTCTCGATGCGCGAGGGCACGCCGGCCACACGACTCCCCGCGGACCTGAGGGTGTCCAATGCGGTGGTGGACGCGCGCTTCGAGCGGCTGAAGGACACCGTGCGCGGGATCGCGCGCGAGCGGAACCTCAAGCGGCTTGGCGAGCGACGCGAAGTGCTGGTCGAGAAGGAGGCCCGGAAGGGCGGGGACCTGCTGCAGGCGCGCTCGCGTGACTTCAAGACGGTGATCATCCCGGGCGACGCCGCGATGATCGGGAAGTACTTCACGGTGGAGCTGACCGGAACGACGGGCTCCACGTTCACCGGCGCGCTGGTGCAGGAACGGAGGCCGCTCCCCGTCGCCGGATAGCGGCGCGCGCCGGATCGCGCGGCCGCGTGTCGGCGATCTGGACGCGCAGTGCGCAAGGGACTGATCCGGCGCGCGTCCGTTCGGTGACGCACGGGGGGTGGGAGCGTGTTACCCGTGCGGCGTGCCCCTCATCGCCTGGGCCGTCGCGTCGTGCGTCGCCGGCCTCCTCGTGGGATTCACGCCCCCGCTCGGCGGCCTCGCGCTCGCCGTCGCGGCGCTTGGCGGGGCGGTGTCGCTCGTTGCGGCGCGCCGTGGCCACGTCGTTCCGCTCGCCTGCGGACTGCTCTTCGCGAGCGGGCTCTTCGTCGCGCGCGACGCCGCGCGGCGCGACGAGGCGTGCGTCGCGCGAGCCACGGCGCGGCGCGCGTGGTCCGCCGCCCGCGCGAGGCGCCCGTGCGATGCGCTGGCCGCGCTCGGCGAGCGCGCCGGGCCCCTCGAACGCTGGCGCACGCGTACCGGCGCGACGATTGACACGCTCTTCCGCGACGATGCGCCGCTCGTGCGCGCGCTCCTCGTCGCCGACACGCGCGCGCTGCCTCCCGATCTCCGCGACCGCTTCGCCGCGGCCGGGCTCGTGCACATCCTCTCGATCTCCGGCCTCCACGTCGCCATCATCGCGGGGGCGATCCTGCTGGTGCTGGAAGCGCTCCGTGTCGCGCGTCCCCGCGCGCGGTGGGTCGCGCTCGGCGTGACCGCGCTCTACGTGGCCGCGATCGGCGCGCCGCCGCCCGCGCTCCGGAGCGCCACGATGCTCGCCGTCGCCACGCTCTCGCGTGCGCTCGAGCGGCCGGTGTCCCCCTGGGCGGTGCTCGCCACCGGTGCGGCGATCCCGCTCGCCTTCGACCCGCGCACCGTCACCGACCTCGGGTGGCAACTGAGCGTCGCCGGCTTCGCGGCGCTCACCGCCGCGGGCATCTGGACGCGCCGCCACCTCCCCGAGACCCTGCGCGGCTGGCGGCGTTCGCTCGTCTCCGATTTCGCCGTCTCCACGCTCGCGACCCTCGTCACCGCGCCGCTCGTCGCGTGGACCTTCGGCCGCGTGAGCCTCGTCGCGCCCGTCACGAACCTCGCGGCGGGGCCGGTGATCGCCGTGCTCCAACCCGCCCTCTTTCTCGCGATGCTGCTGTCGCCGCTGCGCGACGTCGCGGCGTTCGTCGCGCGCGCGGCGCATCCCCTGCTCGCCGCGCTCGACGGCATCGCCACGGCGGGGGCGGCGGTGCCGTTCGGCGCACTCGGCGTCGCCCCGTCGCTCGCCGTCGCCGTCTCGGGTGGTGCCGCGGCCGTCGCCCTCGTGGTCGCCGCCGCGAGTCGCCGGAGCGGCCGGGCGCTGATGGCCGGCACGTGCGCGGTCGCCGTCTGTCTCTGGTGGCCCCTCGCTCCCACGGGAAGCGGCGAGGCCGAGCTGCACGTGCTCGATGTGGGGCAGGGTGACGCCGTCGCGGTGCGCACGCCGCACGGCCGGTGGGTGCTCGTGGATGCGGGCCGGGCGTGGACGGGCGGCGACGTGGGGCGCCGCATCGTGGTGCCCTATCTCCGCCGCTTCGGCGGCGACCTCGCGCTCTTCGTGCTGACGCATCCGCACGCGGACCACGTTGGGGGCGCGGCCACCGTGCTCCGGGCGCTCCACCCGGCCGCGTATCGCGACGCGGCGTTCGCCGGCGGCAGCGCGCCGTACCGGCGGTCCCTCGCGACGGCGCGTGCGCTCGGCGTACCGTGGGCGCGCGTCCATCCGGGCGACTCGCTCGTCGTGGACGGCGTCACCATCCGCTTCCTCGCGCCCGACTCGGCCTGGACCGCTCGGCTCACCGATCCCAACCTCGCCAGCACGGTGCTGCTGGTGCGCTACGGCGGCGTGCGCTTCCTCCTCACCGGCGACGCCGAGGCGGCGGAGGAGGCGTGGCTCCTCGCGCACCAGGCGGACGCGCTCGGCGCCGACGTGCTCAAGGTCGCGCATCACGGGAGCCTCACGAGCAGCACGGACGCGTTTCTCGACGCCGTGCGCCCCCGCGTGGCCGTGGTCTCCGTCGGCGCGGGAAACGCCTACGGCCACCCCGGCGCCGAGGTCATCCGCGCGCTCCTCCAGCGCGGCGCGGCGGTGCTCCGCACCGACCAGCTCGGCGCGATCGTCGTGCGCACGGATGGGCGCACGATCCGCATCGTCGCCGGTGGGCGCGCGTGGAGGCCGCTGCCTCCGCGCAGGTGATCGCGCCCGGACTCCCTTGCCGCGCGCCGATCGCCATCGGCACCTTTCCCCTCACCCGTCGCTCTCGCCCTTCACGCTTTACCATTCGCTCTTCACTCTTCACCGTTTGTCTTGATGATCCACAACACCGCGACCTCGGTCGTCACGATCGAGCGCTTCATCATCGAGCAGGAGCGCGCGCATCCCGCGGCGACGGGCGAGCTGTCGAGCATCCTCTACGACCTCGCGCTCGCCGCCAAGATGATCGCCAGCAAGGTGCGCCGCGCGGGCCTCGCCGACATCCTCGGCGCCGCCGACAGCGCCAACGTGCAGGGCGAGATCCAGCAGAAGCTCGACGTCTTCGCCAACGAGATCATCATCAAGGCGATGGACCATACCGGCCGCCTCTGCGCGATGGCGTCGGAGGAAGTGGCCGACCTCATCCCGATCCCCGAGCAGTTCAGAACGGGGACGTACGCGCTCCTCTTCGACCCGCTCGACGGCTCGTCGAACATTGACGTCAATGTGCCGGTCGGGACGATCTTCTCCATCGTGCGGAAGATCTCCGGCGGGGCGCGGGGGACGCTGGAGGACTTGCTGCAGCCGGGCCGCGACCAAGTGGCCGCCGGTTACGTGATCTACGGATCGAGCACGATGCTCGTGTACACGACGGGGCAGGGGGTGCACGGCTTCACGCTCGACCCGCTGCTCGGCGAGTTCCTCCTCTCGCACCCCGACATCCGCATCCCTGGGCGCGGGCTCTATCTCTCCGTGAACGCGGCGTACGAGCAGCACTGGACCGAGCCGGTGCGCGCGCTCATGCGGCGCTACCGCGGGCTCGACGGCCAGCGCGAGGCGATGAACGTGCGCTACGTCGGCTCGATGGTCGCCGACTTCCACCGCAACCTGCTCGGCGGCGGCATCTTCGCCTACCCGGCGAACGTCAAGAGCCCGAAGGGAAAACTCCGGCTCCTCTACGAGTGCAACCCGCTCTCGTACATCTGCGAGCAGGCGGGCGGCGCGGCGATTGACGGGGCGCGGCGGATCCTCGATCTCCAGCCCACGGAGCTGCACCAGCGCACGCCGATTTACGTGGGGAGCAAGAGCGATGTGGAGATAGCGAGAGGAATGCTGAGTGAGGCGTGAGGGGTGAGAGGTGAGGGGGGTGGTGAAGGGCGAAGGGCGAAGAGTAAAGGGCGAAGGGTTGGCGAAGAGCGAAGGGCGAAAAGTGAAGGGCGAAGGGGGACGCCTCGCTCCTCACGCGTCACAGACCCTTCGCTCTTCACCATTCGCCCTTCACCCTTCACCAATCCCCTCACTCCTCACCCCTCACTCCTCACCGCTCTGAGGCGTACACTTCCTCCCATGGCCGATGATCGCCTGAGCCCCTCCGGCATCCCGCTGCAACCGGTCTACCGCCCCGCCGACGCCGCGACCGACTACGCGCACAACCTCGCGAATCCCGGCGAGTTTCCGTTCACGCGCGGCATCCAGGCGACGATGTACCGCGGACGGCTCTGGACGATGCGACAGTACGCGGGATTCGGCACGGCGCAGGAGACGAACGCGCGGTTCCGGCACCTCCTCGCGGCGGGGCAGACGGGGCTCTCCGTCGCGTTCGACCTGCCCACGCAGATGGGGATCGACTCCGATTCGCCCCGCGCGATGGGGGAGGTGGGACGCGTCGGCGTCGCGATCGCCTCGGTGGACGACCTCGCCGCGCTCTTCGATGGCGTGCCGCTCGACCGGGTCTCCACCTCGATGACGATCAACGCGACGGCGGCGACGCTGCTCGCGATGTACATCGTCGTGGCCGAGGAGCGCGGCGTGCCGCGCGCGAAGCTCGCCGGCACCATCCAGAACGACATCCTCAAGGAGTACGTCGCGCGCGGAACCTACGTGTACCCCATCGAGCCGTCGCTCGCCCTCATCGCCGACACCTTCCGCTTCTGCGCTCGCGAGGTGCCGGAGTGGAATCCGATCTCGATCAGCGGCTACCACATGCGCGAGGCGGGCGCGACGGCGGTGCAGGAGCTGGCCTTCACCTTCGCGAATGCGCTCGCGTATGTGCGGCGCGCGCTCGACGCGGGGCTCGCGGTGGATGCCTTCGCGCCGCGCCTCTCGTTCTTCTTCGCGTGCCACAACGATCTCTTCGAGGAGGTCGCGAAGTTCCGCGCCGCGCGGCGGATGTGGGCGCGGCTGATGCGCGAGCGGTTCGGCGCGTCGGACGCCGGCTGCAAGCTCCGCTTCCACACGCAGACGGGCGGCGTGACGCTCACGGCGCAGCAGCCGCTCAACAACGTCGTGCGAGTCGCGGTCCAGACGCTGGCGGCGACGCTGGGCGGCACGCAGTCGCTCCACACGAATGCCTACGACGAGGCGCTCGCGCTCCCCACGGCCGGCTCGGCCACGCTCGCGCTCCGCACGCAGCAGATCGCGGCGTACGAGACGGGCGTCGCGAACACGCCCGACCCGCTGGCCGGCTCGTACTACGTCGAGTCGCTCACCAGCGAGCTGGAGCGCCGCGCGATGGACCTCGTGGCGCGCGTCGAGTCGCTCGGCGGCAGCGCCAAGGCGATCGAAGCGGGCTTCTTCCAGCGCGAGATCGCGAAGAGCGCGTACGAGCACCAGCTCGCCGTGGAGCGCGGCGCTCGCGTGATCGTCGGCGTGAACAAGTTCGCGCTCGACGACGAGCCGCTCGCGATCCCCAAGCCGGACTACTCCCGGCTCGAGGCGGAGCAGGCGGCGCGCGTGCAGGTCGTCAAGCGGTCGCGGACAGCCGGTCCCCTGCGCGCCGCGCTCGCCGCGCTCGCCGCCGCCGCGCCGAACATCGGGGCGCCCGGCGTCGAGCTGATGCCGCTGATCATCGTCGCCGTCCGTGCGCGCGCCACGGTCGGCGAGATCAGCGAGACGTTCGAGCGCGCGTGGGGCCGCTACCGCCCCGCATAGCCCGTGTTCTCCACCTGCATCTTCTGCCACAGCGACCTCGGCCGGAACGAGGCCGTCGAGCGCTTCCCCGTCGGCCGCCGCCTGGCGTTCGACGCCGCGAAGGGGCGGCTCTGGGTCGTGTGCAAGCACTGCGCGCGGTGGAATCTCACGCCGCTCGAGGAGCGGTGGGAAGCGATCGAGGAGTGCGAGCGGCTCTTCCGCGACTCGCGCCTGCGGGTCTCCACCGAACACATCGGGCTCGCGCGCGTTCGTGAGGGCACGCAGCTCGTGCGCGTCGGAGAGCCGCAACGCCCCGAGATGGCGGCGTGGCGCTATGGCGAGCAGTTCGGGCGCCGTCGCCGGAACTACCACCTGATCATCGGCGGCGGCATCATCGCGGGCGTCGGCCTCCAGGCGGGGCTCGCCGGACTCGGGGCCGGTCTCGTCGCCGGAAACTGGGGCTGGCAGCTGCTGCGGGCGGGGTACGAGCGCGCGACCGCGATCCGCGTGCCCACGCGGCACGGCCAAGGCACGGTCCGGGTCACCGACACGATCGCGAAGGCGTCCCGCTTCTTCCGCGAGCCCGACACCGACGCCGTCGTCCTGAGCATCAAGCAGGGGGCCGCCATCCACCGCTACGTGGGGGAGGGCGCGCTCCGCAACGCGGCGAAGATGTTCCCCAAGGTCAACGCGAGCGGTGCCACGCGGGAGCAGGTGGCGCAAGCGCTCGACGTGCTCGAGCGCGCGGCCCACCCGGGCGAGCCGAACCTGGTCGTCGCGTTGCTCCGCAAGTATCACACGGCGTTTTCGCTCGACGCGCCGGTGGGCAAGGTGCGCCCGGAGCTCCGTCTCGCGCTCGAGATGTCGCTGCACGAGGACGCGGAGCGCGCGGCGCTGGAGGGCGAACTCGCCGCGCTCGAGGACTCCTGGCGCGAAGCGGAGGAGATCGCGGCGATCAGCGACAACCTCTTCCTGCCACAGAGCGTGCTGCGCGCGTTCGGCGCTCTGCGCGACGCCAAGTGATATCGGGCCACCTATCCGCCTGTCGCAGAAGGAGTTGTGCCGCTTGAATCACTCTCGGGCCGCACGTACCTTTGACGCGTCCGCCCGCCGCCACATCACCGCTGTCGGCACCGCCGGCTTCTCGCCTCACGCGTCGCATGCCCACCTATGAGTATCGCTGCCCTGACGGGCACGAGTTCGAACACTTCGTCCTGAAGATCAGCCAGGCGGCCTCCGAGCTGCCCTGTCCCAGGTGCGCCAAGCCCGCCGCCCGGCGGATCTCGGCGGGCGGCGGACTCGTGTTCAAGGGCTCGGGCTTCTACATCACGGACTACGGGAAAGACGGGAAGAAGGACCAGCGCACGGCGACTCGCGCCGCCGCACGGAGCGACTCACCCGCAACGGGCGAGGGAGCCGCGAAAGGCGACGGCGGAACAGGCGACGCCAAGGGCGATTCGAAGAGCGGCTCGAAGGGCGAGTCGAAGGGCGAGTCGAAGGGCGAGTCGAAGGGCGACGGCGCCAGGACGGGCGCGCAAGACCCATCGCGCGCGTCGTCCACACCGAAGAGCGGCGGCACGGAATGAGCGCGGAGGCCGCGATCCGCGCCGAGCTGGTGCGCGCGGCGCGCGCCCTCGGCGCGGGCGAGGAGGTGGATCCCGTGCTCGAGCGGCCGCGCAATCCGGCGCACGGGGACTGGGCCACGAACCTCGCCATGACGCTCGCGCGCCGGCTCCGGCAGAAGCCCACCGAGATCGCGAAGCGCATCGTCGCGGCGATGCGGCTCGCGGACGCGGGCGTCGCCGAGGCGACGGTCGCCGGCGCGGGCTTCATCAACTTCCACGTCGCGGCCGGCGCGCTCGCGGGAGAACTCGCGACGATCCTCGAGCAGGGCGACGCCTTCGGCCGGGCGGACGTCGGCCGGGGTGCGCGCGTCAACGTCGAGTTCGTCTCGGCCAACCCGACCGGCCCGCTCCACGTCGGCCACGGGCGGCAGGCCGCGCTCGGCGACGCCATCGCGGCTCTGCTCGAATACACCGGCTGGCGCGTCACGCGCGAGTTCTACTACAACGACGGCGGCGCGCAGATCCAGAATCTCGTGCTGAGCGTCCAGGCCCGGCTGCGCGCGCTCGCCGGCGCGCCACTCGCGATTCCCGATGGAGGCTACCACGGCGAGTACATCGGGGAGATCGCCGCGCGCTACCACGCGGCGCATCCGAGCGACGCGCGCGGCGACGACCTGGACGCGATGCGCCGATTCGCGGTCTTGGCGCTGCGCGCCGAGCAGGATCTCGACCTGCGGGCCTTCGGCGTCACGTTTGACGTCTACTCCCTCGAGTCCGCCCTCTACACGAGCGGCAAGGTCGAGGAGACGATGCGGCAGCTCGTCCGCGCGGGGCACACCTACGAGCGCGACGGCGCGCTCTGGCTCCGCACCACCGACTTCGGCGACGACAAGGATCGCGTGATGCGCCGGAGCGCCGGGAAAGGGGGCGAATACACCTACTTCGTGCCCGACGTCGCCTATCACGTGTCGAAGTGGGAGCGCGGCTTCCACCGCGCGATTGACGTGCAGGGGTCGGACCACCACAGCACCGTCACGCGCGTGCGCGTCGGGCTCCAGGCACTCGAGATGGGGATCACGCCGGGCTACCCCGAGTACGTGCTCCACCAGATGGTCACGGTGATGAAGGGCGGCGCCGAGATGAAGATCTCCAAGCGCGCCGGCAGCTACGTGACGGTGCGGGATCTCGTGGACGAGGTGGGACGCGACGCGGTGCGCTACTTTTTCCTGATGCGCAAGGGCGAGTCGCCGCTCGTCTTCGACGTGGATCTCGCGCGGTCGCAATCGGAGGAGAATCCCGTCTACTACGTGCAGATGGCGCATGCACGGCTGTGCGGGATCTTCCGCGTCGGCGACGTGGACTCGGCGGCCGTGACGGCCGAGGGCACGCAATGGGACCGCCTCGTCGAGCCCGAGGAGCGCGCCCTCGTCAAGGCGCTCCTTGACTGGCCCCCGCTCGTGCGCGACGCGGCCGAAGCGCTCGAACCGCACCGCGTGGCGGCCTATCTGCTCGAAATGGCGCAGCTCGTGCACCTCTGGTACCACAAGCACCATGTCCTGGTAGACGACCGGGACGTGATGCGGGCGCGGCTCGCGCTGGCGAACGCCGCGCGGATCGTGCTCCGCAACGCACTCTCGGTCCTCGGCATTTCCGCACCGGAGCGAATGTGAGCGTCCTCGTGGTCGGCAGCGTCGCCCTCGACTCCGTCGAGACGCCGTTCGGCAAGGCCGAAGACGTGCTCGGCGGTTCGGCCACGTACTTCGCCGCAAGCGCAAGCCATCAGACCCCGGTGGAGCTGGTCGGCGTCGTGGGCCGCGAGTTCCCCCTGGAACGGCTGGACGCCCTCCGGGATCGCGGCGTGGACCTGGCCGGCCTCGAGCACGCCGACGGGGAGTCGTTCCGCTGGCGCGGCCGCTACCGCCACGACCTCAACGAGGCCGAGACCCTCGAGACGCGGCTCGGCGTCTTCTCGCACTTCCGGCCCAAGATCCCCGAGCAGTTCCGCCGGGCGAAATACGTGTTCCTCGGGAACATCGACCCGCGCCTCCAGCTCGACGTGCTGCGGCAGGTCGAGAAGCCGGTGCTCGTCGCGTGTGACACGATGAACTTCTGGATCGAGAGCCGGCGCGACGACCTCCTCTCGCTCCTCAAGCACGTGCAGCTCATCACGATCAACGACGCCGAGGCGCGGCAGCTCTCGGAGCGGCCGAACCTCGTGCAGGCCGCGCGCTGGATCCTGGATCGCGGTCCGCGCACCGTCGTCATCAAGAAGGGCGAGCACGGTGCCTTCATGTTCACCGCGCGGAGCGTCTTCTACGCGCCGGCCTATCCACTGGAGGCGGTGTTCGATCCGACCGGCGCCGGCGACGCCTTCGCCGGCGGCTTCATGGGCTACCTCGCGCGCACGGGAGACCTGAGCGACGCGAGCCTCCGGCGCGGCGTCATCCACGGCTCGGCGATGGGCTCGTTCGTCGTCGAGGGGTTCTCGATCACGCGCCTGCTGGAGATCACCCGCGACGACATTGACGCGCGCGTGGCCGAGTTCCACGAGCTGGTGACCTTCGAGAAGACGCTCGCCACGTGACACGCGACGCGCAGCCGCTCGACTACCGGGGCGCCGGCGTGGACATCGCCGCCGCGGAGGAGTCGAAGCGGCGCATCCGGCGCCTGGTGGAGTCCACCGCCACGGCGGGGACGCGCGGCGCCTTCGGCGCTTTCGGCGGGCTCTTCCGCGTGCCGCCCGAGGCGAAGCGGCCGCTCCTCGTCTCGAGCGCCGACGGGGTCGGCACCAAGGTCAAGGTCGCCCTCGAGGCCCGCAGGCACGACACCGTCGGACACGACCTCGTCAACCATTGCGTGAACGACATCCTGGTGCAGGGGGCGGTCCCGCTCTTCTTCCTCGACTACGTCGCCTTCGGCGCGCTCGTGCCCGAAACCGCCGAGGCGATCGTCGCCGGGGTCGCGGCCGGATGCCGGGAGAACGGCTGCGCGCTCCTCGGAGGCGAGACCGCCGAGATGCCGGGGCTGTACACCCCGCCGGATTACGATCTGGCGGGCTTCATCGTCGGATTGGTCGAGGAGGACCGCGTGCTCGGTCCGGCGCGCGTGCGCGCGGGCGACGTGCTCGTGGGGCTCGCGAGCTCGGGACTCCATACCAACGGTTATTCGCTGGCGCGTCGGATCGTTTCGGAGCGGCTCCGGCTCGCGGCGCACGATACGTTCCCCGGGACGCGGGAGTCGGTGGCGGAGGTGCTTCTCGTGGTGCACCGCTCGTACCTCCGCGTCCTGCGCCCGCTGCTGGGAGAGTTGCACGCGATGGCGCACATCACGGGGGGCGGGCTGCCGGGAAACCTCAACCGCGCGCTCCCGCCGTCGCTGGACGCCGCGGTGGACACGGCGAGTTGGGAAGTGCCGAATGTGTTCCGTGTGCTGCAGGAGGCCGGTGAGGTGGCGCACGACGAGATGTTTCGCGCCTTCAACATGGGCGTCGGGATGGTGGTGATCGCCGACGCCGGCGGCGCGGCGCAGGTCCGGGCGCGCGCGGCCGCCGAAGGTGTGGGGGCGTGGGAGATGGGAACCGTGGTACCGGGTTCGGGTACCGTGATCCTCAACGGAGGGAACAGGAGATGAAGGCTCGACTCTGGCTTGCCGGCGCGGTGCTGGCCGCCGCGCTCCCCGCGAGGGCGCAGCAGGTGTGCACGGGCGGCACCGCGGTCCAGGACGCCTGCACCAAGACCGTGGACCTCATCAACTTCATCACGCCGCAACTGAGCACGGCCTTGGCGGGCGGGAACGCGACGCTCGGGCAGGGCGGCACGCTCGCGGGCTGGGGACACTTCGCGATTGACGTCCGTGGCACCGCCGTGCGGGGCGCGCTGCCGAACCTGGACAACGTCGGCCTGAACACCAGCGGCGCTCAGGCGAGCACCTTCACCGCCGAGGAGCAGTTCGTCCCGGCGGTGAGCGCGAACGCGGCGATCGGCCTCTGGCGCGGCTATTCGCTCGGCGTCTCGCACATCGGCGGCGTGGACGCGCTCGTGACCGCGACCTACTTGCAGGATGTCGAGGGTGGCGACGTGAAGCTCACGCTCACGGGCGGCAACCTGAAGTTCGGCTACGGCGTGCGCGTGGGACTGCTGGAGGAATCGCTCCTCGCGCCCGGCGTCGCGGTGACCTATCTCAAGCGCGACCTGCCGACGATGTCCATCGTCGGCACCGTCTCCTCGTCCGGCACCGGCTCCGGCGGCTCGATCGAGCTGCACAGCTACAGCGTGAAGACCACGGCGTGGCGCGTGACCGCGTCGAAGAACCTGCTCATCTTCGGCTTCGTCGCCGGTTACGGACAGGACAAGTACGAGTCGTCGGGCGCCGTGGCCGTGACGGTGAATGCGCCGGGCGGCGCGCAGGAGGGCGACGGCAGCACGAAACTGTCCATGACCCGCACGAATATGTTCGGCGGCTTGAGCGTCAACCTCCTGCTCTTCAAGGTCGTGGGGGAGATCGGGAAGGTGAGCGGCGGGAGCGTGCCCACGCCGCTCAACAACTTCGGCGCTTCGGCTACCGAGTCGCGGACCTACTACACGCTCGGTGTGCGGATTGCGATCTAGGGCGTGACGGCTTCACGGGCCCCGGCGCGCGAGCCGGACCGGCAGGAGCGTGCGTGGATGCGCCGGGCACTCGCCCTCGCCCGGCGTGGGTGGGGGCAGACGGCGCCGAACCCGATGGTCGGCGCCGTCGTCGTTCGGGACGGCGCGATCGTGGGCGAGGGATTCCACGCGCGCTTCGGTGAGCCGCACGCCGAGGTGCGCGCGCTCGAGTCGGCCGGCGCGCGCGCGCGCGGCGCGGACCTGTTCGTGACGCTTGAACCCTGCGACCATCACGGCAAAACGCCGCCGTGCAGCGAGGCGCTCATCGCCGCCGGGGTGCGGCGCGTCGTCGCGGCGACGCGCGATCCGGGGGCGCTATCAGGGGGCGGTGCCGAACGGCTGCGCGCGGCGGGAATCCCCGTCGAGGTCGGCCTCGAGGAGGGTGACGCGCGCGAGCTCAACGCACCGTTCTTCTTCGCAGCGACGGACGCGCGGCGACCGTGGACGACGCTGAAGCTCGCCGTCTCGCTCGACGGGGCGATCGCGGGCGCGATCGGCGCCCCACGATGGCTCACCGGTGAGGTCGCGCGGCGCCAGGTGCACCGGCTGCGCGCGGGCGCCGACGCCGTCGCGGTGGGCATCGGAACCGTCCTCGCGGACGACCCCGCGCTCACGGTGCGGCACGGCCGGCGGCCGCGGGTGCCGCCGACGCGCGTCGTCTTCGACCGTTCGGCGCGCGTGCCGCTCACGTCCCGGCTGGTGCGGACGGCGCGCCGCGTGCCGACGCTGGTGCTGGCCGAGCATCCCGACGCCGAGCGGAGCGCCGCGCTCGGGGCGAAGGGCGTCCAGGTCGAGCGCGCCGACGGGCTCCCGGGCGCGCTCGAAGCGCTGCACCGGCGCGGCGTTCGGTCGCTCTTCGTGGAGGGCGGCGCGGGGATTGCAGGGGCGCTGCTGGCGGCCGGGGTGGTGGACCGCCTGATTATCTTTCAGGCGCCGGTGCTCGTGGGTCCGGGGGCGCTTCCCGCGTGGGGCGACGCGCCCGCGACGGACCGGCTCCGCGTGATCGGGCGCCACGAGTTCGGCGACGATCTGATGACCGTGTACGCCGTCAACGAACTGCCACGGAGCTAGCCCGCCTTCGGTCGTCGGTCATCGGTGCTCGGAAGCGGGCGCCGACACGTCCGATGTCCGACCACCGATCACCGACTACAGCACTTCGCACTCCGCCCTTCGCACTTCGCACTCGTTCTTCCATGTTCACTGGCCTCATCTCCGACGTCGGCACCATTGACCGCGTCCGCACGACGGACGCCGGGCGGGAGTTTCGCATCCGCTCGTCATATGACGGCGTGCGCGCCGGCGAGTCGATCGCCGTCTGCGGCGTCTGCCTGACCGTGATCGAGGGCGGCGACGGGTGGTTCACCGTCGCCGCGGTGACCACGACGCTGGGCCGCACGACGCTCGGCGACTGGGGGGAGAGGCGGCGCGTGAACCTCGAGCGGGCGCTCGCGGTCGGCGATCGGCTGGGCGGCCACTTCGTGCAGGGGCACGTGGACGCCGTCGCGGAGGTCACTCGCGTGGCACGCGAAGGCGACGCGCTGCTCGTGGACCTCGCGCTCCCGGCCGCGCTCGCGCCGCTCCTCGTGCCGCACGGCTCGATTTCCGTGGACGGCGTGAGCCTCACCGTGAACGAGATTCCCGAGCCGCACGCCGTACAGATCTCGCTGATCGAGTTCACGCGGCATCACACCACGCTCGGCGCCGTGCGCGTCGGCGACCGCGTGAACGTGGAGGCGGACGTGCTCGGCAAGTACGTGCAGCGCCTGCTCTCGCCTCATGCGTCGTCCTTCACCGTTCCGTCCGACGCCTGATGTCCGCCGTGCGACGTCTGCCGTCTCATGTCTGAGGTTCTCATGCCCTTCGGCACCATAGAGCAAGCGGTCAACGACCTTCACGCGGGGAAGTTCCTCGTCGTCGCCGACGACGAGGACCGGGAGAACGAAGGCGACCTCATCTGCGCCGCGGAGTTCATCACGCCGGAGATGGTGAACTTCCTGATGCAGGCGAAGGGGATGATCTGTCTCGCCCTGAGCCCCGAGAAGGTGGCGCAGCTCCAGCTCCCGGCGATGGGGCCCGAGAACACCGACCTGATGCGCACGGCGTTCACGGTGACGATTGATGCGGCGCCGCGCTTCGGCGTGACGACGGGGATCAGCGCCTCCGACCAGGCCACGACGATCCGCGTGGCGGCGAATCCGAACGCGCAGCCCGCCGACCTGCACCGCCCGGGGCACGTGCATCCGCTGCGCGCCCGCGAGGGCGGCGTGCTGCAGCGCGTGGGCCACACGGAGGCCGCCGTGGACCTCACGCGGCTCGCCGGGCTCCAGCCCGCCGGCGTCATCTGCGAGATCCTCACCGCCGACGGCACGACGGCCAAGCGTCCGGAGCTCGAGATCTTCGCGGCACGGCACGGGCTCACGTTCATCACGGTCGCGCAGCTCGTCGCGCATCGCCTCCGCAACGAGCGCCTCGTGCATCGCGTCGCCGAAGCCCGCCTGCCCACCGACTTCGGTGAGTTCCGGATCATCGGCTACCGGAACGACGTGGACACGCACGAGCACGTGGCGCTCGTCTTCGGAGACGTGCAGGACGGCGACGGCGTCCTCGTGCGGATGCACTCGCGCTGCCTGACCGGCGACGTGTTCCACTCGCGGCGGTGCGACTGTCGCTGGCAGCTGCATAACGCGATGGAGATGATCGCGCGCGAAGGCCGGGGCGTCGTCGTCTACCTCGACCAGGAGGGCCGGGGGATCGGCCTGCTCAACAAGCTCAAGGCCTACGAGCTGCAGGACACCGGCGCCGACACCGTCGAAGCGAACGAGCGGCTCGGCTTCGCCCCCGACAAGCGCAACTACGGGATCGGCGCGCAGATTCTGCTCGACCTGGGTCTCCGCTCGATCAAGCCGATCACGAACAACCCGCGGAAGATGGTGGGGCTCGAGGGGTACGGCCTGCGGGTGCACGAGCGCGTGCCGCTCGACGCGCCGGCGTCCGAAGAGAACGCGGAGTATCTCGAGACGAAGCGCCGGAAGCTCGGGCACTTGCGCGCGCTCTGATGGCCGAGTTCGCGGGCGTGCCGCGCGGGGCGGGCCGCCGCTTCGCCGTCGTCGGGAGCCGCTTCAACAGCGAGATCACCAAGCGGCTGGTGGACGGCGCGGTGGACTGCCTGGCGCGCCACGGCGCGGCGTTCGAGGACGTGGACGTGGTCTGGGTCCCGGGCGCATGGGAGCTTCCGGTGGCGGTCGAGCGGCTGCTCGCCACCGACCGCTACGACGGGATCGTGGCGGTCGGCGCAGTGATCCGGGGCGAGACCCCCCACTTCGAGTACATCGCGAGCGAAGCGGCGCGTGGGCTCGCGGCGCTGCAGCGCGAGTTCAACGTGCCGATCGGTTTCGGGGTGCTGACGACCGACACCGACGAGCAGGCCGGAGCGCGCGCCGGCGGTGCCCACGGCAACAAGGGATGGGACGCGGCGCTCGCCGCGCTCGAGATGGCCGATCTCCTCGAGCGTCTCGACACGGCGCACGACGACCCCTCGCCCGATGGCGCGAGTTGAGACGCGCGGCCGCTCCCGCGCGCTGCAGGCGCTCTACGCGTGGGACCTGCGCGAGCGCGACGATCTGGCGCGTGTGGCGGCGGCGATCTGGGATGACCTCGGCGTCGCGGCGGACGAGCGCGCCTTCGCGGAGAACCTTCTCCGCGTGGTCGCCGCCGACGCGGCCGGGCTCGACGCGGCGCTGCGGGCGGTCACCACGAACTGGCGCCTCGAGCGCCTGGGCGTGATCGAGCGCTGCGTGCTGCGCCTCGGCGCGGCCGAGTTGCAGGAGGGCGTCACTCCGCCGCGCGTCGTCCTCCAGGAGGCGGTGCGGCTGGCCGAGCGGTTCGGGAGCGCGCAGAGCGCGCGCTTCGTCAACGGCGTGCTCGACGCGCTCGCCCGGCGGATGGGCCGTCTCCGGTGAAGCTCCTCATCGTGAACTGGCAGGACCGGGAGAACCCGCTCGCCGGCGGCGCGGAGATTCACCTGCACGAGATCTTCGAGCGGCTCGCCGCGCGCGGGCACGCGATCACCCTGCTCTGCGGCGGCTGGCCCGGCTGCCCGCCCCGGGCGATGCTGGGCGGCCTCGACGTCCACCGCGTCGGCACGCGACACACCTTCGCGCTCAAGGTGTTCGGGTACTGGTGGCGCCATCTCCGCGCGCGTCCCTTCGACCTCCTGCTGGAGGACATCAACAAGGCGCCGCTCGGCACGCCGCTCTGGGGCGCGCGCGCGCGGTGCGTGGCGTGCGTACCCCACCTCTTCGGGGGCACCGCATTCCAGGAGTTGCCGTGGCCGCTCGCGACCGCCGTCTGGCTGAGCGAGCGGCCGCTCCCGCTGGTCTACCGCCACGCCCCGTTCCAGGCGATCAGCGAGAGCACCGCCGACGACCTCGTGGCCCGCGGCATTCCCCGGGCGCACGTCGAGGTGATCTACCCGGGCGTGCGCTTCGATCGGTACACGCCGGACCCCGCGCGCCGAGCGCCCCACCCGACATTCGCCTACGTCGGCCGTCTCAAGAAATACAAGCGGGTGGACCTCGTGATCCGCGCGTTCGCCGCGTTGGGCCACGCGGAGGCGACCCTCGAGATCGCCGGCGCGGGCGACTCCCGGCCGGCGCTCGAAACGCTCGCGCGGTCGCTTGACCTCGGGGCGCGCGTGCGGTTTCTTGGCTTCATCAGCGAGGCGGACAAGCTCGCGCTCCTTCGACGCGCGTGGGCGGTGGCCCTCGCGTCGCCGAAGGAAGGCTGGGGGCTCACCAACGTGGAGGCCGAGGCGTGCGCGACGCCGGTCGTGGCATCGAACTCACCGGGAATTCGCGAGTCGGTGCGGAACGGCGACACGGGGTTCCTCGTGCCGCACGGCGACGTGGCCGCGATGGCCGCCGCGTTCCGCCGTCTGGCGGCCTCGCGCGAACTCGTGGAGGCGATGGGCGCTCGCGCCCGCGCCTTCGCCGAAACCTTTACCTGGACGCGCGCGGCCGACGCCACCGAGGCGCACCTCGCGCGCGTACTGCAGTCGGGAGGATAGCGGCGGTGGAAATCGTGCTCAAGCTGAACGGGGCCGACGTTTCCGAGGCGATGCGGCGCAAGATCGAACGGATGGTCGAGAAGGCGGCCGCGCGGCTCCCGCGCGCCGTGGACGCGGTGGTCCGTTTCGACGAGGGGCGAAGCGGGCGGCGCGTGGAGGTCGTGCTGCACGCGCCGCGGCACGCGCCGCTCGTGGCCACGGCGGAGGACCTCTCCTTCGGTCCCGCCGTGGCGCGCGCCCTCGCGCGTCTCGGCGCCCAGATGGAGCGCGAGAAACGCCGCACCCCGCGCGCCCGCGCGCACCGCGCGCGCGCCCGTCGCGACTGATGCCGCCGCTCACCGTCGCGCAGTTCTTCGAGCGTCTCAAGGACGTCCTGCAGCTCGAGCTGCTCGGCAGCCCCAGGGGGCTCGAGCGCGAGGTGACGATGCCCGACGCCTCGGGGCCCGGCCTCGTCCTCGTCGGCTATACGGGGCGCTTCGTCCACGAGCGCGTGCAGGTGCTCGGCCAGACGGAAGTCTCCTACCTCGCCTCGCTCAGCGAGGCGGACCGGCGCCGCACGCTGCGCACCTTCTTCGCGTATCCGATGCCCTGCGTGATGGTCACCAAGGGGCTCGCCCTCCCCCCGGGGTTCGACGAGGAAGCGCAGGCGGCCGGCGTCGCCATCCTGCGCTCGGCGCTCAGGACGCTCGAGTTCTACCGGCGCATCACGCCGTTCATGGAGAGCCAGTTCGCGCCGAGCGCCACGCTCCACGGTTCGCTCGCCGACGTCTTCGGTGTCGGCCTCCTCTTCACGGGCGCCAGCGGCATCGGCAAGTCCGAGTGCGTGCTCGACCTCGTGGAGCGGGGCCACCGGCTCGTCGCCGACGACGTGGTCATCTGCACGCGGCGCGGCGCCGGCATCGTGATCGGGCGCGGGCACGAGCTCTCGCGACACCACATGGAGATTCGCGGCGTCGGGCTCATTGACATCCCGAAGATTTTCGGCATCCGCTCCGTGCGGCAACAGAAGCGGGTCGAGGTCGTCGTCGCCCTCGAGCCGTGGGACGCGCTCGCGAACGTGGAGCGGACCGGGCTCGACGGTGAGACCACCACGATCCTCGAGGTCGAGCTGCCCCTGATCACCGTACCCCTCAATCCCGGCAAGAACCTCACGGTGATCGCGGAAGTGATCGCGATGAATCACCTCCTGCGCTACAGTGGGGTGGACGCGGCCGAGGCATTCAACGAGCGGCTCAAGGCCAGGATGCGGCAGGCCGCCGACCGGGGGCGCTACCTCCAGGACGATGCCGAGTAGCGCCGAGGCCCCGCGCGAGGGGCCGCGTGCCGTCGTGGCGGGTCACGGCGGTTTCGCGGCCGGCGTCATCTCGGCCGTCGAGCTGATCAGTGGGAGGGGAGAGGTCTTCCGGGGCCTGAGCAACGCGGGCCTCGACAGCGCCGCGCTCGACGCGGCGCTGCGCGAGGCCGTCGCCGCGCACCGCGCGCGCGTGGTGTTCACGGACCTTCCCGCGGGCAGCTGCACGATCGCCGCGCGCCGCCTCGCGCGCGAGCACGCCGGGCTTGCCGTCGTGACCGGCGCGAATCTCTCGATGCTCCTCGACTTCGCGCTGAAGGGCGGGGACGTCCCGACCGCCGCGCGGCGCGCGGCCGAGCGGGGCCGCGAGGCGATCGTCGCCTTCACCGCGGCGGAGGGCGGCGGTGCCCATTGAGCTCTATCGCATAGACGACCGTCTCGTCCACGGCCAGGTCGTCGTCGGCTGGGGCCAGCCGCTCCAACTCGGGTTCATCGTGCTGGTGGACGATGCCGTCGCGGCGAGCGAGTGGGAGCAGGAACTCTACCGGATGGGCGTGCCGCCGGAGATGGAGGTGCGCTTCGAGTCCGTGGCGAGCGCCCTCGAGCATCTCGCGGAGTACGAGGCACGGGCCGACCGTGGACTCCTCCTCACCGCGGACGTGGAGACGATGCGGAAGCTGGTCGAGGGTTCTCGCCTCATCAGGGCGGTGAACCTCGGTGGCGTGCACCACCGGCCGGGACGTGCCGCGCGCCTGCGATACGTGTTCCTGGCGCCCGAGGAGGAGCGCGCGCTGCGCGCACTCGCCGACCGCGGCATCGTCGTCACGGCGCAGGACGTGCCCGGCGCGACCCCCGTGTCCCTGGCCCGCGTGCTCGCGGGCGCCCCCGAATGACCTTCGCGGCCGAGCTCCTGCCGCTCGCGCTGCTCGGGGCGCTCCTGGGCCTCGACGTCGTGAGCTTCCCGCAGGCCATGGTCTCGCGCCCGCTGGTCTCGGCCACGCTCGCCGGCGCGCTCGTGGGCCAACCGGGGCAGGGGCTCATCGCGGGCGCCGTCCTCGAGCTCTTTGCGCTCGACACGCTCCCGTTCGGCGCCAGCCGCTATCCCGAATGGGGCACCGCGGGTGTCGTGGGCGGTGCTCTCTTCGCGCTGCAGCACGACGACTCCGCGGCCGCGCTCCCGGCGGCGGTCTGCGCCGCGTTGCTCGTGGCGTGGGGCGCCGGGTGGACCATGGTCGCGCTCCGTCGCCTCATCGGGCGCTGGGCCCACGGGATGCGCGACGCGCTCGCGCAGGGCTCTGCCTCCGCGGTCACTGCGCTTCAACTCCGGGGGCTCACCGCCGACTTCGTGCGAGGCGGCGCGGTGACCTGGCTCTCGCTCGCCGTCTTCCTCCCGCTCGAGCGCGCGCTGCTCAGCGGGGCGACGGCCGGTGCCGCCCCCTCCCGCGTGTTTCTCCTGGCGCTCGCGGGCGCCACGGCGGGTTCGGCGATCTGGCGCGTCATCCACACCACGAAGGGCGCGCGCTGGTTCCTGGCCGGCGGCCTCGCCGCCGGCGGCGGGCTCGTCCTCGCGCAATGACGGCCGGCACGCCCCACCTGCCGTTCGCCACGCGCGCGGCGATCTTCGCGCGGTTGTTCGCCGTGCAGGGGTCGTGGAACTACGAGACGCTGCTGGGCAACGGCATCGCGTTCGCCGTCGAGCCGGCGCTCCGCCTCCTGCCGGGCGGGAAAGGCGGCGCGGCGTATCGCGCGGCGCTCGCCCGCCAGGGCGGGTACTTCAACGCGCACCCGTATCTGGCGAGCGTCGCGGTCGGCGCGCTCGCGCGCGCCGAACTCGAGGGCGAGGCCCCGGAACGCATCGAGCGCTTTCGCACCGCCTGCAGCGGGCCGCTCGGCAGCGTGGGCGACCGGCTCATCTGGGCCGGATGGCTCCCGGCGTGCGCCCTGCTCGGGTTGCTCGCGTTCGGGCTCGGGGTGTCGAGCGCTGGCGTTGTGCTGCTCTTTCTGGGATCATACAACGCGGGACACGCGGCGCTCCGCGCCTGGGGGATGCGCGTGGGGTTCCGGGACGGGCTTCGGGTTGCCCCGGCGCTCGGGGCTCCATTCCTGCGCCGGGGACCGTCGCACGTGGCGCGCGCCACGGCGTGTCTGGCCGGTGCCGCGCTGCCACTCGCGCTGCACGCCGTCGCGGGTCCCGCGCTCGGGACGTTCACGCTCCTGCTCGCCGCCGCCGCGCTGGGCGCGGCGGCCCTCACGCGCCTCCACGGCCGCGTCGAGGGGTGGAGCCTCGCCGTGGTGGGGCTGGCCGCATTCATACTCTTCGCTGCGGTGCGTTGATGGTCGAAGACCGCGTGACGGTCGTGAACAGCCATGGGATCCACGCGCGTCCCGCCGCCGAGATCGTCAAGGCGGCGGCGCGCTTCGCGTCGCATATCACGCTCGCGCGCGACGACCTCGAGGTGAACGGGAAGAGTATCATGGGCGTGATGATGCTGGCCGCCGAGAAGGGAGCCGAACTCACCGTGCGTGCCGACGGCGACGACGCGGCGGAGGCGGTGCGGGAGCTCGTGGCGCTCGTCGGCGGCCATTTCGGCGAAGCCTGAGGCCGTTTCGACCATGCCGTCCCTCCTGACCGGGATTCCCGCCTCGCCGGGCATCGTCGTGGGCGCGGTCCACCTCCTGCGCTGGGAGGTGCCCGAGGTCCCGATGCGCGTGATCGGCGAGGACGAAGTGACGCGCGAGATCGCGCGCGTGCACGACGCGTTCACGCGGGCCGTGGAACGCCTCAAGCAGGTGCGCGAGCGCGCCGCGCGACACGCGGGCCCCGGCGAAGCCGCGATCTTCGACGTCCAGATCTCGATCATCGAGGACGCGGAGCTGCGCGGCCGCGTCGAGTCCGTCGTGCACCAGAACTTCTCGGCAGAGCGGGCGTTCGACGTCGTGATGCACGAATGGCGCGAGCACTTCGCCCGCTCGCCTCACGCGATGATGCGCGAGCGCGTGGGCGATCTGCTCGACGTCCACATCCGCGTGCTCTCGATCCTGATGGGGCTTCCCGACTACGACCTGGTGGACGTCTCGAAGGGCGCCAACGCCATTCTCGTCACGCACGACCTGACTCCGAGCCTCACGGTGCAGATTGACCGCGAGTGCGTCGGGGGCATCGCGACCGACGCCGGCACGCGCACCTCGCACGTCGCGATCCTCGCGCGCTCGGTCGGCCTCCCAGCGGTCGTCGGCCTGCTCGACGTCACGAGCCGCCTCGAGACGGGCGACCAGGCGATCCTCGACGGCACGGCGGGGACCCTCATCGCGCGGCCGACGGCCGCCGAACTGGCCGCCGCCGCGACGCGCACCCAACGAGAGCGGCGGCAGGGGGAGCTGCTCGCGCGGGTCGCGCGCGAGGAGTCGGTCACGGCGGACGGCGTGCGCATCGTGCTGCGCGCGAACGTGGACCTCCCCGACGAGGCGCGCGCCGCCGCCACGAGCGGCGCCGAGGGCGTCGGGCTGATGCGCACCGAGTTCCTGGTGGTGGGTCGCGCCACGATGCCCGACGAAGAGGAGCAGCTCGAGGCGTATGCCGGTGTCGTCGCGGCGTTCGCGGGCCATCCGGTCATCATCCGCACCTTCGACGTCGGCGCGGACAAGCTCCCGGTGGGCGGCTACCCGCACGAACCGAATCCGTTTCTCGGCTGGCGCGCCATCCGGATGTGCCTCGACCAGCCGGAGATCTTCAAGACGCAGCTCCGTGCGCTCCTCCGCGCGGCGGTGGGCGGCGACGTGCGCATCATGCTCCCGCTCGTCGTGACGCTGGACGAGGTGCGCGAGGCGCGTTTCCTCCTCGCCGAGGCCGCGCGCGAGCTGGCGGCGCGCGGCGTTCCGCACCGGGCCGACGTCCCGCTCGGCGTGATGGTCGAAACGCCCGCCGCCGCGATGACCGCCGACGCGCTCGCGAAGGACGTCGCGTTCTTCAGCATCGGGACGAACGACCTCGTGCAATACACGCTCGCCGTGGACCGCGGCCACGCCGGGCTGGCCTCGCGCTTCACGCCGCTGCATCCCGCCGTCCTCCGCCTCATCCGGCGCACGCTCGACGTGGGCCTCGCGCACGGCCTCGAGGTCAGCGTCTGCGGCGAGATGGCGTCGGAGCCGTTGACGGCGTTCGCGCTCATCGGGCTCGGCATCCGGAATCTGAGCGTCGCGCCGCGCTCGGTGGCGCGTGTGAAGCAGATCGTGCGCGGGATGCACACCTCGGTGGCCGCGGCCGCGGCGGCCGAGGCGCTGGAAGCGGGCACCGCGCAGGCGGCTGAAGCGGCGCTCACCGCAGGGCTCACGGCCGAGGGGGGGCTCGAGTCACTCGGCGCCTGAGCGCGGCGACCCCTCGCAGCGCGGCGCGCACGCCCTTATCGTTCGAATCCCTTCCGCGCTTCACCTGATCTTTCGCCGTCCACTCCTCGCGGACCCTCCGCCTTTCGCGAACCCTTCACCCTTCGCCCTTCACCGCCGTCCCGTGCTTCGTCGCCACCTCTTCACGTCCGAATCCGTCACCGAAGGACACCCCGATAAGGTCGCCGACCAGATCTCCGACGCGGTGGTGGACGCGCTCCTCGCCAAGGACCCGCTCTCACGCGTCGCGTGCGAGACGATGGTCACCACGGGACTCGCGACGATCTTCGGCGAGATCACCACGGAGGCGTACGTGCATCTCCCCGCGCTGGTGCGCGAGACGATCGCACGCATCGGGTACACGGAGCAGGGCTATGGCTTCGACGCGCACACCTGCGCGGTGATGTCCACGATTGACCAGCAGTCGGCGGACATCGCGCTCGGTGTGGACGCCGGCGGCGCGGGCGACCAGGGCATGATGTTCGGCTATGCGTGCGACGAGACCGAGGAGCTGATGCCGCTTCCGATCACGCTCGCGCATCGCCTCGCGCGCGCGCTCGCCGACCGCCGCAAGGACGGCACGCTTCCCTGGCTCCGCCCCGACGGGAAGTCGCAGGTCACGGTGCTCTACGAGGACGGACGACCGGTCGCCGTGGACACCGTCGTCATCTCGACGCAGCACTCCGACGACGTCAAGCACGCCGCGATCAAGGAAGCCGTGACGCGCGAGATCGTCGAGGCGACCATCCCGCGGGAACTTCGGCCCCGGGGGGTCAAGTATCACATTAATCCGACGGGCCGCTTCGTGATCGGCGGCCCGCAGGGTGACGCGGGGCTCACCGGCCGGAAGATCATCGTGGACACCTACGGCGGGACAGGGCGACACGGCGGCGGCGCCTTCAGCGGGAAGGACCCCTCGAAGGTGGATCGGTCGGGGTCGTACGCCGCGCGCTGGGTCGCCAAGAACATCGTGGCTGCGGGGCTCGCGAAACGGTGCGAGGTGCAGGTCGCGTACGCGATCGGGGTCGTGAGGCCGGTCTCGGTGATGGTGGATACCTTCGGCACCTCCACGGTGAGCGAGACCAGGATCGCGCGGGCGGTGGACCGGGTGTTCGACCTCACGCCGCGGGGGATCATCGAGGCGCTCGACCTGCGGAAGCCGATCTACAGCGACACCGCGTCGTACGGCCACTTCGGGCGGTCGTGCGAGCGCGCCGTGCGCTTCGGGAAGAAGGTCACGCTCTTCTCGTGGGAGCGGACGGACCGGGTGGCCGAGTTGAAGCGGGCGGTGCGCGGGTAGCGTCCCGGGACGCCGGGAGGGAGGGCACGTGGTCGAGGTCATCGTATCACGCCTCGGGCGGGACGCCGGGTCGAGCTCGTACGTGGTGATTCTGCAGGAGAAGGACGGCAAGCGCCTCGTCCCCATCTGGATCGGGCGCCCGGAGGCGGAGTCCATCGTGGCGCACCTCTCCGGCGTGCGGCGCGAACGGCCGATGACGCACGACCTGTGCCAGTCACTCATCGTCGCGCTGGGCGGCCAGCTGCAGAGCGTGCGCGTGACGCGCGTCGTGGACAGCACGTTTTACGCCGAGTTGCACGTGCTCGTCGGCGGGGCCACGCAGGTCGTGGACGCGCGCCCGTCGGACAGCATCGCGATCGCGCTCCGGCTTGGCGCGCCGATCTTCGCCGCCGAGGAGCTGCTGGCGGAATACGAGCCGTCCGGCGAACCGGAGCGCGCGGAGGAGGAGGAAGCCGCACCGGGGCCCGACATCGGCGCGGCCCCGCTCGAGGCGCAGATCCGGAGCGCCGAGCACCTGCAGCGCTACCTGGAGCAGCTCCGGCCCGAGGACTTTGGGAAGTTCAAGATCTAACGCGCGCGTGGCACACGCCCTGATCATGCTCACGGCGTGCGTCCTCGCGACCGGGGTTGCGCGCGCGCAGGCGGCGCGCGAGGTGCGCGGCACCGTTGCACGAGCGACGGGGAAGGGGGTGCGCCCGCTGGCGGGCGCCTGGATCACGCTGCATCGCGTGGGAACCGACCACGCGGGGCCCATGGACTCCGTGCGGAGCGACGGCGCGGGCCGCTACGCCTTCCACTATCGCGCCACCGGTGACACGGCCGCACTCTACTTCGTCTCGATCCGTTTCGCCGGCCTCGCGTACTTCACCGCGCCGCTCACGGGGCGCGTCGTCACCGGTGCGGACGCCGGGCTCGTGGTGTACGACACGACGAGCGCGCCGGTGCCGATTCGCGTGCGGGGACGCCACGTGGTCGTGATGGCGCCCGACTCGGGCCGCACGCGACGAGTCGTGGAGGCCTTCGAGCTGTCGAACGATTCCACGGTCACGCGCGTGTCCGGCGCGCGCGCGCGGCCGACGTTCGAGGCGCTCCTCCCGGACGGCGCGCGCGCCACGCGCGCGGGCGAGGGCGACCTCCCCGCCGAGGCGGTGACTTTCGCCGAGGGGCGGGCCAGGGTCTTCGCGCCACTGGCGCCGGGCGTCAAGCGATTCTCCTTCGTCTACCGCGTCAAGGCGAGCGCGGCGCCCCTCCTGCTTCCCTCGCTCGCGGGCACCTCGGTGCTCGAAGTGCTCGTGGAGGACGAACGGGGGACGGCGACGGGCGGCGGTCTCCGCGAAACGGAGCCGGCGTCGCTCGAAGGGCGCCGCTTCCGCCGGTTCCTGGCGCAGGACGCGCCGGCGGCGGCCGTGCTTTCGGTCACTGCGCCGACACTCCTGACGACGTCGTCGCTCAACTTCCGCATCGCGCTCATCGTGGTCGCTGTCGGCGCGGTGCTCCTGCTCGGCCTCGCGGCGGGCCTGACGCGCCGCGGACCCGCGCGCGAGCGCGCCATCCGCGCGCAGCGCGACGATCCCGAGTCACTTGAACGCGAGCTCGCCGCCCTGGAGACGGCGTTCGCCGCGCTCGACGCGCCGACGCCGGACGAGAAGGCGGACCACTATGAGCGGCGCGCGCGACTCAAGGCGCGGCTGACGGCGGCGCTTGCCCGGCGCGAGGGACTCGTCTAGCTTCCGCGCACAACTGATGGCGAACGCGGGACACGGAAGCCGGTGCAATGCCGGCGCGGCCCCGCCACTGTAACGGGCACGTTCGAAAGAACACGCGCGCTCACGCGCCACTGATCGGGAGATCGGGAAGGCGAGCGAGCGGCCCGGAGCCAGGAGACGACCCGCGTTCGCGCCACGGAAACAGATCCTCGGGGGAGGAGCTGGTGGCGTTCGATGCGAGACCGCGGGGTGGGTTCCCGTCCGGCGCATCCGGCGTTGCGGGCTTCCTCTTTCGGGACGGGAGCCCGTTCTGCCTTTCGCGATGTACCGCCGGCCTTTCGTGCTGCTCGCGCTCGCCGTCACCGCGTCGTGCGGCGGCGCGAAGCGCGCGGAGCGCGCGCGCGCGCCCGGGCGCACGCTCGACGATTTCGGGGATACGGTCAGGGCGGGGCACGGGGCGCGTCGGATCGTCTCGCTCAACCCCGTCACGACCGAACTGCTCTTCGCGCTCGGCGCGGGCGCGCGCGTGGTGGGACGCACGCACTGGGATCTCCATCCGGAAGGCGCGCGCGCCGTCGCCGATCTCGGCGACGGGATGCAGCCCAACGTGGAGGCCGTGCTCGGCGTGCGCCCCGACCTGGTGCTGCTGTACGCCTCCGACGGGAATCGCGCGGCGGCCAGGGCGTTGCACCGCGCGGGCGTCGCGACGCTCGCCATCCGCACCGATCACCTCGCTGACTTCCAGCGCGCCGCGCGTCTGGTTGCGCGCGCCGTCGGCGACTCCGCGGCGGGCGAGCGGCTCGCGGACTCGGTCGAGCGCTCGCTCGCGGTCGTGCGCGCTCGTCCGCGGTCCACGAAGCCGCCCACCGTCTTCTGGTTCATCTGGGAGTCGCCGCTCTTCACGATCGGTCGCGGCAGCTACCTGACCGAGCTGGTCGAGACGGCCGGTGCCCGCAACGTGTTCGACGACCTCGCGGCGCCGTCCCCCCAGGTCTCGCTCGAACAGGTCGTGCGTCGCAATCCCGATTACGTGCTCGCAGGCCCGCAGAACGCGATGCGCATCCGGCGGAGCCCGGCGTGGCGGGCGGTGTCCGCCGTGCGCGCGGGGCGCATCCTGGTGGTGGACACGACGCTCGTCGGGCGTCCCGGCGTTCGGCTGGGCGAGGCGGCGCGGCATCTCCGCGCGCTCATCCTGCACGACACGGTGCCCTGATGCCGCGCCGGACCTGGCTCGTGCTCCTCGCGGCGCTCGCCGCGGCGCTCCTCGCGGCGCTGGCGCTCGGCCCCGTGCCCCTCTCGCCACCTGCGGTGTGGCGCGCGCTCTTCGGCGGCGACGACGAGCACGCGGTCGCGATCGTTCGCACGCTCCGCCTTCCGCGCGCGGTCCTCGGTGTCGCAATCGGCGCGGGGCTCGGGATGAGCGGCGCGGCGCTCCAGGGCACGCTGCGCAATCCGCTCGCGGACCCCTACCTGCTCGGGGTCTCGGGCGGGGCGGCGGTCGGCGCGGTCCTCGGCGTCACGCTCCATCTTTCCGCGCCCGCCATGCTGCCGCTGGCGGCGTTCATCGGCGCCCTGCTCGCCGTGGCGCTCGTGCTGTTGGTGGCGCGCGCGGCCGGTGCGCGGGGCGATCCACGGGTCCTCGTCCTGGCCGGCGTCGTCATCGGCGCCTTCGCCAACGCCGCGATCCTCGTGCTCCTCTCCGGCGCGACCGACGACACGGTGCGGAGCGCGCTCTGGTGGATGATGGGTTCGCTGGGCGACGCGACCTGGGCCGGCACGCGCTGGATCGCGCTGTACGTGGCCCTGGGCGGCGCGCTCCTTTTCGCCTTCGCGCGCGAGATCGAGCTGCTCGCGCTGGGGACGGATCCGGCCGCGGCGCTCGGAGTGGACGTCGAACGCGCCACGCGCCGCGCGTACCTCGCGGCGTCGCTGCTGGCGGCGGTCACGGTCGCCGGCGCCGGGCTCGTGGGGTTCGTCGGGCTGGTCGTGCCGGCGATCGTCCGGGCGCTCGGCGCGCGCACGGTGCGCAGCGTGATCGCCGGCGCGGCGATCGGCGGCGGTGCGCTGGTGGTCGCGGCCGATGTCGTCGCGCGGACGGTGCGCGCGCCGTCGGAGCTCCCGCTCGGCGCCGTCACGGCGCTCGTGGGCGTGCCGTTCTTCCTCGCGCGATTGCGGAGGATGCGGTGATCCGCTTCGACGGCGTGGTGCTCCGGTATCCGCGCGCGGCCGAGCCCGCCGTCCGCGGCGTCTCGCTCGAGGCGCGGCGGGGCGCGCTCACCGCCGTCGTCGGTCCGAATGGGAGCGGCAAGAGCACGCTCGTGCGCGCGCTGCTGGGCCGGCTGCGCGCCGAACGCGGCGCCATCACCCTGGATGGCGCGCCGCTCGGCGCGTTCTCGCGACGCGAGGTGGCGCGGCGCGTCGCCATCGTGCCCCAGCGCGAGGAACCCGCGTTCCCGCTCGTGGTACGCGACTTCATCGCGCTCGGACGATTCGCGCACGGCGGCGTGTGGGCGGGCGAGACTCCGGCGGACCGCGCCATCGTCGAGAGCGCCGCCGAGCGCACGGGGGCTGCGGAGTACCTGACGCGGCACACCGACGAACTCTCGGGCGGCGAGTGGCAGCGTGTACGCCTCGCGCGCGCCCTCGCGCAGGGCGGGGACGCGCTCGTGCTCGACGAGCCCACGACCTTCCTCGACGTCGCGCACGAGATGGGCGTCTTCGAGCTCCTCGACGCGCTCGCCCGCGAGGGGCGCGCCGTGCTGCTCGTGAGCCACCAGCTCAATCTCGTCGCGCGCTTCGCGACGACCATCGCTCTCCTCCATCGCGGTGCGCTCGCCGCGTCCGGTCCGCCGGACGCGGTGATGCGCGGCGACGAGCTGGAGCGCGTCTACGAATGGCCCCTCGTCGTCTCCCGGGACCCGGCCGTCGGCGCGCCCGTCCTCGTCCCGCTCCGCCATCGCGCGCCGAAATAATCGCTACGATCACGCCGCCACGCTCACCGAGGTCCACCGAATGCCCCGTCGCGCGTTCTCGCACTCGCCGCTTCCTCTCGCCCGCTCGCCGCTTCCTCTCGCCCGCTCGCCGCTTCCCCTCGCCCGCTCGCCGCTCACGCTCGCACTCGCCGCTCATCTCGCCTCTTGCGCCTGCCTCGCACAAGAGTCCAAGCCCGCCCGTGACACGCTCAGCACGGTCTACATCACCGCCACGCGCGTCGCCATCTCGACCGCCGCCCCCACCGCCACGGTCACCGTCCTCCGGGGCGACGACCTGCGCGCGCAGGGCATCACCCGCGTGCTCGACGCGCTTCGCCTCGTGCCGGGCGCCGCGGTCGTCGCCAGCGGACCCGTGGGTTCGCAGAGCTCGCTCTTCCTGCGCGGCGGGAACAGCAACTACGTGCGCGTCCTGGTGGATGGCGTGGCGGTGAACGACGCGGGCGGCGCGTTCGATCTCGCCACGCTCACCACCGATAACGTGGACCGGATCGAAATCGTGCGCGGCCCCACCAGCGTGCTCTACGGCTCCGACGCCGTGACCGGCGTCGTGCAGCTGTTCACGAAGGAGGGGCGCGGCCCGCTGGCGATGCACGCACTCGCCGGCGGCGGGTCGCGCGGCACGCTTCGCGGCGCGCTGGGCGTCGCCGCTGGCGCTGCCCGCGCCGGCTTCACCCTGTCCGGATCACGCGAGTCCAGCGACGGCATTCTTCCGTTCAACAACCGGTTCGTGAACGACGTGCTCAGCGCGTCGCTGCGGGTGACGCCGGGCGCCCGTGCGGACGCGCGACTCGCGCTGCGTTGGTCAAGCGCGACCTACCACTACCCCACCGACTTCACGGGCGCCGTCGTGGATCACGACGCCGAGCAGACCGATCACCGGCTTGTCGCGAGCCTGGACGCCGGGCACCGCCTCACGGAACGAGTGGAACTTCGCGTCTCGCTTGCGTCGAACGAGCTTCTTCCCCGCGCCAACGACGGCCCCGACACGGCCGCGGACACGATGGGCTTCTTCGGTTTCTTCTCGCGCGCCGTGCGCACGCGGCGATCGGCGGACGCGCGACTCAACCTCACGTACGGGCGCGGTGTGCTGACGGTCGGCGCGGAGGTCGCGCGCGACCGCGAGACCAGCTCCTCGCTTTCGCTCAGCCAGTACGGGCGCGACGCCGGCGGCTTCGCGGCCGCGCGGCACAACACGGGCGCCTACCTGCAGGCGCTCGGTGACGCGACGGACCGGCTGTCGTATGCCGTCGGCGGCCGCCTCGACCAGAACAGCGCGTTCGGGTCGTTCGCGACCGCGCGCGCGAGCGCCGCGTACCTGCTCTCCGCGCGCGCGCGCGTCCGCGCCTCCGCCGGAACCGCGTTGAAGGCGCCGAGCTTCTTCGAGAACTTCTCGACCGGCTACGTCACGGGGAATCCGTCGCTGCGTCCTGAGCGCTCACGATCGGCCGACGTGGGCGCCGACGTCTTTCTCGCCGGCGGCGATCTCACGCTCAGGACCACCGCCTACGCGCAGCAGTTCCGGGACGTGATCCAGTACGCCGGCACGCCGCCCGCACGCGGTGCGCCGAACTACTTCAACGTGGCCGCCGCCGACGCGAGCGGCCTGGAGTTCGAGGCCGAGTACCGCGGCGTCGAACGGCTCACCGTCGGGGTGACGTACGCGTGGACGGACGCGCGCGCGACGCGCGCCGGCTTCGACCAGAACAGCGGCGCCGTCTACGTGGTCGGCCAGAAGCTCATCCGGCGGCCGCCGCACGGGGCCACGCTCTCGGCGGCGTACGCGCTCCGCGGTGGCAGTGTGCACCTCGTGGCCGCGCGCGTGGGCGAGCGCGACGACCGCGATTTCTCCGCCTTCCCGGCGGTGGCGGTCACGCTCCCCACGCACACGAAGGTGGACTGCTCCGTGGTTGTGCCGGTGCCGGGGCGCATCGTGCGCGGCGCGGCGCTCCTGGCGCGCGTGGACAATCTCCTCGGCGCGCGCTACTCGGAGATCGCGCGATTCGCGGCGCCGGGGCGGAGCGTGTTCGTGGGGGTGCGGGTCGAACGGTGAACGGCAAGCACAAGTACACAGTAGAGAGTAGACAGTAGAGAGTAGACAGTAAACAGTAGACAGTAGCGCTTCAGCGGGAACCGTGAACTGTCTACTGTCTACCGTTTACTGTCTACCGTCTACTGTCTACTCGCAGTTGTAGTTTTGAAGGGTGCGCACCCTCCTCACCGACTCCCTCGTCCTCCACGCCTTCGCCTACCGCGAGACCTCCAGCATCGTCCGTCTGGCGACGCGCGGCGCGGGGATCGTGTCGGCGATCGCGCGCGGGGCGCGGCGGCCGAGGAGCCGCTTCAGCACGGCGCTGGACCTGTTCTCGAGCGGAGTGGCGCAGCTTTCGCTGCACCCGACGCGCGATCTCCACTCGCTCGTGGCGTTCGACCTGACGCGAGCCCGGCCCGAGCTCGCCGGATCGCTCGCGCGCTTCCGCGCCGCGTCGGCCCTGGCCGAGCTCTGCCTGCGCTTCGCGAAGGAAGATGACAGCGGCCGCGTGCACGACGCCGTTGTCGCGCTGCTCGACGCCATCGGCGCCGCCACGGGCGACGCCGTGCCCGGCGTGACGCTGGCGGGCGCCTGGCGCGTGGTCGCGGAACTCGGCTTCGCGCCGGCGCTCGCCCTCTGCGCGAGCTGTCACGCGCCGATTCCCGCGCCGCTCGAAGTCACCTTCCACCATCGCGCGGGCGGCGCGCTGTGCGAACGCTGCGCGCGGCTGGCGGAGGGCGGACGCCGGCTCCCCGCGCCGGCGCGACGCCAGCTGGCCGCGTGGCTCTCCGGTGGCGACGCTGCCCTTGAGGACGACGCGACGGTGCGCGCCCACCAGCGCCTCCTCCGGGAGTTCCTCGAGGAGCATCTGGGCGACGGGCGGGCGCTGCGCGCCTTCCTCGCCTGGGAGGACGCCGGCGAGGGACGCCCCGTTCCCGTGCCGTCATGATCCTCGGAACCGCCGGGCACATTGATCACGGCAAGACCACGCTCGTGAAGGCGCTCACGGGCGTGGACACGGACCGGCTGCCCGAAGAGAAGCGGCGCGGCATCACGATCGAGCTCGGCTTCGCGCCGCTCGACCTCGCCGGCGTCGGCACGCTCGGCGTGGTGGACGTCCCGGGTCACGAGGCCTTCGTGCGCACGATGCTCGCCGGCGCGACCGGGGTGGACCTCGCGCTGCTCGTCGTCGCCGCGGACGAGGGCGTGATGCCGCAGACGCGAGAGCACCTCGCGATCCTCTCGCTCCTCGGCGTGCGGGGCGGCGTGGTGGCGCTCACCAAGTCCGATCTCGTGGAGGGCGAGTGGCTGCGGCTCGTGGAAGACGACGTGCGCGCCGTTCTGCGGGGCTCGCCACTCGAGCGCGCCGCGATCGTGCCGTGCTCCGCGACGACCCGCGCGGGGCTCGACGCGCTGTGCGCCGCACTCGGAGACGCCGCGCGCGCCGTGCCCGCGCGCGACCCGGACGACCTGCCGCGCCTGCCGATCGACCGCGTCTTCAGCGTCCGGGGCACCGGCACGGTCGTCACCGGCACGCTCTGGAGCGGCTCGCTTGCGCGCGAGGCGACCGTGCGGCTCTTTCCACCCGGCCGCACGGCGCGCGTGCGCGCGCTCGAGTCACACGGCAGGGCGGTGGACCGCGCCGGTCCCGGGAGCCGCGTCGCCGTGGCGCTTGCCGGCCTCGACAAGGGTGACGTCGCGCGCGGCACCGTGCTCGTCGGCGCCGACGATCCGTGGAAACCGTCCACCGTGCTGCGCGCAGACGTCGCGTTGCTCGACGAGGCCAAGCCGGTCGGCGTGCGCACGCGCGTCCGGTTCCACCTCGGCACCGCCGACGTCGGCGCGCGCGTGGTGGCGGCCGGGGGCCGCGTCACGCCGGGTGCGGTCGTCCCCGTGCGCGTCACGCTTGACGAGCCGGTCGTCGCGCGCGCGACGGATCGTTTCGTGCTCCGCGCGGCCACCCCCGTCGTCACCATCGGCGGCGGCGTCGTGACCGATCCCCATCCCCACGCGCGGCGCGCGAGGCCGTGGCCTTCGTCGGGCGCGAGTCCGGCCCAGCGGCTCGGGTGGATCGTCGCCGAGAGCGCCGGCGAAGGGTTCGCGCTCGGCGAGGCGCCGGTTCGCCTCGGCGCAACCCGCAGCGACGTCGCGCGCATCGCGGCGCAGCTCGCGGGCACGACGCGCGTCGGCGACCGCCTCTACTCCACCGCGCTCGCCGACGCGACACGAGCGCGGCTCACGTCGCTGGTGGAGCGGTCGCACACCGAGCACCCTCTCGAGCCCGGACTCTCGCTGCAGCACGCCCGGACTTCGCTCAAGGTGAGCTCGCCGCTCTTCGACGCGGTGCTGTCGGCGCTCGCCGCGGAAAGCCGCCTCACGGTGCACGGCGGCGTCGTCGCGCGCACCGGCTGGAAGCCGGCGTCTCGAGGCGCTGACGCGCAGCGGCTCGACCTGCTCTCGGCGGTGCTCGAGGCGGCCGGGCCCCAGCCGCCCTCCGTACGGGAACTGACCGATCGGCTTGGTGCGAGTACGCCGGCGCTCCTGCGCGCACTGGAGCGGGAAGGCCGCGCCGTCGCCGTCGCCTCCGACCGCTACTATGCGAGGCCGGCTGTGGACGCTCTCGTCGCACGGCTGCGCGCTGGCGCCGCCGATGGCCGGCCGCGAACGGCATCACAACTCAGGGAGATACTTGGACTTACACGCAAGTATCTCATCCCGTTTCTGGAGTTCTGCGACCAGTCCGGTGTCACGGCTCGGTCCGGCGACACCCGCACACTTCGCGCCGCCGGGTGATCCGGTGCCGTCGGTCGTGCCGGCTTCCGCGTCCTGGATCCGACCGCCGGTTGCTTGACCCTCCCGGCCGCCGTCAATAGATTGCCCCTTGACCACTTAGGCCCACTTCAACCAGGAGCTTCTGACATAGCCCCTACCTAGTCAGACGGAGAAACCATGAGGTTTCGCTGGTCGGCACTCGCCGTGTGCGTGCTGGCCCTCGGTCTCATGCCACGAGCGGGACTTGCGCAGGGCAGTCCGCCTGCCAAGGCGAAGGCGACGCTGAAACAGAACTACCCGAATCCGTTCAACCCAGAGACACGTGGGGATTTCAGCATTGACGATCCCCCGGCGTGCCCGGCAGGCGGAGTGCAGCATCGGGTTTCTGTGAAGATCTACAACCTCCTTTCCCAGCTGGTGGCGGTGCCCCAGTTGCAGAGGGGCACGGGAGGCGTGGCGGGGGGTCAGCGGTTGGACAACGTGCTGCTTCCGTGCGGTACCTACACCTGGTACTGGAACGGGAACTACGACGGCACGTCGCAGGAAGCCTCGTCCGGCATCTACCTGCTCGTGCTGCAGGTGGATGGCACCCGGACGATGATCAAGATGACGGTCGCGAAGTGAGCCGTGACGCGGCTCGCGCAAACGCCCGGGCCAAGGCCCGGGCGTTCGTGTTTTGAGGGGCACGGCAGCGGCCATGCGCCGGATCGGCACGTTCCGGGCCGAATCGGCGTAGGTTGAGCGGTCTCGCTCTTGCCATTCCTCGAGCACGCATATGCTCAACCCCGACCGCCTCACCATCAAGTCCTCGGAAGCGCTCAACGACGCGCTCGCGCTCGCGCGCCGTGCCGGCAATCCGCTCGTGCACGACGCGCATCTCCTCCGCGTGCTGCTCGAGCAGGACGAGGGGATCGTCGTCCCCATCCTTCACAAGCTCGCCGTCCCGGTCCCCGCGCTGCGTGAAAAGCTCGACGCCGAGCTCGCGCGATATCCGAAGCAGAGTGATGCCAGTCCCTCGCTCTCGCGGGAGCTCACGCACGTCACCGATCAGGCCGAGGCGATCGCGAAGTCGCTCGGCGACGAGTTCGTCTCCACCGAGCATCTGCTCCTGGCGCTGGCGGACACGAAGGGCGCCGAGAGCGCGGCGATCCTCAAGGGATTCGGCGTCTCGAAGAAGTTGCTCCTCGAGGCGCTCCAGGCCGTGCGCGGCGCACACCGGGTCACCGATCAGTCACCCGAGAGTCGGTACCAGGCGCTGCAGAGATTCACGCGCGACCTCACCGACGCCGCGCGCAAAGGGAAGCTCGATCCGGTGATCGGGCGCGACGAGGAGATCCGCCGCGTCATTCAGGTGCTGTCGCGCCGCACCAAGAACAACCCCGTGCTGATCGGCGAGCCGGGTGTCGGCAAGACGGCCATCGCCGAAGGACTCGCGCAGCGGATCGTGAACGGCGACGTGCCCGAGTCGCTGAAGAACAAGCGGCTCGTCGCGCTCGACCTCGGTGCGCTCATCGCGGGCGCGAAGTTCCGCGGCGAGTTCGAGGAGCGGCTCAAGGCGGTGCTGAAGGAGATCACCTCGAGCGAGGGGCAGTTCGTCGTCTTCATTGACGAGATGCATACGCTCGTCGGCGCGGGGAAGGCCGAGGGCTCGATGGACGCGGGGAACATGCTCAAGCCGCTCCTCGCCCGCGGCGAGCTGCGCGTCGTGGGCGCGACGACGCTCGACGAGTACCGGAAGCACGTTGAGAAGGACGCGGCGCTCGAGCGCCGCTTCCAGCCCGTGTACGTGGGCGAACCGAGCGTGGAGAACACCGTCGCCATTCTGCGCGGCCTCAAGGAACGCTACGAATCGCACCACGGCGTGCGCATCACCGACGGCGCGGTCGTCGCCGCGGCCACGCTCTCCAACCGCTACATCGGCGGCCGGTTCCTGCCGGACAAGGCGATTGATCTCGTGGATGAGGCCGCGAGCCGGCTCCGCATCGAGATAGACTCGCTCCCCCAGGAGATTGACGAGGTGGAGCGACGCGCGGTGCAGCTCGAGATCGAGCGGCAGGCGCTCCAGAAGGAGATGGACGCGGCGTCCCGGGAGCGCCGCGCGGTGATCGAAAGGGAGCTGGCGGAGCTCAAGGAACGGAGCGCCGCGATGCGGGCGCAGTGGCAGAACGAGAAGAGCGCCCTCGGCGACGTGGGGAAGCTCAAGCAGCAGATCGAGGAGGCACGGGTCGAGGCCGACCGTGCCACGCGCGCGGGCGACCTCGGCAAGGCCGCCGAGATCCAGTACGGCCGCGTCCCGACCCTCGAGAAGCAACTCAGGGAGACGGAGGCGCGCCTCGCCTCGCAACAGACGGGTGGCGCCCGGTTCCTTCAGGAAGAGGTCACCGCCGACGACGTCGCCGACATCGTCGCGAAGTGGACGGGGATTCCCGTTTCGCGGATGCTGGAGAGCGAGAAGGAGCGGTTGACCCGGCTCGACGCCGAGCTGGCGAAGCGCGTCGTAGGGCAGCCGGAGGCCGTGCACGCGGTGGCGGACGCGGTGCGGCGATCGCGGGCGGGGCTCCAGGATCCGAATCGGCCCATCGGCTCCTTCATCTTCCTCGGTCCCACGGGCGTCGGGAAGACCGAGACCGCGCGCGCCCTCGCCGAGTTCCTCTTCGACGACGAGCAGGCGATGGTGCGCATTGACATGTCGGAGTACATGGAGCGGCACGCCGTCGCGCGCCTGATCGGCGCGCCGCCCGGGTACGTCGGGTTCGAGGAGGGTGGCCAGCTCACCGAGGCGATCCGCCGCCGCCCCTACGCCGTCGTGCTGTTCGACGAGATCGAGAAGGCGCACGCCGACGTCTTCAACGTGCTGCTGCAGATCCTCGACGATGGACGCCTGACCGATTCCCAGGGCCGCACCGTGAACTTCCGCAACGCGGTCATCATCATGACGTCGAACATCGGCGGGAGCTGGATCCTGGAGCACGGGACCGGGGACTGGGCGCTCGTCGAGGCACAGGTCACGCACGCGCTCCGCGCGCACTTCAAGCCCGAGTTCCTGAATCGGGTGGACGACGTGATCATCTTCCATCCGCTTGGCGAGGCCGAACTCGAGCACATCGTCGAGCTGCAGCTCGCGCGCCTGGAGAAGCTGCTCGCCGAACGGAAGCTCGCGCTCGACGTCACGCCGGAGGCCAAGCGGCTGCTGGCGCGCGAAGGGTTCGATCCGGCGTTCGGAGCGCGCCCGCTCAAGCGCGCGATCCAGCGCCTCCTGCAGAACCCGCTGGCGATGGCGGTGCTCGAGGGCCGCTTCGCCGAGGGCGACCGCGTGCGCGTGACCGCGCGCGGCGCGGAGCTGGAGCTCGCGAAGGACTGAACCGCTACGACGTGCGGATGAGGATCAGCTCGACGGTCGCGGGGAGCGCCCCGCCGGCCGAGGTCGCCGTCACGCCCCCGACCGCGCCGCCGTTGACCCGGAACCGCAGGTAGGCCGACCCACCGCCGACCAGGCTGTAGTTCGCCGGCGCGCCCGGCACCAGCGTCTTGACCGCCAGCTGATAGGGCGGGTTGGGTGTCGCGAGATGCGGGAGAAGATCCCGGAAGTTCCAGCTGCGGTGCGCGTAGAGCGTGGAGACGGGAACCGTGGTGTTGTCGAAGAAGTTCGCGATCACCTGGCTGCGCGTCGCGCCGATCAGGCCGCCGACGCCGGCGAACACGTTGTCGAAGTTCGGCTTCCCCCACGTCGTCGCGTCCACGAGGGCCTTGAGATAGCTGCCCTGCGCGCTGGGCGATTGGTCGAGCGCCCACCGCAGGAGCTGCCAGATCGCGCCGCGCGTGGCCAGACTGTCGTTCGGCGCGAACGGCGCGTTGGCGTCGGGGGCCTCGAGATAGTCCACGAGGCGCCCGAGATTGTCCACCTGGTACGTGTTGATCGCGTTCAGCTTCGCCGTGGTGGCGGCCACCGCCTGGTACGTGAGGTCCTGGTTGGCCGCGAAGCCCGCGACGCGGAAGTAGAGCAGCTCCTCGGCGATGTGGCTCATCCCCTCGTTCAGCCAGACCTCCTCGAACTCCACGTCCGCCGGCTGCACGTAGATCCGCCGCGAGGCGTTGATCAGGTGCTGGAACTCGTGCGCGAGCGTGCCGATGATGTCCGTCTGCAGTGTGGCCTTGACCTTGAAGAACCCATTGAACTGGCTGTTCGGATCGAGCACGGGCAGGTAGAACATCTCCCCCTCGTTGCTCGTCGCGCAGGGGAAGGGCGCCTGCGGCACGCCGGCCGCGGTGAAGAGGTCGCGCGCGAAGAAGAACCCGCCGATGTAGCCGCCCACGCTGCCCGACGGCGTGAGCTGGTTCACCGCCGACGTGAAGAAGAGCACCACGCGCCCGTTGCCGTCCATGTCGGCCGGGGCGCCGAAGGCGGCGGTGTCCACCCCGAAGACCAGCGTGTCGAACGTGGTGGCGATGCCCAGGTACTCCGCGTCGGTGAAGCCGCCCGTCGGCGCGAGCGTGTCCACGACCACGATGGCGTTGTTCGACACGGCGGCGACCCGCGCGAAGCGATTCGTGGCGACCGGACCGCAGGCGCTCGTCGCGTTGGCGTTCAGCGTGACGGTCGAGCCGACGGCCGGGTTCGGCGCCAGGCCCTTCACCCCCAGACGCGTGCCGGGCGCGCCCCGAAGCGACCGCAGGAGCGCCGGGCCGCGCGGCCGCGCGCGGAGGCGCGGCCCCAGCTCGATTCGCTCCAGCTCGCGGAGCCGGTACTCGAACGTGCGCCTGAATGCCTGAGACGGCGCGCGCACCGCGGCCAGCGCCTCGAGCCCGCGCGTGCCACGGAGCTGCGCGCTCGCGACGAGCGGAGGATTCACCGTCGCGATCGTCCCCGTGGCGGTCGCCGTCAGCGGTACTGCCGCCGCGACCGTCGAGCTGTTGAACGGGATCAGCACGTACTCAGTGCCGCCGGCGCCGCCCGGCAGGCAGAGAAGCTGCCGCTCCGCTGTCGTGAGCGTGTGCACCTCGCCGACCGCCACGTTGAGCGGCGTGGCTCCCGTGCAGGTCTGGCCTGACGCGGTCACGGAGATGGTGGTCTGGGCGGACTTTCCCTCCGACGCGGCCGTGATGGTGGCTTGGCCCACGGCGAGGCCCGTCACGAGCCCCGCACTCGTGACGCTCGCGACGGCGGGCGCCGAGCTCGTCCACGTGACCGTGCGGCCCGTCAGCGAATTCCCCTGCGCGTCCGTAAGCGATGCAGTGATCGTGGTCGTCTGGCCCACGGCGATGGACGTGAGCTGGACGGTGAGCGAGACGTTGGCCACGGGCACGGGCCCCGTGGGCCCGCCGTCCTTACCACCGCCGCTGCAGGCGGTGAGGAGAATCAGGGTCGCGAGGGTTCGTCGCATCAGGTCAATACTAACGCCCAGGCGGAAAAGTTCACGCCGTGGTCCGGCCGCGACCGGCGCCTGTGCCCCCCGTTCGCGCCGCACTGTGACCCAGAGTACAGACTCCCGCGCGCTCACGTTTCATCGCCCGAGCACCGCCAACCCGTGACCACCGCCCGCGCTAAGAAGGACGCCGCCTGGATGCGGCTCGCGCTGGACGAAGCCGAGGACGCCGCGGAGAACGGCGAAGTGCCGGTCGGTGCCGTCATCGTGCGCGACGGCGAAGTCGTCGCCCGCGCGGCGGACGCGATGGTCGCCTCCGCCGACGCCACCGCGCACGCCGAACTGCTCGCCATTCAGTCGGCGTCGGCCGTGCTCGGGGCGGCCCGGCTCGAAGGGTGCACCCTCTACGTCACGCTCGAGCCGTGCGCGATGTGCGCCGGCGCGATCGTGCTCGCGCGACTCGACCGCGTCGTCTTCGGTGCGTGGGACCCGAAGGCGGGCATGGCCGGCTCCGTGACGGACCTCCTGCGCCATCCAAAGCTGAATCACCGGCCGGAGGTGCAGGGCGGGGTGCTGGAGAAGGAGTGCGGGGCACTGATGGCCAGGTTCTTCAAGGACAAACGCGAGTAGACAGCCGCCAGCCGTCAGTCTTCAGCTGTCAGCTGATAGCAGACGGCTGACGGCTGTCTACTCGTGGTCGCAGTTGTCTTGCTCGGCGTATCCCGAGTAATTTCAACAATCTAGGTCAGTTCCTGGACAGGTGGCCGAGCGGTTGAAGGCACCGGTCTCGAAAACCGGCATACCGGCAACGGTATCGTGAGTTCGAATCTCACCCTGTCCGTGTTGTCCCGGCGGCAAAAGCCAGAAGGGGGACGGCTCGGCGGCGCGCACCTCTGCCTCCGGGTCGCTGAGTGCCAACCGGGGACGGGTGGCCGAGTGGTTTAAGGCGCACGCCTGGAAAGTGTGTGTACGTCATAAGCGTACCGTGGGTTCGAATCCCACCCCGTCCGTTCTCGAACTCCTCACTCGTCACTACGTCATTACGGTCGGCCCGTCTACGACATGTGACCGATGGGGCCGGCGTTCCACGCCTGGCATCGTGAGCTCCGACTCTAACCGGAGCGTCACATGCAAGCGATTCACAAGACAGGCGTCCCCGCCCGGACGCGCATCGTTCGCTGCACGGCTTTCTTGCGGCCCGTTCTCGCGCTCGGTGTCGCGCTCTCGGCGGCTGCGCCGGGCGACGCCCTCGCGCAGGACCTGCCCGTGAACGGCCGGCTTCCAGGCGCAACCACGCGAGTCAAGCTGTCTGGGCCGCGCGTCGGCATCACCTTCCTGAGCGACGGCGTCCGCGAGAAGATCAGGACCGATCGCAACATCACGCTCAATCCCGTCATCACTCAGTTCGGCTGGCAGTTCGAGCGCCAGTTTCTCGGCGACGACACCGGTCTGGCGGCCATCTCGGAGATCGTGTTGCTGGCGGGCGGCCTCGATCAGGGACGGGTCATTCCCAGCGCGAGCTGGCTCGTGGGCCTGCGGACGGTGCGCGGTACGGAGTTTGGCGTCGGGCCGAATGTGACTCCGGCTGGGGTGGCGCTCGCGATCGCCGCAGGTGTGACCGTGCGACGCGGGACGGTGAACATCCCTTTCAACGTCGCCGTGGTCCCGTCGCAGTCGGGGACGCGCGTGTCAGTACTCACTGGTTTCACGGTGCGCTGAGGGGGCGCGCCTCGCGCGGGGTTGCCGGGCGCTCGGCGGGCATCGTTCCGCCGAGCGCGCCGGCGCGGACGAGGTCCGTCAGCGCGCCGCGAGAGTCCACGCCGAGCTTGGCGAAGATGTTGGAGAGGTGCGTGCCGACCGTGCGCGACGAGATATCCAGCGCGACGGCAATCTGCTTGTTGCTCTTCCGTTCGGCGATGAACCGCGCGATTTCCGTCTCGCGCGCGGTGAGCGCGCCCGTGCCGAGGGCCGACGTGCGGCCGGGCGGGCGGATGCCCAACGACCGGAGTCTCCGGCGCACGTCGTCGAGCGCGGGCCGCGCGCCGAGCCTCGCGAAGACGGCGTGGATCCGGCGCAACTCGGCCGCGGCCGCGTCCGGGTCGCCGGCCTCGATGAGCACGTCCGCGAGCTGGAGCCGGAGCCGTGCGGCGTGTTCGACGAAGGGAATCGCGTCGAGCCCGTCCGCCGCCTGCCGCAGCAGTGCCACGGCACCCGCCCGGTCGCCCTTTCCCGTTCGGACCAGCGCGTCGCACGCGTCCGCCCACGCGAGCCCCAGCGGATGCCCGAGCCGCTGCGACGACTCGCGCAAGCGGTTGCCATAGTGTTCCGCGCGCTCCCAGTCCTGCATCCAGAGCGAGGCCTCGGCGATGAGGGGCATGAGCCGGTGGATCGCCCAGACCACGTAGCCCGACTTGTCGGCGATCTCGAGCCCCTGCTCCCCGATCACGACCGCGCGCCGGTAGTCGTGTTTCGCGAGATGGTACGCGGCGCGCCCGACGTGCGCGGGCACGACGGTGTGGACGTTGAGTTGCGCGGCGCGGCCGGTCCGCGCCGCGCCGGAAACCTCCCACGCCTCGTCGATCTGTTCCTTGGCGCGCTCGAAGTCACCGCGTCCGAGGTGAATGAGCGACGACCAGACGAGGAGCCGCGGCAGGAGCGTGCGCTGGCCGAAGGCGCGCGCGTCGGCGATCGTGCGGTCCGCCAGCGCGAGGGCGTCGTCCCACTCGCCGATCCCCGACCGGTACTCGATGCCGATCTCGCCACTCCAGAGGCGCAGGAGCGGCGAGCGCAGTTCTTCGGCGAGGGTCGTCGCGGCCTCGAGATGGTCCCTGGTGCCCGCGACGTCGCCGGTGAGCCCGGCGTGGATTGCCATGCCCCAGCGCGCCGTCCATTCGGCGCCGCGGTCGCCGGCGGCCGTCGCGAAGCTCAAGGCCTGTTTCCCGTGCTCACTCGCCGCCTCGCTCGGTCCGCGCCAGATGGCCAGCGACTGGAGCGCCTGGTGCACCCGCGAGAGCAGGCGCGGCTCGCCGACTCGCGCGGCGATGGCGAGCGCGATGCGCACTTCCTGTTCGGCCTCGCCGGCGCGCCCCACGGCCAGGAGCGCGGCGCCGCGCGCCAGGCGGAGACGCGCGGCGGTGCTCTCGTCCTTTGCGCGACCCGCGGCGACGAGCCCCTGGTCGTAGCGCGTGAGGGCGTCGTCGTATCGGCCGCTCCAGAACGCGGCCACGCCGAGGCGCCGCTCGAGCGTCGCGACACGACGCTCGTCGCCCCGTGCGTGCGCGAGGGCGACGGCCCCCTCCCAGTGGGAGGAGGCACTCGCGTAGTCGCCCAGGCGCTGCCGCGCCCGCGCCAGCAGGTCGAGCAGCGTCTCACGTGCGGCGGCGTCGTCCAGGCCCTCGGCCAGCGCGAGCGCGGCCTCCAGCGCCTCCGCCGCCTCGCGGTCGGCCCCGCGCTCCAGCGCCGACTTCCCGGCCGCGGTCAGGTAAAGGCAGGCGCGCGGGGCCTGGGCGGGTGAGGCCGCACGGAGAAAGTGCGCCGCCAGCGCGTCCGCGTGCGCCAAGGCGCGGTCGCCGAAGACGGTCTCCAGTGCCTCGGCGATCTCCGCGTGCAGCGCGCGCGCCCGGGCGCGCGACAGTTCCGCATAGAGCACCTCCTGCAGAAGGGGGTGCGTGAACTCGTACGCGAACTGTCCGTCGGCGTCGGTTTCGGTGATGAGGCGCTCGCGCCGCAGCTCGTCCACGGCCGCGAGGAGCGCCGGAGACTCGAGCTCGGCCAGCGCGACGAGGAGCGGGTGCGGGACCTGCGTCCCGACCACCGCGGCGATCGTGGCCACGTGCCGGGCGCCCTGACTGAGGCGGTCGAGGCGTTCAGCGAGGGCATCGCGAATCGTCCGCGGCAGCTCCGGCGCCTCGGTGCTCCAGCCCACCCAGCGGCCTTCCTCCTCGCGAAGCCGCCCCCCGGCCACCAGCGCCTTCAGCGTTTCCTCGATGAAGAAGGGGTTCCCGCGCGTTCGGTCGTGCAGTCGAGTGACGAAGTCTCCGACCGCCTCGACCGGGACGTCGAACATCTGGCGCACGACATCCGCGGTCTCGCCGCGCGACAGCGGCGGGAGGCGATGCGGCGTCAGCGCGCCCAGCGACCTCAGCGATTGCTCCGTCGTGCGGAGCATCGGGTTCGCGTCCCGCCGCTCGTCCGCGTAGGTGCAGAGCAGAACGAGCGGATGCGCGCCGGCACCGCGCGAGACGAAGTGCAGAAGCTCCAGCGACGACGGATCGGCCCACTGCAGGTTCTCGAGCGTGATGAGCAGCGGCTCGCGTGCGGCGAGCCGCTGCAGGAACCGCGCGAAGGTGTCGAGCAGGCGGGGCTTGAGGTCGCCGGTGTCGCCGGCGCGCGCCACGGTGCCCTCCGCGCGCAAGGCCGGGAAGAGCACCTCGAGCTCCGCCGTGGCGCCGCGCGCCAGGACCTGCAACACGGGCGGCGGCACGCCGCGGAGCAGCGGGACGAACGCGTCGGCGAAAAGCGCGTACGGGATCCCGGTCTCCACCGGATTGGCGCGTCCCACGACCGCCGTGAAGCCGCGCGCCTTGGCGAGCTCGCCAACCGCCTGTGCGAGGCGCGTCTTGCCGATGCCGCCTTCGCCCGAGACGACGTGCAGGCTGCCGCGTCCGGCCACGGCGGCGTCCAGCGCCGCGGCGAGCGCCGCAAGCTCCTCGCCTCGTCCGACCAGCGGCATCAGCGGCGTCGCGGGTATTACGGGCATCGCCCTCGGCAGCCTCCGGATTCCCACCATCATGGACGTTCCGCGCGCGCGAGCCGGCGCGCATCCATCAATAGTCCCGCGTCCGCTCGCGCGACGCAATGCAGCGCAACGCCGAGAGATGCGGTGCGGGGCTAACGCGTGGCACCAGGGGCGCGGATCGTCACCGCACACGGCAACCAGCCGTGAGGCGGCCCCTCACCCATTGGAGCGTTCCATGATTCACTCCTCCGCGATCGTCCGTCGGGCGGTCCTGGGGATCGTCGTCGCCGTGCCAAGCGCCCTTGGCGCGCAAGGCGGCACCTGGGCCCTGACGAACGCGCGCATCGAGACGGTCACGAAGGGCCTGATCGAGAGAGGCACGATCGTGATCCGCGACGGCCTCATCGTCGCCGTCGGCACGACCGTGCCGGTCCCGGCCGACGCCCGCGTGCTCGATCTCTCGGGACGCACCATCTCGCCCGGGCTGATTGACCTCATGTCGGGCATCGGACTCTCCGAGCCCGCCGCCCTGGCGGGCGGAGGGAGGGGCGGTGGCGGCGGCGGGCCGGCCGCGCTGGTCACGGTCGCGCCCCGGTTCTCCGGGTTCGATCCCGAACGTGTGGTGGCGGACGAGTTGCGCCTGTCGGTCGCCGACGCGCGTGCCGCGCGTGAGGGCGGCGTGACCGCGGTGCTCGTCGCGCCGTCGCGCGGCGCCCTGCGCGGGCTCTCCGCGCTGGTGCCCGCGAAGGACAGCGCCGACGGGCGCGCGGCGCTGCGCTCGCCGGTCGCCCAACACCTCGGTTTCCAGGGCGGGGGAGGCGGCTTCGGCGGCGGCGAGGCCGGAACGCCGGGCACCATCATGGGCGTAATCGCCTATCAGCGGCAGGCGTTCCATGACGCGCGACGGCACGGTCTGCTCGTTGACCGATGGCGCGCCGAGCCGCGAGGCGTCCCACGCCCGCCGAACGATCCCGGGCTCGAGGCGCTCGTCCCCGTCGTGCGCGGCACGCTGCCCGCGTTCTACGAGGCGGGCAACGAGAACGAGATCCGCCGCGCCGTGCGCGTGGCGAAGGAGTTCGACCTCAAGCTCACGATTGTCGGAGCGACCGAGGGATGGCGCGCGCTCGACGCGCTCGCCGGCCGCCCCGTCGTTGTGTCGGTCAACTTTCCGGTCCCGTCCGCCGGCACGGGCTGGTCGTACCGCCAGGCGCAGCGGCGCGAGCCGGGCGACAGCGCGGCACTCGATCGTGAGGCGCGCAAACTGATCGAAGCAAACCCCGCGGCTGTGCACAAGGGCGGAATCCGGTTCGCGCTCGCCTCCGGCCGGACTCCGGCCTCGACCTTCCTGGCGAACGCGCGCAAGGCCGTCGCCGCGGGGTTGCCGGCCGACGTGGCACTCCAGGCGATGACGATCCGGCCCGCCGAGATGACGGGACTGGGCGACGCGCTCGGCAGCATCGAGGTCGGCAAGATCGCGAACCTCGTGGTGACCGAGGGGGGTGGAATCCTCTCTGACAGCGCGCGGGTTCGCGCCGTGTTCATTGATGGCGAGCGATTCGAGGTGACCCCACCGCCGGCCGCGGGTGGGCGCGGCGGCGGGCGCGGCGCTCCGCCGGACGACGGCGCGCCGCTCGCGCTGCTCGCGCTCGCCGCACCGGTGGCCGGCGCCCAGCCGGTCGCCGCGCCGGGCGTGGCCCCGTTCACGATGCCGATCCCCCCGGCGGCGAGGCTCGTGGCGATCACGAACGCCACGATCCTCACCGCGTCGCACGGCACCATCCAGCGCGGCACGATCCTGATCCGCGACGGCAAGATCGCGGAGGTCGGGTCGAACGTCGCCGTGCCGGCCGGCGCGCAGGTCATTGACGGAACCGGGAAGTTCGTCACGCCCGGCATCATTGATGCGCATTCCCACTCGTCCCTCGAGGGCATCAACGAGGGCTCGAGCTCGGTGACGGCCGAAGTCGAGCTCGCCGATGCAGTCCGACAAGATGGACTGACCTTTTACAGGCAGCTCGCTGGCGGGGTGACGGCGGCCAACCTGCTGCACGGCTCGGCCAATACCATCGGCGGGAAGAATGTCACCGTGAAGCTTCGATGGGGGCTTCCCGTGGACAGCATGATCTTCCAGCAGGCGCCGCCGGGGATCAAGTTCGCCCTCGGCGAAAACGTGCGGCAGACGAACAGCCAACCTCAGCCCGGACGTCAGCCGCGTTATCCGCGCACCCGCATGGGCGTCGAGGAGCTGCTCCGTGAGCGCTTCACGGCGGCGCGCGACTACCAGGCGGAGTGGGCGGCCTTCACAAAGGCGAAGGCCGCGCTCAAGCGTGGGGAAGCGGAGCCGATTCCGCCGCGTCGCGACGTCGAGCTCGACGTGCTCGTCGAGATCCTCGAGGGCAAGCGCCTCGTGCACGCGCACTCGTACCGCTCCGACGAGATCTACATGCTCCTCAAGGTCGCCAAGGACTTCGGCTTCCGGATCGCGTCGCTGCAGCACGTGCTCGAGGGCTACAAGGTCGCCGACGAGATCGCCGCGGCCGGCACGGGCGCGTCCACGTTCGCCGACATGTGGGGCTACAAGCTCGAGGCGTGGGACGCGATCGCGTTCAACTCGGCGCTCATGGCGGAGCGAGGGGTGCGCGTCTCGGTGAACTCGGACTCCGACGAGCGCGCGCGGCGGCTCTACCAGGACGCCGCGAAGGCGATGCACTACGGTGAGACGTCGGAGGAGGAAGCGTTGAAGATGATCACGCTGAACGCCGCGTGGCAGCTCGGCGTGGACAAGTACACGGGTTCGATTGATGTCGGCAAGGACGCGGACATCGCGATCTTCAGCGCGCATCCCTTCTCGTCGGCGGCGCGGGTGGAGATGACGCTCGTGGACGGCCGCGTGTTCTTCGACCGGAAGACGGCGCCGACGCTGGAGGCGCTGATGGAGCAGCTGCGCCGCACGCGCGCGGCGATGGACGATGGAGGAATCCGGTGATGCATCCACCCTTTGCTGCACCTTCGCGCGTCGCCGGGCTCGTCCTGGCCCTCGGCGGGGCCGCGGCCGCGGCGCTTCCGGCGCAGATGACGCCGGGCGCACCCAAGCCCGCGAGCGCGTACGTCATCCGCAACGCCACGATCGTGCCGGTCACGGGACCGCGCATCACGAATGGCTCGGTCGTGATCCAGAACGGGAAGATCTCGGCGGTCGGCGCCGGCGTCGCGGCGCCGGGGGGCGCCACGGTCATTGACGGCGCCGGACTCTTCGTTTATCCGGGCCTCATCAACTCCGGCACGTACATCGGACTCGACGAGATCGGGTCGGTGCCGGGAGGGAACGACCGCGTCGAGGTCGGCGAGTTCAATCCACACGACAACGCGCTGTCGGCGGTGAACGCGCACTCGGAGCTGATCCCGGTCGCTCGCTACAATGGCCTGACCAACGCCGTCACGGCGCCGTCGGGCGGGCTGATCAGCGGACAGGCGGCGCTGATTGACCTGAGCGGGTGGACCGCCGACGAGATGGCGGTGAAGCGCACCGTCGGCCTGGTCGTGAACTATCCGAGCGCGGGCGGCGGGCGCGGCGGGCGCGGCGGCGGTGGCGGCCGCGGCGGTGGATCGGGAATCGAGGACGCCGGCGATGCGCTCCGCGCGCTGCGCGGGTACTTCGCCCGCGCGAAAGCGTACAGCGACGTCAAGGCGAAGCTTGCCGCGGGCGCCCCCGGCCGTCAGAAGACCGACCTCGCGATGGAAGCGATGGTCCCGGTCGTGCGAGGGGAGACCCCCGTGATCTTCGAGGCGCAGAGCGTGGGCCAGATTCGTGGCGCGCTCGCCTTCGCGGACTCGTTCGGGCTCAAGCCGATCATTCGCGGCGGGCGCGAAGCGTGGCGGCTCGCCGACTCGCTCGCCGCGCGGCGTGTGCCGGTGATCGTCGGCCCGATCTACGCGGCGCCGGACCCCGACTCGCCGTACGACGAGATCTACGCGAACCCCGGCGTGCTCGCGAAGGCCGGCGTCACGATCGCGTTCCAGGCCGGCGGCGCCAGCAGCATTCGCGACCTGCCGTTCGAAGTGGCGCTCACCGTGGGGTTCGGGCTGGACTCCGACGAGGCCATCAAGGCGATCACGATCAATCCGGCGCGCATCTGGGGCGTGGCTGACCGGCTCGGGAGCATCGAAGTGGGCAAGGCGGCGAACCTCTTCCTCACCACCGGTGATCCGCTCGATCCACGAAGCCACGTGAAGTACTTGTTCATCCGCGGTGAGCTGGTGCCGCTGGTGGATCGGCACAGCAAGCTCTACGAGCAGTTCCGCGCCCGGCCGAAGCCCCCCAAGCCGTAACCCTGCCGTCACCCGGTGACGTCGGGGGAGGGGGTGGCGCGCTCGGCGCCACCCCCTCTTTCGCGTCCGCGCCGGGCACGAGGAGGCCCCGCGCGCCCTCCTGGCCGCACGCCGTTCCGCCTCCCGCACGCCTCGCAAATAAACCTTTTTGCCCGGTCGCGTGTCTCTAAGACAGAAGCGCAAGCACCTGGGAGGGGCAGGAGGCTCAAATGGGGGAACTGACATTGATGTACGCATCCGGTCCGCTGCTGGTCCTGTTCGATGACCGTGGCACTCTGATCGGGACGATTCTCCGTCCCCTGGCTCGCGATCCGCTTGGAGCCGGACGGGAAACGGTCTATCTGGCGCGAGCGGCCGAGCCCTCCGAGCGCCCGGCCGCCGTGGCGGCGTAGCGGTCCGTCCTCGCCCCGCACGGGCCCGGCACGGGCCCTGCACGAGCCCTCCGCCGGTCGGAGGTCGCGGCGCGCCGGTTGGCGCGCCGCTTTCGTTAACGGAGCGCGCGGCGTCATCTTCCCGCGGTGATCGCGCCCCACACCGACGCGGAGCCCGGCCCGGCGCCGACGGCCGCCGGGTCCTCGCGCGCGCTGCGCTGGCTCCTGGCGCTCTACGTCGTGACCGCCGTCCTGGTGGGTCTCCAGCGCACGCTGCTCTCGAACGAGAACAACTTCCTCATCTTCCGCGCGGCGTTCGAGCATCTGGTCTCCGGCGAGAATCTCTACGCCGCGTACTCCGCGCGGCACGCGGATCTCTTCAAGTACAGCCCGACGTTCGCGCTGCTCTTCGCGCCGTTTGCCGTGCTTCCCGTCGTCCCGGGGTACGTCCTCTGGGCGCTCGCGTGCGCGCTCGCGGTGTACGCCGGCCTCACACGACTCCTGCCGGCGCGACAGGCGGCGCTGGCCCTCGCGCTCGCCTGGCTTTCGGTCGTCGGCGACCTGCAGCGCGCGCAGAGCAACGCGCTGTCGGCTGCGCTCATGATCCTCGCCTGGGTCGCGTACGAGAGGCGGAGGCAGTGGGGCGCCGCGGCCGCGATCGCCGCCGGGGCGCTCATCAAGATCTTCCCGCTGGCCGCGGTCGCGGGCGCGCTCTTCCATCCGCGCAAGGCGCGCTTCGCGGCCGCATTCACCGTGGTCCTCGCCCTCGGCGTCGCGCTCCCGCTCCTCGTGACGCCGCCCGGGTCGCTCGCGATGCAGTATCGCGCCTGGTGGGCGATCGAGACGCTCGACGCGGGACCAACGGCGCGCATCGGCACTGGAGGCGCGGACCTCTACGCGGGCGTGATGGGGCTCTTCCAGGCGTGGTTCGGCGTGACGTGGCCGTACTGGCCCACGCAGCTCGCCGGGACGCTCCTCCTTCTCCTTCCCGCCGTGCTTCACTACCGGCGGGGCGGCGTCGACCGGTCGTTTCGCGTGCGGTTCGCTGCGTCGATCCTCGTGTTCTGCGTGTTGTTCAACCACCAGGCCGAGTCGCCGTCGTACGCGATCGCGATGATCGGCGCGGCGATCTGGTTTGCCGCTTCCGAGCGCGCGGGGTGGCGCACGGCGCTGGTGGCCGTCTGCATTCTGATCGTGAACCTGGGCTCGTCCGACCTGATGCCCCGCCCGTGGTACCACCAGTACTACGTGCCGTACCTGCTCAAGACCGTACCGCTCGTGCCGCTCTGGATCGCGATGCAGGGCGAGCTGCTCGGGCTCATCGCCAACCGCGGCCCGTCAGAGCGCGCCGAAGCCGATGAGGGAGAAGTCGCCCCGGCGAAGTCGTTCCCGCACCCCGGGTGAGACGAGGCCTTCCAGCTCGCGCTCGCGCTGCCAGGTGTAGCGGTCCACGCCGCGGAGCAGGTCGTCCACGCGGCCGGGATGGACCATCAGCTCCGTGGTGCCGTTCGGCAGCCGGTCGAGGACGGCCAGCACGCGCTCGGGGAAGCGCTCGCCGCCCTGCATCGAGACGCCGATGAAGTGATCGCAGGCGCGCGTTCGCGACGCGCCCGGCGTCGTCAGGCGCCACGACCAGGCGACGACCTGGCGGTGGAGCTGCGAGACGACATCCAGCGGGAACCACCGGGCGGACTCCACCGGCCGGCGGAGCGGGAGTCCGTGTCGCGCCGCGACGCGGGCGACGGCGCCCCGGATCACGGGGAGCGCGTGCGTGTGGCGGTGCGAGTCGAGGTGTGTGACGCGGATCCCCTCGGCCCGCAGCGCGGCGAGCTGCGCCTCGCACTCGGCGACCACCTCTCCCGCGTTGATCGCGCGCCTCAGCGCCCGCCGCACGACCGTCGCGAGCGGGAGGTACCGGCCGTCGCGCGGATCGGTGAGCGTGCGCGCGGACGTCAGCGGCGCGCCGACGAGGAGGTTCACGTGCAGCCCCACGCCGAGCGACGCCGTCGCGCGCGCCTGGCGCACGGCGTCGTCCCATCCCGCGCACCGCACCATCATCGAGGTGGAGGTCACGCTTCCCGCCGCGTGCGCTTCCAGGATGCCTGCCGTCACCGCCGGAGACAGGCCGAAATCGTCGGCGTTGATGATCAGCCGCTTCCTCAGCACGCTCCGCATCCCGCGTCGCACATCGCGTGTCTGGTCAGCGGTATCTCCCCCGCCAGTCGTTGAGCCGCACTTTCACGAGGTCGAGCCCCATCGTCACGGCCGACCGCGCGAAGCGCACCGTCGTGGGCTCCTCGTCATAGCGGAAATGCACCGCCGTCTGGCGGATCGTGAATCCGTGCTTCTGCGCGATGAAGAGCGCTTCGACGTCGAAGCCGAAGCGCGCGACGGTCAGGCGGCGGAACACCACTTCGGCGGCGCGCGCCGTGAACCCCTTGAGGCCGGCCTGGGAGTCGAGCACGCCGCGCAGCAGGAGCGCGCGCACCAGCGCGTTGAACACGCGGCTCATCACGTGACGGGTGTACAGGTAATGGAAGAAGCTCGGGCTCATCACGTAGCGCGACTCGGGAAGCACGCGGCACGCGATGGCGACGTCGGCACCCTGCTCGAGATCGCGCAGGATCTTGGTGACCTCGACGGGCGGAAAAGCGAGGTCGGCGTCGGTGAAGACGCGGTACTTCCCACGTCCCGCGAGCATGCCGCGGGCGACGCCTGCGCCCTTGCCGAGGTTCCGCTCGTTGCGCAGGAGCGTGACGCCCGAGCGGCTGGCCGCGAATCCGCGGAGGATCCGCGCCGCGGGCTCCGCGCTCGCGTCGTCCACGAGCACCAGCTCCGACTCGTACGCCTGGGCCGCGAGGAAGCTCGTGAGCTGCCGCAGGCTGGCCGGCAGCCGGTCCTCGCCGTTGAAGCAGGGCACGACGAGCGTCAGGTGCGGGACCCCGCGGGGCGCGGTCATTCCAACAAGCTCGCCGCGCGCGCCGCGCGCCCGCAACCGGTGCGGGCGCCGGCGGGCACGCTTTCGCTCGTCTCTCCTTCTTTTCCCCCGGCTCCACGCGCATATTTCGGGTTCGAGATGCCCACCACTCCGGCGACCGTGCTCAGCGCCCGTGCGTTCGAGCGCACCGTGTCGCGCATGGCCGACGAGATCGTCGAGCGCAACGACGGAACCGAAGGGCTCCTCCTCGTCGGCATCCACCGCCGCGGCGTGCAGCTCGCGCAGCGGATCGCCGCCGTCATCAAGGCGCGCGAGGGCGACGACATCCCGCTCGGCGCGCTCGACATCACGCTCTACCGGGACGACCTCCAGACGGTGGGTCCGCGTCCCGTCGTCGGCAAGACGGACATCGCCGTCGCGCTCGACGGGCGCAACGTCGTGATCGTGGACGACGTGCTCTTCACGGGCCGCACGATCCGCGCCGCGCTCGATGAACTCGCCGATTTCGGGCGCCCGGCGCACGTCTCGCTCGCGGTGCTCGTGGACCGCGGCGGTCGCGAACTCCCCATTCAGCCCGACGTGGTCGGGAAGCACGTCGAAGTGCCGCGCGGTCAGCGCGTGGACGTGCTCGTCGCGGAGCTCGATGGGCGCGACGAGGTCGTGCTCGCGCCCGTGGAGCCGCGATGACCGGCGCCCGTGCGCCGCTCGGCAAGGACCTCCTCGGCCTCGAACAGCTCTCGGCCGACCAGATCCGGCTCGTGCTCGACACGGCCGAGCCGCTGAAAGAGATCTCCGAGCGCGCGATCAAGAAGGTCCCGACGCTGCGCGGCGCCACGGTCGTCAACCTCTTCTTCGAGCCCTCGACCCGCACGCGCATCTCGTTCGAGTTCGCCGAGAAGCGGATGTCGGCCGATACGGTCAACGTCGCGGTCGCGGCCTCGAGCGTCACGAAGGGCGAAACGCTGGTGGACACCGCGCGCAATCTCGAGGCGATGCGGATTGACATGGTCGTCATCCGGCACTCCGCGTCCGGCGCCGCACACTTCCTCGCCGAGCGCATCGAGTCGAACGTCATCAACGCCGGCGACGGCATGCACGAGCATCCCACCCAGGGGCTCCTCGACCTGCTCACCCTCCGTGACCATTTCGGCGCCATCGCGGGCAAGCGGGTGTGCATCTGCGGGGACGTCCTCCACTCGCGCGTCGCGCGCTCCAACATCTGGGGCCTCAGGAAGCTCGGCGCCGAGGTCGCCGTCTGCGGCCCGCGCTCCCTCCTGCCCAGCGCGATCGGGGAGATGGGCGTCACGGTGTTCGACCGCATCGAGCAGGCGATCGAGTGGGCCGACGCGCTGAACGTGCTCCGGCTCCAGCTCGAGCGGATGCACGCGGGGTACATTCCCTCGCTGCGCGAGTACAACCGCGTCTTCGGCGTCACGCGCGAGCGACTCGCGCGGGCGCCGCGCGACGTGCTCATCCTGCATCCGGGGCCGATGAACCGGGGCGTCGAGATAGACTCGGACGTCGCCGACGGGCCGCACAGCGTCATTCTCGATCAGGTGACGAACGGGGTGGCGATCCGGATGGCGGTGCTTTACCTCCTCGCGGGCCACACGCCCGCGCTCGCCGACGCGGCGAAGGGGCCCGCGTGAGCGAGCGCCGGGACATCCTGCTCCGCGGTGGGCGCCTCCTGGATCCCTCGACGCGGCTCGACGGTGTCGGCGACCTGCTCCTGCGCGACGGCACGGTCGCGAGCGTGGGCGGCGCGATCGCCGCGCCCGACGGCGCCCTCGTCGTCGAATGCGCGGGCCAGGTGGTCGCGCCCGGGTTCATTGACGTGCACTGTCACCTGCGCGAGCCGGGGCGCGAGGACGTCGAGACGATCGCCACCGGGTCGCGCGCGGCCGCGGCCGGCGGCTTCACCGCGGTGTGCGCGATGCCGAATACCGATCCGGTGACCGACAACCAGGCCGCCGTGGGTTTCGTCCTCCGCCAGGCACGCGCGGCGAGGGCGGCGCGCGTGCACCCCATTGGCGCCGTCTCGATCGGTCAGAAGGGCGAGCGCCTCGCCGAGTTCGGCGAGATGGTCGGCGCGGGTGCCGTCGCCGTGAGCGACGACGGCCGCCCGGTGGCCAGTGCCCAGCTGATGCGCTCCGCGCTCGAGTACGCCCGCGCCTTCGGCATTCCCGTCGCCGATCATTGCGAGGAACCCACGCTCGCCGCCGGCGGCGTGATGAACGAGGGCCTCGTGTCCGCGCGGCTCGGCCTCCAGGGGATACCGACCGAGGCCGAGGAGATCATGGTGATTCGCGACATCCTGCTCGCCCGCCGCGCCGGCGGCCACGTGCACCTCTGCCACGTGAGCACGCGCGGGTCGGTCGAGCTGATTCGCTGGGGGAAGGAGCGCGGCATCCGCGTGACCGCCGAGGCGTGCCCGCATCACCTGTCGCTCACGGACGACGCCGTCGAGGGCTACGACACGAACGCCAAGATGAACCCGCCGCTCCGGTCCGCCGCCGACGTCGAGGCGGTGCGCGCCGCGGTGAAGGACGGGACGGTGGACGTGCTCGCGACGGACCACGCGCCCCATCACTACGACGAGAAGGAACGCGAGTTCGCCAACGCGCCGAACGGCATCGTCGGGTTCGAGACCGCGCTCGCCGTCAACCTCACCTGGCTCGTGAAGCCGGGGCTGATCTCGCTCGCCACGCTGGTCGAGAAGATGTCGTGCGCGCCGGCCAACGTCTTCCATCTTCCGGGCGGCACGCTGCGCCGCGGCGCGCACGCCGATGTCACCGTCTTCGACCCCGCGCGCGAATGGACGGTGGATCCCGCGCGCTTCCACACGAAAGGGCGCAACACCCCGTATGGCGGACGCACGCTCACGGGCTGGGTGGCGTGCACCATCGTGGACGGCCGGATCGTCCACCAGCCGACGGGGTAGGGTGGCGAGGGGGCCGTTCCCGCCTCGGGCCCGCGCACGGCGCGGGATCGTGCTCGTCTGCCGGCGGCTGTACGAGCGTGCGCTGGTCGCCGGCCGCGACGGCAACGTGTCCGTGCGTGTCGGGCTCGACCGGGTGCTCGTCACGCCATCGGGAATGTCGAAGGCCGACGTGCGCGAGCGCGACCTCGTCGAAGTCGCGCTCGACGGCGCTCCCGTGCGGCGGTCGGGCGGCGCGCGTCCGCCGTCGAGCGAGATCCTCCTGCATCTCGCGACGTATCGTGCGCGGCCTGACGTGCGCGCGGTCGTGCACGCGCATCCGCCGGCGGCCACGGGGTTCGCCGTGGCGCACGAAGCGCTCGACCACGGCGCGCTGGCGGAAATGGCGTACACGGTCGGGCGCGTCCCGCTGGTGCCGTACGCGATGCCGGGCTCGCGGGCGCTGGCCGAGCGCGTGGCGCGGGTGCTCGAGACCCACGACGCGGCGCTGCTCGCCAACCACGGGGCGGTGACGGTCGGGCGGACGCTCGAGGCCGCCCACCAGCGGATGGAGAGCCTCGAGCACGGGGCGCGCATCCTGCTCGCCGCGCGGCGGGCCGGGCGCGTGACGCGGCTCACGGCCGAAGCGCTGGGCGCGCTGGAAGTTGAGCGTGCGGCGGCCGATCGTGCGATAATTGCCGGTAGGGGCGGGCCGCGCGCGGCCCGGCCCGGGAAGGGGAAAGGGGTTCGATGACCGATTCGCCGACCAAGCAGATCCAGGACGTCCAGGCACTCCTCGCGGAGCGGCGCAAGTACGAGCAGTGGATTGCGCAGCTCGAGGCGCGCAAGGAGAGCACGCCCGCGCACGTCTACACCAAGGTGCACGGCGACTACGTGGCGCGGCTCTCCGAGGCGCAGCAGAAGCTCTCGTCGGAATCGGGGACGGTGCAGAAGCTGGCCGCCGAGCTCGAGGCGTCGCTCGCGACGCAGGAGCGGCAGATCGGCGAGAAGACGGACGAACGCGCCGAGGCACAGCTGCGCGCCACCGTCGGCGAGTACACCGAGAAAGAGTGGGACAAGTTGCGGAACAAGCTCGACGCCGCGATCGCCGAGCTGACGGGCGAGAAGGAAACGGTGCAGCGCGAGCTGGCGGCTCTGCGCGCGCTCCTCTCCGAGGCGGCGGCGCCCGTGCCTCCCGCGGCCCCCTCGGCGCCCGCACCACCCCCGCGCAGGGCGCCACCGCCCGAGCCGCCGCTTCCGTCCACGGGCAAAGTCAGCGAAGCGCCCGCGTTGCGCGACTCGGCCGCCGTCGCGCGGCCATCCGAGCCCGCCGCGCCGACCGAGAAGAAGGGTGAAGTGGACGAGCTCGAGTTTCTGCGCTCCGTGCTTGGCCGCACCACGCCCTACACCGGCGCCGGCGGGCACCGGGCCATCACGGAGCCGTCGTCGCCGCCCGAGCCCCCGCCGGCGCCAGCCGAACCGGCGCCGCGCCCCTCCGGCGCGGGGCGCGCGTCAGGTGCCGCGGCGGGCCGCGCCTCCGGCGCGACGGCCGCGCGCGCGCGCGAGTCCTTCCCGGTGCCGGAACCGCCCATCCCCGAGCCGGAGCCCCACGCGCGGGAAGCGCCCGAGCCGGAGGAGGAGCACGTGTCCAGCGTGCTCGGCCCGCCCACGCCGCGCACGTCCGAGGCGGTGCGTTCGCTCAAGTGCCAGGAGTGCGGCACCCTCAACTTCCCGACCGAGTGGTACTGCGAGCGCTGCGGCGGCGAGCTCGCGGCGTTCTGACGTGTTCGTCGGCCACTTCGCGCTGGGGTACGCCGCGCGCCGCGCAATCGGCGCGCAAACTGCGTCGCGCGCCTAGCGCGCGATCCGCGACTTGTGGCGCGCTGCGGCGTTGCGGTGGATCAGCCCTTTCCGCGCGGCGCGGTCCAGGAGACTCGCCGCGGCCTTCTTCTCCGCCGGCGAGGCATTCGGTGTTCTCGCCCGCTTCAGGGCGGTTCGCAACGCGGCGCGCTGCGCACGGTTGCGCACGGCGGCGGCGCGGGACTTGCGCATGTTCTTCTTCGCGGACGCGATTCTTGGCACGACACGAACTCTCGGGGAAAGTGACGGCGCGCGCGGTGCGGTCGCCGCCCGGGCCTCGACGCACCGGCCGTTGGGCGGTCGCGGGCGAGAGGAGAAGCTAAGGACGCGCGGAGACCAAAGTCAAGGTGCGCCAACGGTTTTGACTCTCCACCACGGCGTCCCTACCTTTCGCTCCGACCGCCGCGCCAAGAATCTCTCTGCCGCCCACGCGAACGCATTGGAAAAGTACCAGACCTTCCTCCTCGTCGCCCCGATTCTGCTGCTGTCGATGGTGGCGCACGAGTATGCGCACGGCTACGCGGCGCTCCGCCAGGGGGACAACACCGCCCTGATGCTCGGCCGCCTCACCTGGAATCCGCTCAAGCACATTGACCCGGTGATGACCATCATCATGCCCGTGCTGACCTTCGTCACCGCGGGCGTCGCGTTCGGGGGCGCCAAGCCCGTGCCGGTGAATCCGCGCCTGTACCGCAACTACCGCCGCGGCGACATCATCGTCTCGCTCGCGGGGATCGCGACGAACTGCGTGCTCGCCGTGCTCCTCGTGCCGGTGGTGATCGCGCTGGGCCTGGCGGGGCGCGCGGCCCCCGTGCTCGGGACGTCGCTCGCGTTGCTGCAGGTGATGTTCCTCTACGGTGTCTTCATCAATCTCATCCTCGCCGCGTTCAACCTCATTCCGATCCCGCCGCTCGATGGGTCGCACGTGATAAAGCACGTCCTCCCTGCGAAGTGGGCGTGGCGGTACCAGCAGCTCGCGCGATTCGGCTTTCTCATTCTGTTCGCGCTCATCACGCTCGGCCGGCCGGTCCTGATGGCGTGGATGGCGCCGGTGATGGTGCTCAACGAGGTGGCCGTGCGCCTGGTCTCGCCCTTTCTGCTCACGAGCCCGTGGACGGGATGACCGCGCCCGTCTCGGGAATCGGCGAGCCCGACGGCAGCTTCGTCGTCGAGCTCGCGCACTTCAACGGCCCGCTCGACCTGCTCCTCTCGCTCATCCGGGACGAGAAGGTGGACATCTACGACATTCCGATCGCGCGCGTCTGCGAGCAGTTCCTTGCACGGATGCACGCGCTCGCCCTGAACGACGCCGCCGAGTACCTCGAGATGGCGGCGCGGCTGTTGCGGATCAAGGCGCAGCTGCTCCTGCCGCGGCACGACGGAGAGGAGGGGTGGGAGGATCCGCGCGCGGAGTTGGTGCGCCGCCTGCTCGAGTACCAGCAGATGCGCGAGGTGGTGGATCTACTCGAGCGGCGAGGCGAGGACCGGCGCAACCGCTTCGCGCGCGTGTACGTCGCCGACGCGGCCGGCTCGGCCGGCGCGCGGGAAGCGCCGCTCGTGCTCTCGCTCGGGGAGCTGCTGGTCGCCGTGGACCGCGTGCTGCGCGCGGCGCGGCGCCCGGCGATGCACGAGGTGGTGCCGCGCGCGCTCGATGTCGAGGGCGCGATGACGATCGTCCGCGCCCTGCTCGCGCGGCGCGCGACCGCGCGCTGGCGGGACCTCGTGCGCGCCGGCGCGGAACCGTGGGAGGTGCTCTCCGCGCTCCTGGCGCTGCTCGAGCTCGCGCGCCGCAGCGAGCTCAAGCTCGCCCAACCCCGGCCATTCGCCGACGTGGAGATCCGTCGTGAGTCCGCTGGCGAAGCTGCTTGAGGCGGCGCTCTTCGCGAGCCTGCGTCCGGTGCCGCTCGAGGCGCTCGCGGCGCTCGACGCCGAGGCGTCGCTCGCCGCCGTGCAGGCCGCGCTCGAGGAGCTGCGGCGGCACTACGACGTCGAGGGCCACGGCGTCGGGCTCGTCGAGCAGGGAGGGGGCTGGCAGATCCTGACACGCCCTGAGTACACCGAGGCGATCGAGCGGGCGCAGATGGCGCTCCGCCCCCAGCGGCTCTCGGGCGCCGCCCTCGAGACGCTGGCGCTCGTCGCCTACCGTCAGCCCATCGGGCGCGCGGAGATCGCCGAGATTCGCGGCGTGGATGTGGGCGCGATCCTGAAGGCGCTGCTCGAGCGCGGCCTCATCGAGGTCGTCGGCCGGGGCGAGGGACTGGGCCGGCCGCTCCTCTACGGCACGACGCCGCTCTTCCTCGAGCAGTTCGCGCTGCGCCACCTCGAGGAGCTGCCGCGCGTGGACGAGCTCGCCATCGCCCTTCGCCGCGAGCCGCAGCCGCTGTGACGCGCGCGGCGATGCGCATCCAGCGCGCGCTCGCGCGCGCGGGGATCGCGTCGCGGCGCAAGGCCGAGGAGCTGGTGGCCGCCGGTCGCGTGCGGGTGAACGGCGCCGTCGCGCGCACGGGGCAGAGCGTGGATCCCCTCGCGGACGAGATCACCGTGGACGGGCGTCCGGTCGCCGCGCCGCCGCGCACGCACTGGTTCGTGCTCCACAAGCCCGCCGGCGTGCTCACGACGAAGACGGACACGCGCGGCCGCCGCACGGTCTTCGACCTCGTGCCCGACGTGCCCGGCCTCACCTACGTCGGCCGCCTCGACTACCTCACCGAAGGGATCCTCCTCCTGACGACCGACGGGGCGGCGGCCCACGCCCTCACGCATCCCGCGACGGGCGTTGACCGGACGTACGTGGCGACCGTCAAGGGCAACGCGCCCGAGGCCGTCGTCGCCGCGCGACGCGGCGTCGTGCTCGAGGACGGGCTCGTGCGTCCGGAGCACGTGTCCGCCCGCGCGCTGGGCGGTCGCACCTGGGAGTTTGTCCTCTCCCTCCGCGAGGGACGCCACCGCGAGGTCCGCCGGCTGTGCGACGCGCTGGGCCTCGAAGTCCAGCGTCTCGTCCGGACCCGCTACGGCCCCGTCGCCCTGGGGAAGCTCGCCCCCGGCGCGTGCCGGCCGCTCACCGCGCGCGAACGGGCGGCGCTGCAGGCGGTGACCGGGCACGCGGGGTAGAATTGGGACTGTGAAAGCACAACCCGAAGTGGACCAGAAGGTGATCGGGGCGGTGCTCGCCCAAGTGGCCCGCCGCGTCGTCGGCCAGGATGCCATGGTCGAGCGCCTTCTCATTTCGATCCTCACCGGCGGGCACGTTCTCCTCGAGGGCGTCCCCGGGCTGGCGAAGACGCTGACCGTGCGCACGCTCGCGGAGACCATCCACACGACGTTCAGTCGCATCCAGTTCACGCCGGACCTCCTGCCGGCCGACGTGGTCGGCACGCAGGTCTTCGACCAGTCCACCAGCCGCTTCACCGTGAAGAAGGGTCCGATCTTCGCCAACATCGTGCTCGCCGACGAGATCAACCGCGCGCCGGCGAAGGTGCAGGCAGCGCTGCTCGAGGCGATGCAGGAGAAGCAGGTGACGATTGGCGGCACGACCTTTCACCTCGACGAGCCCTTCCTCGTGCTCGCCACGCAGAACCCGATCGAGCAGGAGGGCACGTATCCGCTCCCCGAGGCGCAGGTGGATCGCTTCATGCTGAAGGTCCGCGTGGACTATCCGTCGCGCGACGAGGAGAAGGAGATCATGCGGCGGATGGCCGGAGGCGAGGCGATTCCGGTGGACGCGGTGGCATCGCCCGCGGCGATCCTCGCGGCGCGCCACCACATCGCGGGGCTCTTTCTCGACCCGCGCCTCGTGGACTACATCGTGGACCTCGTCCACGCGACGCGCGCGCCCGCGGACGCGAAGCTCGCGGACCTCGTCCCGCTCATCGAGTTCGGGGCCAGCCCGCGCGCGACCATCGCGCTCGCGCAGGCCTCGCGGGCGCACGCCTTCCTGCGCGGCCGCGATTTCGTCTCGCCCGACGACGTGAAGGCGATCGCCCCCGACGTCCTTCGCCATCGGGTCCTGCTGACGTACGAGGCCGAGGCCGAGAGCGTGACGAGCGACCAGGTGGTCGCGCGCGTGCTCGACGCCGTCCCGTCGCCGTGAAGCCCGAGCAGGCGATCGCGCCGGAGATTCTCCGCCAGGTCAAGCGGATCGAGCTCCGCACGCGGGGGCTCGTCAACTCGCGCTTCGCGGGCGAGTACCACTCCGTCTTCAAGGGGCAGGGGATGGAGTTTTCCGAGGTACGCGAGTACCAGGCGGGCGACGAGGTGCGCACTATTGATTGGAACGTGAGCGCGCGCATGCGACGGCTCTACGTCAAGCGCTTCGTCGAAGAGCGCGAGCTCACGGTGCTGCTCATCGTGGACTGCTCCGGCTCGAGCCGGTTCGGGACCGGCGAACGCGACAAGCAGGCGATGGCGGCGGAGCTGGCCGCCGTGCTCGCGCTCACCGCGACGCGCAACAACGACCGCGTCGGGCTGCTGCTCTGCTCCGACCGGATCGAGCACGTCGTGCCGCCGCGCAAGGGGCGCCGGCACGCGCTCCGGCTCGTGCGCGACGTGCTCGCCTGGCCCTCATCGTCGCGCGGCACCGACCTCGCCGTCGCCCTCGACTGGGCCGCGCGCGCGCTCACGCATCGGGCGGTCGTCTTCGTGATCTCGGACTTCGTCACGCCGAGCATCGAGCGCCAGCTCACGCGGCTCTCGCAGCGGCACGATCTCGTCGCCGTCGTGCTCGACGATCCCGGCGAGCGCGTGCTCCCCGACCTCGGCGTGGTGCGCCTCGTGGATGCGGAGACGGGCCGGCTCGTCGAGATTGACACGAGCGCGGTCGCCGTGCGCGAGCGCTACGATCGCGTGCTCGCCGGCGAGCGCGCGACGCGACAGCAGCTCCTCAGGCGGCTCGCGATTGATGAGGTGCTCGTGCGCACCGAGCACGGGTATGCCGACCCGCTCCTTCGCTTCTTCAACGTGCGCGAGACGCGCGGCCGCCCGTCGAGGCGCCGGTGAGGCTGGTGCTCGCGGCGGCGCTCGCGGCGGCGCTCGCGGCGGCGCTGGTCGGCAGTGCGTGCCTCGCCGCGGGCCCGGCACGCGCGCAGGGGCCGCCCCCCGCGGCCCGCGCGGCCGGCGTGGCCCGCGCGGCCGGCGTGGCCGGCGTGGAGCCGCCGGCCGCCCAGGCGGCGACGGCGCGCGGTGTCTCCGTCGCCGTGCAGGTGCAACCGGACGTCGTGACCATCGGCCAGCCCTTCACGGTACGGGTGCGCGTCCGCGCGCCCAAGAACGCGACCATCCGCTTCCCGCCCGTGCCGGACTCGCTCGACGCCGTCGAGGCGATTGACCCGCGCGCGGTCGAGGATTCGCTCGACGCCACGCTGCTCGACCGGACCGCCGTCTACCGGCTCGTGGCGTGGAACGTCGGGCCTCGTACTCCGGCCTTCCACGACGTCGTCGTGGCCTTCGCGGGAGCCGAACAGCGGTTCCGCGTCGCGGCGGGACCCGTCTACGTCCGTTCGCTCTTGCCCGCCGACAGCGCCCTCCGCGTGCCCAGAGACGCGCGCGACCCGGTGCCGCGGGTGAGCGGGGCGTGGCGCTGGTGGCTGCTCGGCGGCCTGCTCGCGCTGGGGCTCGCGTGGTACGTCTGGCGACGCCGCCGCGCGCGCGCGGCGCGGCCGGCCGAACCGGAGGCGTTCGCCGCGGCCACCGCCGCGTTCGGCGCGCTCGATCGACTCGCGCTGGCGGACGCCGGTGAACCGGGACGTCACGTGATCGCCCACGTGGACGTGCTCCGCGGCTACGTGGCGCGCCGCTTCCCGAGCGCCCGCGAGGCGCTGACGCCGCGCGAATTCGTGGACGCGCTCGCGCACGTCCAGTTTCCCCTCGCGCCCGAACGGCTCGGCGACCTGCTCGAGCGCGACGCCGCCGTGCGCTACGCCGGCGCGGCCGTCGCGCCCGACGTGGCCGTCGCGCTCGGCCGCGAAGCGCGCGCGATCGTGCGCGACGTCCAGCAGGCGTACGAGGCGCGCCTGGCGGCGCTCGATCAAGGCCCGCCCCCCGCGCGCGCGGCGCGGCGACGCGCGTGAGTCGCTACGGACTCCTCGACTTCGGCGCGCCGTGGTGGCTCGCCCTCCTCGCGCTGCCCGCGCTCTGGCTCTGGTGGCGGCGGCGGCGGCGGCCGGCCGCCATCCTCTTCTCGCGCGTGGACGTGCTCGCACGCGGACCCTCGCTCGGCCGCTGGACCGCGCGAATCCTCCTCGCCGCGCGCGTGCTCGCGATCGCCGGCGCCTGCGTCGCGCTCGCCCGTCCGCGGTCGGGTGCCCGCGTCGAGCAGGTGACCGGCGACGGCATCAGCATCATCCTCGCCATCGATCTCTCGAGCTCGATGCTCGCCGAAGACTTCCAGCCGCAGAACCGGATCGAGGTGGCGAAGGAGCGCGTGAAGCAGTTCGTGGCGAGCCGCACCGTGGATGAGATCGGGCTCGTCGCCTTCTCGGGCGAGGCCCTCACGCAGGTGCCGCTCACGATCGACTATCCCGTCGTGCTCGCCTCGGTGGACAACCTCCAGCCGGGGCTCATCCAGGAAGACGGCACCGCCATCGGCACGGCGATCATCACGTCGGCCAACCGGTTGCACAGGGCGCAGGGCCGCTCGAAGGTGCTCATCCTCCTCACGGACGGCGTGAACAACCGCGGCACGATCGACCCCCGCACCGCGGCCAAGGCGGCGGCCGCGCTCGGCGTGCGCATCTATACGATCGGCGTGGGCAGCGAGGGCATGGCGCCGGTGCCCGTCGGCCGCGGCGTGTTCGGTCTGCGCTACGAGACGCGGCCGGTCGAGTTGGACGAGCCGCTGCTCGAGTACATCGCGCAGACGAGCGGCGGCCGCTACTTCCGCGCGCGCGACGCGCTGTCCTTGCAGCGCATCTACGAGCAGATTGACCAACTCGAGCGCTCGCCGATCCGCGCGAAGCGCTACGTGCGCTACCGCGAGCTCTATCGCTGGCCGCTCGGAATCGCGCTCGGCGCGCTCCTCGCGGAGCTGGGCCTCCTCGCCGCCCGGGGCCCGCTGCCGTGAACCTGCGCTTCGATCTCCCGTGGCTGCTGGCGGGTGCAGTGGTGCTCCCCTGCCTGTCGGCCCTGATGTTCTGGCGCTGGCACCGGCGCCGGCTCGTCCGCCTCGCGCGGCTCGGGGGCGAGCGCGCGGTCCGCCGGCTCGCGCCCCCGCTCGTCCGGCGGGCGCCGCTCGCGCGCGCCGGCCGCGTGACGGTCGCGCTCGCCCTCGGCGCGCTCGCCTTCGCGGGGCCGCGGTGGGGCTCCGGCACCGCGATCGTGCGGACCGAGGGGATCGACGTGGTGCTCGCGATGGACGCCTCGCTCTCGATGCTCGCCGAGGACGAGCGGCCGAGTCGCCTCGAGCGCCTGAAGCAGGAGGTGCGCCGCCTCCGCGCGGCGTCGCCCGGCGACCGCGTGGCGCTCCTCGCGTTCGCGGGGAAGAGCTACATCCTGTCGCCGCTCACGGCCGACGACGGCGCCATCGAGCTCTTCCTCGACAACCTCGATCCGTCCATCGTGGGCGAGGCCGGCACGGCGCTCGCGCCGACGATCGTCCAGGGCGCGGACCTCCTCCGCGCGGCGCGCGGGGCGGCGGGGCGCGCGCTCGTGATCCTGAGCGACGGCGAGGCGTTCGACGACCGCCGGGCGTCGCTCGCGGCCGCGCGCGCGGCGCGCGACGCGGAGATCTCGGTGATCACGGTCGGGTTCGGCACGGAGGGCGGCGCGACCATCCCGCTGCGCGACGGCCCGGCCACCGTCGCCAAGCGCGACGCCGACGGCCAGATCGTGATCACCCGTTACGATCCCGTCCTGCTCCGCGACGTCGCCCGTGCGGCCGATGGGGAGTTCATCGCCGCGGAGGCCTCCGACAAGGGCTCACGCATCCGCCAGGCGCTCGCGCGCCTCGATCAGCAGCAGCGCGATCTCGCCGAAGGGCTCTCGCGGCCGCTCCGGGTGGCGTGGTTCCTCCTGCCGGTGATGCTGCTGCTCCTTCTCGACGCGTGGCGCGCCGACGGCGGCTCGTTCGACCGCCTCCGCGGGCTCCTGCGGCTGGGCGCGGCCGCGTTCGTCCTCGCGGCGCTCCCCGGTGTCGCGCAGGCGCAATCCCCGCGCGACGCGATGGCGTCGTTCAGGGCCGGGAACCCCCTGCGGGCGGCGCGCATCTGGCGTGGCGAGATCGCCACCGGGGACCGGCGACCCGTGACCCTCTTCAACTACGGCACGGCGATGCTCGCGGCCGACTCGCTCGACGCGGCCGCGGAGGCTCTCGAGCGCGCGGCCCTGAGTCCCGAAGCGCTCGTGCGGCAGCGCGCGCTCTACAATCTCGGCCTCGCCCATCTGCGCCGGGGCCTGCGCGCCGACGACGGCGACCCGCGATCGCTCGAGGGTGCCATCGCGGCGTACCGGGCGCTCCTGCTGCAACGCCCCGACGACGCCGACGCGGCGTGGAACTACGAGCTCGCGCTCCGGCTCCGGCAACAGCGACGCGGCGGCAGCCGCGACGACCAGGAGAGCCAGCGGCAGTCGCAGCCGCGCGAGCGGCTAGTGGTGGAGGAGGCGCCGCGGATGTCGCGCCAGCAGGCGGAACAGCTCCTCTCGTCCGCCGCGCGCGACGAGAAGGAGACCCAGGCCCGGCGCCAGCGGGGCACGCGGCAGGAACGTCCGAGCGGAGCGAAGGACTGGTGACGCTGCTCGCCGCCCTCTTCCTGCTCCAGGCCGCGGCGCAGGCCCCGCTGCCGGATGTGGTCACGCGGTCGCGCCTCGACCGTTCGCGCGGCGTGGATTTCCACGCGCGCATCGCGCCCGAGACCGTCTTCGTCGGACAGCAGGCGACGTATCAGCTCGGCGTCTTTCTCGACCAGGACACGCGCCAGCGCCTGCGCCGCAATCCGGAGTTCCTCCCGCCGGAGTCGCGCGCGATGCTCGCGTACGACCTGCCCGAGCGCGGCGGCGCTCTTCAGGTCACGCTCGACGGCCGGCCGTACGAAGTGCACATCTTCCGCCGCGCGCTCTTCCCCCTCACGCGCGGGCGCTACGACATCCCGCAGGCGCGGCTCACCTACGCGTTGCCGCAGAGCCCGAGCTTCTTCAGTCGTGAGGAGAGCTACACGCTGCGCTCCGAGGCCGTCGCGCTCGTGGCGGTGGATCCGCCCGCCGCCGGCCGCCCGGCGGATTGGGCCGGCGCGATCGGCGTCTGGCGCGCGACGGCGCGCGCGGACGCCACCCGCGCCCGCGCCGGCGATCCGCTCGTGCTGACCCTGCGCCTCGAAGGGCAGGGGAACGCCACGCTGCTCCCGCGGCCCGCGCTCGCGGTCCCGTGGGCGAGCGTCGTGGCCGCCGATGAGCGCGCGCGCCTCGACTCCTCGCTCACGATGCTGCGCGGCGCGAAGGAGTTCGACTGGCTCGTGACACCCGGTGTGAGCGGCGCGCAGCAGGTGCCCGCCATCCGCTTCACCTACTTCAATCCGTTCTCGCGCCGGTACGAGACGGCGACGACCGAACCGTTCATCGTGCGCGTCGCGCCCGGTGACGTCGTCGCGCTCGAGGGCGCCGCCGAGGCGCCGGCCGGCACGGCGCTCCTCGCGCTGCGCGCGGACCTCGGGCGCGAGGCACCACCCGCGCTCGGCGACCTCGCCGTCGTGCGGGCGCTCCTCGCGGTGGCGCCGCTTGCGGCGCTCGTCGCCTGGCTGCTGCGCCGCCCACGGCGCGCGCCGCGGGTGCCGTCACCGCGCGAGCGGCTGCGTGCGATGGGGCAGCCGGCGCCACGCGCGCCCTCCGACGCGGCGGTGCGCCGCGCGCTGATCGAGGGACTGCGCGCGCGGACCGGCCTCGAGGCGGCGGTGCTCGCCGAGCCCGGCGCGTGGGCGCGTGCGCTCCGGTTCGAAGGTGTGAGTGACGAGGCCGCGCGCGAGGCAGAGGAACTGCTCGACCGGCTCGATGCCGCGGCGTTCGGCGGCGCGGCGGAACCACACGCGCCTCCACTCGGTGCGGCGGACCTCGCGCGCCGCGCCGCGCTCCTGCTCCAGCGCGTGGATCGCGAAGCGCTGCCGCGCGCGCGCGCGATCGCCGGCCGGACCGCATCGCTCGTGCTCGTGCTCGGTCTCTGTGGCGCGGGCGCGCTCTTCGCCCGTGACCTCCAGCGCGCCCGCGCGCCTTTCGCGCAGGGCGTCGCCGCCTACCTCGGCGCCGATTACCTGCGTGCGGCGCGACTCTTCGAGGATGCCGCGCGCGAAGCGCCGCGCGCCACGGCGGCGTGGGCCAATGCGGGGACGGCGTCGTGGGCGGCACACGATACATCCCGCGCCGTCGTCGGCTGGCAGCGCGCCCTTCGCCTTGACCCGACCTCCGCCGAACTGCGCCAACGGCTCTCGCTCGTCCGCGCGCCGCAGGACGTCGGACACGCCCGCGTGCCCGCGCTCCCCGCCCGGGGGCCGTCGGCCCTCGCGCTCATCCTCTGGCTCGCCGGCTGGGCGCTCGTCGCGCGCCAGTGCGCCCGGCGGCGCCCCGCGCTCCGGCTCGCCCTGGTGACCGTCGTCGTCGTCGGCACCTCCGGCACGCTCGCGCGTGCCTTCGAGAACGCGCTCGAGGGGCGCCGGCTCGCCGTGGTCACCGATCCCGCTCAGCTCCGCGTGCTCCCCGCGCTCGGCGCGGAGAGCGGGGCGATGCCGCTCACCGGCGAAGTGGCGCGCGTGCTCGAGCGGCGCGGCGTCTGGACGCACCTCGCGCTCGACGGCGGGCGCGAGGGGTGGATCGCCACGGAGCGCCTCGCCCCGCTCGGCCGCGATTGACCCGGGCCGCGCACGCCGGGAAATTCGAGACGTGACGAGCGCGCCCACCATCGCCATCCTGCCGCCGGAGGTGGCCGACCAGATCGCCGCCGGCGAGGTCGTGGAACGCCCCGCGTCGGTGGTGAAGGAGCTCGTCGAGAACGCGCTCGACGCCGGCGCGAGGGCCATCGAAGTTGCGGTGAGCGAGGGCGGGCGCGCCGCGATCCGCGTGAGCGACGACGGCACGGGCATGTCCCGCGACGACGCCGTCCTCGCGCTCGAGCGCCACGCCACCTCGAAGATCCGCCACGCCGCCGACCTCGTGGGCGTCACGTCCTTCGGCTTTCGCGGGGAAGCGCTGCCGGCGATCGGCTCGGTCGCGCGCCTCGAGATCGAGACCGCCACCGCCGACGGCGCCGGGACGCGCGTGCGGGTCGCCGGCGGCGCGCTCGGCGCCGTGGATGCCACGGCGCGCCGCCGCGGCACCTCCGTGACGGTCGAGGCACTCTTCTACAACACGCCCGCGCGACAGAAATTCCTGCGCGGCGCCCGGAGCGAGTGGCGCGCCATCGTGGAGGTGCTCACCACGATGACGCTCGCGCGCCCCGACGTGCGCCTGACCGCCTCGCACGACGGGCGCGAGACGCTCGCGCTGCCGCCCGCCGCGTCGCTCTCCGAGCGCGTCGCGGCGCTATGGGGCGCCGAGGCCGCCGACGCGCTCGTGCCCGTGGACGACGTGAGCGGTCCCGTGCGCGTGTGCGGGCTCGTGCAGCGCCCCGCCGACGTGGGACTCACGAGCCGCCGCGTCTTCCTCGCGGTCAATCGCCGCGCCGTGCGCGACCCCGGCCTCGTGCGCGCCGCCGAGGCGGCCTATCGCTCCACGATTCCCGCCGGCGTGCGGCCGACCCTCCTGCTCGAGCTCACGCTCCCCGGCGCCGACGTGGATGTGAACGTCCACCCGGCGAAGGCCGAGGTGCGATTCCGTGACCGCTGGAGCACGGAACGCGCGGTCGAGCGCGCCGTGCGCCGCGCCCTCGGGACGCAGCAGAGCGCGGCGGCGTTCGGCCACGTGCGCCACGCGTTCGCCGCGCCGGCGGTCGAAGGCGGCGCGGCGGTGGACGTCGAGGTGCTCCGGTCGGCGCCGGACCGTCTCGCGCCGCTCTTCGGCGGGCCCGAAGAGCCGCTGGAGCCGACGGATGTCGGGCGCGGTTTCTCCGCGGCCGTCTCCCCCCTCGAGTCTCCCGTCCCGGTCCACGTGCCGCCGCTCGTGCAGCTGCGGCAGACGTACCTCCTCTTCGAGCGCGACAACGCCGTCGTGCTCATTGATCAGCACTCGGCACACGAGCGCGTGCTGTTCGAGCAGTTCATCCGCGCCCTCGAACGGGGCGAGGCGCCTTCACAGACACTCCTCTTCCCGATGACGCTCCACCTCGCACCGGCCGAGGCCGAGGCATTCGAGGAGCACCGGGACCTCTTCACGGAACTGGGCTTCGCCGTGGAGGGGTTCGGGGGCCGCACGTTGCTCGTGAGCAGCGTCCCGCTCCCGCATCCGCGCTTCGACGCCGAGCGCTGCCTGCGCGACACGCTGGCGTCGCTCGCCGGCGACCGGCTCGGCGGAGGACTCGCGCGCCACGAGCGGCTCGCGGCGACCGTCGCGTGCAAGGCGGCGATCAAGGCGGGCGATCCGCTCGCGCCCGCGGAAATGCGCGCGCTCTACATCGCCCTCGCGCGCACCACGCTCCCCGCGCACGACGTGCACGGCCGGAGCACGATCGTGCAGATCGGCTGGGATGAACTCGAGCGGCGCTTTGGCCGACGCTGACGGCACCCTCGCGCCGCGCGGCCCTCCGGCGCCGCCGCCGCGGACGGCCCGGGAGCGCGCGCCGCGGCCCGCGCCCCCCGCGACGCTCTGCATCCTCTGTGGCCCGACGGCCGCGGGGAAGTCCGCGCTGGCGCTGGCGCTCGCGGCGCGGCACCGGCTCACCATCGTGAGTGCCGACTCCCGGCAGCTCTACCGCGGCTTCGACATCGGCACCGCGAAGCCGGGCGCGGCCGATCGCGCCCGGGTGCCGCACCGGGGGATTGACGTCGCCGAGCCGACGGAACGCTGGTCCGCGGCGCGGTGGGCGAAGGACGCGGAGGGCTGGATCGCCGCGGCGCGCGCCTCGCGCGTGCTCGTCGTTGGCGGCACGGGCCTCTACCTGCGTGCGCTCGTGTCGCCGCTCTTCGAGGCGCCGCCGATGGACGAGGCGCGGCGCGCCGCGCTCGAGGCCGAGCTGAGCGCGCTCCCCACCGACGCGCTGCGTCGCTGGGTCGCCGCGCTCGATCCCGTGCGCGCGGCGCTGGGCCGCGCGCAACTGCTGCGCGCGGCCGAAGTCGCGCTGCTCTGCGGGCGCCGGATCAGCGAGCTTCAACGAGAGGCCGCGCGCGAACAGCGATACCACGCCCGCTGGCTCGTGGTGGATCCCGGCCGGACGCTGCACGCCCAGATCGCCGCGCGCCTCGAGGAGATGCTCGCCGCGGGCTGGGTGGACGAGGTGCGCGCGCTCGAACAGTCCGTTCCGCCGGACGCACCCGCCTGGCAAGCGTGCGGCTACGACACGGTGCGCGAGGTGGCGCGCGGCCGGCTGAGCCTCGACGAGGCGCGCGACACTATACTTAGCGCCACGCGGAAATACGCGAAGCGGCAGCGCACGTGGTTTCGCCACCAGCTCGCGGGCCAGCGGGTCCTCCGCGTGGACTCGCGCGATCCCCGCTGCGACACGATCGTCGAGGACTGGTGGGGCGGGGGAGAGCGCGAGTGAAGATCGGCATCACCTGCTATCCGACCTACGGCGGCTCGGGCGCGGTCGCCACCGAGCTCGGCATCGCGCTCGCCGCGCGCGGGCACGAGGTGCACTTCATCACCTACCAGCAGCCGTTCCGGCTGCCGGTGTTCCTCCCCCGCGTCTTCCTCCACGAAGTGGACGTCGGGCGGTATCCGCTGTTCCAGTATCCGCCCTACGACCTCGCGCTCGCCGTGCGGATGCACGAAGTGGTGGTCAGGGAAGGACTCGACCTGCTCCACGTCCACTACGCCATTCCACACGCCACGAGCGCGTGGATCGCCAAGCAGATGCTGCGCGAGGAAGGGCGTGACATCACCGTGATCACCACGCTGCACGGCACCGACATCACCATCGTCGGACAGGACCACTCGTTCTACGCCATCACCAAGTTCTCGATCGAGAAGTCCGACCGGATCACCGCGGTCTCACAGTTCCTCAAGGAAGAGACCGTGCGCGCGTTCGGGTGTGAGGGCCGCGACGTGCAGGTCATCCACAACTTCGTGGATCCTGCCGTCTACGACCGCCGCCGCTACGAGCCGACGCTCCGGCGGCAGTTCGGCCAGGGGAAGAAGATCCTGATGCACATCTCGAACTTCCGACCCGTGAAGCGCGTGATTGACGTGGTGCGCATCTTCGACCGGGTGCGGCGCCAGCAGCCGAGCGTGCTCGTGATGGTGGGCGACGGCCCGGAGCGGATCTCCGCGGAGGAGGAAGCCCGCGCCCTCGGCCTCGAGCACGACGTCCTCTTCCTCGGCCGGATCGACGCCGTCGCCCCGCTCCTCGCGTCGGCCGACCTCTACGTGCTCCCGTCGGACCGCGAATCGTTCGGGCTCAGCGCGCTCGAGGCCCTGGCGTGCGGCGTGCCGGCGCTCGCCTACGACGCGGGTGGCATCCGCGAGGTCATCCGGGACGGCGAAACAGGGGCGCTGCGTCCCGTCGGCGACCTCGACGCGATGACGGCCGTCGCGCTCGAGATTCTCGGTGACGAGACGCGCTGGAAGGCGATGAGCGCTGCCGCTGCGGCCGACGCCCGCGCGCGCTTCTCGCTCGACCAGATCGTGGCGAAGTACGAGGCGCTCTACCAGGCGGAGCCGGCCGCGGTGCGCGGGTAGTCCGGAGGTGTCCGACATCACCCTCTTTCAGTCCTTCGTCCTGGGATCGCTCCAGGGCCTCGCCGAGTTTCTGCCCATTTCGAGCTCCGCGCATCTCTCGCTGGCGCCGTGGGCTTTCGGCTGGTCCGCGCCCGGGCTTGCCTTCGACGTCGCGCTGCACGTGGGCACGCTCGTGGCGCTCCTCTGGTACTTTCGCGCCGAGTGGGTCGCGCTGGGCCGCGCCGCCTTCGCGATCGCGGTCCGGCGCCGCGTCGAGACGGAACAGGAGCGTCGCGCGCTCTTCCTCGCGCTCGCCACCGTGCCCGGCGCCCTGGCGGGACTCCTCCTGGAGAAGCAGGCGGAGACCGTCTTCCGCACGCCGGCCCTGACGGGGCTCGCGCTGATCGTGATGGGCGCCGTGCTCTGGATCGTGGACGCCTCCGCGGCGCGCATCCGCGCGCTGCCCGCGATGCGGTGGCGCGACGCGCTCCTGGTCGGGTGCGCGCAGGCCTTCGCGCTCATTCCCGGCGTCTCGCGCTCCGGGGCCACCATCACTGCGGCGCGCGCGCTCCGCTTCGACCGCCCGAGCGCCACCGTGTTCAGCTTCCTGATGTCCATGCCGATCATCGCCGCGGCCGCGGCGCTGAAGGTGCCGAAAGCGCTCGCCGAGAGCGGCGTCACGGCGCCACTCCTTGTCGGCGTCGCCACGGCGGCGCTCTCGAGCTGGCTGGCCATCGCCGTGCTCCTCCGCTTCGTCCAGCGTCGCGGGTTCGCCGTCTTCGCGCTCTACCGCTTCGCGCTCGGCGCCGCCGTGCTCGCGCTCGCCGCCGCCCGGGGATGACCGCGCACCGGCTCGAAGGACTCGACGCCGCCGCGCTCGCGGCGCGGCTCGGCGTCCCGCGTGTCGCCCTCTTCGCGCGCGTCGCCTCGACGATGGACGAGGCGCATCGGCTGGGCGCCGCGGGCGCCGCCGCGGGCACGCTCGTCGTCGCCGACGAACAGCGCGCCGGCCGGGGCCGCGGCGGCCGCCGCTGGACCTCGCACGCGTTCCATGGGCTCTGGATGACGCTCGTGGAGCGCCCGGAGAGCGACTCGGGGCTCGACGTGCTCTCGCTCCGGCTCGGCCTCGGCGCGGCCCCGGTGCTCGAGCACTTCGCCGCGTGCCGCGTCACCGTCAAGTGGCCTAACGACCTCTACGTCGGCCCGCGCAAGCTCGGCGGCATCCTCGTGGAGGCGCGCTGGCGCGACCAGCGGCCCGACTGGGTCGCCATCGGCCTCGGCGTCAACATCGCCCCGCCCGCCGACGTGCCCTCCGCGGCGGGCCTCAGGCCCACCGCGACGCGCCTCGCGCTGCTCGAGGTGCTCGTCCCGGTGCTGCGCGTCGCCGCCGAGGCGCGCGGCCCGCTCTCGAGCGCCGAGCTCGCGGACTTTGCCGCGCGCGACTATGCTCGGGGCCGCCGGTGCGCACGGCCGGCCCGGGGCGTCGTCCAGGGCATCACGAGCGACGGCGCGCTCATCATCGAATCCGCGGGTGGGGTCGCGCATTACCGCGGCGGGTCACTCGAGTTCGCCGGGGAGGAGAGGGAGGCACCATGATTCTCGCGTTCGACGTCGGCAACTCCGAGACCACGATCGGCCTCTGCCACGGACTCGCCGTCCGCGAGCGCTGGCGCGTCACCACCGACGGCAGCCGTACGCCCGACGAAGTCTACCTCCTCCTCCTCGCGCTCCTCGACGCGGCAGGCGTCAGGCGCTCGACGGTCCGGGGAAGCGCGATCGGATCCGTCGTCCCACCCGTGACGGCGCCGCTCGCCGAAGCCTGCGAGCGCCTCACGGGCGCTCCGGCGCTGATCGTGGATGGCCGCTCGAAGCTCCCCATCACCCTCGACGTGGAAGAGCCGCTCACCGTCGGCGCCGACCGGATCCTCAACACCCTCGCCGCCAGTCGCCTGCACAAGCGCGACTGCATCGTCGTGGACCTCGGCACGGCCACCACTTTCGACTGCATCACGGCCGACGGCGTCTTCCTGGGCGGCGTCATCGCGCCCGGTGTCCTGATGTCCGCCGAGTCGCTCTTCCGCAAGACCTCGAAGCTCCCGGCCACCGAAATCGTGCCGCCGAAGAGCGTGCTCGGGAGGCGCACCGAGGAGTGCATCCGCGCGGGCGTCGTCTTCGGCGCCGCCGAGGCGATTGACGGACTCGTGCGCCGCCTCAAGGCCGCGTGGCCCCGCAAGAAGACGCCGCTCGTGATCGGCACCGGCGGGCTTGTCACGAGCTTCGAGGATCTCTGCACCGAGTTCGACAGGGTCGAGCCCAACCTGACGTTGCAGGGGCTGGCGATGGCGTACAAGATGCTCGCCTTGCGACAGGTTGGATGAGATCTTCATAGGTAAGTAACTGCGGCCCAGCAACTTGCGTGTAATCGAAACCCTGACTGCGCCCGCGGTATCCTCCGTTGACTCACCCCCACCCGTTGACTCACACCCACCCGACGAGTACGCTTCGGGTTGTTAGCACTCGTGCCTGGTGAGTGCTAAAGCCTCGTTTGTCCATCGCCAGTCCGCATTGAACCACGAGAGGAGGAGCACTCATCATGGCAGCAAAGACCACCACCGCAACGAAGGTCGCGCCACTGGCCGACCGCGTCGTCGTGAGGCCGCTTGAGGAAACCGAGCAGATGCGCGGCGGACTCTACATCCCCGACACCGCCAAGGAGAAGCCGCAGCAGGGTGAAGTCGTCGCCGTCGGCCCGGGTCGCATTGACGAGGGCAAGCGCGTGCCGATGGAGGTCAAGGTCGGCGACAAGATCCTCTACGGGAAGTACAGCGGCACGGAAGTCACCATCAACGACGAGCAGGTGCTCATTCTCCGCGAGACCGACATCCTCGCCGTGCTCAGCTGAACCTCACCTCTTTCTGAAGGAATAACGCAATGGCAGCCAAGGAACTGCACTTCAACACCGACGCGCGGTCGGCCCTGAAGCGTGGCGTTGATCAGCTCGCCGAGGCGGTGAAGGTCACCCTCGGCCCGAAGGGCCGGAACGTCGTCCTGGACAAGAAGTTCGGCGCCCCGACCGTCACCAAGGACGGCGTGACCGTCGCGAAGGAGATCGAGCTTTCCGATCCCGTGGAGAACATGGGCGCGCAGATGGTGAAGGAAGTCGCCACGAAGACGTCGGACATCGCCGGCGACGGCACGACGACCGCGACGGTGCTCGCGCAGGCGATCTTCCGCGAGGGACTCAAGAACGTCACCGCCGGCGCCAACCCGATGGCGATCAAGCGGGGCATCGAGAAGGCCGTCATCACGGTCGTGGAGGAGCTCAAGAAGCTCTCCGTCCCGACGAGCGGCAAGAAGGAGATTGCGCAGGTCGGCTCGATCTCGGCCAACAACGACAAGGAGATCGGTGATCTCATCGCCGAGGCGATGGAGAAGGTGGGGAAGGACGGCGTCATCACGGTCGAGGAGGCAAAGGGACTCGAGACCACGCTGGAGACCGTGGACGGCATGCAGTTCGACCGCGGCTACCTCTCGCCCTACTTCATCACCGATCCGGAGAAGATGGAGGCGGCCCTCGAGGACGCCTACATCCTGATCCACGACAAGAAGGTCTCCTCGATGAAGGACCTCCTCCCCGTGCTGGAAAAGGTGGCGCAGACGGGAAAGCCGCTCCTCATCATCGCGGAGGACATCGAGGGCGAGGCGCTCGCGACGCTCGTGGTGAACAAGCTGCGCGGCACGCTCAAGATCTGCGGCGTCAAGGCGCCGGGCTTCGGCGACCGCCGCAAGGCGATGCTCGAGGACATCGCGGTGGTCACGAAGGGGCAGGTGATCAGTGAGGAAGTCGGCTTCAAGCTCGAGAACGCCGTGCTGACCGACCTGGGCCGCGCCAAGCGCATCGTCATTGACAAGGACAACACGACGTTGATTGACGGCGCCGGCGAGGCGGACAAGATCAAGGGCCGCATCAAGGAGATCGAGGTCGCCATCGAGAAGTCCACGAGCGATTACGACAAGGAGAAGCTCCAGGAGCGGAAGGCGAAGCTCGCAGGCGGCGTGGCGGTGATCAACGTCGGCGCGCCGACGGAGAGCGAGATGAAGGAGAAGAAGGCCCGCGTCGAGGATGCACTGCACGCGACCCGCGCGGCCGTGGAGGAGGGGATCGTGCCCGGCGGCGGCGTGGCCTTCATCCGCGCGCAGACCGCGCTCAAGGCGGTCAAGCTGGATGAGGACGAGCAGATCGGCGTGGAGATCGTCCGCCGCGCGCTGGAGGAGCCGATCCGGATCATCGTCCAGAACGCCGGCGCCGAGGGCTCCATCGTCGTGGAGAAGGTGCGTGCGTCGAAGGACAAGAACTTCGGATACAACGCGCTCACGGACACCTACGAAGACCTCGTCCTGGCGGGTGTCATTGACCCGACGAAGGTGACCCGCACGGCGCTCCAGAACGCCGCCTCCATTGCGGCGCTCCTGCTGACGACGGAAGCACTCGTCGTCGAGAAGAAGGAAGAGCGGCCGGTGCCGGCCGCTCCGGGTGGCGGGATGGGAGGGATGTACTAGGGGCAGACGTCAGACGCCAGACGCCAGATATCAGATCGCTGACGGCTGAAGGCAGTAGCGAAAGCGCGGGAGCTCCAGTCGGTCGGGGCTCCCGCGTTCTTTCTGACGTCTGACGTCTGACTTCTGATGTCTGATGTCTGCGGCTACAGCGCCAGTCGAAGCTGTCGCGCGCCGCCCCTGGCGTCGCCGAAGGGGCCGACGACCCGATCCTGCGCGGCCGCCGCGACCGCCACACCGCGCACCCGTGTGCCCGCGAGGGACATCGTGGCCGCGTGCGTCGCGTGCTCGGGCGTGTTGTTCACTTCGCTCAGGTGGAGGAGAACGAGGGCCCGGAGCGACGGTCCGGCCAGTTCCCTCGCGAGCCCCGACGACTGGCGGTTGCTCAGGTGCCCGGTGCGGCTCGCGATCCGGTCCTGGAGAAAGGGCGGATACGGACCGCTCCGCAGCAGCGCCTCATCATGGTTCGACTCGAGGAGCAGGAGATCGAGCCCGGTGAACGCGCGGCGGAGCGCGCCGCTCACCGAGCCGAGGTCGTGCGCGCACCCCGCGCGGAAGCCGGAGCGGCGCACGGTTGCCAGCACCGCCGTCGGCTCGGCGGCGTCGTGCGGCACGCGCACCAGCTCGACGTCCAGCGCCCCGATCGCGAACGCGCGCGCCGGCGCGACCGCGATCGTGCGCCTCGCGTCGAGTCCGCCGATCCCGGCCAGCGTCCCCGCGGAGCCGACGACGCGCCACCCCCACTTCGCCTGCGCCGCCGCCACGCCCCGCGAGTGGTCCACGTGCTCGTGCGTGACCACCACCGCCTCGATGGACTCGGGTGGCACGTGCACCGTCGCGAGTCGCCGCGCGAGCGCGCGCGGCGCGAATCCGGCATCAATGAGCACCCGCGTGCCGCCGCACTCCAGGAGGATCGCGTTCCCGCGGCTCCCGCTGCCAAGCGCCCAGGCCTTCACGGCACGAAGACGCCGCGGCGCGCCCAGGCGGCCGAGAGCGCCTGGCGCTGGCCGTCGGTGAGCGTCACCTCCCGCCGCCGCATCACGCGTTCCGCCACGGCGAGAAACCGCTCCCGCTCGAACGTGCCGAAGGGCGGCGCGGCGCCCCAGGCGAACGGCGGCACGAACTTGGGCGGCACTGCGTCGCCAAAGACGTTGGCGCCGGCTCCCACCACGCTCCCGGTCGTGAGCCGGGTTCCGATCGCCGTCTTGGCGTGATCGCCGATCATCGCGCCGAGGAACTGCATCCCGGTGGCCCTGGCGCCGCGCGGCGTCCAGAGCGTCACCTCGCCGTAGTTGTTCTTGAGATTGCTGGTGATCGTGCCTGCGCCGAGGTTCGCCCACCGCCCGATCACCGAGTGGCCGACGAACCCGTCGTGCGCCTTGTTGGCGTGCCCGATGACGATCGCAACGCTCATCTCGCCGCACACGCGCGCGTCCGCGCCGATCGAGCACCACGCGATCTTCCCGCCGTGCACGCGTGTGCGCTCGCCGATCACGCACGGGCCGACGAGGCGCGTGAACGCCTCGACGCGCGCGTCACGGCGCACGAGCACGGGCCCCGCGGTCGTGTCGGCGAGCACGAAGGGCTCGATGTAGGCGCCGGCCGCGACGAATGCCGGGTGTTCGCCCAGCACGCGCATCTCGCTCGGCGGCGCGCCGCCCTCCTCGGGCCCGAGCACGGCGAGGTCCGCGCCGAGCATCGCGCTCAGGTGGCGGACGAGGTCCCACACCTCGTCGAGCCACCAGCCGCGCAGTTCACTCGTGCGCCCCGTGGCCAGCGACTCGAGCGCGAGCGCGCCGTCGGCGAGGCGGGCGACCTCGAGCGGTGCCGCGAGCCGGACGGCCGCGACCCGCCCCGCGCAGCGCCACGCCGCGCCGTCGCCGAGCCGCGCGTCGAGCGCGGGGGCGCAGCGCGTATTCGCCAGCACCGTCCCGGCCGGCAGCGTCCCGCGCGCCGCGCGCGGCGCGCCCGGCTCCTCGAACCGCTCGAGGTGCGGCGCGCCCACGAACGCCGTCGCCCCGGCACCCGCCGTGCGCTCCCATCGCCGGCGCACCAGCTCGGCACCGGCCACGAGTTCGCCGACGGGTCGCGTCAGCGCGAACGGCTCCAGTTCGCGCGCGCGCGCGTCGTCGTACAGCACGAACGGGGCCGTCATCGCTCGCGCCCCTCGCGCCCCTCGCGCCCCTCGCGCATCTCGCGCATCTCGCGTGGCAGCGCGTCGAGCAGCGCCTTGAGGTCGGCGGCGCGCTCCACCGTGGTCACCAGCGTCACGCCACGCGTGGCCACCACGACAAGGTCGTCCACGCCGTAGAGCACCACCGCCGTCCCGTCGGCGTGCACGACGTTGCGGTGCGCCTCGTGCAGCCAGGCCGTGCCGGCGGGCACGTTGCCGTGCGCGTCGGCGGCGCGCACGCCGCGCAGCGCGGCCCACGTGCCGACGTCGCTCCAGCCGAACTCGCCCGGAAGCACCAGGACGCGGTCGCTCCGCTCCAGCAACCCCACGTCAATGGCGACGGCACGCACGGCGCCGAAGAACGCCTCGCGATCGTCCGCGTGCGCCGCGAGCGCGTCCGCGACCTCCGGGCAGTGCGCGCGGATCTCATCCAGCAGGTCGCCGGCGCGCCACGCGAAGATCCCCGAGTTCCACAGGCACCCGGCGGCGACCAGTGCCTCGGCGCGCGCGCGGTCCGGCTTCTCGACGAACCGTGCGACCCGGCGCAACGCTCCCCGCACCACGGCGCCGGGCTCGATGTACCCGAGTCCGGTATCCGGCGCCCGCGGCACGACGCCGACGGTGACGAGCGCGTGCTCGCGTTCGGCAGCGTCGGCCGCCTCGGCCAGCGCCGCGCGGAAGCGTTCGGGGTCGCCGATCGCCCAGTCGGCGTGCACGGAGAGCATCACCGCGTCCCGGCTCGCGCGCGCGGTGATCTGGTGCGCGGCCCAGGTGAGCGCCGCCGCCGTGCCCGCCGCCGTCGGCTCCTCGACGACGTGGTCCGCGCTCAGCTCCGGCAGCATCGCCCGCACCGCGGGCGCGAGCGACGCGCTCGTGAGCACGAGCGTGCGTGAGGGCGGCGCGACCGGCGAGAGCCGGTCCACCGTCTCCCGCAGCATCGGCCGCGACGAGACGAGCGGCAGGAGCTGCTTGGGGCGCTCCGGCGTGCTCACGGGCCAGAATCGCGAACCCACGCCGCCGGCGAGCACGACCACCCAGCGCGCGGCGCCGCGGGCTTCCGGAGTCTGGCTCATGGCGCGCGGCTCACGGCGCGCCCTCGGGCGCCCGACCCTCCTCCACGGCGCCCACCAGCTCCGCCACGCGCGCGTAGAGTCGCTTCGGGCTGAACGGCTTGGTCATGTAATCGCTGGCGCCGAGCCGCATCGCCTCCTCGTAGCGCTGGTCCTGCCCGGCGGCGGTGAGGATGATGCACGGCACGCGCGACCAGCGCGGGTTCGCCCGCATCTCCGCCAGCACTTCGAGCCCCGACCGTCCCGGCATCATCAGGTCGAGGAGCACGAGCGACACATCGGGGTACTCTGCGAGGGCCGCCAGGGCCTCGTTGCCGCCGGACACGATCGTGACCCGGAACGGGCCCTGCTCCAGCTTGGTCTGGATGATGCGGCCGATGTGCGGCTCGTCATCGGCCACCAGCACGTGCCACGTCACGACCCGCGAGTGTCCGTGGAAAGAGAACGATCAGACGAGCGCGGCGATGTTGGCGCGGTTTCGTCGCAGTTCGTAGAGCAGTTGCCCCAGATTGGCCGTCGGCTGCACCAGCACCAGGAGCACGGCGTCCGGGGAGAGACAGGAGACCACGGCGAGCCCGCGCTCGTGCTCGAGCACCGCCGTCTGAAGCGTGCCACGCGAGGCCGATCCCCCCATCTCGTCGGCGAACTGGATGATGGACGGCACGTGCGCCGCGACTCGTTCCGCGTCCACCGTCGGTGCGGCCTGGCTGTCAATCAGCAGGCCGTCGCGGCCGAGGACGACCGCCGCCTCGACACCGTCGCGCTGGCGGATGGCCGCGACGAGGTCGCGAATCGTGGGCATGGCCGCTCCGGAAGGGGAGGAAACGTTGTCGAAGTGTACGCACTCTCAGAGTGAAGTCAAGCGCGTGATTCGCTTGAAGTTGCCCTGTCGTCACGATACACTACGCCTCGCCACGATGATCTCGAAAAACGCCCCCTCGCGCGCGGCGCGCGGCCTTGCCTGCCTGCGCGGTTTCATGCTGGTCGCCGGCCTCGCGCTCGCCGCCGGTTGCGACGACCCGTTCAGGGTGACGGCCCAGTTCACGAACGTCACGCAGCCCTTTACGGTGCACGCGCTCAGCGGGTCGCCGATCGCCTTCGCGACGGCCCTCAACATCGCGGTGAAATCCGTCGCGCGCGTGGACGGCACGCTCGCCTTCGACGTCGCGTTCGACCTGAACGCGCAGGGCGAGATCGTGCTCCTCCCGGTCAACGTCGTGGCGCAGAACCCGGCGGGGACGCGGCGCGTGGGCATCGTGAGGCCGGGCGTCGCATTCGAGAGCGTGACCGAAGCGCCGCGGAGCGGCTACGTGGTGGACTCGACGACGGTCGTGCGGCGAGGCGAGGCGGCTGTCGTGCAGTCGCAGGAGCCGGCGTGCGCGCTCTCGGTGACGCCGTTCCTGCACGCTAAGATCGTCGTTGATTCGGTGGACGTGCCTGCCCGCACGATGTACGGACGCGCCCTCATCAACCAGAACTGCGGCTTCCGCTCGCTGGCGCCGGGTCTTCCGGCGTTCTGACCGTGCACGACCTCCGGATGGTCCGCGACCAGGCCGGCGCCCTGCGCGAAGGGATGCGGCGACGCGGGATCCTCGAGGCGATGGGCCCGCTCATCGAGCGCGCGGAGCGCCTCGACCGTGACCGGCGCGCGACGATCCAGGCGGTCGAGGAGCGCAAGGCCGCGCGCAACTCCGCGAGCCAGGAGGTGGCGCGCCGCAAGAAGGCGGGCGAACCGGCCGGGGAGCTTGTCGCGAGCACCCGCGCGCTGGGCGACGAGATCGCGCGGCTCGAGGGCGAGCGCGCGAGCGCGGAGAGCGAACTCGACGCGATCCTGCTCGAGCTCCCCAATCTCACGCTCGACGACGTGCCCGAGGGCGGCGAGGCGGCGAACGCCGTCGTGCGGAGCTGGGGCACGCCGCGCGCCGAGAGCGGCGTGCGACCCCACTGGGAGATCGGCGAGGCCCTGGGCATCCTCGACCTCGCGCGCGGCGCGAAGGTGGCCGGCTCCGGGTTCATCGTCTTCCGCGGGCTCGGCGCGCGGCTGCAGCGCGCGCTCATGAACTTCATGCTCGACCTCCACACACGCGAGTTCGGCTACGAGGAGGTGTGGGTACCGCTCCTGGTGAACCGCGCGGCGATGGTCGGCACGGGGCAGCTCCCGAAGTTCGAGGACGACATGTACGCCCTGCGTGACGACGCGCTCTTCGCGATTCCGACCGCCGAGGTGCCGCTCACGAACCTGCTCGCGGGCGAGATCCTCGACGCCGGCACGCTGCCACGCGCCTTCACCGCCTTCAGCGCCTGCTTCCGCCGCGAGGCCGGCGCGGCGGGCAAGGACACGCGCGGGCTCCTGCGCGTGCACGAGTTCGACAAGGTCGAAATCGTGCGTTTCTGCGCGCCGGAGCACTCGCCCGCGGAGCACGAGCTGCTCACGCGGCACGCCGAGACGGTGCTCCAGCGGCTCGAGCTGCCCTATCGCGTCGTCCTCCTCGCCACAGGCGACACGGGCTTCGCGAGCGCGAAGACGTACGACCTGGAGGTCTTCGCGCCGGGGGTGGGGCAGTGGCTCGAGGTCTCCTCGTGCTCGAACTTCGGCGACTTCCAGGCGCGGCGCGCCGGCATCCGCTACCGCCCGGCGCCCGGCGAAAAGCCGCGCTTCGTCCACACGCTGAACGCGTCCGGACTCGCCTTTCCGCGCGTGGTGGCCGCGCTCCTCGAGCACGGCCAGCTCGCCGACGGCGGCGTGCGCGTGCCGGACGCGCTCCGCGGCTACCTTGGCGCCGACGTCATTCGCTAGCCGATGCGACGAAGCGCGCCGGGCGTCCTCGTCACCGTCGGCCTGCTCGCGCTGCTCGCCTCGTACGTGTGGTACACGCGCCGCATCGCCGCCGAGCTGAACGCGCAGGGCGCGGCGACGAGCCGGATGTACGCGCGCGTCTACGAGGGCCTCACCGACACGACCGGCGAAGGCGGCCTCGGCGCGCTCGCCGATCTCTCCAGGAGCGTGCGCGAACTCGGCGTGCCGGTCGTCCTCACCGACCCGTCGGGCGCGCCGTATGCCGCCGCGAACACGCCGTTCGACGCGCTCGTGCGGGACCCGGCACACGCCCGTGACCCGCGACTGCTCGACTACGTGCGAGCGCTCGATCGCGAGAACGCGCCCGTCGTCCGCCCCGGGCTCGTGACCGTGCACTTCGGGCGCACGCCGTTCCTCAACCGGATGCGCGTCGTGCCGTTCGTGCAACTGGCGGCGCTCGTCGTCCTCGTGTTCGCGGGCGTCAGCGTGCTCCGCGCCAGGAGCCGTGCCGAGCGGGAGCACGTCTGGGCCGGGATGGCGCGCGAGTCGGCGCATCAGCTCGGCACGCCGCTCTCCAGCCTGAGCGGCTGGCTCGAGCTGCTGCGCGCGCGCGAGGGCGATCCCGTCGTGGCGCAGGCGCTGCCGCACATGCAGGGAGACATCGAGCGGCTCGAGCGCGTGTCCCATCGCTTCGAGCGCATCGGCCGGCCGCCGCGCCGCGATCCGGTGGACGTGAGCGCCGTGGCGGCGAACGTGGTCGCGTATTTCGCGGCGCGCGCGCCGACGCTTGCCCATCCCATCGCGGTGCGCGCGGAGCGGCCCGCCGACGCGATCGCCGTCCCCGGCGACCTGGTCCTCCTCGAGTGGGCCGTGGAGTCGCTCGTGAAGAACGCGCTCGACGCCCTCGCCGGACGCGGCGGCGCCATCGTCGTGCGCGTGGACCCGCGGCCCGAGGGCGGTGCGCGCGTGCGCGTCAGCGACGACGGGCCCGGCATTCCGCGCGACCTCCGGAGTCGCATCTTCTCGCCGGGCTTCACCACCAAGGAGAGCGGCTGGGGGCTCGGCCTCGCGCTCACGCGGCGCATCGTCGAAGAGAATCACGGCGGCCGGCTCACGCTCGTACCGTCGGATCGCGGCGCGGTATTCGACATTATCTTACCGGGATGAACGGGCCGTCCCCCGCCGGGACGCAGGTCGCCCTCAATCCGGCGCAGCGCGAAGCCGTCGAACACGGGGAAGGGCCCCTGCTCGTCCTCGCGGGCGCCGGATCCGGCAAGACGCGCGTCCTCACCGCGCGCATTGCGCGCCTCCTCCGGGACGGCCGCGCGCGCGCCGACGAGATCCTCGCGGTCACCTTCACCAACAAGGCCGCGCGCGAGATGCGCGCGCGCGTCGCGCGGCTCCTCGGCGCCGAGCCGGCCGGGATGTGGATCGGCACCTTCCACGCCGTCGGCGCGCGGATGCTCCGGGCCCACGCGCCGCTGGTGGGGCGCACCGCCGCCTTCACGATCTACGACGAGGACGACACGCTCGCCGTGGTCCGCCGCCTGATGGACCGCCACCGCGTCTCGCCCAGGGCCTGGGCGCCGCGGGCGGTCGCGGCCGCGATCTCCGAGGCGCGCAATGCGCTCGTGCCGAGCGCGGAGTACGCGGCGCTCGCGCAGACGCCGCTCGCCCGCGCTGTCGCGCCGCTCTACGCCGCGTGGGACGCCGAGTTCCGCGCGGCCAACGCCGTCTCGTTCGACGACCTTCTCTGGCTTCCCGTCGAGCTGCTCCGCGCGCACGACGACGTGCGCGTGCGCTTCCAGCGGCGCTTCCGGCACGTCCTCGTGGACGAGTACCAGGACACGAACGGCGCGCAGGACGAGCTGGTCAAACTGCTCGCCGCCGGCCATCGCAACGTCGTCGTCGTCGGTGACGACGACCAGGCGATCTACGGCTGGCGCGGCGCCGACGTGCGCAACATCCTCGAGTTCGAGCGCGCGTATCCCGCCGCGCGCATCGTGCGGCTCGAGGAGAACTATCGCTCGACGCCGGCCATCCTCGAGTTGGCGAACGTGGTCATCGCCGAGAACGTCGGCCGCCGCGGAAAGACGCTCCGCGCCACGCGGGCGGCGGGCGAGGCCGTCGCGCTCGTCACCGCGCTCGACGACCGCGACGAGGCCGAGTACGTCGCGGAGACCATCGAATCGCGGCGGACCCGGGACGGTGACGCCCTCGGCGGCGTGGCCGTGCTGTATCGCACCAACGCCCAGAGCCGCCCGCTCGAGGAGGCGTTCCGCCGGCGCGCGCTCCCGTACCGGCTGGTCGGCGCCGTGCGCTTCTACGACCGTCGCGAAGTCCGGGACCTCCTCGCGTGGCTCCGCCTCATCGCGAACCCGGCCGACGACGAGGCGTTCCGCCGCGCGATCGGCGCCCCGCGCCGCGGCGTCGGCGAGACGACCGTCGAGACGCTCGCGCTGGCCGCGCGCGCGGCGGGCGTGCCGCTGCTCGCCGCCGCCGCGCGCGAGGACCTTGTCGCCGACCTCCGCCCCGCCACCCGGCAGGCGCTCGCCGGGTTCGCCGGGCTCGTCGAGCGCTTTCGCGCGATGGCCGCCGACGCGAGCGTGGACGCCCTCGTCCCGGCGCTCGTGGACGCGATCGGCTACGCGGAGTTCCTGCGGGCGGAGGGGTCCGGCGCGCACGAGCGGCTGGAGAACGTCGCCGAGCTCGCGCGCGGTGCCGCCGAGCTCGTGATCGAGGACGGCGGGGAGGTCGGCCTCCGGCCGCTCGACCACTTCCTGCAGCGCGCGTCGCTCGTCGCCACCGTGGACCAGCTCGCGGCCGACGCCGACGCGGTCACCCTGATGACGCTTCATACGGCGAAGGGACTCGAGTTCCCGGTGGTGTTCATCGCCGGGCTGGAGGACGGCCTCTTTCCATTGAGCCGCGCGTTCGACGATCCCGCGCTGCTCGAGGAGGAGCGGCGCCTCTTCTACGTCGGCATCACGCGCGCCGAGAAGAAGCTCGTCCTCACCTGGGCGAGGAGCCGGCGCCGCAACGGGGAACAACTCCCGTCCGTCGTCTCGAGCTTCATCACGCCGGCGGCGGAACAGCTCCTCGACTGCCAGGCGACGATCCGGGCGCGCGCGAGCGGCCCCGCGGCGGCGCGCATCCGGCGTCGCGCACCGGCGGCGGCATGGGACGATGACGACCACACGCGCCACTGGCACGCCGACGCCGCGCGCGAGCGGCCGGTGGCGCTCGAGGAGGTGTCGCAGGACCTCCCGGCGTTCGCGAAAGGGGAGCGCGTGCGCCACCGCACCTTCGGCTCGGGCATCATCGCCGAACTCGCGGGCGCGGGGCGCGACACCAAGGTCACCGTGGACTTCGACGACGAGAGCGTGGGCCGCAAGCGGCTCGTCGTCGCCTTCGCGGGACTCGAGCGGGATTTCGACTGATGGCGGTCTCCCGCGAGGACGTCCTGCACATCGCGGGTCTCGCGCGCCTCGGCGTGCCCGAGGACCGCGTCGAGGCGCTGGTCCGGGAGCTGAACGGCATCCTCGGCCACATGGAGGTGCTGCAGCAGGTCGAGAGCGCGGGCGCGGTCCGCTCGGCGCAGGATGCGCGCGAGGCAATGCCGCTCCGCGCCGACGCGCCACCGGGCGTCGCCCTCGAGCGCGCGCGCGAGGACTTCGCCCCGAAGATGCGCGCGGGATTCTTCCTCGTGCCGCGCCTCGCCACGCACGACGACCCCGCGGAGGAGTCGTGAGCGCTACGCCCGAGTCACTCCTCGCGACGGGCGCCGCGGCGATCGCCGCCGCGGTTCGTGAGGGCAGGGCGAGCGCCGCCGCGATGGTCGAGGCGAGCTTCGCGCGTGCCCGCGAGGTGGACGCCGGCCCGGCGGGACTCAACTGCATCCTGTCCTCGGACCGCGACTTCTCGCTTCACGCCGCCGCGACCGCCCCCACGGACGGCGCGCTCGCGGGCGTCCCCGTCGTGCTCAAGGACAACATCGCCACCACCGCGCTCACGACGTCGTGCGGCTCGCGCATCCTCGAAGGGTACGTGAGTCCCTACGAGGCGACCGCGGCGCGGAAGCTGCGCAAGGCGGGCGCGGTGCTGGTGGGCAAGGGAAACATGGACGAGTTCGCGATGGGCTCCTCCACCGAGCACAGCGCGTTCGGACCGGCGCGCAATCCGCTCGACCGCTCCCGCGTGCCCGGTGGCTCCTCCGGCGGCTCGGCCGCGGCCGTCGCCGCGGGAATCGTCCCCATCGCCCTGGGCTCGGAGACCGGCGGCTCGGTGCGCCAACCCGCCTCGTTCTGCGGCATCGTCGGCGTGAAGCCGACCTACGGCCGCATCAGCCGCTTCGGACTCGTCGCTTTCGCCTCGTCGCTCGACAACATCGGCGTCTTCGGGCGCACGGTGGACGACGCCGCCCTCGCGATGGAGGTCGTCTCCGGCGACGACACGCCGCACGACGCGACCTCCGCGCCGCGGCCCGTGCCGGCTTTCCGCACGAGCGAACGCTCGCTCGCGGGCGTCGTGATCGGCAAGCCGAAGGAGTGCTTCCAGCCCTCGCTGGCCCGCGCGGTGCGCGAGCGCTGCGAGCAAGCGCTCGAGGCGCTGCGCGCGCGCGGCGCCGAGATCCGCGACGTCTCGCTCCCCCACACCGACCTCGCCATTCCCGTCTACTACATCATCGCGCCCGCCGAGTGCTCGGCGAATCTCGCCCGCTTCGACGGCGTGCGGTACGGGCTTCGCATCGAGGGCGACGGCCTGCGCGGGATGTACGAGGCCACGCGATCGAAGGGGTTCGGCGCGGAAGTCACGCGCCGGATCCTCCTCGGCACCTACGTGCTCTCGGCGGGCTACTACGACGCGTACTACCGGAAGGCGATGGAGGTGCGGGAGCTCATCACGCGCGACTTCGCCGACGTCTTCGCCTCCGGCGTGCACGCGCTCTTCACCCCGACGGCGCCGACGCCCGCCTTCGAGCACGGCGCGATCTCCGACCCGTACGAGATGTACCTGAGCGACATCTACACGGTCACTGCGAACCTCGCGGAAATCCCGGCGATCTCCGTCCCGATCGGCCGCGTGGACGGCCTCCCCGTGGGCGGGCAGATCCTCGCCCCGCGCTTCGGCGAGGCGCTGATGTTCCGCGCGGCGTATGCGCTCGAGGAGGAGCTCGGGGCGGAGGCGCACCGATGAGGGAGGGGCGCGAGGCGCGCGAGCCACACGAGCCGCACGGTGTTCGTGCGGCGTACGGCGGGCGATACGAGATGATCGTCGGACTCGAGGTGCACGTGCAGCTCAAGACGCGCACCAAGGCCTTCTGCCGATGCCCGACCTCCTTCGGCGATCAGCCGAACCGGAATACCTGCCCGGTCTGCCTCGCGCTGCCGGGCGCGCTGCCCGTGCTCAACGAACGGGCGGTGGAGCTGGCCGTCCGCGCGGCGCTCGCCCTCGGCTGCGCCGTGCACGAGCGCTCCATCTTCGCGCGCAAGAACTACTTCTACCCCGACTTGCCGAAGGGATACCAGATCTCGCAGTTCGACCGCCCCCTTGCGGAGCACGGCGCGGTCGCGCTCGGACCCGGGCGTCGCATCGGGATCACCCGCCTGCACATGGAGGAGGACGCCGGCAAGTCGGTCCACGACCGCTTCGCGGGCCACACCGCGATTGACCTCAATCGCTCCGGGGTCCCGCTCGTCGAGATCGTGAGCGAGCCCGAGATCCGGGGCAGTGAGGAGGCCGGCGCGTACCTGCGCGCGATCCGCGAGATCCTCCGCTATGCGGACGTTTCCGACTGCTCGATGGAGGAAGGGAGCCTGCGGGTGGACGCGAACGTGAGCGCGCGGCCGCGCGGCGAAACGGCGTTGCGGACGCGAACGGAGATCAAGAACCTGAACTCCTTCTCGAACGTGGCGAAGGCACTGGAGCTGGAGTTCGCGCGTCATTGCGCGACCTACGACGCGGGCGCCGACGTGCACCAGCAGACGATGCTCTTCGACGCCGCGGCGGGCGCGGTGCGCGCCGCGCGGTCCAAGGAGGGGAGCCACGACTACCGCTATTTTCCCGAGCCCGACCTGCCGCCGCTGGTGCTCGCGCCGGCCTGGATCGCGGGCGTCCGGCACGCGCTCCCGGAGTTTCCGGCGGCGCGGCGCGCGCGCTTCTCGGCCGCGTACGGGCTGACGGTGGCCGACGCCGAGGTGCTCACGGCCAATCGCGCGGTAGGCGACTACTTCGAGGCCGTCGCGAAGGCCGTGGGCGACCCGAAGGCCGCCGCCAACTGGGTGATGGGCGAGGTGCTCGCCGCGCTGAACGAGAGCGGCGGGGCGATCGAGGCCTTCCCCGTGTCCGCCGCCGGCCTGGCCGAACTGATCGGACTCGTGAAGAGCGGCGCCCTGAGCACGACCGCCGCGAAGACCGTCTTCGCGACGATCGGCCGCGAGGGCGGAAGCGCGCGCGCCGTCGCGGAGCGCGACGGCCTTCTCCAGGTGGGCGACGCCGCCGCGCTCGAGCGCTGGATTGACGAGGTCTGGGCCGAGCATCCGGTGGAGGCGGGCCGGTTCGCCGCGGGCGAGCGGAAGCTCCAGGGCGTGCTCGTCGGCTTCGTGATGACGAAGTCCGAGGGGCGCGCCGATCCCCGGAAGGTGAATCAGCTCCTGGCCGCGCGCGCCGGCAGGTAGAGCGGCTCGGCGATCGCGCGCGCGAAACGCAGCCCGCTCTCCGGCAGGCCGAACTCGCGCGCGGCGTCGGCGCGCGCCTCGTCGTCGCCGCCGCGGCGCATCGCCGCCCGGCGCACCCGCTTCGCCGCGCGGAGCGCCCGGTCGCCCGCGGGATCGAGCGCGTACGGCTCCGACGCCGCGTCGCGCGAGAGGAAGTCCATCACGAAGTCGAAGGAGCGCACGAGATGGCGCTCCACGTCGTGCTCCTCGAGGTCCCACCGGCTGTTCTGCGCCATCACCGTGAAGATCCGTTGCCAGCTCTCCGTGTCGGTGACGTACACCATCCCGCGGAAGATCCGGCGGTTCGTCGAGGTGCTGAAGATCGTCGGGCTCAGGATCCGGTCCAGGTGCTCGTCGTTCCGGCCGTGATCGAGCAGGACGATCTCGTGGGCGCGGCGCGGGAAGGCCTCGCCAATGTGCGTCTCGAACCGGCTTTCCCAGTAGCTGTGCCCGAGCGCGCTCGTGCTCGACGTCACCGCGAGCTGGTGCGGTACGAAGTAGTTGTGCGCGACCGCGTCGGCCGCGAGGTGCGCCAGGTAACCGTATGCGAAGGCGCGGAGCGGCTCGTCCCGCGCGCGGTCGAGGATCTCCAGTCCCACGTGCCACGCGTGGCAGTGCCGCCCGAAGCGCGCGTACTTCTTCGCGATGCTCGTGTCGGCCGCGATCGAGCCGTAGAGGAAGTCGTGCGGATGCGCGCGGAGCAGCGCGGCGACGGCCGCCGGCAGGAGCGCCGCGCTCCGCAGCACCGCCTCGCCGAGCAGGATGTGCGTCCCCGGCGTCCAGGCCCACGCGTCGGACGGCACGAGCGCTACCAGCGCGAGCGCGCCGAGCGCGAGCGCGACGAGTCGCACGGTCGCGGTCAGGACCGCGTGAGTCGGCGCGGCCGGCGGAGCCCGCGGAGCATCGTCATCCGTGCATCCTAGACCCGCGTGCGGCGAGCGGCAAGCGAGCGCTTGAAGTCCCCCTCGTGTCAGGGCATCCTTCCCCATACGAATCACGCTTCGCCCTTCGCTCTTCGCCCTTCGCCCTTCGCTTGTCAATGCGCTTCGTCGTCGAAGGCGGCCGCAAACTGAGCGGCACGATCCGCCCGAGCGGCAACAAGAACGCCGCGCTCCCGATCCTCGCGGCGTCGCTCCTCACCGATCAGCCGGTCACGCTGGAGAACGTGCCGCGCATCCGCGACCTCGAGACGCTCGTCGAGCTCGTGCGCACGACGGGCGCCGAGGTGGAGTGGAAGGCGCGCAACACGCTCCGCGTCCACGCGCGCCAGGTGAACGCGGGCGCGCTCGACCGCGCGATGTGCGCGCGCATCCGCGCCTCCATCCTGCTGGCCGGACCCCTCCTCGCGCGCTGCGGGCGCGCCGAGCTGGCGCCGCCCGGCGGCGACGTGATCGGCCGCCGCCGGCTCGACACGCATTTCCTCGCGCTCGAGCGGCTCGGCGCCACGCACGAGTTCACCGACCGCATCGTCTTCACCGCGCGCGCGCTGACGGGGGCTGACGTCTTCCTCGACGAACCGAGCGTCACGGGCACCGAGAACGCGCTGATGGCCGCCGTCGCCGCCAGGGGCACGACCGTGCTCCGGAACGCCGCGGGCGAGCCCCACGTGCAGGATCTCTGCCGCTTTCTCGTCGCGCTCGGCGCGCGCATCGAGGGGATCGGCACGAACGTCCTCACGATCGTGGGCGGCGGCGCGCTGCACGGCGCCACGCACGCCATCGGCCCCGACCACATCGAGGTCGGTTCGTTCATCGGTCTCGCCGCCGTCACGCGCTCGGCGCTTCGCATCGAGAAGGCCGGCGTCGAGCACCTGCGCTCGACCCGGCTCGGCTTCGAGCGCCTCGGCATCGTCACGCGGGAGGAGGGCGACGACCTCGTCGTGCCGGCTGAGCAGGCGATGGAAATCCAGAGCGACCTGGGCGGGCACGTCCCCAAGCTCGAGGACCAGCCGTGGCCCGCGTTCCCGGCCGACGTCATGTCCATCGCCATCGTGACTGCCACGCAGTGCAAGGGGATCATCCTGATGCACGAGAAGATGTTCGAGTCGCGCCTCTTCTTCGTGGACAAGCTCGTCGCGATGGGCGCGCGCATCGTGCTCTGTGATCCGCACCGTGCGCTCGTGGCGGGGCCGAGCGAGCTGCGGGGCGCCACGGTCGAGTCGCCCGACATCCGCGCGGGCATGGCGATGCTCATCGCGGCGCTCTGCGCGAAGGGGACGAGCACCATCAACAACGTCGGCCAGATCGAGCGCGGCTACGAGCGGATTGACGAGCGGCTCGGCGCGCTCGGGGCCCGCATCCGGCGCCTCGAGGGCGACTCCGGGTGACCGCCGCGCCGAGCCTCCCGCTGCGCGAATCGGTCCCCGACTTCGCCTCCTTCGGCGTGGTCGCGTTCACCACCACGCGCGCCGCGGGTGACTTCGGCCTCGCGGACGACGAGCCCGCCGACTCCGCCGCCCTCGGCCGGTGGCGCGCCCTGCACCTCGAGCTCTCGTCCGCGGCGCCCCGCCTCGCCAGCGCGCAGCAGGTCCACGGCACGCGCATCCTCGAGCACGGCGACGGCTGGGACGGATGGGTGCGCGTCGAGGGCGCCGACGGCCATCTCTCCCGCGCCGCCGGCGTCGCCTGCGCCGTCACCGTCGCCGACTGCGTCCCCGTCTTCATCGCCCACCCGGACGGCACGGTCGCGCTCCTCCACGCCGGGTGGCGCGGTGCCGCCGCACGCCTCGTCACGAAGGGCATTGAGCGCCTGGCCGCGCTCGGGTTCGGCCCCGGCGAGTTGAAGCTCCACCTCGGGCCGGCCATCTGCGGTCGCTGCTACGAGGTGGGCCCGGAGGTGTTCGAGCAGCTCACGGGCTGGAAGACCATCCGCCGCCGGCACGTGGATCTCCGGGCCCTCCTCGCCGAACAGGCGAAGGAGCAGGGAGTCCGCCAGATCACCGCGAGTCCGCACTGCACGCGCTGCGACAACGACCGCTTCTTCTCGCATCGGGCGGGCGACACCGAGCGTCAGGTGGCGGTCATCATCGCGCCGCTGAGGTAGAACGCTTCTGGCAGGAGCATTCCGCGGCGTGGCTGCGTCTCGGTCATCTCCTCCTTGACGCCACGCCCGCCGCCCTCTATGTTCCCTTCGCCGAACGACGCTCGCGGTCGCCGGTGGATGTGGGGGAAGGTCTCCCCACATTTTTTTGTCTCCGCTGGAAGCAGAGAAGCGACGTGAAGCTTGAACTGGAACACGTTGTGATTGCTGAACTTGACTCGCTCGGACTTGATCTCGTTCAACTGCGCGTCGGGGGGAGTCGCGGCCGGCCCGTCCTCGACGTGCGGATTGATCGCCGTGATCTCCAGGAGGTGCGCGTCGCTGATTGCGAGCGGGCGTCGCGCGCGATCGAGGCGCGGCTCGATGCGTCGCCGGAGTTGATTGACGGGCGGTACGTGCTCGAGGTCTCGTCGCCGGGGCTGGAACGCGAGATCCGGTCGCTCGACGAGTGGCGTCGCTTCATCGGGCGTCGCGCGAGCGTGAAAAGTCCGCGGTTCGCGGCGGTCGGCGGGTGGGTCGAGCTGGAGATCATCGAGGTGGCGGGCGAGGGCGCGGCCGCGCGGATCGTCGGGCGCGACGCAAGAGGGAACGACATCATACTGGCGGCGGCGGACGTGCAGGAGGCCCGCCTCGCCTTCCACTGGCAACCGTAGGAGACCCGGGATGGCCGGTTCGGCGGAGATCCTCAACGCGATTCGGGAGCTCGCCAACTCCAAGCAGATCGAACGCACGGAGTTGCACGAGCTGCTCCAGGACGGCATTCACGCCGCCCTGGCAAAGAAGCACGGGCCGACCGTGCAGGCCGAGGTCGCGATTGAGGAAGATCGCGGCGAGATCCGCATCGTGCTCCTCAAGACCGTCGTGGAGACGGTCGAGGATCCCGCGCGGGAGATCGCGCTCGAGGAGGCGCGTTTCGAGGACCCGGAGTACGAGGTCGGAGACGTGATGGAGATCCCGGTGGACTTCGGCGAGTTCGGCCGCTCCGCCGTCCAGGCCGCGAAGCAGCGCATCATCCAGCGCGTCCGCGAAGGTGAGCGCACGAAGATCCGTGACGAGTTCACCTCACGCGTGGGCGACCTCCTCTCCGGCGAGATCCAGCAGATCGAGCGCGGCAAGATCGTCGTGATGCTCAACAAGTTCCGCGAGGCCGAGGCGATCATCCCGTACCGCGAGCAGAACCACCGCGAGGACTACAAGCAGGGTGAGCCCATCCGCGCCGTGCTCAAGAAGATCGAGGAGACGCCCAAGGGGCCGCGGCTCGTGCTCTCGCGCGGCGACCCGATGTTCGTGAAGGCACTCTTCAAGCTCGAGGTGCCGGAGATCCAGCAGGGGATTGTCGAGATCCGCGCCGCGTCGCGCGAGGTCGGCAGTCGCACGAAGATCGCCGTCGTCTCCAGGGACGACGCGATTGACCCGGTGGGCGCCTGCGTGGGCCTCAAGGGCTCGCGCGTGCAGGCCGTGGTCCAGGAGTTGGGCGGCGAGCGCATTGACATCGTTCCCTGGTCGGCCGATCCCGAGCGCTTCGCGAAGCTCGCGCTCGCGCCGGCAAAGGTGGCGCGCGTCTTCAGCGACCAGGCCACCAAGACGATCCAGGCGGTCGTGGACGAGGACCAGCTCTCGCTCGCCATCGGCCGCAACGGGCAGAACGTGCGCCTCGCGTCGGAGCTCACCGAATGGAAGATCGACCTCTACTCGAGCCGCGAGTGGCTCGAGCGTGGCGGTGACATCCCGCTCTTCCAGCCGCTGCCCGAGGAGGAGGAGGTCGAAGAGGCCGCCGACGTGAAGCTCTCCGACATCGAGGGGCTGCCGCCCGCCACCGTCGCGGTGCTCGAGGCGGGCGGCTACCGGACGCTCAACGACATCATTGACCTCGAGCGCGAGGACTTCCTGAAGCTCGCCGGCATCGCGCCGGAGGAGGCCGACCGCCTGATGGCGTTCATCAACGAGGTCACGGCGGACGGCGGGCCGGACGAGACGGCGGCGATCCCCGAGGGCGCCTCCAGTGCTTCCGCGGCGGACGCCGCCAGGCCCGGGGGCGAGCCGGCGCAATGACGCCCGACCGTGCCACCTGGGCGCGTGCGCTCCGCCTCGTCGGCCTCGGGGTCCGCGGCCGGCTGGTCGTCGTGGGCGTGGAGCGAGTGCGCGAGGCGGCGCAACGTGGCAAACTTCAGTTGGCGGTGCTGGCGCGTGACGCCTCGCGCCACAGCGTGAACAAGGTGCTGCCGCTCTTGGCCGCCAAGGGCGTGCCGCTCGCGCGCGACGTCAGTGCCGCCGCGCTCGGCGGCGCGGTGGGGCGGGACGCGACGGCGGTGATCGGCATCGTGGATGCCGCGCTGGCGAAGGGCATTCGCGGAATCGTCGGTTCCGCGTCGGACGTGCGGGTACGGGGGAAGATCGCTTGACGAAGCTCCGCGTTCACGATCTGGCGGCCGAGTTCGGCATTGAGAGCGACGAAGTGATCGCGATGCTTCGTGCGCTCGACGTGGTCGTCCGTAGTCACCTGACTCAGCTCGCCGACGACCAGGTGGCGCGTGCCCGCGCGCGCTGGGAGCGCGAGAAGCGCGCCCGCGCGAAGTCGGCCGCGCCGGCCGGGCCGGCACGGCGGCGCCGCACCACGGCGGCGCCGGCGAAGGCGGCGCCCGCGCCCAAGGCGAAGGCCGCGCCGAAGACGAAGGCGAAGGCCGCCGTGGCGAAGACCAGGACAAAGGCCAGACCCGCGCCCGAGCCGGAGCCCGCGCCACCGCCGGTCGCCGCGAGGTCCACCACGCGCCGCCGACGCGCGATGCCGGCGCCTGAGCCGGAAGCGCCGGCGCCGATGGAGGCTGCTGACGAGGCGGCCGCACTCGACGTGACCGCGCGCAAGCTGGAGCCGTCGCTCTCGACAGAAGCTCTCCCTCCCGCCGGCGCGGCGCCGACGCTCGTCCTGCCCGCGGCGACCAGCGTGGCGCCGCCCCTCGAAGCGGCGGCGCCGCCGGCGCCGCCGGCGCCTCCCGCGCCGTCGCCCTATTCGCTCCCGGAGCGGCCGCGCCCGCGTCCGGTTGTGCCCGGTTCGCCTCGACCGCGCCCCGTCGCGGGCGGCCTGCCGTTCCCGCCGCGACCGGTGGCGTCCGCGACGCCCGGCACCGGACTGGGCGGCGGCGTTTCGCGTCGCGACGACCGCCGCCCGGGCGGCGGGATGGGCGTCGGGGCGCCCAGTGCCGGCCCCCGCCGCAAGAAGGGAAGGCGCGGGCAGGTGGACCAGGAGGCCGTGTCCGCCAACATCTCGCGCACGATGCGCCAGATGGGCGGCCCCGCGCCCAAGCGCCGCGGGCAGCGCGACGACGGCTCCCGTGAGGAGCTCGAGGCGATCCGCGCCGCCGCCGCCGAGGTCGAGAAGAAGACCGTGCGCGTCAACGAGTTCATCACCGTCAGCGAACTGGCCGAGATCCTCAAGGTGCCCGCCACTCAGATCGTCGCGTTCGCGTTCAAGAACCTCGGCCTGATGGTCACCATCAACCAGCGGCTCGACTTCGATCAGATCGAACTGATCGCCAGCGAGTTCGGCTTCAACGCGGTGCGCGAGGAGGAGTACGCCGCCTCGGCCGTCGAGGAGGTGAAGGACGCCCCGGAGACGCTCAGGGCGCGGCCTCCGGTCGTGACCATCATGGGTCACGTGGACCACGGCAAGACCTCGCTCCTGGACCATCTGCGCAAGACGAACGTCGTCGCGGGCGAGGCGGGCGGTATCACGCAGCACATCGGCGCCTATCACGTCACCACGCCGGGTGGCAAGATGCTCACCTTCCTCGACACGCCCGGCCACGAAGCGTTCACGGCGATGCGCGCGCGCGGCGCGCAGGTGACCGACATCGTCGTCCTCGTCGTCGCGGCCGACGACCCGATCATGCCGCAGACGATCGAGGCGATCTCGCACGCGAAGAACGCCGGCGTGCCGATCATCGTCGCCATCAACAAGATTGACCTCCCACAGGCCAATCCGATGAGGGTCAAGCAGGGACTCCTCAACCACGGCGTCGTGCTCGAGGACTTCGGCGGCCAGGTGTTGCACTCGGAGATCAGCGCGAAGAAGGGCACCAACGTGCAGGCGCTCGTCGAGCAGATCCTGCTCCAGGCCGAGATCCTCGACCTCAAGGCCAACCCCGATCGCCGCGCCGCCGGGTCGGTGATCGAAGCGCAGCTCGATCCCGGCAAGGGCCCGGTCGCGACGGTCCTCGTGCAGAGCGGCACCCTGAAGGTCGGCGACGACTTCATCTGCGGCCTCTACTCCGGGCGCGTGCGTGCGATGTTCGACGAGCGCGGCAAGACGGTCCGGGAGGTGGGGCCGGCGATCCCGGTGCAGGTGCTCGGCACGTTGGGCGTGCCGACGGCGGGCGACCAGTTCCTCGTCGTCGAGGACTCGGCCGAAGCGCGCGAGATCGCGCAGCGACGCGAGCGGCTCGACCGCGAGGCGAAGAGCCGCCGCACGAGCAAGGGCGCGGTCTCGCTCGAGGACTTCATGGCGCACGCCGCCGGCGGCGAGAAGCGCACGCTCAAGCTCGTCATCAAGGCCGACCAGGGCGGCCCCGCCGAGGCGCTCGCCGATGCGCTCGCGCAGCTCTCCAACCCCGAGGTCGAGGTCGAAGTGGTCCAGCGCGGCGTCGGCGCCATCACCGAAGGCGACATCCTGCTCGCGAAGGCGGCCGGCGCGACGATCGTCGGCTTCCACGTGCGCCCCGACGCCAAGGCGCGCGCCGCGGCCGACCGCGAGGGCGTCGAGCTCCGGCTCTACAAGATCATCTACGAGGCGGTCGCCGACGTGCGGGCCGCCCTCGAAGGGATGCTGCGTCCGGAGGAGAAGGAGGTCGTCTTCGGCGAGGCCGAAGTGCGCGAGACGTTCAAGGTCTCGAAGGTCGGCACGATCGCCGGCTGCTTCGTGCGGAGCGGCGTCGTCAACCGCCAGGGGCGTGTCCGCGTGATCCGCGACGGCAAGGAGATCTACGACGGCGCGATCGGCTCGCTCCGGCGCTTCAAGGACGACGTGAAGGAAGTCAAGGACGGCTTCGAGTGCGGGATCAGCGTCGAGAACTTCAACGACGTGAAGGTCGGCGACGTCCTCGAGTGCTACCGGCGCGAGTCGATCGCGCGCACGCTCGAGACGCCGGTGCCGGCGTAGGGGCGCCGGAAGGCCGCCCCGGCCTCCGGCATCTCGTCAGCATGCCCCGCGACCTCCGCCGTCCCGACCGCGTCGCCGAAGCCGTCCGCGAGGAGATCGCCACGGTGCTCGCCGAAGGCGTGAAGGATCCGCGCGTCACCGGCCTCGTGACGGTGACGGGCGTGGAGATGTCGCGCGACTTGGCGCACGCCACCGTCTTCGTGAGCATCCTCGGGGGCGACGACGCCGCGCGCGCCACGACGCTCGAGGGGCTCCAGGGCGTCGCGGGCGGCCTCCGGGGGCGCGTGGGCCGCGCCCTCAAGCTGCGTCTCGCGCCCGCGATCACCTTCAAGCTCGATGAGAGTGCCGTGCGCGCGGCGCGCATCGAGTCGCTGCTGGCGGGCCTCAAGCCCAAGCCACACGAGGCGGCCGACGACGGGCGCTGACGGGGTCCTCCTCGTGGACAAGCCGGCCGGCATCTCTTCGCACGACGTCGTGGTTGCCGCGCGCCGCGCCTTCGCACAGCCGCGCGTCGGTCACGCGGGCACGCTCGATCCCTTCGCCACGGGACTCCTCGTGCTCCTCGCGGGCCGGGCGACGCGGCTCGCGCGCTTTCTCCCCGACGAGCCCAAGGTCTACGAGGCGCTCGTGCGCTTCGGCGCAGAGACCGGGACCGAAGACCCGCAGGGCGTCGTGCTGCGCGAGGCGCCGCTCCCGGCGCGTGCCGCGCTCGAGGCCGCCGCGCGCGCGCTGGTCGGCACGATTGACCAGGTGCCGCCCACCTTTTCCGCCAAGCACGTCGAGGGCGCACGCGCGTACGAGTTGGCGCGCGCCGGCATCCCGGTCGCGCTCCCCGCCGTGCGCGTCACGGTCCACGCGCTCACGCTCGACGCCTGCGAGGGCGCCGACGACGCCGTGGCTCGGTGCCGCCTGAGCGTCACGTGCGGCGGCGGCACGTACGTCCGGTCGCTCGCGCGCGACCTCGGGCGCGCCGCCGGGAGCGCGGCGCACCTCGAGGCACTCCGGCGCCTCGCGGCGGGCGCCTTCTCCCTCGAGCACGCCGTCTCGCTCGCGGCGGTGCAGGGGGGCCGCTCGGCGCTCGCTCCCCCGCTCGACGCGCTCGTCGGGTATCCGCGGCAGGAGCTCACCGACGACGAGATCGCGAAAGTCGCGCGCGGGATGGACGTCGAGGCGCGCGTGGACGGCGCGCACGCGGCGCTCGTGCGCGCACCCGGCGCCACGACGGAGCCCTCGCTCGTGGCGCTCGCCGAGCGCCGCCCGTCCGATCGCGGCGACCGCTGGCAGCCCAGGGTCGTGCTCTGTGACGCCTGAGCACGAGGGCGCGGTCCTCACCGTCGGGACCTTCGACGGCGTGCACCGCGGCCACCGGCTCGTCCTCGAGCGCCTCGCCGAGCGCTCCGACGCCGCCGGGCTGCCGAGCGTCCTGGTGACCTTCGCGCCGCACCCGCTCGAGATCCTGAATCCGGGTGCGGCGCCGCCGCTCCTCACGGTCGGCGAGGAGAAATCCGAGGTGCTCGTCGAGAGCCGGCTGCACTACGCGGTCGTGATTCCCTTCACCTGGACGCTCTCGCGCTACGACGCCGAGCAGTTCGTCGAGGTCGTGCTCCTCGGCCGGCTCCGGATGCGCGAGCTGTTCGTCGGCTACGACCACGGCTTCGGGCGCGACCGCGCCGGTGACGTCGAGGTGTTGAGGGCGCTCGGGGCCTCGCGGAACTTCCTCGTGCACGTCGTCCCGCCGGTGCAGGGACGGGACGGGCGGCCGATCTCCTCGTCCGCCATCCGGCGCGCCATCGCCGGCGGCGACCTCGCGCGCGCGGCCGATGGCCTCGGCCGCCCGTACTCCGTGAGCGGCGTCGTCGTCCCGGGCGCCGGCCGCGGGCGCGCACTCGGCTTTCACACGATCAATCTCGCGCCGCCCTCGCCGCGCAAGCTCCTCCCGCCCCACGGCGTCTACGCGATTCGCGCGCAGACGGCAAGCGGGTCGTTCGGCGGGATGCTGAACCTCGGGCCGCGCCCGACCTTCGGGGAGACCGCGACGTCGCTCGAGGCGAACCTCTTCGACGCCGAGGGCGACTGGTACGGCACGCGCGTGCGCTTCGACTTCATCGCGCGGCTGCGCGACACGCAGCGCTTTCCGGGCCCCGGGGCGCTGCGGCGGCAGCTCGGACGCGACGAGGAAGTGGCGCGCGTGGTCCTCGCGCGCCACCGCGCCGGATTCTGAGCGTGTCCAACCCGTTGTCACGAACCAACATCGCTTGACCCATCTCGCGCAGCTGGCTAAAGTTCAAAGTTTCCCGGCAGGCGCCTGATTCGCCTCTTCACCCGCTCGAAATGTCCAGCCTGAAGTACCGGATCCTCACGATTGTCGCGCTGGTGCTCGCCTCGGCGTGGGCGCTCTTCCCGCGCACCTCCATCGAGCGCACGCTGCACGGCAGCACCTTCACGTACGACACGGTCAAGCGCGTGCCGCTCAAGAAGGGGCTCGACCTGCAGGGCGGCATGCACCTCACCCTGGAGGTGGACGAGTCGAAGGGCGCGGTCGTCGACAAGAGCGACGCGATCGAGCGGGCGCTCAAGGTCGTCCGCACCCGCGTGGACCAGTTCGGCGTCTCCGAGCCGGTAGTGCAGAAGGTCGGCAATGACCGCATCATCGTCGAGCTGCCTGGTCTCGACGACCCGCAGCGCGCGACCGACGTGGTGCAGAAGGCCGCGTTCCTCCAGTTCCAGATCACCGACGAGACCGGCGCGCTCGAGAAGGTCATCCCGCGCCTCGACGGCATCGTCAAGGAGAAGCGGCTTGGCGGGCGCGCGGGCGACGTGCGCGCGGATTCCGCGAAGACGCCGACCATCAAGTCGCTCTTCGCCGGCTCCGCCGACACCTCGAAGCAGAAGGGTGCCGAGGACTCGACCTCCACCACCGGCCCCTTCTCGCGACTCGTGCTCCCGGGCGCCGCGCTGAACATCCAGGTGCCCGGGCTCTTCTACGTCGCGAGTGGCGACGTGCCGGAAATCACCTCGTACCTCGAGAACGACGACATCAAGGCCGCGCTCCCGCCCGGGAAAGTGCTCCGCTGGGGCGCGGATTCGGTGATGGTCGGCGGCCGCGTGCTGCGGCCCCTCTACGTGCTCGACGCCCGGGAGATCATCACCGGGCAGTACATCAAGGACGCGAAGCCGAACCAGGATCCGATCGAAGGGACGATCGTCGAGTTCCAGCTCGACAACGAGGGCGGCCGCCGCTTCAAGAGCGAGACGGGGAAGCACGTCAAGGACTACATGGCGATCGTGCTCGACGACCGCGTGATGAGCGCGCCCGTCATCCAGAGCGCGATCGGCACGCGCGGCCAGATCACGATGGGCCCCGGGCGTGACCTCGCCGAGGCGCAGGATCTCGCCGTGGTGCTCCGGGCCGGCGCGCTCCCGGTTCCGCTCAAGGTCGCCGAGGTGCGCAACATCGGCGCGAGCCTCGGCGCCGACTCCATCCGCAAGGGAATGAACGCCGGCGTGATCGCCATCGCCCTGGTGATTCTCATCATGCTGGTCTACTACCGCTTCAGCGGCGCACTGGCGGTCGCCGGGCTCGCGCTCTACGTGCTGTACACGCTGGCCGCGCTCGCCGGCTTCGGCGCGGTGCTCACGCTTCCCGGCATGGCCGGCTTCGCGCTCTCGATCGGGATCGCCGTGGACGCCAACGTGCTGATCTTCGAGCGCATCCGCGAGGAGATGGACCACGGCAAGTCGCTCCGCACCTCCATTGACGAGGGCTTCAAGCACGCCATGAGCGCGATCGTGGACTCGAACGTGTCCACCGCGCTCACCGCCATCGTGCTCTACCAGTACGGGACGGGCCCCGTGAAGGGCTTCGCGGTGACGCTCCTCGCGGGCATCGCCGCCTCGATGATCAGCTCGATCTTCGTGGTCAAGACGTTCTTCCTCGTCTGGCTGCACCGGAACCGGGCGGCCGAGACCCTGAGCATCTGATGCTCCGAATCCTGCACGGCACCCGCTACGACTTCATCCGCTGGTGGCGCTGGGCGGCGGGCCTCACCATCGCCTTCATCCTCCTCGGGCTCGCCACGATCGCGATCACGGGTGGCTTCCGTTACAGCATCGAGTTCACCGGCGGCACGCTGATGCAGCTCAGTTTCCGGCGCGCGCCCGACGTGGCCCGGCTTCGCTCGGCGCTCGACGCCGGCGGCTTGCACAGCGCCGAGATCACGCGGTTCGGCGACGACACGACGTACACGGTCCGCGTGCAGAGCGACACGGGTTCGGCGGGCGCGGAGGCCGTCGCGCGCCGCGTCGAGGCGGTGTTGACTGGCGCCGTCGGCGAGGGCGCCTTCGCCGTCGTGCGCACCGAGGGGGTTGGTCCCAAGGTCGGCGCCGAGTTGCGCCGCGGCGCGTTGATCGCGATCCTCATCTCCTTCGGCGTCACGCTGATCTACCTCGCGTGGCGGTTCGAGTGGCGGTTCGGACTCGCGGCCGACATCGCCACCTTCCACGATATCCTGACGACGATCGCGTTCATCAAGCTCATGGATCTGGAGATCTCGCTCACCGTGATCGCCGCGCTGCTCACGGTCCTCGGGTACTCGCTGAACGACACCATCATCATCTTCGATCGGGTGCGCGAGAACCTGCGCAAGAACCGCCGCGAGCCGCTCTACGAGACGTTGAACCGCTCGGTGAACGAGACGCTCCCGCGCTCGATCCTCACGCACGCCACCACGCTGGCGACGACGATCGCGCTGCTCATCTTCGCCGGCGAAGTGATCCGGCCCTTCGCGTGGGTGATGGCGTTCGGCATCTTCACCGGGACGTTCAGCTCGATCTACGTGGCGTCGCCGATCCTCCTCTGGATCGAGCGCAAGTATCCGCGGGCGGACACGGCGAAGGGCGGCGGCGCCTCGCCGCGGCCGGTGGTGAAACGGTCGGAGCCGGCGCGAAAGGGCGGGCCGGTGAAGACGTCCGAGCCGGCGAGGCCTTGAGCGCCGCTGCGTTTCCTCGATTCGCACGCCCACCTCGCCGACCCGGCCTTCGACCCCGACCGTGACGCGGTCGTCGCGCGCGCGCGCGAGGCCGGCGCGACCGCGATCATCGCCATCGGGGAATCGCTCGACGCCGCCGCGAAAGCGCGCGCGATCGCCGATGCGCATCAGGGCTTCGTGTTCTTCACCGCCGGCGTGCACCCGCACGACGCCGCGGCCTTCGACCCCGCGCGCGACCCGGACGCGATCCGCGCCGACGTCGCGCGCGGCGCGGTCGCCATCGGGGAGTGCGGCCTCGACTATCACTACGAGCACGCGCCGCGGCCGCTCCAGCGCCGCGCCTTCGCCGAGCAGCTCGCGCTCGCGCGCGAGACCGGCCGGCCCGTAGTCGTCCACTCGCGTGACGCCGAGACCGACACGGCGGCGATGGTGCGCGAGGCCGGCGCGGCCGGGATTCGCGGCGTGCTGCACTGCTTCACGGGCCCGCTCGCGCTCGCGCGCGCAGGGCTCGACGCGGGCTGGTACATTTCCTTCAGCGGCATCGTGACGTTCAAGAAGTGGGGCGACGAGGAGCTGCTCCGCCTCGTTCCCGACGACCGGCTGCTCGTCGAGTCGGACGCGCCGTACCTCGCGCCCGTCCCGCATCGCGGCAAGCGGAACGAGCCCGCGTGGGTCGCGTGCACGGTCGAGCGCCTCGCCGTCGCGCGCGGCGCCGATCCCGCCGCGCTCGGCGAGCGCACGATTGCGAATGCCCGAATGCTGTTCGGACTCCCGGAGGTTCCGTAGATGAGCGTGCGCACTCTCCACACCGCCGATGCCCCCGAGGCGATCGGCCCCTACTCGCAGGCGACGACCGCCGGCGGGTTCCTCTTCACCGCGGGCCAGATCGCGCTCGACCCGAAGACGATGCAGGTGGCCGGGAGCGACGTCGCGGCGCAGACGGAGCAGGTGATGACCAACCTCACCGCCGTGCTGCGCAACGCCGGCTGCGGCTGGGCCGACGTCCTCAAGACCACCATCTTCCTCGCCGACATGGCCGACTTCGCGAAGATGAACGAGGTCTACGCGCGGCACCTGGGCGACGCGCGCCCCGCGCGCTCAACCGTCGCCGTGCAGGGGCTCCCGCGCGGCGCGCGCGTCGAGATCGAGTGCGTCGCGAAGGCCGGGTGAGCCCCGCGTGACCGCCGGGACCCGCACGGACGCCGTGGGAGTGCGTCCCGCGTGACTGCCGCGACCCGCGACGACGTCGTCCGCCTGACGCAGTTCGCCCGCTGCGCCGGCTGCGCGGCCAAGATGGGGCCGGGCGATCTCTTGGCCGCGCTCGCCAATCTCCAGCGGCGCGCCGACCCGCGACTCCTCGTGGGGCACGAGACCTTCGACGACGCAGGGGTCTTCCAGATCGCGCCCGACCTCGCGCTCGTGCAGACCGTGGATTTCTTCGCCCCGATCGTGGACGACCCCTACGACTTCGGCCGCGTGGCCGCGGCCAACGCGCTCTCCGACGTCTTCGCGATGGGCGGCGAGCCGCTCACGGCGCTCAACATCGTCGGGTTCCCGGTCGGCACGCTCGCGCTCGAGGTGCTCGCCGACGTGTTGCGTGGCGGGCAGGACGCAGTGCACGAGGCCGGGGCGCACGTGGTGGGCGGCCACACGATCACCGACGAGGAGATGAAGTACGGACTCGCGGTCACCGGCACGGTGCACCCGGACCGCATCCTGACGAACGCCGCGGCCCGGCCCGGCGACGTGCTCGTCCTCACGAAGCCGATCGGCACCGGCATTCTCGCGACCGCGGCCAAGCGGGGCCATCTCGGCGCACGTGAGACGGCCACGCTCATCTCCTCGATGACGACGCTGAACGCCGCAGCAAGCCGCGCGGCCGTCGCGCTCGGCCTCCGCTGTGCCACCGACGTCACCGGCTTCGGCCTCCTCGGCCACGCCTCGCACGTCGCGCGCGCGAGCGGCGTCACGCTCCGCATCGAGTTCGCGCGCATTCCGCTCCTCCCCGGGACGCGCGAGGCGCTCGCCGCGCGCGACACCACCGGCGGCGCCGCGCGCAACGCCGCGTACCTGGAACCGCTCGTGGACTACGGGCGTACCACTCCCGATGACCGCGCGCTGCTCGTGGACCCGCAGACCTCCGGCGGCCTGCTCGTCGCCGTGCCGCCGTCCGTGCTCGCGGAGTACCTCGCGCGCGTGAGCGGCGCGGTGGCGATCGGAACGGTCGAAGCCCACGGTCCGCGGGCGATCGCCGTAAGCTGAGGAGCGCCAACCGGGCCGCGTCCACTGCGTAGCGTTGGCCGGGCAGCGTCAAGCTGGACTGTCTGGTCTCGCTCGTCGCCGGCCGGTATGCTTTCGACCCGAGGGTCGCGTCAAAGCGGTCCCACCTCGGGGCAGGACGTTCGCGTACCGCACGACCATCGAGAGAACTCACTCCGCCCATCGCATGGACTTCACGACGCACGGACTCGGACTCGCGGCTCTCACGCTGTTCGTGGTCGGCTATGCCTTCGTGATCGCGGAGGAGGTCGTCCACCTCCGGAAGTCCATCCCGGTGATCATCGTGGCAGGCGCCATCTGGACGCTGGTCGCGATCGCGTACGGCCAAACTGGCAACGCTGCCGCAGCGGAGGCCGCGTTCGGCCACAACCTGCTCGAGTTTGCCGAGCTCTTCCTGTTCCTGCTCGCCGCGATGACGTACGTCAACACGATGGAGGAGCGACAGGTCTTCGACGCCCTCCGTTCCTGGCTGGTGGCGCGGGGCTTCTCCCTGCGGACGCTCTTCTGGGTCACGGGTCTGCTCGCGTTTCTGCTCTCGCCGTTCCTCGACAACCTCACCACGGCGCTCGTGATGGGCGCCATCGTCATCGCCATCGGAGGGAAGGAGGCACGCTTCGTCTCCGTGGCCTGCGTGAACATCGTGGTCGCCGCCAACGCGGGCGGCGCGTTCAGTCCCTTCGGCGACGTCACGACGCTGATGGTCTGGCAGCAGGGCATTGTCCCCTTCGGCGGGTTTTTCGCCCTGGTGATTCCCTCCCTCGTGAACTGGCTGGTTCCGGCGTTCATCATGTCGCTCGCGGTGAACGCGGGGCAGCCGCAAGCGCGGAATGAGCGCGTGTCGCTGCGTCCGGGCGCCCGAGTCGTGGTGGGACTGTTCCTCGGGACCATCGCCCTGACCGTCGCCCTGCACGCCTTCCTCCACCTCCCGCCGGTGCTCGGCATGATGACCGGGCTGGGCGCGCTGAAGCTCATCGGCTCCCGGCTCCAGCGTGCCGCGGCGCGGGCGGAGAATCGCCGGGCGAACGCCGGCGAGCCCGAGATCCTCGCCGGGCTGCCGTACGAGCCCGACCCGAAGGACACCTTCGACGTCTTCCGCATCCTCCAGCGGGTGGAGTGGGACACGCTGATGTTCTTCTACGGCGTCATCATGTGCGTCGGTGGCCTCGGGGCGCTCGGCTACCTGGCCGTGACCTCACGGCTGCTCTACGGGGGTCTGGGACCGACGACGGCGAATGTGCTGGTGGGAGTTCTCTCGGCCGTTGTGGACAACATTCCGATCATGTTCGCGGTGCTCTCCATGGAACCGGAGATGTCGCGCAACCAGTGGCTGCTGGTGACGCTGACGGCAGGCGTGGGAGGGTCGCTGCTTTCGATCGGCAGTGCCGCGGGCGTCGCGCTGATGGGCCAGGCGCGCGGCATCTACACCTTTCTCAGCCACCTGAAATGGACGTGGGCCGTCGCGCTCGGCTACGCGGCCAGCGTCGGCGCGCATCTGCTCATCAACGGACGGTAGACCGTGCTCGGTGGAGGGCATGGCGCCCCCTAAGTAACGCCGAACGGCTCAGAACGCCTGATCCCAGCGCACGCTCAGCCGCACCGCCGACCCGATCAGCCCGACCATGCTGTATGTCTGCACGAAGTTGCCCCATTGCTCGTGTGTGCGCGGGTCAATGTGCTCGGCGAGTAGCCCGTGCCGATTGCGGCAGGCGAGCAGGTTCTCGAAGAGCGCGCGCGCCTCGTCGCGCCGGCCGAGAACGGCGAGGGCGTTGATGAACCAGAACGTGCAGACAAGGAACGCGTTTGCCGGCGCGCCGAAGTCGTCGTTCTCGACGTAGCGCAGGATGAAGTCGCCACGGCGCAGCTCGCGCTCGATGGCGACCACCGTGCCGCCGAACTGCGGATCGTCCGCGCGGAGAAAGCCCACCTCGTGCAGCCGGAGCAGGCTCGCGTCGAGCGAGTCGCCGCCCGCCGACGCCACGAAGGCGCCGCGCTTCGCGTTCCAGCACCGCTCGCACACGAAGCGATGAATGCGCTCCGCCTGCGCGGTCCAGTACGCGGCGCGGTCCGCGAGCCCCAAGTGCGCCGCAATGTGCGCCAACCGGTCGCAGCCGGCCCAGCACATCACGCTCGAGAACGTGTGTACGCGCGCGGCGCCGCGCAGTTCCCACATGCCGGCGTCGGGCTGGTCGAAGAGCCGCGCCGCGTGGTGGCCGAGCACCTCGAGCCGGCGAAAGAGCACCTCGTCGCCGCGTCCGATCAGCCGCCGGTCGTAGAACACGTGCGTCGCGGCCAGGATGGCGGAGCCGTACACGTCGTGCTGCGTCTGGCGGAATGCCTCGTTGCCGATCCGCACGGGACCCATGCCGCGATAGCCCGGGAGCGAGTCCACCACCTGCTCATCGAGCGCCGAGCGCCCGTTGACGCCGTAGAGCGGCTGGAGCCGGCCTTCGTCCGCGCCGGCGACGATGTTGACGATGTACGTGAGATACCGCTCCATCGTGCGTGTCGCCCCGAGCCGGTTGAGCGCGTTCACCACGAAGTACGCGTCCCGGATCCAGCAGTAGCGGTAGTCCCAGTTGCGGCCGCTCGCTGCCGCCTCGGGCACAGACGTGGTGAGCGCCGCGACGATCGCTCCCGTGTCCTCGTACGCGTTGAGCTTGAGCGTGATCGCCGAGCGGATGACTGCGTCCTGCCATTCGAACGGGATGCCGAGCGACCGCACCTCCTCGCGCCAGTGCGCAGCCGTGTGCTCGAGGAAGCGGCGCCCGACCTCGCCGACGGCGTCCGGCACGGTCTCGTCGGGTCCGAGCAGCAGGGTGACGGCGTCGTCCAGAATGAACGGCGTCTCCTCCCCGATCGCGGTGATGGACGCGTCGGTGGTCAGGCGGAGGACCACGTCGGTGCCGACGTAGCGGATGTGGTTGCTTCCACTGGTCGTGGCGGCGCGGTACTTGCCGTACCCGTGCGCCGGGCGGAGCCGTACGCGAACGCGCGGGTTGCCGGACACGCGCCTGATCCGCCGCACGAGCATCATCGGGCAGAAGATGCGTCCGAACTGCGGAAAGCGCGGAGCGAAATCGGTGATTTCGATGCAGCCGCCCGCGCGGTCGCAGAGCCGCGTGACCAGAATCGGCGTATTGACGAGGTACTCCTGCTCGTCGTGGACCAGGTCGAGCAGCTCCACGGCGAAGAAGCCGAAGTCCTCATCGCGCGCGCGCTCGCGCAGCAATGAGCAGAACACCGGATCGCCGTCGAAGCGGGGGAAACACGCCCACACGATCTCGCCTCGCGGGTCCACCAGCGCGCCGATGGTGCCGTTGCCGATGAGCCCGAGATCGAGTGAGGTCACGGCGCGCGCTCCACGGGGCTTGCGCGGCTTCCGCCGGGCGCCGCCAGTCCTCGTTCGAGCCACTCGCGCACGGCCCGCACGTCGCGCAACCGCAGGCGGGCCACGGTGCGCCCCGCGCCGACCTTGACCGAGTGCCCGCGCGCACGATTCACCATTGCGAAGCCGTACTCGTCGGTCACGTCGTCGCCCACGAACACGGGAACGCGTCCGCGAAACGGGGCTTCCCGCAGGAACTCCACGACGGCGCCCCCCTTGTCGCGTCCGGCCGGTTTCATCTCCACCACACGCTTGCCCGTCTGCACGCAGTACGCGTCGCCGAGCCGGGCCTGCAGGGAGCGAACGAGGCGGTGCGCGAACCCCGCCAGTCGCGGCGCGCGGCGATAGTGCACCGCGAGCGAGAGGCCCTTGTCCTCCAGCAACAGGCCCGGATGCCGCGACGCGGCCTCTGAGAGTCGCTCTCGCGCCCACGCGAGCCGCTCTGTCGGAAAGGCGTGCCGCGACACGCGCCCCGCGGCATCGCGGCGCTCGACACCGTGCTGCCCCGCGACGGGCAGCCGTGTGCCCGGGAAGAGCGCGTCAATGTCGGCGATGGACCGGCCGCTGATCAGCGCCAGGGCCCCGCCGGCCGCGCGGTGCAACCGGGCGATCAGGCGTTGCAGCGCGGCGTCTCGCCGCACCGCCGAGGGGGTCGCGGCGAATTCGATCAGCGTTCCGTCAATGTCGAAGAACCAGGCCCAGTCGGCGCGCGGCGTCGGCACCGGGGTCGCGAGCCGCGCTGCCCGCGCCCGCGTCGCATCGTCCCGCGCGCTCATGTGTCGCGGCCCGCGTCGTTGCCGGCCAGCGTGCGCACCCACGTCGCCGGCGACACGGCGCGCTCGAGCAGGCGGCCCCGGCGCCGCATCCCGGCGGCGTGGATCAGCATGCGCCCCGCCCAGCGATACACGTTGAACTCCTGGATGAGGCCCCGCATGAGACGAATGCGCGTGCGCTGCTCGGACACGGGCATCGAGAGCGCCTGGTGAAGTGCCGCCGCACACTGATCCGTGTCGTACGGGTTCACCACGAGCGCCTCCGGCAGCTCGCGTGCCGCGCCCGTGAACTGGCTGAGGATCAGCACGCCGCGCTCGTCGTCGCGCGCGGCGACGAACTCCTTCGCCACCAGATTCATCCCGTCGTGCAGGCTGCTCACCACGCACAGTTCCGCGGCGCGGTAGTACTCGTAGACGTCCTGCGGTTCGTGGTGCGCGACCTTGAGCAGGATCGGCGGATGGCTCGCGTGCGAGAACCGCGCGTTGATCCGGTCCGCCATCGCGCGCACCCGCGCCTCGTATTCCTGATACTGCTCGATGATGGCGCGCGTGGGCGCGCCGATCTGAATGAACGTGAACTTGCCCACCCACTCCGGCTGCATCTCGAGCAGCCGTTCCACCGCCCGGAACCGCTCCTCGATGCCCTTGGTGTAGTCGAGGCGGTCTACGCCCACGCCGATCGCGTGATCGGGCGGCAGTCCGTGCCGCGCACGCACATCGCGGTGGCACTGCTCCACCGGTCTGGCCACCAGTTCCGCGCTCGGCGGCCACTCGATGGAGATCGGATACCGCTTGACCGCGGTGAGCTTTCCGCGGTAGGTCACGGTGAACATCTCGCGGTCCGCCCGCGCCTCGAGCAGGCGATCCACCGTGTCCACGAAGTTGTTGCAGTGGAACTGCGTGTGGAACCCGAGGATGCTGCTTCCGAGCAGGCCGTCGAGCAGCTCCTCGCGCCACGGGCAGATGCCGAACGCCTCGGGGTTCGGCCAGGGAATGTGCCAGAACGTGATGACCGTCGCGTCAGGCAGCTCCTCGTGAATCATCCGCGGCAGCAGCGCGAAGTGATAGTCCTGCACGAGCACGATGGGGTCGGGCGACTTCGACTCCTGCTCCACGGCGCGTGCGAACATCCGGTTCACCTTCCGGTACTGCTCCCAGTCCGAGGAGCGGAACGTGGGCCGCACGTGTGCGATGTGGCAGAGTGGCCAGAGCCCCTCGTTCGCGAAGCCGTAGTAGTAGCCGGCTTCCTCCTCGGGAGAGAGCCACACGCGGCGGAGCTGGTAGGCGGGCCGCTCGTGCGGAATCCCCACCCGGTCGTGCCGGTCCACGACCTCGCGGTCGGCCGAGCCGCTGCCGTGCGCGATCCACGTCCCGGAGCAGGCGCGCATGATCGGCTCGAGCGCGGTGACGAGCCCGCTGGCCGGCCGCTGCGTCGCGATCGCGCCGTCCTGGCGTACGTGGATGTACGGCTCGCGGTTCGACACCACGATCACTTCCTGCCCGCGGAGATCGCCGTGGAGGATCGCGCGCAGCGTTTCCGGCGTCCACGCGAGCGGGTCGTCGTCCCGGGCGCGGTGGTCCGATTGCAGCTCGCGGATGAGCTCGCGCAGGTCTCGGGCGACGGGACGCAGCTCGGCGGGGTGCGGCTTGTCCGACGGACGCCAGAGTCCCTCACCGCGCACGAGCGCGCGGAGCCCGTGCACCCAGCCGCGCCAGCTCAGCTGGGCAATGACGACGGTGATGAGCGACACCGTCGCGCCGAGGCCGACGAAGAAGTAGAAGAGATACGTGCGTGTCTGCTCGCTGCGGCGCTGCACGAAGCTCATGTCCTGCACGATGACCAGTTTCCCCTGCGGCGCTCCCTCGGCGACGAGCGGGCGGACGGACACCAGCAGCGGACCCTGCGCACGCTCGAGCAGGTGCCCGGACGGTCCCGCAAACGCGTCGAGCGAGTCGCAGCTTATCTCGGGCGAGAGCGTCACCGTCGCCCACGGCCTGCTCTCAGGGGACGCGCAGAAGCCCATCGCGTACAGCCGCTCGTCCTGCGTGATCCGCGTGAAGAGCTGCAGCACCCGCGTGCGGAAGTTCCCCAGGACCAGCTCCTGTACCGGCTCTTGTACGGTGTTCGCGATCAGCGTCGCGCGCAGATCGAGGTCTCGCACGAACCAGGTCAGGGTGAGCCGGTCCACCAGGGGACGCACGGCCCACGCGACCACGCCGAGCGCGAGCAGCAGCGGGATGATGAACCGGAGGGAGAGCCGCATGGGGAGTGCCTAAGCGTATCCCCCAACACCCTCCCGGAGCCACCCCTGCGGCCGAGTCGTCACCCAGTCCGGCCGCGCGGCACCCGGCCCTGCGTTCGGCGCGAGGCGGGACGCGGGCACGCCCCAGGATCGCGCCCCGTGCGTCGCTCCGGGGTCTTGAGTGCGCAAGGATGAGCGATACCTTGTACCGGCAGTCGCCGTGCGACCCATTCGCGCGCCGGGAGTGTATCCATTCTGGTGAATGGCTCAGTCTTCAAAACTGATGCGACCTGACGACGTCGGGTTGGGTGGGTTCGATTCCCATACGCTCCCGCCAGCGCGCGACCGGCGGCCACGGCCGCCTGCGGCAACGCGGGCCGCCTCCGCCGCGCGGCTGGCGTCGCTCGCGCTCGTCGCTTGGTCTGCCACGCTCGGGTCCACGCCCGCGGCGGCCCAGCGGCGCGACAGCGTGGCCGGCGCGGCGCCGGTGGCGAGGGTGGCCGGCAGGCCGCCGATCGCTCCCCGCCGTGCTTTCCTCTACTCGGTCCTCGTTCCCGGCCTCGGCCAGGCCGCCCTCGACCGGAAGTACACGGGCGCGGCGTTCTTCCTCGTCGAGGCGCTCGCGCTTTCCCTCGTGCACCGCTCCGCGGAGGACCTGCGCATCGCGCGCGCGTTCCGCGGCGACTCCGTGCCGCTCCGCTACGACATTGATGCAGAGACGGGACTCGCGCGCCGCGACGCCAGGGGCGATCCCCTCGTCGCCGAGTGGCAGAAGTCCGGCTACACGAATGCCCTCGTGCGCGCGCGCAAGCTCCAGCTCGAGGACTGGATCGCCGTCGTCATCTTCAACCATCTCCTCGCCGGCGCCGACGCGTTCGTCGCCGCGAACCTCTGGGATCTGCCCGAGCACGTCACGCTGCGCGCGTATCCCGCTCCTCGACGGGGCGCCGGGCTCGCGCTCTCCGTCGCGTTCCGCTAGGGCCGGTCACCCACGCGCCCGTCGCTCCAGTGTCTCGAGCACCTCGACCGGGCCGGGCGCGAGGCGAACCACCTCCACGCGTTCCGGCGTGATCCGGAGGAATGTCGGCTCGTCCAGCCACGCGCCGGGATTCGCATACACCGCCCCCGACTCGGCGCGCCCCGCCGTCCGCGCGTGCGAGTGCCCGAACACATAGAGGTCGAGCGCCGGCTCCGCGCGCAGCCGCTCCAGCGCCACGCGCCGGAGCCCCTCGCCGCCGTCCTTCGGCCGCCAGTTGCGGCTCGTGTGCGACGAGCCGAGCGCGATGCGTGTGGCGAGGTCCGGGTGCAGCGCACGAAAGAGCCGGATCGCGACGCGGTTCCGCAGCACCGCGCGCAGCGCCCGGTACGGCGCGTCTTCCTTCTCGCGCAGCCCGTCGCCGTGCTCGATCAGCGTGCGCCAGCCGGCGAGCTCGCCGCGCCACGGCCCCTCGTGGTAGGTGACTCCCACCTCGCGCCTCAGGACGTCGCCGCCCCAGCAATCGTGATTGCCGGCGATCCAGAGCACTTCCACGCCCGCCTGGCGGAGGCCGGCGAGCGCGGCGAGCACGCGAAAGCCGGTGCGGGGCATCACGTGCCGCCACTCGAACCAGAAGTCGAAAACGTCGCCGTTGAGCACGACCGACTTCGCCTCGGCGCGCGCGCGCGCCAGCAGCGCGAGCAACGAGCGTTCCACCTCCTCCGGCGCGGGGCCGAGGTGCGCGTCCGAGAGGAGAAACGACGGGGCGCCGGGCATCCCCGAGAACCTATCAGTGAGGCGTTATCTTAACCAGATGCCGTGCGTCTCCGAACTCCGCGTGCGATACGCCGAAACCGACCAGATGGGTGTCGTCTACCACGCCAACTATCTGATCTGGTGCGAGATCGGCCGCACCGACTTCATTCGCCAGCACGGTGTGAGCTACGCCGAGCTGGAGGAGCAGGGGGTTCTGCTCGCGGTCTCGGAAGCGACTCTCCGTCTCCACGCCGCGGCCCGATACGACGAACTCGTGCGCGTCGAGACCACCCTCGCGGAAGTGAAATCGCGGCAGGTCACGTTCGACTACCGGATCACGCGCGCCGGCACGGGCGAGCGGATCGCCACGGCGCGCACGGCGCTCGTCTCCTTGGCGCCCGGTGGCCGCCCGGCGGCGCTCCCAGCCGAAGTGCGCGAGCGGCTCGAGGCGGCGGTCAGATGAACACGTCCCGCTGTCGCCGCACTCACCCCGCCCGCGGCACTCGCCGCGCCCGCGGCGTGCTCGCACTGGCCGCGCTCGCCGTCGTCGTGACGGCCGGCGCGTGCCGCTTCCCCTACGGTTTCTCCGGCGGCGGCCTGCCGCGCGAGATTCGCACCGTCGCGGTACTCCCCTTCGACAACGAAACCCCCGCGCCCGAGCTGCAGCGCGAGCTCGCCGAAGAGCTGCGCAAGGCGATGTCCTCCCGGCTCGGCCTGCGCGAGGCAGCGGAGGACCAGGCGAGTGCCATCGTCCGGGGCACGATCGTCCGATATGAGATAGACGTGCCGGTGGCCTACAGCGCGAATCCGGCGCAGGCGACCTCGGCCCGGCGCCGCTTGCAGATCGTCGTGGACGTCGAGATCGTGAACCAGTTGACGGGCAAGACGCTCTGGTCGCGCAAGGGGATCTCCGCGCAGGGCGAGTACGCGGAGAACGCCGAGGCCGCTGGGCGCAAGCAGGCCATCGACCGCATCGTGAACGACGTCATTGAGGGAGCGCAGTCGCAATGGTGAGAACCCGACGCGGCGCGAGCAAGATCGGTTGCCTCTTCGCGGCCCTGATTCTGGCCGCACTCGTCTACTTCGGCGCGGGCATCGGCCAGGTCTTCTGGAGCTTCTATAAGTACCAGGACCGGATGAAACAGGAGGCGCGGTTCGCCGCCCACCGCTCGGACGCCGTCATCATTCGGCGCGTCGCCGCGTTCGCCGATTCGCTGGGACTCCCGGAGGGCGCGCGCAACGTCCGCGTCCGTCGCGGGAACCGCATGATCTACATCTGGGCCGAGTACTACGAGCACCTCGAGCTGCCAGGATTCGTGAAGGAGTGGCACTTCAACCCCTCGGCGACGGGGACGTTCTGACGACGCGTCCGAACGGCCCGGCCGGCGACCCACCCCGCAAGATCCTCACCTGGAAGGACGCGCGCGACTGGCGTGCACGGGCGCGTACAGCGGGTGAGACCGTAGTCTTCACGAACGGCGTGTTCGACCTCCTGCACCCCGGCCACATTGACCTGCTCTGCGGCGCGCGCGCCGAGGGCGACCGGCTCGTGGTCGGCCTGAACAGCGACGCCTCGGCGCGGCGGCTGGGGAAGGGCCCCGACCGGCCCGTGCGTCCGGAAGGGGAGCGCGCGTACGTGCTCGCCGCGATCGAGGCGGTGGACGCGGTCGTCGTCTTCGACGAGGACACGCCGCTCGCGCTCGTGCGCCACCTCGAGCCCGACGTGATCGTCAAGGGCGGTGACTACGCGCCGTCGTCCGTCGTGGGAGCTGCGGAGGTGACCGCCCGTGGCGGGCGCGTCGTGATCGTCCCGCTCACGCCCGGGCAGTCCACCTCGGCGATCCTCGAGCGCCTTCGTGGCGGGCCCTGAGCCGCACGCCCGGGGGGCGGCGCTGAGCGGCGCAGCCGCGGTCGCGCGAACGCGCCGGCGCGGCCAGAGTCGCTCGTAACGGGCGCCGTCCGTGACGCCGCCGGTGCTCCTCGTCGCGACGCGCAGCGCCGGGAAGCTGCGCGAGCTCCGCTCACTGGTCGCCGAGGCGGGCTTCCGCGCGCGATCGCTCGACGAGGCGCTGATCGCGGCGACGCCCGAGGAAGAGCGGCTCGAGGCGTTCGACACGTTCGAGGAGAATGCGCGCGCGAAGGCGCGCTTCTTCCTCGCGCGGAGCGGCGGCGTTCCCGTGCTCGCGGAGGATTCCGGGCTGGTCGTGGAGGCCCTGGGCGGCGCACCGGGCGTGCGCAGCAAGCGCTGGTCGGCGAGCCCGCTCTCGGGACCCGCGCTCGATGAGGCGAACAACCGCGCATTGCTCGACGCGCTCGCGACCGGAACGGACCGGCGCGCGAAATACGTCTGCGTTGCCGTGCTCGCGTTTCCGGGCGGCGAGGTGTGCGCGCGCGGCGAGAGCGCCGGCCGCATCCTCCGCGCGCCGTGCGGCACGAACGGGTTCGGGTACGATCCACTCTTCCTCTCCGACGAACTCGCGATCACGTTCGCCGAAGCCGCGCCGGAGGAGAAAGCCCGCGTGAGTCACCGCGGGCGAGCGGTGCGCGTCGTACTCGCGGCGTTCGCGTTGCGCGCGCAGGGTCTCAGCGCGCCGCGCGGACGTTGACCCGCCGCACGACCGCGGCTAACATTCGCCTCTGGTTCGCGGGGCGTAGCGTAGCCCGGTATCGCGCCTGCTTTGGGAGCAGGAGGTCGCCGGTTCGAATCCGGCCGCCCCGATCGGGACGGACACGGTGCGCGACGCCGGCACGCGATCGGTCCCGCCGGCAGCGAGGCGCCAGTAGCTCAGATGGATAGAGCGAGAGCCTTCTAAGCTCTAGGTCGGGGGTTCGATTCCCTCCTGGCGCGCCATGCGACACAGCGCAGTCTGGAGTGCCGCGCGCGGGGACTGCGCCCTTAGCTCAATTGGCAGAGCAAGTGACTCTTAATCACTAGGTTGTAGGTTCGATTCCTACAGGGCGCACTGTGCACGAAGACCGGAGCGCCGATGCCGCCGACGGCATCGGCGCTCCGTCGGTTTGTGGCCCACGACCCGCCGTGTGGCGACGGCGCTCTCGTGTGCTCGTCCGGCGCGTTGGCCGGCGCTTTGCCCGCACAGACGAGTCGCCTCAGAGAGGGCGGAGGCGTCGGCTCGTGGGGGTTGTCCCTCGAAAAGCGCGGCGTTAACTTGCACTTCCTGCTCTGGGGCGCGCGTGCGCGCATCAGGAGCGCCCCGGGCCGAGAGGCCCGGTCGTGTCTCCGGGCAAAAGGAACGAGGACGTCGGCACTTTTCATTGACATCGTGCGGTCCTTGTCGCTATTATTCATGGCTCCCGCCGATGGCGGGGAGCATTGTTTTTTCATTCTCGCTTTTTGACAACTGAACGTGAGATCAGAAGGGTGTGCGAGGCGATCTCGGCGACCCGGATCCATTCAGGGGTCCGGCGAGAGATCAGACCTGAAAACATTCTTGTGATTCCGAACACGCTGTCATGTTGTTTAACGACGGCGTGGCAGCGTTTCGGGAGAGCTAGTCAGACGATTCACTATTGGAGAGTTTGATCCTGGCTCAGGACGAACGCTGGCGGCGTGCTTAACACATGCAAGTCACGGGGGCCCAGTGGCAACACTGGGCAACCGGCGAACGGGTGCGTAACACGTGAGCAATCTGCCGATCTGCGGGGGATAGCCGGCCCAACGGCCGGGTAATACCGCATACGCTCATCGGGGGGAGTCCCCTGGTGAGGAAACTTCCGGGGCGGATCGAGGAGCTCGCGACCTATCAGCTAGTTGGCGGGGTAACGGCCCACCAAGGCAGCGACGGGTAGCTGGTCTGAGAGGATGGCCAGCCACATTGGGACTGCGACACGGCCCAGACTCCTACGGGAGGCAGCAGTGGGGAATATTGCGCAATGGACGAAAGTCTGACGCAGCGACGCCGCGTGTGGGATGAAGCTCTTCGGGGTGTAAACCACTGTTGCCCGGGACGAAACTCCCCTTTCGAGGGGATTGACGGTACCGGGTGAGGAAGCACCGGCTAACTCTGTGCCAGCAGCCGCGGTAATACAGAGGGTGCGAGCGTTGTCCGGAATCACTGGGCGTAAAGGGCGCGTAGGTGGCGGGATAAGCGTGCGGTGAAAGCCCGGGGCTCAACTCCGGGTCGGCCGTGCGGACTGTCCTGCTCGAGCGTAGTAGAGGCAGGTGGAATTCCGGGTGTAGCGGTGGAATGCGTAGAGATCCGGAGGAACACCGGTGGCGAAGGCGGCCTGCTGGGCTACTGCTGACACTGAGGCGCGACAGCGTGGGGAGCAAACAGGATTAGATACCCTGGTAGTCCACGCCGTAAACGATGGGCACTAGGTGCCTGGGGGAGCGACCCCTTGGGTGCCGGCGCTAACGCATGAAGTGCCCCGCCTGGGGAGTACGGCCGCAAGGCTGAAACTCAAAGGAATTGACGGGGGCCCGCACAAGCGGTGGAGCATGTGGTTTAATTCGACGCAACGCGAAGAACCTTACCTGGGCTTGACATGCTGGAGAAAGCTCGCAGAAACGTGAGCCCCTCTTCGGAGTTCCAGCACAGATGCTGCATGGCTGTCGTCAGCTCGTGTCGTGAGATGTTGGGTTAAGTCCCGCAACGAGCGCAACCCTCACCTCCAGTTACCAGCGGGTCATGCCGGGGACTCTGGAGGCACTGCCGGTGCCAAACCGGAGGAAGGTGGGGACGACGTCAAGTCATCATGGCTCTTACGTCCAGGGCCACACACGTGCTACAATGGCCGAGACAGAGGGCTGCGAACCCGTGAGGGGGAGCCAATCCCCAAACTCGGCCTCAGTTCGGATTGGAGGCTGCAACTCGCCTCCATGAAGCTGGAATCGCTAGTAATCGTGGATCAGCCACGCCACGGTGAATACGTTCCCGGGCCTTGTACACACCGCCCGTCACGCCATGGAAGCTGTGAGCGCCCGAAGTCGGTGCCGGAACCCGCAAGGGGCCAAGCCGCCTAAGGCGAGCGCAGTGACTGGGGCGAAGTCGTAACAAGGTAGCCGTAGGGGAACCTGCGGCTGGATCACCTCCTTAACGGAGCAGCGAGTAGCGAGACGTCCGGAACGCCGCAAGGCGCGAAGGCCCTCGACGAAAGCGCATCCCGTAGTCGCTCGCCTCCACACCCTCTTCTCACGTTCAGTCGTGCATTGTCGTCTGGCGGCCGCCCGTTCGCGCTCGGCCGCGCAGTCTCCGCTGTTTGACAACGGAAGGGGGGTAGTGTTCGCGGGAAAGCGAATCACACTAGTGACACAATTTCTGCCCTGCGCGCGAGCGCAGGCACCCGGTCTGCGCGCAAGCGCAGGCCGATCAGATTGTCACTCGTAGTAGATCGCGCGTGCTCTGCTTGACGGGAGTTGTGGTCAAGCGAGCGAAAGCAAGTGGGGGATGCCTGGGCACACGAAGGCGACGAAGGCCGTGGCAAGCTGCGATAAGCTTGGGGGAGCGGCACACACGCGACGATCCCAAGATGGCCGAATGGGGCAACCCGGCTGCCAGCGATGGCAGTCACCCCGCGCGCAAGCGCGGGGAGCTAACCTGGGGAACTGAAACATCTAAGTACCCAGAGGAAAGAGAAATCAACCGAGATACCCGGAGTAGCGGCGAGCGAAACGGGCAGAGCCCAAACCGTCCCTCGAAAGAGGGGCGGGGTTGTAGGACCCACGCACGCGCGGGGAGACGCCAGTCGAAGTCCTCTGGAATGGGGCGCCATAGACGGTGACAGCCCGGTAGGCGAAAGCCATGCACCCTGCGTAGTGGAGTTCCTGAGTAACGCCCGACTCGAGTAATCGGGCGTGAAACTGGGGGGACCACCCTCCAAGGCTAAAGACTCTCGTGTGACCGATAGTGAACGAGTACCGTGAGGGACAGGTGAAAAGCACCCCTGTGTGGGGAGTGAAAGAGATCCTGAAACCACTTGCTTACAAGCGGTAGGAGGTTGGGCAGGGCTTCGGCCCTGTCACGACTGACTGCGTGCCTTTTGCATTATGATCCGGCGAGTTACTCGTCGGCAGCAAGGCTAAGCTGGTCTCCAGCGGAGCCACAGCGAAAGCGAGTCCTGTAACGAGGGCGATCAGTTGCCGGCGGTACGACCCGAAGCCAGGGCGATCTACCCATGAGCAGGGTGAAGCTGAGGTAACACTTAGTGGAGGCCCGAACCGGTGTGGGTTGAAAACCGCTCGGATGACTTGTGGGTAGGGGTGAAAGGTCAATCAAGCCTGGAGATAGCTG
>DATEDF010000088.1:0-18188 GCA_035286465.1 Gemmatimonadaceae bacterium | reverse complement strand
CTCGCCACCAGATGATGTCCGAGCGGCGCCAGCCTCAGCCGTCAGTCAGACGGCGGCAAGAACGGCCCGCCGGAGCGCCTGCGGAAGCTTGACCGATGCGAAGAAGTCGGCCGGGTAGAGATAGTCCTCGCCGGACTCATCGATCACGCGGACGAGGTCGTCGAGCGCCGCGGCACGATCTGGAATCGCGCGGTAAATCTTGCGCCGCTCGAGCGACACCTCGTATCCCTTGTTTTTCAGGCACAGCACGAGATCAGTCTTGGTCGCTCGCATATGGTCTAGTCGACGAATCGCTTGATCTTGAACTCGCGGCGACCAATACCGGTCGCCTCATACCAATGTAACTCAGCTCGTCGGACGTCGCCCGACGAAAGCTCGACGAGCGCGACCCCTTTGCGCTTTCGCCAGCTCGCGCGGCCGTACAGGCGCCGGAGCCGACTCAGTTCGCGAATGCCTTTCCCAGTCGCGAATGTGCGAACGTCGCTGAGGCGGCCCAGGATCTTGAAGTACACGCCTAAGCCTGATGGCGCGGCGTGCCCGAGTCAAATCCACTCTGCCAACGAGGATTCTTCGGAGGCCTGATCCGCTCGTACCGGGTCAGGGCAGCGGATTCTCGCCGGTCGGCATGCGCACGACGCCGGTGATGCGCGTGAATTCGGTGTTCGGGTTGCCCTCGGCGCCGATGCAGAGCGTGGGCGACTCGGAGAGCGTCCGCGTGTTCAGGTTCGGTGGGAATCCAGGTAGCGTTCGCGCGTGCGCGCCCAGCGCGCACCCGGCAAGCAGGATGAGGACGATCCGGCTGCACATCAGACGCACGTCACCGTGAACGAGATGTTGATCTGCACGGTGACGGTGACCGAGACGGTGATGCCGAGGATCTTGTAGGGCGTCACCGTGATCGCCGGCGGCGGCGGTGCGACGAGCGTTGCCACGCACTGGCAGGGTGGGGGACAGGAAAAGCCGCAGATCAACCTCTTGAAGCTGATGTAGGAGGTGAGGAGGTCGAGCAGGGCTTCGGCCGTCGCGGCCGCGGTCGCGTCTGCCAGCCCTCGGAGGATCGGGATGTAAGTTGCCGTTCCGATTCCCCACGTCGTGGACACGCCGGGCACCGGGCCCGGCGTCGGGCAGGGTGGGGGCGCGACGGGCGCGACTTGCAGCAGGATGTGGCATGCACCGATGAGCCGCGCGGACGTGCTGTCAACGAGGATGAAGACATTCCGGTCCGGGAGTGCATAGAGCAGCTCGGTCACGTTTGAGCCGAGGGCCGTCCTCCTGGGCTGGCCGTACTTCGCGGTCAGGAATGCCGGGACGTCGCCGATCGCCTCATCGCCGACGGCGCCCGGGGGGAGGATCTCCTTCAGGAGTGGGAGCTGGGGGTCGGGGGAGGTGCGCATGGGAGCTCCGGTTCGGCTCGTGAGTCTCAGACTCTGTCCACCGGCCACAGCGAGACTTGCGTTGCGCGCGCGACGAATCGGCCACCGACCGACGAGACTGTTACCTATGTCTCCGGCTGCTCAACTCATCGATGGGGCGTGTGGGTCGCTGCGTAACGGCTGATGCGGACGTGTCCGAGACCGCGGCTCTGCCTTGGTGGCGGCGTCTTCTCGATCACGACGCGGTGCACCTGCGCGTCGTTCGGCAGGAGAATGCGGCGTGCGCGATGCTTTTTGCCGAAACCGCCCGCGAGTCCCTGCAAAGCATCCAGGATGTCTTTCAGTCTGTTGTCAACGTCATGGCGTGCCGCGTCGGCGGACTTCAGGTAGAGCTGGATGTCGAGCTGAACGTGGTCGTCCTCCGTGATGGTCGCGCCCGCGTGATCGAAGGCTGCGGCGGCGTTCGCATGGATCTGCGCCTGCCACGCAGTGCGCGGCGCCGCATACGCAGGAAGTCTGAAATGGACCGCGAGTCGCTTCTTCGCCATGCGACAATGTATGTTCGGTTTGTCTACGCCTAGCTTCTGCCGCGGGCGGATCCAAGAAAAAGCGCGCGCGTAGCGCGCGCGTACCATAGCTCGCCCGTCTGCAGCAAGCAACGTTGGATGGCTGCGCGCGATGCTACTGAGGAGCAGCCTTGGGGTTACTCATCGGCCAGAGCGAGTCAAGGTAGCGCATGGCAACGGCGGCAACTCCAAGGATGAAGTGCGCGTCGGCGGGCGAAACGGCGGCTAGGTCCGTGCCTCCATGCCCCACGCCTGGAGTGGCGCTTCGGTAGGCGTAGAGGGACTCGAGGATGCGGGCAGTTTCGCGAGGAAGAAGGTTGCGCTTGCGAAACTCCTTCACGCAGTCGCCGAGTGTAGCGGTTGGCATGTTGAGAAGCACCTTCGACACGCTCTCCACCGCTGCCACCGCCTCTTTGGCGGCGTTCTCAAGATCGCCACCGGTACTACCTAGGAAACCCACGGCCTTGTCGAGGTGAACCGCCGCGGCGGGATAGCGCGATCGATCGACGAACGGTTGAACCTGTTCAACGAGAGAGCGCTCCTGACCCGGAAGGGCGCCAGCGCGGAAGTCCGTGAGTAGTCGAGGCAAGGCGTGGTACCGCCCATTCTGTGCACGATCCCACAGCTCGCCGTTGGACTGCCAAGCGACTTGATGGAGGTCGTCCGCCGCAACGCCAAACCGTACTGCATCGTGCCGGCCAAGCGAGGCTGATGTGGCGCCGAGCCGGTGTGCCCAGTAGAACTTTCCTCCGATGTAGCGAAGGAGGCGCGCGTCGTCCTCCTCTGGTGGTCGCTGGAACACGGACCAAACATTGTCATTGACCCAGATGACGGCCGCGTAGTTGTCGGGGCCCGGCTGGGCCGGCGGGGCTACATCGTCGAGGTACTCGCCGATGGCCATCACGGCGATCTCGGGGAATGCTTCTGAAAAAGGCTCCGGCCAACGCTGCGTCTGCCCAGGCATGTCCCAGAACATCGGGAACTGATCGCCGAACCGTAGCTGGATTTGAGCGCTCGGGCCCCTTGGGGCAAGACGGACTACCGCGTCGGTTGCGGTAAAGGCGCGTCCGGACACACCGCGGCATCCCTGCTCGATGGATTGAACGAGGACGCCGCGTTGGCCGTCGCGAGAGAGTGCGACCTCCGGAAAGTCCATTTCTCTGAATGTTTGGAAGGCCATCTAACTAAGATTCTGCAGCATTCTTATCCGCTCCTACCGAATCAAGCCAGCACATTCTCGCTGTGTATCCCCAACCTTGGAGTCGTTCGCCGAACGGCGCAAGTTCGACCGCGAGGCTGGCTTCAGGGCGCAGCCGTGTAGCCAGACGCTCCCGTTACACAAGAAGCCCCGCTTCGTAACACAGTGCGCGCCGAGCATCGAGAAGGAACACGTCGGGCCTCGACCAGCACTAAAAACGACCGAGGGGAGCGCTCCCGCTCCCCCCTTGCTCACGCATTCAAGAAGCCGTGCGCTGCCCTACGGCACCACCACCGGCCTCGCATCAATGTCGAGAATCACGATCGGCGCGATCCCCGTCGCCTTGAGCGGGCCCTCGATCACCGCGCGATCCCCCACGATCACGATGTTCAGGTGCTGGAGATCCACGTACTTCTTCGCCACGCGCACCAGGTCCTCACGCGTCACCGCGTTGATGTTCGCACCGAGATCCCTGAAGAACGTCTCCGGCAGCTCCTGCGTGTACAGCGAGCCGATGCTCGCCCCGAGCCCGCTCACCGAACTCCAGCGGCTCGGCAGCGACTGGATGAGTGATTCCTTCCCCTGTGTGATCTCGTCGTCCGTGAACGGCACCTCACCGAGCACGCCCTTGAACTCCTTGAAGAACTCGATGAGCGCGCTGTCGGTCTTCGCCGTCACGATCCCGCCCCCCGCGCGGAACGCTCCCGGTCCGCGACCATACGCGAATCCCGAGCTCACGCCGTAGCTGTAGCCCTTCACCTCGCGGATGTTGTGGTTGAGCCGCGACTGGAAGAGCCCGCCCAAGAGGTTGTTCATCACCTGGATGGCGTACCAGTCCGGCGTGTTGCGCGGCGGACCGGTGAGCCCGATCGCGAACACGCTCTGCGCCGCCTTGGGCTTGTCCACCAGATAGATCGTCGTCGCCTTCGGCGCGGGCGCGCTCGGATAGTCCCACGCCGGCCGCGAGCCGCCGGCCGCCCAGCCCGCGAACGCCTTCTCCACCGCGGTCTTCACCACGGCCGGCTCGACGTCGCCGGTCACGGTGATCACCGCGCGCCCGGGCTGGAAGTACGACTTCGCGAACGCCACGACGTCGTCGCGCGTGACGGCCTTCACCGTATTCTCGGTCACCACGCGGCCATACGGATGCTGGTCGCCGTAGACGACCTTCGAGAACACGTTGCTCGCGATCGCGTTGGGCTGGTCCTTCTGCTGCTGTAACTGCACCAGCGTGCGCCCGCGAATCCGCTCCAGCGCCTCGGCCGGGAACGTCGAGTTCTGCAGCATGTCCACGACCAGCGCCATCCCCGCATCGAGCTTGTCCTTGAGCGCCGAGAAACCGATCGAGCCCAACTCACCGCTCACGTTCGCGAAGATCGAGAGTCCCAGCATCTGCTGCGCTTCGGAGAGCTGGTCGGCGGTCCGCGTCGCCGTCCCTTCGGAGAGCATCTGCGCCGTGAACGACGCGACGCCCAGCCTGTCGGCCGGCTCGAAGTTGTACGAGCCGCCTACGATGTTGATCGAGAACGCCACGAGCGGAAGGTCGCGCTTCTGCGTCACGATCAGCTCCGCCCCGTTCGCCAGTTTCGTGCGCGTCCACGTCGGGACGTGAATGGTCGGCGCCTTGCCGGGAGCCGGGACGGTGTTGCGGTCGAGTCTGGCCTGAGCCGCGAGCCCTGCGCCTTGCGGCGTGAGCAGCAGTGCGAGCGCGGGTGCGAGCGCGAGGAGCTTCGATGCCCGCGCGATCAAGTGGTTGCGCATTATCGAGTCCCGATGATGTAGTGCCCGCCGTCAGGCGAGACGGTGACCTTCACGCTCTGGTCGGCCTTCGCGGCCTCGGCGACCTTCCCCTGCGGCACGATGCTCAGCACCACGCGCCCCGGGCCGAGGTACTTGTTCGCCACGCGCCTTACGTCGGCGGCGGTGACCGCCTTGAGCTTCGCGTACTGCGCCTTGTAGTGCCCGGCGTCGCCGTGGAATACCTGGCCGGAAATCAGCATCTCGGCCTTGCCGAGGTTCGACTGGAGCTGCGAGATGAACCCGAACTCGAGCCCCGCCTTCGCCCGCGCCAACTCCTCGGCGGTCGGCCCGTCGCGCTTGAGCTTCTCGATGATCGAGTCGGCGCGCGCTTCTAGCTCCGTCAGCGAATGCCCCGGCCGCGGCGTGAGCCGCACGAAGAACTGCCCGAACTTCTCGTTCGCGAAGTTGAACGCGCTCACGCTCGCCGCCGACTGTTCGTCGAACACCAGCGTCTTGGTGATGCGCGCGGTGCGCGGCCCCGAGAGGATCTGCGCCACGAAGTTGAGCGCGTGTGTGTCGTCGCTGTCCTCGCCCGGGGCCGGCCACGCGATGTCCATCCGCGCTACCTGCACGCGGTCCTCGAACACCAGCCGCTGCCCGGCGCCCGCTGTCGCCGGGGCGGCCAACACGAGCCGCTTCTCACCGCCCGCCGTCGCCGGGGCGGCCACGTCGAGCCGCCGTTCGGCGGTCAACGTGACGGGCGCGACCGTCGGGCGTGTGATCGGCGCCCCCTTGGGCAGGTCGGCGAAGTACTTCGTGATCCACCGCTTCACCTGCACCGGATCGAAATCGCCGACGATCGCGATCGTCGCGTTGTTCGGCGCGTAGTAGAGCCGGAAGAACTGCTTGACGTCGTCCACCGTCGCCTTCTGCAGGTCGGCCATGTAGCCCACCACGGGCCACGAGTAGACGTGCGTGTCGGGGAGCATCGCCGCGGTGATGATCTCGAACGCGCGCCCGTACGGCTGGTTGTCTATCCCCTGCCGGCGCTCGTTCTGCACGATGTCGCGCTGCGCGACGAACTTGTCGTTGTCGAGCTTGTCGAGGAGGAACCCCATCCGGTCGGCCTCCATCCAGAGGGCGCTCTCGACGTAGTTCGACGGGACGTTCTCGTAGTAGTTCGTCCGGTCGTTCGACGTCGAGCCGTTGTTGTTCCCACCCACGCCCTCGGTGAGCCGGTCGTGGAGCCCGTAGGGCACGTGCCCCGAGCCCGTGAACATCACGTGCTCGAACATGTGCGCGAAGCCGGTGCGGCCGGTCTGCTCGTTCTTCGAGCCGACGTGGTACCAGACGTCCACTGCCGCCTGCGGAATTGTGTGGTCCGGGGCGAGGATCACGGTGAGCCCGTTCGGGAGGGTGTACTTCTCGAACGGGATGTTGATGGCGCTCGAGCTGGCCGCCGGGCGCGCTTGCGGCGCGGCGGCGACGGGCGCGAGAAACGCGAGGAGCGCGATCGGGGCGAGGGAGAGCGCGGCCGCGGCTCGTGTGGCGCGGCGCAGAATGCGAGTGTGGCGCATGGCTCCGGGACGGAAAGGGTGAAGGGCGGCGGGGGGAGCCGGCAAAACGAAGATGTGGCGACCCGGGCGGAGACACAACCCGGTTTCCCTCTTTGACAGTGAGGCGGGGGAGAGGGTTTCGCGCCGCCCCGGCGTCGAGCGCGAGGACGTCGCTGGCGAGCGCGGGGCGGCACCCGTTAGCTTGGCGTCTCACGTGCAGTGTCCATCCCGAGGAGCCGTCGTGTCCATCCGTCCCGTCAAGCGAATCATCCAGGCCCGCCCCACGCTCGAAGGCGCCGGCGTGAAGCTCCGTCGCGCGTTCGGTTTCGGGGAGACGGAGGAGTTTGATCCGTTCCTTCTGCTCGACGACTTCCGCAACGAGAACCCGGAAGACTACCTGAAGGGCTTCCCGTGGCATCCGCACCGTGGGATCGAGACGATCACCTACGTGCTCGCGGGCACGGTGAGCCACGGCGACAGCCTCGGCAACAGCGGCACGCTCGGCGGCGGGGACGTGCAGTGGATGACGGCCGGCAGCGGAATCCTCCATCAGGAGATGCCCAAGGGCGATCAGCGCGGGCGGATGCACGGATTCCAGCTCTGGGCGAATCTGCCGTCGTCGCTGAAGATGACGGCGCCGCGCTATCAGGACGTCGCCGCGCGTGACATTCCCGATGTGACGGACGACGACGGCACGCGCGTCCGCGTGCTCTGCGGGAGCTTCTGGGGGAAGACGGGTCCGGTGGACGGGATCGCCGCGGATCCGCGCTATCTCGACGTGTGGGTGCCGCCGCTCCGGCGCAAGACACTCGCGGTGGAGACGTCGCGGCACGCGTTCGCGTACGTGTTCGAGGGGAGCGGCACGTTCCGCGACGCGTCAGCGCCGCGCGGCGTGCTGACCGAGCGCGTGGGCGCCGCGGCCGGCGCGACGCCCACTACGACTGCGGCGCCGCCGGCGCCGCTGGCGCCCCCGGCGCTCGCGGAGACCGGCGACCGCTCGCTCGTGCTCTTCGACAGTGGCGACGAGGTGACCGTTCAGGCCGGCGAGGACGGAATCCGGTTTCTCCTCGTGTCGGGAAAGCCGATCGAGGAGCCGGTGGCGTGGTACGGACCGATCGTGATGAACACCGAGGAGGAGCTGCGGCAGGCCTACGCAGAGCTGCAGGCCGGGACGTTCATCAGAAAGGGGTAGGAGCGCGCGCGGTCCTCTGTCAGGGATTCCGCCCAATGCCTTCCATTCTCTCTGACTCTCGGTTCATTCAATGGAGCCACGTTCTCTGCCCCGCCGGGCGTCGCGTCTCGCGTTTCCGCCGAGGCAGTCTCACCCGCGAGGAGACGAGACGATGGACGCGCTGCTCAGCGCGCTCACGGTGACCCCCGTCACCGATAATGATGTATGCCTGGCTGGCAAAGCAGGAGGAGAAACAAGCTCTTGAAGCGCATGGTGAGGATCATATCGTGTATGCAGAACGAAGAAAACGGTCTATCTGGAAGATCCATCAAATGGATTGGAGGAGCGTCGAAATGAAGACCATCATTACAGCACTCTCGTTACTTGTCGGGGTTGCCAACACGGCGATTGCATATCCACCGGCTGTTGGCATTCTCGGGAAGGCAAGGTCTTGCATGAGCTGTCACGTCAATAATGGCCCTTGGGCTAATGACGAAAAGACCATCATTGATGTCCTCGACAAGGAGACCATGAAATCCCTTCGTCAGCCGGACGGCACTTTCCTATTGGATGTCAAGCGAGGTCAACAAAAGACGATTCTTACTGTTATCGGCCGCGTGAAAGATGATGATGCAACTTCACCATACCGCAACGCATGGACATATATCGATCCCGCAAGGATTGAAACAAACTCCATTTCAAAATTCGCGCCGGGATGGGCAGTAAATCTCCAGATGTCCTGCCGTGTAGTTGGTGACAAGTTACCGGGGTTTGAAGACGCAAAGATCACAGTCTTGCCAATGACAGTACAACCTCTTGACGATGCGAGAGATGCTGAATTACAGCTTCAGGTGATGTTGACGAAAGGCGAATCCGTCAAGGGCGACCCCCGAAAGGGCATGCTGGGGAATTACTTTGAACGGATTGTAAAGATGAAAGTGATTAACTAAGGTCACATCATCACCGCCATTCTGATGGTATGGCCAGGTGCGGGCCCCCTTCCCGTGGTGGTTGACGATCGTGCTCGTCGTCGCCACCGGTGCCTTCAGCTGGCGGGCCTACAAGAGCGTCACGCCGTATGGACGGGTGTAGAGCCGCGATCTCCGTGATTTCGGAGTGCGCGGTTGGCCGGCAACTGGCGGGGTCACCTGTTCGCAAGTATTAACACCAGCGTAGACTGAAGGCGGCAGCTCGCCCCCCCGGGAGGCGCGTATGCACGACGAACCTTCTGCACCTCCACCGCTGCTGGCGGAGCGCTACGCGATCGTACGTCGCATCGGCCGCGGCGGGATGGCGACCGTGTACCTGGCCCGCGACCGGAAGCACGACCGGGACGTCGCCGTCAAGGTCCTCCACCCCGAACTCGCGCAGAGTCTGGGCGCCGAACGGTTCCTGCGCGAGATCAACATCGCCGCGCAGCTCACGCACCCGCACATCCTCCCGCTGCACGACTCGGGTGAGGCCGCCGGCCTTCTCTATTTCGTCATGCCGTTCGTGGTGGGCGAGTCGCTGCGCGACCGGCTCACGCGCGAGAAGCAGCTTCCGGTGGAGGACGCGCTCCGCATCACCTGCCAGGTGGCGAGCGCGCTCGACTACGCGCACCGGCACAACGTCCTGCACCGCGACATCAAGCCCGAGAACATCCTGCTGGAAGACGGGCACGCGGTGCTCTCCGATTTCGGAATCGCCCGGGCGATCGGGAGTGCCGCCGAGGGACGGCTCACCTCGACGGGGCTGACGTTGGGCACGCCGGCGTACATGAGCCCGGAGCAGGCAGCCGGCGAGCAGACGCTGGACGGCCGCTCCGACCTCTACAGCCTGGCCTCCGTGCTGCACGAGATGCTTGCGGGTGAGCCGCCGTTCACCGGCCCGACGGCGCAGGCAATGATCGCGAAGCGGCTGAGCGGGCCTCCACCCCGGATTCGCGCGGCGCGCCCGTCGGTGTCGGCGACGGTGGAGGAGGCGCTGCTGCGCGGCCTTGATCCCGTGCCGGCCGACCGCTACTCCACCGTGGAGCAGTTCCGCGTGGCGCTCGCCGCGTGCTCGCAGGAGAGCGGCGAGCGATACGCGGATTCCACCGCGCGCGGCGCGGGATCCGGAGTGCGCGCCGGATCGAGGTTCGTGCGCCTCGGCTCACGCCGCGCCAAGGCGTTCGCCGCGATCGCGACGCTCGTGGTGTTGTTCGGCGCCTGGTGGCGCTTCGGCGACCTGCTCCGCGGCGGCGGCCCGGTGCAAACGCTCGCCGTGCTGCCGCTCACGAACAGCTCCGGTGACGCCGAGTTTGCCTATCTCGCCGATGGACTGACCGACGCGCTGATCGCCGACCTGGTGCGCGTCCCGGGCGTGCGGGTGATCTCCGGCACGTCCATCATGCGGTACGCGAGCGCCTCCGCCGGTGGGACGGAGATGGGCGGGATGGCGAAGGCCGCGATGCCTTCCGACATGAGCGGCGGGATGGGAAAGGCCGCGATGCCCTCCGGCCCGAGCGCCGCGAGTGGCGCGAGCGGCGGGATGGCCGCGATGGGCCCGCCCAAGACACTCCCGGAGATCGCCCGTGAGCTGCACGCGGACCTGCTGGTTCAAGGGAGCCTCACGCGCACGGGCGACAGCGTGCGCGTGTCGGCCACGCTCGTGCGGGGCGCCACGCAGGACAGTCTCTGGACCGGCACGTACGTCCGGCACGTGCGCGAGCTGTTCGCGCTCCAGCAGGAGATGAAGGCGGCGATCGTGCGCGTGGTCGCTCGCGGCGCCGGCAGGCGCGGCGTTGCCGGGCGCGGCGTGACGGCGGCCGCGGAGCGGGCGACCGATCCCGCCGCGCACGAGGCGTACCTCAAGGGCGTCTACTTCCAGGCGCACTGGAAGCTCCCGCAGGCGATCGAGGCCTTCGAGCGCGCGGTGGCGGTTGATCCCACTCACGCCCCCGCGCAGGCGGGGCTCTCACGCGCCAACTACTTCCTGGCGTTCTTCGGCGACATTCCGCCGGGGATCGCGTTCGGCAAGATGCGCCGGGCGGCGACGGCGGCGCTCGAGCAGGACTCGCTTCTGGCCGAAGCGCACGGCCAGATCGCGTTGGTGAAGATGCTCCAGGAATGGGACTGGGCCGGCGCTGAGCGGGAGTTCCGCCGCGCGCTCGAGTTGAGTCCCGGCCACGCGCAGATCCATCACGACTACGCGCACTTCCTGCTCGCGCAGGGGCGGCAGCGCGAATCGCTGGAGGAGACGGCGAAGGCGGTCGCGCTGGATCCCGCCAACCCGATGCTCACGTCCTGCATGGGCTGGCACAGTCTCTTCAACCACGAGTACACGCAGGCGCTCGCCTACGCCGCGGAGGCGAACGCCTTGATGCCCGGCGAGTGGGCGCAGGTGGTGCGCGGCTGGGCGCTCCTCGGCGCGGGGAAGCCGGACTCGGCGCTGCTGGCGTTCGTCGAGGGCACGCGCCTGAGCCCGGGCGCGTTCGCCGCCGCGGCGTACGCGAACGGGCTGGCGGTCGCGGGGCACACGGCGGAGTCTCGCCGGGTGCTGGCCAGGCTGCTCGCGCGGGCGCAGAACGAGTACGTCTCCCCCTACGACATCGCCACCGTCTACGCCGGGCTGGGGGACGGCGACGAGACCTTCAAGTGGTTGCGCCGCGCGGCGGAGGAGCGCTCGACGTTCATCGTGCATCTCGGGTGGGACTCGCGCTTCGACAAGATGCGCGGTGATGCGCGCTACCGCGGACTGGTCGAGCAGGAGCTGAAGCTCGGCGTGCCGGTGCGCACGGCGGCGGCGCAGGGCGCGAGCGGCCAGACGGGAGAGCGGGTGCGGGTGCAGTGAGCGCGGCGCCGCGGCGACAAATCGCGGTCGGGATCTGAATCGCGGCGCAACGCTCCGCGTCTACTTCTTCACCTCCAGCACCGCATCCACGCGATCCGCGATGTCGGCCCAGTGCGCGCGTGCGACCGCGCCCTGCGCGGCGATCGCCGCGGCCCGGGCCTCGCGCTGAATCTCACGCAACTGCGCGCGCGCCAGCGCCGGCAGGTCGCTCCGCTCGACGTTGGGGGGAGTGAGGAACGGCGGCGGCGCCGGCGTGGGAGCGGCGGCGCCGCCGCCGGGGATCGGGGTCGGCGGCGCGGGCGGATGGATGATCGCTCCCAGCCGCTCGACGTACACGCGCTGCAGCGTCCGGCGGTTCGCGTCGGGCGCCGCACCCGTGCCGGGCGCACCCCACACCGCGCGCTTGATATCGGAGAGATACTCCGCGAGCGGCCACGCGTTCGCGGCGTCGAATCGCTCGAGGTCGGTGAGCCGCGCGAGCCGCGCGGCACTCATCAGCGACGTCAGCACCGCGGCCTGACGCGTTGCCAGCGCCGGCGGTCCGATGCGCGAGACGACCTCCTGCGGCTGCAACCACTGCGGGGTCACGAACACATTCTCGCTCAGGAACGCCAACGCGCCCTTCTGCTTCGCCTGCGGCACCACGCGATAGACCGCGCCCGCCTGGTCGGCCGATTTCAGATCCACGTTCACGCCGCCGATCCAGGTCGCCACGTGCCCCATGTAGAGCGACCACATCTGTAGCGTCTCGCCGTACACCTCGTTCAGGTCGTCGTAGTCCTCGCCGGCACGCGACGTCCACGCCACGAGGTTCGGCACCACGCGCTTCAGGTTCGCGATCGCGTAGCCGGACGCCTTCACCGCGTCGTCGCCCACGTCCTCCGTCTGCGCGCGCGGGTCGAGACTGCCGAGCCCCTGCGGCACGAAGCGATACGGCATCGGCCCCTTCTGGTCGGTGATCCACTTGTGGAGGATCGGCCGCTCCTCCTCGGCGCTCTTCGCCGCCGGAATGGCGCGGTATCCCCAGTTGATCACGAAGTCGTCGAACGGCCCGAGACGGCGAATGAAGTCCCTGGGCTGGAGCCCGTCGCCCGGCTGGGCGACGTAGTTCTGCCGGGCGTAGTCCATGATGGTCGCCGACACGCCGTAGACGCGGGTGAAGGCCGGGCTCCGGAGGGAGTCCACCGGGAAGGAATTCGACGCGACCATGTTGTGCTGCAGCCCCAGCGCGTGGCCGATCTCGTGCGTGATCACCTGGCGCATCGTCTCGCCCATCAGCTCCTCGGGGATGTCGAGCGTGCGCGCACCCGGATTCGCCGCGCCGGTCTCGATCATCAGCCGGTTGCGGTACGAGCGCATGTGGTTGTGGTACCAGGTGATCTCGCTGTTCAGGATCTCGCCTGTGCGCGGATCGGAGGTGTGCGGGCCGACGGCGTTGCGGACCAGGCTCGCGGCCCACCGCACCATCGAGACGCGCGCGTCGTCGGGATCCCAGTCGGGGTCCTCCGCCGGCGTGGGCGCGTCCCTGGCGATGATCGCGCGCTTGAAGCCCGCCTTCTCGAACACTTTTTGCCACGCCTCCACGCCCTCCTTCACGTAGCGGCGCCACTTCGTGGGCGTCGCGGGATCCATGAAGTAGGTGATCGGCTTCACCGGTTCGACGATCTCGCCGCGGGCGTACGCCGCCGGGTCCCCGGGCTCGAGACGCCAGCGCGCGATGAACGTCTGCGTCGCCGCCTTCTGCTCGTCCAGGCCGTAGTTCACGCGGTCCACGGTGAAGAAGCCGACGCGCGGATCGTGGTGGCGCACGCGCATCGGCACTTTCGGGAGGAGCACCATGGACTGCCGCATCTCGAGCGACACCGTGCCGGCGCTCCGGTCGCCCGGCGGCTCGGCGGCGTCGAAGGTCTGGACGTGGCGCAGTTCGAGGTTGATCGGGAAGCTGCGGACGGTGCTGACGTAGCTCCGCGCCTGGTCGAAACGGCGCACCTGATACGTGCGCCGCTGCGCAGCGGAAAGACCGGAGAGCGCCGGCGTGTCGCCGCCGAAGAAGTCGGTGACGTCCACGACATAGGCGTTCGAGTCCTTCGCGAAGGCCTGGATGGGGAACGACGCGAGGATCGGCGCGAAGTTGTTCTGCCGCACTGAGCGCGAGATGGGAAGCGAATCGTCGGCGACGGCGTCCACGCTGATGCTGCGGAGCAGGACGCGGTCGGTGACGCGCTCCCAGCGCACCACGCGTTCGGCGAGCGAGCTGCCGGCGGACTGGAATCCGCCGGTGCCCGCGGGGACGCCGGCGATGCGGCTCACGAGGAGGAAGTCGCGGCCCATCAGCGAATCGGGGACTTCGAGGAGCCAGCGGTCGTCCACGTGGTGGTTCGTGATGCCGCCGCGCTCGGTGTGCGCGCGGGGCGGGACGACTTGCGCGTAGGGGCGGGGGGCGCGGCGGGCGGCGGCGCCCTGGGCGGCACCCTCGGGCGGTTGCTGGAGGGGCGGCTGGGTTGGGGGCGGCGGGGTTACCTGGGCGACGGCGGTGCGGAAGGTGACAGCGATCGCAAGGAGCGTGGCGACCAGAGACAAGCGGGGAGTGCGGTGCATTGGAGTCTCCGTCTGGAAATGCGGGGCCGTGTGGATCGCCCCTACGGCCTGATCACCGGCTTCGCGAGCTGGTCCTTGCCCTTGTCCTTGGCCGCGATTCCCTTCGTCATCCACTCGGGTTCCGGCGCGCCCTTGAGCCGCACGTCGAAGAAGGTCTGCATCCGCATCGCCCAGTCCTTCTGGTTGGCGCGACCCTGGATGCCGTGCAGCTCGTTGTTGTAGTTGAACAGGTACGCCTCCTTCCCCAGCCGGCGCATCCCGATGTACAGCTCGATCCCCTGGTACCACGGCACCGCGCCGTCCTGGTCGTTGTGCAGGATCAGGAGCGGCGTCTTCACCCGGTCGAGCGCGAAGAGCGGCGAGTTCTCGAGGTAGAGCGGCAACCCTTCCTGCAGCGACTTCCCGATGCGGCTCTGCCCGCTCTCGTACTGCATCGCGCGGTTGACGCCGCTCTCCCACCGGATCCCGCCGTACGCGCTCGTCATGTTCGACACCGGCGCGCCCGCCTCGGCGGCGCTGAACATGTTCGTCTGCGTGATCATGTACGCGATCTGATACCCGCCCCACGAGTGGCCCTGCAACCCCAGCTTCTTCGGGTCCGCGTAGCCGCGCTCCACCAGCTTCTGCACGCCGGGCACGATGGACTTGAGCGCGCTCTGCCCCGGGTGTCCGGTCTCGTAGAAGATGTCGGGCTCGAACATCAGGTACCCGTTCGACACGTAGTGCGCGATGTTCACCGACGTGCCGCCGTTGGGCGCGATGTACGCGTGCAGCCCGTCGGAGAGATCCTCGTAGAAGTAGGTGATCATCGGGTACTGCTTCTTCGGATCGAAGTTCTCCGGCTTGTAGAGAATCCCCTGGCGCGGCACGCCGTCCGCGCTGTTCCACTCAACGAGTTCCGCGGTGCCCCAGAGGTACTCCTTCTGGAACGCGTTCGCGTCCGTGATCCTCGTCTTCGCCGATGCAACGCCCGGCCCCACCCAGAGGTTCGGGAATTCCGTGAACGTGCTCTTCGTGAGCATGTACACGTCGGCCTTCTCCGCCTTCGACGGATTGCCGTATCGCACCGGGTCCATCAGCACCTTCTCGGGCGCGCGGCGCGCGTCGAGGCGGGCACGATAGAACCCGCTTTCCTTCGTGTCCTCGTCGAAGGCGGAGAGCCACGCCGGCTTCGCCGTGTCAATGAACCGCTCATCCTCGTCGCGGCCGAGCGCGATCGCGCGGAAGGTGATGTTCTCGCGACGGCCCAGCGAGTCGGTGAGGATCACGGGCGCCCTGGCGCCCGCGGGATCGAGCTCCCAGATGTCGAACCGGTCGTTGATGAGCACCGACCGATCGTCCCTGGTCCATCCCGCAATCCCCCACGCCGCCGGATCACTCGGCGTGCTCCAGGTCTCCTGCTCGAAGTGCACGCTCTTCATCGCGCTCGTGAGGTCCGTTGTCCTGCCCGTCGCGATGTTGTGCGCGTACCACTGCCGGTCGTGGAACCAGATGACGTACCTGCCGCCCACCGACAGCTGTGCCTGGCCGGTGATCTTTTTCGCGAGCGGCCTGCGCGCGCCGGTGGCCGGGTCAATGAGCCAGACGTCGGTCCCGCCGTCGCCCCAGGTGCGTTCGAGGTCGTACGCCACGCCGGTATTCTGCAGCCCGACCCTTGCGTCGTCGGAGAGCACGACGCTCGGGAATGAATCGGAGGTCAGCCGCGTGAACTTCCCGGTCGCGAGGTTCACGAGTCCCTGGTAGGTGCGATTGAGCGCCTGGTTCACCTGCAGGAGCTGGGTGGGCTGGATCTGCGCGTCCTTCCAGTGCCAGAGGTCGAACCTCGCCTTGCCGGCGAGCGAATCGGCGGGGACCGCTTCTTCGCGCGGCGGCGCGATGCTCACGGTCACGGCATTCCCGGCGCGCGTGAAGCTCGCGGAGAAGGTGTCCGGGAAGCGGTAGTAGGCGGGCACCGCGGCGGTCGTGAGAAGGGCCTGCGCCGTGCCCGTCCTGACCGTGCCGTAGTAGACCGCGGATCGCGCGTTGCGCGTGCCGAACTCGTCCTTGTCCGACGTGAACACGAACTGTTGCTGCGCGCGGTCGAAGGTGAAGGCGCGATAGTTGCCGGGTCCGTTCATCACGGTACGCGTGGTGCCGGTCGCGAGGTCGCGCAGGAACACGCCGTCCTTCGTCGAGTCGCGCGAGGTGATCGTGTAGGCGAGCACCCTAGCGCTGTCGTCGAACGTGTACGACGCCACGTCGGCGAGCCGCTCCTCGGTGCCCGTGTCGAGGTTCCTGAGCACGACGGGCGTGCCGTACGTGCGGCGCGCCGGGCCCTGCGCGTCGCCCGCCTGGCCGGCCGGACCTCCGCCGCGGCCGCCCTGGCCACCACGTCCGCCGCGGCCACCGCCGGCGGCGCCACCGCCCGCACCGGCCGCACCGCCCGCAGTGTCCGCACGTGCCGCCGAGTCGGCGAGCGCGTACGCGAGCCACCTGCCGTTCGCATCGGGAACACGGAAGCTGCGCGCGCCCTTGATGGACTCGACGTTCCCGTCGGCGAGCCGAATGATGCGGAGCGCGTTCGCGCTCGCCGCGCTCTGTGGAGTCTGCGCGCCGCGCCCGCCCTGACCACCGCGCCCGCTCGCGCGCTGTGCGCGCTCGATGCTGTCCACCTCCGCCCTGGGAGGTTGGGTGACCAGCACGAACGCGTGCCGGCCGTCCGCGCTGAACGGGCCGAGTCCGGTTGGTCCGCCGCCGCCGCCCCCACGACCGCCGCGTCCGCCCGCGCCGGGAGGCGGGCCACCGGCCGCGCCACCACGCCCGCGCTCCGCACCCGGCGTGTTGTTCTCGCGGTTCGTGTAGCCCACGCTCACGCGGTATTCAGACCCGGTACTCGTCGAGCGCACGACGAACTCGCCGTCGCCCACGCGCGGGTTCAGCGTGTACGCGGCCCACTTTCCGTCGGGCGAGAGGGTCGGCGCGGCGATCGTCTGCCAGCGGTCCCAGTCGGCCTGGGTGATGGGCTTCTTCTGGGCGTGAGCGGCCAGCGGCAGGAGCGCGGCCAGCATGAGGAAGGTGACGCGCGCGCGGCGAACGAGGGTCATGGTCTGATGTCCGGCCGGGGTTGGGAGGGCTGATCTCCATAGTACGGGAGCCGGCGTCGGGGCGCTGGAATGGGGAGAGCACGGCGACCTCAGAGCCACCGCCGGGGATTCGCCCGGCTCGCTGAATCCACCCGCCACCGGCGAATGCTGAAGGGGCGATCCGTCTGGCCCAAGCCGCCTTCGGCGCGCTTATCCCTCGACGACGGCCGCGCTTGCCGCTCTTGCCGCCGGTGCGCCGGCGCGATAATCTCGGGGCCACTCCATGCCGACCCCGCGCAAGACCACGTATCTCGTCGTTGTGAACATGGCGATCGAGGAGCAGCTCGGCCCGCACGGCGGCGGCGCGCCGCGGCCGACGCCGCGCGTGCAAGTGCGCGCGACCGGCCCGCGAATCGAGATCGCGCTGCTCGGCGATCCACGGCCGCGTTACGGTGCGGTCACCGTCGTCACGGAGAGCGCGACGGGACGCTACGCGCGGCGCAATCGCACCCTGCATTTTCGTCCCGCGGGGACCGGTGTTACCTCGACCGTGCCGCTGCCGAACGGACCGTACGCGGTGCACGTGGATTGGGAGCCGGCCGTGCAAGGGGTGCGCGTGATCAGGGACCTCGACCGCGCGCCGGCGCTCTGACCGTGCCCGAGTTCGGCAAACCGGGCGACCTCGTCGGGCGCGGGCTCTGGAAGGCGCTGTACGACCGCCTGCGCCGCGTACCGCTCTGCCGGGAGTGCACCGCCGCCGAGCGGGACGCCGCCGCGCTCGCGATCGTGAACGCGACGTACAAGATCCGCATTGACGATCCGTACTCCGGCTGCGTGAAGACGTCGGAGAACCTCATCACGGAGCTCACGATCTCCGTCGTGGGGGCGCGGATGGCGAGCGACATCGCGCCGTCGAGCTCGATCTGGGGATCACACACGTGGATGACGGTGACGACACCCTGTTTCACCTTTCGCCTCGTCGCGTGGTGGTGGGCCCAGTTCCGCCATCAGTCGGTGCTCGTCGAATCGGCGTGCCGGCCCGGCCATCGCGACTACGAAACCGTCGTCGAAGGTCTGCGCACGCTCAACCGCTGCTGGTACACGTATCCCG
>DATEDF010000087.1:0-24625 GCA_035286465.1 Gemmatimonadaceae bacterium | reverse complement strand
GATAGACGCCGTCCGCGAGTTTCTCCGACCCCACGGTCGGCGGTGCGGGCGGACCGCCCCCCGCTCCGCCTCGCCCGGCCGCGCCGGCCGCGCCGGCCGCGCGCTGAGGCGGTGGCGGCGGCGTCATCAGCTCCGCGATGTTCGCCGGGTTCGCGCTCGCGCTCGTGATCGTGGCCTCGAACGTCGGCCACCCGGCGCGCTTCTGCACGATCCTCACCGGAACTTTCGCGCCGCCGAAGTCGCGGTAGTCGGAATACTCCGACTCCACCTGCAGGTCCCCGAGGATGGGATGCTCCACCCACGTCTCGACCCGCGCGACGAGGTTCGCTTCATTGATGTAGCCCCGCACCGTGTACGCCGCTCCCGACGGCGCTTTCTGCGGCGTCATCCACGAGACCACGTTGTACCGTGTGCCGCTGATTCGCTGCGAACGTATCGTCGCGTTGTTCGCCGCGGCGCCCTTCAGGAATCCCCACGGCGTCGTCCAGATCTCGAGCTGCTGTGTCCACGCCGTGTTGTTCGGACCGATGTTCTGGTTGAGCGTCCCCGGTTGCGGCGGCGGGAAGCCCGGCACCTGCGCCGCCAGCGTGGTGCCGCTCGCGCGCGAGGCGGGCCGGCTCAGGTCGAGCGAGCGCACGTAGTTCGTGATCGCCGTCGAGAGCGCGTACGGCCCGCTGATGCTCTTCGTCTGCCCGAAGTTGATGTTTGCCGCCGAGCCCGAGTAGGTGATCGAGGTGATGTTCTCCGCACCGATCGCCCTGGCCGCGGCGCTGATGACGGCGGCGGCGTCCTGCGCGAGCGCGCCGGCCGCGAGGACGGCGAGGGCAGCGACGGCGGCGAGAAGTCGTGTCGAAACAGCGAGGTGTCTGCGCATGTGTCGCTCCAGATGCAGTCTGTCCTGTGTCCAGCAGCTGTTTGTCCTTCGAGGATCGGTCTCCCTGTCGCGGTCTACGGCACCACCCTGCTCCCCAGCGTGAACTTCGTCAGCCACTCGTGCTCCCGGCGGATCTTGTCCACCTGGTGGTACCACTCGCTGAGCCCGTGTCCCTCGCGCGGATAGAACACCAGCTCGACCGTCTTGCCGCGGTCCTTGAGGTTCCGGTAGTACTCCATCGGCTGGCCGATCGGCACGCGCTCGTCGTTGCCGCCGTGCAGCATCAGCAGCGGCGTCGTCACGCGCGAAGAATACTGGATCGCCGACCGTGAGCGGTAGAACTCGAGCGACTTGTTGTTGAGCGTGCCGTCGAGCTGCGGCATTCCCTCGTAGAAGGTGCCGATGTAGCCGGGGATGTCGGTGGTGCCGTACATGCTCTCCATGTTCGAGAGGCCGGCGCCCATCATCGCCGCCTTGAAGCGGCTCGTCTGCGAGACCACCCATCCGGTCATGTAGCCGCCATAGCTCCAGCCCGTGACCGCGAGGCGGGTCGAGTCCGCGATGCCGCGCCGGACGAGTTCGTCCACGCCGGTCATGATGTCGCGGTAGTCACCGCCGCCCCAGTCCTTGATGTTCCCGCGCATGAACTTCTCGCCGTAGCCCGTGCTGCCGCGCGGGTTGGGATAGAGCACGGCCCATCCCTGCCCCGCGTAGAACTGTCCCGGCGAGCCCCAGCCCGCCTTGAATCCGTTGGTGTGGGCGCCCGTGGGTCCGCCGTGCACGTCCACTTTCAGCGGGTAGCGTCGCCCCGCCTGATATCCCACCGGCTTGAGCAGGATGCCCTCCACCGTCCAGCCGTCCGTGCTCTTCCACGTGATCACCTCGCTCTCTCCCAGCGTGAGCTGCGCGAGCTGCGGGTTCACCGTCGTGAGCTTTCGCGGAGTGCTGAACGCCGCGTCGGACACGTAGACGTCGGCCGTCGCCTTCGGCCCGTCCATCGCGAACGCCACGGTGCGCTCGTCCGTCGAGTACGACGGCGCGCGGAGCATCATCTCCCTGGTGCGTCGCGTGTACTGGCCGCTCGCCACGTCGTACGCGAACGCCGACGGGTAGACCCGATCCTGCGCCGTGAAGAGGATACGCGTGCCGTCCTTCGACCAGCGCGGGCCGCCCACCGAGTAGTCGAACTGCGCGCTGGCCGCGCTCTTCGCCGACTTCGCCGCGATGTCGTACAGGAAGAGCTGCGTGTTCCGGAGCGATCGCGGGTACATCCCGTCGGCGTTGGGCTTCCACTCCTCGACGATCGCGCCGAAGGCGAGCCGCGCGCCGTCGGGCGACCAGGCGGGCGTGCCCTGGATCGTCGTGCTCACGGGCGTCACGATCTTCTCCATCGCCTTGGTCGCGACGGTGATGATCCAGCCGTCGCGCCGCTCGTCGCGGACGAGCGTCGTCGGGCGCGCGATGAACGCGAGCCGCGTGCCGTCGCTCGACCACGCCGGCGTGCCGGCGATCGTGAAGTCGCCGCTCGTGATCTTGGTCGCGGCCTTCGTCGCCACGTCAATCACCCACGCGTGCGACATCCGCATGTCGCCCTCGAACGTCTTCGGGTCGTCGCGGCGGCGCGCCCTGGCCTCGCCGTCGCGCGTGAGCGAATCGGTGGTGAGGTAGACAATGGACTTCGAGTCCGGCGCCCAGGCGTAGCCGCCGGCGCCGTCGCGCGCGGAGGTGAGCTGCGAGGCCTCGCCCCCGTCCACGCGCATCAGCCAGATCTGCGCGCGGGGCGCGTCCTCGCCCGTGCCCGTGCCGCGCGCGGCCGTGAACGAGATGAACCGGCCGTCGGGCGACCACTGCGGCGCCGACTCGCCGCGCTCGCCGAAGGTGAGCTGCCGGTTGCCGATGCCGTCGGCCGCCACCAACCAGACGTGCGAGCGCACGTCGTGCCGGTCGCCGCGGCTCGTGTCGCGCGCCGCGGGGTGCTCCCACGCGCTCACGGTGTAGAGCACGCGCGCGCCATCGGGCGAGAGTTGCACGGCGCCGACGTTCCGGAGGTCCATCACGTCGTTGATGGACATCGGGCGCTGCGCGAGCGCCGGGACGGCCAGGATCGCGAGCGCCAGCGCAGAGGCGCGGAGGGCGCGGAGGGCGCGGAGGGCGCGGAGGGCGCGGAGCAGCGGCATCGAAACCTCAGGCAATGGGGACGAGCGAGAATATGGAGGAATCAACGCGTAGGAGTCAGGGGGAGGGCTCGCCCGTGTCGCTCGCGGCGGCGGGGCGGGAGGACGTGTCGCCCGGGGAGGCGTCCGTCGCTCTTCCGTGACGCTCGCGCGACCACCTCCCCGTTGCGCCTCCACGCCGGACGGGTCATCATTCGCCTCCCGGGCCATGTCCGTCACCATCGACGTTCCCGCTCTCCTTCGCGCCGAGTCGGGCGGCGCCTCGGCGCTCTCGGTCTCGGCGCCGACGGTGCGCGCGGCCCTCGAGCAGCTCGAGCGCAGCCATCCCCCGCTCTACCGCAGCATCTGCGACGAGACGGGCGCCGTGCGCCGCCACGTGGGCGTGTTCGTGAACACGGCGCACGTGCGCGATCTCGACGGGCTGGACACGAGACTGCAGCCCGGGGACGTCATCACGATCCTTCCCGCCGTGTCAGGAGGCTGACGATGCCGGACCGCGTGCTGCTCACCATCGGGACCAAGAAGGGACTGTTCGTGGCCGAGTCGCCGACGGCGCGCCGCAGATTCGCGCTGCGTGGGCCCTTCGGCCCCGGGGTGGCGGTCTACTCGACGCTCACCGACACGCGCCGCGGCGTGCGCATCTACGCGTCGAGCTGCAACGCGTACTTCGGGATGAAGGTCCTCATCTCGACCGACCGCGGGAAGTCGTTCAAGGAAACGAAGTCGGCCCCCGCCTTCCCCAAGGACGACGGGCGCGCGCTCATCAACATCTGGTCGCTCGTGCCCGGGGACGACGCGAAGGACCTCTGGTGCGGCGTCGAGCCGGCATCCCTCTTCCGCAGCGCCGACGGCGGCGATTCCTGGGAGATGGTGCCGGGGATCAGCAACCACGAGCACGCCCGAAAGTGGCAGCCTGGGAACGGCGGACTCTGCATGCACACCATCGTCCGCGACGGGGACCGCGTGCATCTCGGCATCTCCACCGGCGGACACTACCTGAGCGAGGACGGGGGGAAGACGTTCACCGCGTCCAACAAGGGGATCGGCGCGGGGTTCGTGCCCGACCCGTACCCCGAGTTCGGCCAGTGCGTACACAAGATCGCGCGGCACAAGGACGCGCCCGCCCGGCTGTACATCCAGAATCACGGCGGCTGGCCCGACCGTCCCGGCATCGGCGTTCTGCGCAGCGACGACCACGGCAAGTCGTGGCGCTCGATCGCGAAGGGGCTGCCGTCGGACTTCGGGTTCCCGATCCTCGTGCACCCTGACGATCCCGACACGGTCTACGTGATGCCGCTCGAGGGGATGACGCGGACCTGCCCCGGCGGCGCGCCCGCCGTGTGGCGCAGCGAGAACGGCGGCGACTCGTGGACCCGGCTCGCGAAGGGGCTGCCGAAGAAGGAGAGCTGGTTCACCGTCCAGCGCGACGCGATGGACATTGACGAGTGCAAGGTGCCGGCGCTCTACTTCGGCACGACGACCGGCCAGCTCTGGATGGGGCGCGAAGGGGGCGAGAAGTGGGAGTGCCTCTTCGACGCTCTGCCGCCGATCCACAACGTGAAGGTGGCGGTGGTCTGAGGCTCGGCGAGGTTCGGCGCGGCGCAGCCGGTCAGACCCCCGCCGGCTGCCGAGGGCCAGGAAATACGCTTCTCGTCGCGATCAGGGCGGCCTTGCCCACACGTTGTTCTCCCGCCGCACGTCGGGCAGCACCTGCTCCGGATCGATCTCCACCCTGGTGCTCCGCCTCCCGGTGCGGAAGGAGTCTGCCTGGGGCGGAAGCGAAACCGGCTGTTGCAGCGCGACCCTGAGAAGCCCGATCGTGGCCACGTTCACGCGATCAGTCTCTGCCAGAGCTTGTCCAATAGCGCGGCCCCTTCCTCCAGGTCTATGCTGATGCCGAGTATCCCGGGCTTCGCTTCAAAAACTTCTGCGGCGTCCTTGAGGCCAGCCTCCTGGATGACCGAGCGCGCGACCTTGAACACGTCTTCATTGGTTCGCCGAATCGCGTTCGCCAGAGCCCCCAGGAGAGCACTGTATTCGGCAGCCGGCGTTGTGCCGGTCCGCACGGCGCCGCCGAAGCCCAGGTGCAGCCACGAATGCGCCCGGGGATCGAAAGCGTCGAAGTCAACATTGATCATCAGTAAACCCGGTGTGTCACTGACTCGTTCCAGTTCCTCCGTTGTCCAGTGCTTCGAGAGCACGTGCTGTCGTGCGGCTTCGATATCTCGTGAGAACGGACGAACAACTGCCGCCGAGTCTTTCAGGTGACGCCCCATTTCTTCGAGCTGCAGGTCGAGCTCACGGACGAATGTGGACTGCGCCTCGACGTCATCCTCAAGCAGATAGTAGAAGATGCAGCGGTACTTCCCCTGCAGAGTCCCTGCGTAACTATGGGTGATGAACACATGCACCTCGTTTGGTTCCTGGCCGCCGAACGGATCGGTGCTCCTAGGCGGCAGGGCGGCGATGTTCGCGCCATACCGCGACCGCAAGCGCCGCGGGAACGATCGTTGCGACAACGCTGGCCCACATCGGCACCACAGACGCCTGCACAGTCACTTGAACGCCGAGTGCGAGCCGAACGATGTGTATCACCGCGATGAGAACCAGGAGAATCACTGTAGCGAGAGTGGCCGGTTTCATCGAGCCTCCCGATTGAAGGCCTGGACTGTCCGCCAAACGTGATCGCGTTCTGCTGCGAACGCTCTTAGAATGCGACCGCGGGGCACGTGCCGACAAGATGCGCGATCAGCGCGTGCCCCGCGGACACCCTCGACGCCATTGCCGCCGGGGTGGCAATGCGGTGGACCGTGGCGCCGAACGGGCGCTTCACGATGCTGTGGTGGAGGCCCGGCCGGATCTTCGAGAACGTCACCGGCATCATGGATTTGGTGGACGGACGGGCGCTGATGACGTTCGACGAGCAGCCGGGCGTCGTCGTGGAGTTCTACGGCCGCCGCACCGGCAACGTGGTGTACATGGAGGGCGAGGACTCGGACCACGACTGGGACGGGGACGGGATCGGTGATCCGTCCGACGTCATCTTGGAGTTGAGGCTGAAGAGGACCGGCACGCTGATCGGCGACTTGGCCGGCACCTGGGACGCAACCGTCTGGCGCTACACCAGCGTGTCCATGCCGGCCGAGACCGTGGACTTGGTGGCCGAGGGTGTCTCCGTGGTGCTGTCGGTCGCGTTGGACAGCCACTGGAACCTGGTGTTCACGCCGGGGGGCACGAGTGCGGGCGACCTCCTGGTCGAGGGCAGCGCGCTACTGACGAGGACCGAGAGCCGCGAAGACTCCCCGCCTGTCGAGGAGCGGGCCTACATCTTCACCCTCGATAGGAGCATCTGGTCGTTCACGGGGCTTGCCCCGTACGACTTCGACGGGAATCCCGCGACGCCGGCCGAGCCGGCGACGCTCAAAGTCGTGCTCGTTCGCCGGTAGCCGGAATCGCTCCGGGGCCTGCCGGGGACGGAGGCGAGCGCTACGCTCAGCCCACCTCGACCTCGCGGACCTCGATGTCGCTCAGGAGGTCGTCGCGCACCACGAGATACTCGCGAGTCGCCTCGCGCACGTTTGAGATCGCTCCTGCTTCGGTCCTGCCCTGCGACCAGCATCCCGGAAGGCCAGGCACGGACACACTGTAGCCTTCGTCGGAGTGCTGGAGAGCGATCTTGTACTTCATCGGTGAGTCCTCCGTCTCCGGGAACCAAGCGAAGGCCGCTCGGCTCGCTGACGACCTGCCGATACGCTGCGGGCGCCGAAGGCGGCCGGCAGCTTCATCGGCTTGCTGGACGGCGCAGCCAGCACAACGGCACCCGAATGATCGTCACCGCACAAATCTCCGGGCGCCACCTCACTTGAGCCGCGCCGCGGCCTGCGCCTCTCGAAGCGGATGCTCGCGAAAGAAGGCCCACATCAGGCTCGACGCATCGACGCTGTTGCTCGTGCGTCCGACGAACCAATCCGGCAGCGGACCGCCTCCAGGCCATGTGTGGCCTCCTCCCTCGATCCGGTAGAGCAAGACCGAGGCGGCGTCGGCACACTGCGTGTATTCGAGGCGCGTGACATCCGCCGCGATCCGGGATTCGACCGCACTCGGCGCGCACCGGTTTCGCCGAGCCCAGGTGGCCGTCCAGACCGGGATGTTCGGGAACGTGTCGCGGGCGACCCACGACTTGCCGCCGTGGTACAGCGCTTGCCGATCGGCGGTCCCGTGAAACGCGATCATCGGCACCGCTCGCCGGTCCGCACACGCGCTCCAGGGAAGGAATATTGCGGTCCCTACCAACCCGATTGCCGCGATGCGATCGGAGAGCGTGCACGAGAGCACGAACGCCATCCCTCCGCCGTTGGACAGCCCATTCGCATAGATCCTCGCCGGGTCGATGGTGTAGCGCGCCCGCAACGTGTCGATCAGCTCCGCGATGAACCGGACGTCCCGCTCCTGGCCGGGCCCACCGCCCGCGCGCCAAGCCCTCGGCCCCCTGCCGCTACGGGCGGATGGGTAGACGACGATGAACCCGTGGTGGTCGGCCACGCGGTTCCATTGGCTCAATTCCATCTGGGCGACCGGCCACATCGCACCGCCGTGCAAGGTGATGACGAGCGGCGTCGGCCTCGCGCGGTCGTAGCTCGTGGGCACGTGCAGCAGGTACTCGCGCGTCAGCCCCGAGGACTCGAGAGTCCCGTTGCTCCGATTCCGGACGTGGAACGACACGGCCTCGACCAGCGCGAGCGCCAGCGGAAGCGTGAGAAGCACCAGCACGGTGCCGATGACCCCCGTCCGCCGCCTGAACCCGGCGTTATCGGCCATTGCGCTCACCGGTGCCGGTTCCACGCGAGGGCCAGCGGCGCCGCGGACACTCGCGCCAGGGGAATTGCCAGGATCGCGAGAAGCACGAGGAAGTAGTGCGGGACGAGCGGCCCCGAGACGAGCCACGCGAACACGGCGTAGAGCGCGAGCACGGCGACGAGCCACCAGGCCGCGCCGGCAACGAGCGCGCGGTCGCTCAGCAGCCGGCCGCGATGGAGTCGCGCAGCGACCCACGCGGCCGCCGATACCTTCGCGCAGCACAGGACGGCGGCGCCCCACGGCAACGCGTTCCATATCGCGACTCGCACGTTGGCGTCGTCGTGGATCCACTGGGCGAGCGGTCCGACACCGCAGAAGACCGCCACCGCGACGAGCACGCTCCCCTTGATCAGCCGCTCGCGGCCCGTAAGGCCGATGAACAGGCCTTGCACCAGCTGCTTCAACGTGGAGGCGATGCACCACGCGAGCACGAGGAGCACGAACACCGTTGCGCGGGGCGTTCCGATCTCCTCCGACACCTGCCGCGCTTTTTCGGCGACAATGGGCCAGGTGCCCGACCACCTGAGCGCCAGCGGAATGGCGACGAGCACCAGCACCCAGGCCGCGGCCGTGCTCCACAACGTCGCCTTCAGCTTGGCGGCGATGAGCGCGGCGCTGGTCAGAGGCCGCGTGGCGACGAATGGCGAAAGGCCATACGCGTCGCTCACTGACGGATTCGCCTTGGCGACCGTCGCAGCGGTGAAGGCGGCCATGAACGGCGGCGTGATGAGCACGCCCACCAGGATGACGAAGACGAGGGTGGTCGAGCTCCCGGCGGCCCAGAGGAGCGCCAGCTCGAACGGGAGGAGGATTGCGATCCACCCCGGCAGCGTGCGCCCGTGCCGCTGCCACTCGAGCCACGCCTGCGCGCGCTCGGGCGAAGCGAAATGGCCTCGCCGTTGCCGCAGTCTATCCGCGAGCCGGCCGAGCCCGGCGAATGCGCCCCCCCAATCGGGCACGTCGCCGCGGCGCGCCCGCGCCACGGCGAAACGCGCAGCGAGGTACGCGAGGGGAACCTGCGGCGCCAGGATCGCGAGCATTACGGGCTCGGGCGCCTTGAACTCGAGCGCCAGGAGGACGATGGTGTCGAACGTCACCAGCCACAGCACCGTTGCGGCCACGCGCAGCCCCGGCAATGGGTACGGCATCCACATAAACGCCTGCGCCCACGCGACGAGCGCCGCCGCCAGCAGCGCCGGCCAGACCACCGGCACTTCGATCGGCCCTTCGACGTCCACCGGCCACGCCGCGAGGAGCCGCGTCGCCAGCCACAGGATCATCATCGCGGCGGTGCCGTACAGCATCGGCCACCCTGCCAGCGCGGCGGTCGTCACCGGGAGCGTGAACTTCCGGGCGGGATACATCGACTGGCGTGCGGCAACGTGCCCGTCGAAACCGAAGGTGAAGACCACGAGGGCATACAGGAACGTGGCGGTGATGGGGACGATCACCACGAGCGCGAAATCACCGACGCCGTCGAAATGGACGCGCTCCCCCCGGAGGATCAGGAGCTTGATTGTCGCGAGCACGAGGAAGTAGCCGGCAAGGGCGATCAGCCCCCAGCGATGCCGGGCGCGGAACTCCCAGGCGATGGCTCGAGCGGCCGTGCGCATCATTTACGACGTGGGCGGCGCCGCGCCGACCAGCGCGAGGAACGCTGCATTGAGGGAGCCGTGCGACCGCTTGATGTCCGCCAGCGGCGCGCTCAGCACGATCACGCCCTGGTGAATCATCGTGACGTGATCGGCGACCTCCTCCACCTCGTCCAGCAGGTGCGACGAGAAGAGCACCGTGCGGCCCTCATCGGCGATGGTGCGAATGACGGCGCCAAGGATGTCGCGTCGCACGATCGGGTCGAGGCCGGACGACGGTTCATCGAGCAGGAGTAATTCGGGCCGATGCGCCAGCGCGATGAGCAGTCCCGCCCGCGCCTTCTGCCCCTTGGAAAGCTCCTTGATTCTCGCCGTGGGGTCCAGTGCGAACGTCTGCCGCAGCTCTTCCGCGTACGCATCGTCCCAGGCGGGATAGAACGCTCGCGAGTAGCGAATGAGCTCGTCCACGCGCATCCAGCCGGTGAGGTCGTTCTCCTCGGAGAGATAGCCGATCCGCGACAGGACGGCGACTGGATCGGCGACGGGATCGAGGCCGAAGACGCGCACCGAGCCGCTTTCCGCGCGCAGCAGGCCCAGGATGTGCTTGATGAGCGTCGTCTTGCCCGCGCCGTTTGCGCCGACGAGGCCGTAGACCGCCCCGCGTGGCAGGGACAGGCTCACCGAGGCCAGAGCCGTCGTCGCACCAAAGCGGCGCGTCAGCTCCGATACGTGGATGACCGATTCACTCACGCTCGAATCCCATCGTCGCTCTCGGTGACCACGTCAACGCGGTGCTACCGTCTCTGGAGCAAGACCGCCGCTCGACCCCAGTCCACGAGCTGGAGCGTCGGCGACGAGAAGTTGGTCAACAGCAATGTGCGTCCGTCCGGCGTCGTCGTGAGCTCACGGGGGAACGCACCGACCGGGATGGTTCCCACCACGGCCGCGGCACCGGCCGACATTCTCGTGGCATCAACGACGGACAGATGGTGACCTTCGGTTTGCGCGCCACCAAATCGGTTCGAATTGGCGACGATGATCCGCGCTCCCTCATCCACCACGGCGACACCGACAGGTGCTGAGCCGACGGGCACCCGCCCGAGGAGCGAGCTCAGGGGCGCCTCGCGGAGCTTTTTCGTATCGAATGCGAGCAGTGCGTCGCTGTTGCGCGCTGTGACGTACGCCACGTCTCCCTCCGGCGAAAGCACGAGTCGCACCGGACTGCATCCCGCGGGCACTGCGGCGACGACGGCATTCACCGGATCGATCTTCGCGCGGTCCACGTCGATGACCAGAACGGCGCCCTGGGGATTGACCGGTTCGGCTGTCTTCGGTCCTCCTTCCCGCGGGCATTCCTTGGCCCAACCGAGACGCGCGGGCGCGATCTGGCTCGTCGAGTAGAGGTAACGCTGATCCGACGAGAACGTCAGCGCGACCGGCAGCTGGCCAACGGGAATCCTGCCGACGACGGCTGTGGCGGCGAAGCCGGACTCCCTCGCCTTGACCAGGTCTACGACCGTGATGGTTTGTGCGCCCTCGTCGCTCACGAAGAGAAAGCGGTCGTCCGCGCTCACATTGAGGTAGAACCGCACCGGCCGGCCGCCGTCGCGCAGCTCGCCGAGCACGGCATCGGTCCGTCCCATGATGAGACGTTGCAGATCAACGAAGACGACGCCGTCGCCGGCAGCGACCATGAGCAGTGATCCATCGCGCGTGAGCGCAATCCCGTACGCAGGAACTTCAAGCGGGAGCACCCGCGCGAGTGACACGGCCCCGGTCGAGCGGCGGAACAGCGCGATGGCGCCTGGCCACCCGAGCTTCGTCGTCGCGAGGGATGCCACCAGCCAGCAGCCATCCGGTGTCGTCAGCGCCATCACCGGAGTGCCGGGCAGCTCGACGCGCGTGAGCGCCTCACCGGTCGCCTCGTCACAGCGCTCGAAGCTGGTGAAGCGCGGCGCGCGGCCTGGCTCACCCCGTCGCGGTGCCGCCTGCCGAGGAAGTGCGAGCGTTCCCGCCGTCCGCGCGACATTCCAGCGCAGCGCTGAAATCACTCCGCTTGCGATGCCGCCGTCCGGCAGAATGGCGATGCGCGCCTCGCCGAACCCGGGGAATACAACCGTCGCCGAGTCGGTTGAGGGCCGGGCGACGCTCCAGCTCGTGGTGTCCAGCTGTTCGAGTTGCAGCAGCCGAACGTGCACGGCTTGACTGTCTGCGCGTGTCGAACGGAGGAGCTGCTCGAGGAGTGCAAAGGACACCAGGAACATCGGCGTTGTCCGACCACCCGCAGCGATTTCACGCTGTAGTGGCCGCCCGCGCAGATTGCCTGAGAGGCGGATCGTATCTCCCGTGAATTGCACGACACTGTTCGTCCACCAGCCCCAGTCAAGCGAGGACTCGACCGAGGCGATGGTGCCATCGAGCCGGAGGCGCGCCACATAGCGAAAACGCCTGCCGTTGGGTCCGAATACATTCCCGGAGAGAGTCTCGGCGTCACGTTCGAACTGCTCGACTGCCACGGTGTCGGTGCCGCTGACGATCACGAAGCCGCCTCGCGTGCTGCCCCCCTGCGCGTGAGCCGGGACCGGCAGCAGCAGGAACGCCAGCACCGCCCAGCCGAAGACGGTCAGCGACCGCTCGTGCGCCAAGTTCATCTCAATGAGCTCCATTCGAATGCGGCCTCACCGCGCTCTGTTCGTTCACCGTGGCACTCGAGTCATCGCTGCTGCAGGCGGCGTGCGTTCGTCTGGCGAACGGATTGGGCTCTGCTGCGTGGCACGCAGCGAGCGGTGCACCTTGATGGTGCCGCATCCACGTCGCGGGCGCAACGAGATGATGCCTCGGCGCGCCGGAAGCAGCCCGTGTCAGGTGGCCGAGGTCCGGGAAGCGTCCCGGCGGCTCCGCCATCACAGCAACGTGTTCCACGCGAGCACAGCGAGCAATGGGCTGCACTCCTTAGGGACTGATGCAGTCCGCTGCCGACCGTGTGCGCCGAGCGATGACTACTTCTGTTTCGTCCGCGCCGCCTCGGACAATTCGATCCTGCGCTCCACCGGCGTGGACGCCACCATGTCGCCGATCACGTCGAGCGGAAGTTCCTCGAGCGTCTTGAAGCGCAGACAGCCTTTGCCCATGTCGAGCTTCCTGCCGGCCGCCCGGTATGCCGAGGCGAGTCTGTCCATCAGCACCTTGTCGCCGGACATACTCGTCAGGTACAGCGCATAGTTGTTCTTCTGCGCCGCGAGCGCCAGGTACATCAGCGGCTGCTTGTTGTACGTATCGGGATAGCGACTGAGTGGAATCTCGTACGCCAACATGCCCCAGTTCATCGTCTCCACGTAGCCCTTGGGCAAGCGCTTCTTGACCACCGCGCGGACGGCGGCGATGACCGCGCGTCGCTCGGGTGGGAGGCTCGCGAGATACGCGGCAGGCGTCGTTTCCTTGCTTGAAACCATGACGTCGTCCTCGAGTGGTATCAGTCCGGCGCCGTGCGAAACACGTGAGAGGGATGCCTACGGACCGCGATTCTGCTGTGGCGCCGTCCAGCAAGTTGCTGCACGCGCGCGGAGCGCGCGAGCCGCCGCCGCAGAGGCAGGCGAGTCGAGCGATCGCGCGGCGGGCGGGCTGGACACCACTCGGCCGGCACGCAAATTCTCTGCATCTCCCCGCCGCGCCGAGGTCCGTCGTGTCTTCGCTCCGCCGTCCCACGCTCGCCATTGTCCGCGCGGCGAGCGCCCTCGCGCTCCTCCCGCTCCTTCCCCTCCCGTCCGCCGCCCAGGCCGCCTTCGACCCCGCCGCCATCAAGGGCATGAAGTGGCGCATGATCGGCCCCTTCCGCGCCGGACGCACCAAGAGCGCCGTCGGCGTGCCGAGCCGGCCCAACGTGTTCTACATCGGCGCCACTAACGGCGGCGTGTGGAAGACCACGGACTACGGCCGCACCTGGACGCCGATCTTCGACGACCAGCCCTCGGGATCCATCGGCGCCGTCGAAGTCTCGCTCTCCAATCCCGACGTCGTCTACGTCGGATCGGGTGAGGGTCTCCAGCGCCCGGACCTCTCCACCGGCGACGGCGTCTACAAGTCCACCGACGCAGGGAAAAGCTGGACGCACCTCGGACTCCGCGACGGCCAGCAGATCCCGCGCATCGCGATAGACCCGCGCAACGCGGACCGGCTCTTCGTCGCCGTGCTCGGCCACCCGTACGGGCCGAACAGCGAGCGCGGCATTTTTCGCTCGACGAACGGCGGCCGGTCGTTCGAGAAAGTCCTCTACAAGGATGAGAACACCGGCGGCGCCGACGTCGTGCTGGCGCCGAGCGATCCGAGCACCGTCTACGCGGTCCTCTGGGAAGCGCGCCAGGGACCGTGGGAGAACGCCGCCTTCTCCGGACCGAACTCGGGACTCTTCAAGAGCACCGACGGCGGCACCACGTGGCGCCAGCTCGGCGGCGGCCTCCCCACCACGGCCGACGGGCTCGGCCGCATCGGCATCGGCATCGCGCCGAGCAATCCGGGCCGCATCTACATCACGGCGACGGCGGGAGAGAAGAGCGGCATCTATAAAAGTGACGACGCGGGCGAGAGCTGGACGCGCGTCGCCACCGACAACCGCCTCTTCGGCCGCGGCGACGACTTCGCCGCGCTCACCGTCGATCCGCGGAATCCGGACATCGTCTACACGATGAACGTCGTCGCGTGGAAGTCCACCGACGGCGGCCGCACGTGGAACTCGTTCCGCGGCGCCCCGGGCGGCGACGATTACCAGCGCCTCTGGATCAACCCGGACAACCCCGACGTGATGCTGATGGTCTCGGACCAAGGCGCGATCGTCACCGTCAACGGCGGCCAGACGTGGAGCAGCTGGTACAACCAGCCCACGGCCCAGTTCTACCACATCACCGCTGACAACTCCTTTCCCTACCGGCTGTGCGGCGGACAGCAGGAATCCGGCTCCGCGTGCGTGCCGAGCCGGGGCAACGACGGCTCGATCAGCTATCGCGACTGGCGTCCCGTGGGCGCGTCGGAATACAGCTACGTCGCGCCCGACCCGTTGAACCCGGACATCGTGTACGGCGGCACCGTGACGCGCTTCAACCGGCTCACCGGGCAGACGCAGAATGTCGGACCGAGCGGCGGCGGACGCGGCGGGGGCCGCGGCGCCGGTGCCGGGCCCGACATCTTCCGCGGCATTCGCACGATGCCGATCCTCTTCTCGCCGACGAATCCGCGCAAGCTCTACTACTCGACGAACATCCTCTGGCAGACCGTGGACGGCGGGCACAGCTGGAAGCAGATGAGCCCCGACCTCTCGCGCGCGACGTGGGAGGTGCCGAAGAGCGTCGGCAAGTACATCGGCACTCCCGCGGCGGCGCCGTCGCGGCGCGGCGTGATCTACACCATCGCGCCGAGCCCGGTGGACTCGAACACGATCTGGGTGGGCACGGACGACGGACTCATCCACGTCACGCGCGACAATGGGAAGACCTGGAAGGACGTCACGCCGGCGGCGATCGGGCCGTGGGCGAAGGTCTCCATTCTGGACGCGTCGCACTTCGACGCCGGCACGGTGTACGCGGCCGTCAACACCTTCCGCCTCGACGACCTCCGCCCGCACATCTTCCGCACACGGGACGGCGGCAAGAGCTGGACCGGGATCGTCGGCGGCATCACGCCGAATGCGGCGATCAACGTCGTGCGCGAGGACACGAGGCGGCGCGGACTCCTCTTCGCCGGGAGCGAGAACCACGTCTGGGTGTCGCTCGACGACGGCGAGCGCTGGCATTCGCTGCGGCTCAACATGCCGGCGATCTCGATCCGCGACCTGATCGTGAAGGACGACGACATCGCGGTGGGCACGCACGGCCGCGGATTCTGGATCCTCGACGATATCTCGCCGCTCCGGCAGTGGGACGACCGCGCGACGAGCGCCCCGGTCACGCTCTTCAGGCCGGCGACCGCGACGCGCGTGCGCTACTCGATGTACACCGACACGCCCGTGCCGCCTGACGAGCCGTTGGCGGAGAATCCGCCCGACGGCGCCGTGATTGACTACTTCCTGCGGAGCGACGTCGCGGGCCCGATCACGCTCGAGATCCTCACCGACAAGGGCCGCGTGGTTCGCACGTACTCGAGCGCGGACCCCGCGGATCCGCCGCGCGACCAGGGGAATGCGCCCTGGTACTGGTTCCTCCCGCCTCGGGCGCTATCGACGAAGGCGGGGCTCAACCGCCACGTGTGGGACCTGCACTTCGCGCCGCCCCCCGGCGCGGGCTGTTCGCTCCCCATCTCGGCCACGCCGCGGAGCACGAAGTGCGAACCACAGGGGCCGTGGGTGCACCCGGGGCAGTACACCGCGCGGCTCTCCGTCGGCGCCGAACGGTTGACGCAGCGCTTCACGGTGCGGATGGACCCGAGAGTGAAGACGCCGGCTGCGGCGCTCGCACTGCAACACGGGCTCTCCCTCGCGCTCTACGACGCGATGCACGAGTCGGTGGCGAAGGCGGCGCAAGCGCGCGCCCTGCGCGCGCAGCTCGCGGATCGCAGGTCGAGGGCAAGCGCCGTGGCGGCGGAGATTGACGCGCTCGACCGGAAGCTCGGCGAGCTCGCCGGCCCGGAGCCGGGCGCCGGCGGGGGACGCGGCGGCTTCGGCGGCGGGGGCGGCGCCGGCGGCGGCCGCGGCGGCGTCCCCGCCCCGGAGTCATTCGGCTCGATCCAGGGCTCGCTGATGGGTCCGTTCGGCGTGCTGCAGGGCGCGGACGAAGTGCCGACGACGCAGACCGTCGCGGCGGCGAACGAGCGCCTGAAGGCGTTCGGCGCGCTCGGGGCGAGGTGGGACGCGATCGTCAGCACGGACGTGCCGGCGCTCAACGCGAAGCTCAGGGCGGCGGGCGTGGACCCCGTGTCCATCCGCACGCCGGCGCCGAATTGAAAACCCCCACACCGCAGCATCGCTGCAAGTGCGGGGGCTTTCGTTCCCGCTGGCGAAACCCGGTTCTCTCGTTTCGACTCGCCGCGCGATGCGCAGCCGAACCGGACCTCTTCCCCTTGTCGGACGGTCCCGACTCAGGTGCTCCCGTTCGTGGGAGCTTCAGTTGTGTCCAGCGACCTCACAACCTGCGCGCCGTTGTCGAACTCCGCCGCGCTCCCTTCTCGCCGGCGTCCCGGAAGAAGGACCCATCCACGGACGACCGTTCCGTGAATGCCCCAGGCAATCTATGCGCGATTCTCAATCGCGCATCGGGAAAATCCCTGACACGTTCGCGTCCATCGCGCGGTTGAGCGTCCACGTTTCTGCACATTTCCACAGCGCGATGTGGGCGACTCCCGGTCGCGTGGACAATCGGGTCGCGGACGACGATCTTCGACGCATGAAGAAACTCGCGAGCCTGGTCGGCGCGACGGTGGGCGGATACGCCGGCTGGTGGGTGGGTGCGCACGTCGGGATCATGACGGCGTTCATCGCCGGCATGGTCGGCACGGGCGCCGGGATGTACTGGGGTGTGCGGCTCGCGCGGCGCTACTACGGCTGAGTCGACGACTGAGCCGCGGCGCGCGACCGGCGCGCGACCGGCGCGCGACTGGCGCGCGCGGCCGGCGGCCCTTCACGTTAAGCCGCATGGGTTTTGCCGATCTCTCCCGCCTGCTCAATCGCGAGCTCGGCTCGCTCCGCGATGAGCTGCTCGCGTACCCGGACGAGCGCGCCATCTGGGCGACACCGAACGGCGTGCCGAACTCGGCCGGGAACCTCGCGCTCCACCTCGCCGGGAACCTGCGGTGGTTCATCGGCGCGCAACTCGGCGCCACGGGCTACGTGCGCGATCGCGAGGCCGAGTTCGCGCGGCGCGACGTGCCGCGCACGGAGCTCATCGCGCAGATCGAGGCGGCCGCCGACGACGTCGCGCGCACGCTGGCCTCGCTCGACCCCTCGGCGCTCGACGCGCCCTTTCCGCTCGAGGTGGGCGGGCTCCGGCTGCCGACGGGACGCTTTCTGTCCCATCTCGAGGCGCACTTCGCGTACCATCTCGGGCAGGTGGACTATCACCGGCGCGTGGTGACGGGCAGCACCGCGTCGGTCGGCGCCGTCTCGCTCGCGGCGCTCGCGGACCGGTGAGCGCCCCGTGACGCCCAACCTCGTCATCGCGGCGCTCGGGCCCTTCGCCGAGGTGCTCGGCGTGGTCGTGCTGGTCGCGCTCTTCACGCTCCTCCGCGGCCAGGCCGACCGGCGGCCGTATTTCAAAGCGTGGGAGGAGTCGTGGGTGATGCTCGCGGTCGCGCTCGTCGCGGCCGTCATCTACCAGCGGCTCACCGACCCGAACAGCGCGATCGCCGCGAGCACCGCGTTCGCGCCGTGGCTCTTCGCGGTCGTCTTCTTCGGCTTCAAGCTGCTCGCGCTCGCGCTCCTCGTGCGCGGCGCGCGGCTGTTCGTCTCGGGAGCGCGCGAGCGCCTGCTTCTGCGACTGGCGGTGCCCGTCGGTCTCGCGCTCGCCTTCGCCACCGACACCCACCACGGCGGGCTCGCCGCGCTGGGGCTGGCGCAGGGGCCGTTCGCGGTCGCCGCGTACGCGTTCGCGGCGTCGCTCTTCGTGCGGCTGCCGCCTTCGCGGCGGAGTCTCGGGGGCCGCCTCGCGGCGCTCGTGCTCGCCCTCCTCGCCGCGCTCTGGATCGCCCTGGTGATCTTCTATCTCTCGGCCAGGTTCAGCACCGCCCTCTCGGCGCAACCGTGGTTCGTCCGGCTCGAGCGCTACGGCTTCTACGCCGACCTGCTGCTCCAGCTCGCGCTGGCGTACGCGATGGTGCGCCTCCTGTTCGAGGACGGCAAGCGCGAGACGATGGACACGCGCGCGCACCTCGACCTCCTGCAGGACCGCGAGCGACTGCTCGACTTCTACGACGAGCAGACCGGACTGCTCAACCGGCGCGCGTTCGACGCGACGCTCGGGCTCGATTTCGCGCGCGCCAGCTTCGGCTCGGTGGTGCGCGTGCGTCTCACGAATCTCGAGCGCGCCATCACCTCGCACGGCGCCGCCGTCGGCGACACGCTGCTCAAGCACTTCGCCGGCGTGCTGGACAGCGCGGTGCGCGCGCACGACCGCGTCTACCGCTGGGACAACCGCGATTTCGTGATCGTGATGCCGCGCGCCGTCCCCGCGGTCGCGACCCCGCGGATGCAGCTCCTGCTCGCCAAGGCGGCGCCGCTGATGGTGGCCGGCGTGCACGACGTGATCCGCCCCGAGACGGTGATGGCCGTCGCCTCCTTCACGGGCGGCGAGGATCTCGTCGCCGCGGTGAAGGACGTTTCGGCCGACCCCAGACTGCAGTAGGCGTGCCGAGCGGCGCTCCGCGCGTGAGTGTCTTCAGGAGCGTCGTGGCGCTCCTCGGCGGATTCGCCATCATGGCGATGCTCGTGCTCGTCCTTACCGCGCTCGCCGCGTGGGCCACCGGCGTGCGCGCGCTCGAGCCGACACGCACGTACCTCGCGCTGAACCTGGCTGCGTCCGCATTCGCCGCGGCGGCCGGCGGCTACTCCACCGCGGCGCTCGCCCCGGGCAGGCCCCGCGCGCACGCCCTCGGTCTCGCCGCGATGATCCTCGCGATGGCGGCCTCGCAGATCGGCCATCCGCAGCCGGGCCAGCCCGCGTGGTATCCCGCGGCGCTCGCCGTCATCGGCCCGCTCTTCGCCCTCGCCGGCGGGATGCTCCGCCGCCCACGCCGCAACCCGGTGCCGTCCCCGTGATCGCTCCCTCCCGGTTTCTCGCAACGCTCGGCGCTGCCGCCGCGCTCACGCTCACGAACGCCGTCACGGCGCAGGACGCGCCGACGGTGATCCGCGCCTCCACCGCGCTCGATGGCCGCGGCAAGACGCTCTCGAACGTGGACATCGTGATCGAGAACGGCCGCATCACGCGGATCGTCGCGCAGGGGAGCGGCCCCGCGAACGGCCGGCTCATTGACCTGCGCGGCCGCACCGTGCTCCCGGGCCTGATTGACGCGCACGTGCACCTCACCTGGTACTTCAACCGGCAGGGACGCTACCACACGCGCACTGACGGCGACACGCCGGTGCAGGCGATGCTCGCCGCGGCCGCGAACGCGCACGCGACGCTGATGGCGGGCTTCACCACCGTCCAGAGCCCGGGCTCCAGCGAGGATCGCGACCTGCGCGACTGGATCGCGACGCAGGGCGTGCCGGGGCCGCGCATCGTGACGTCGCTCGCGTCGCTCTCGGGCGGCGATCCCGACACGCTGCGCGCGCGCATCCGGCAGCGGAAGAAGGAGGGCGCGGACGTGATCAAGATCTTCGCCTCCGCGAGCATCCGCGACGGCGGCCGCCAGACCCTGACCGACGCACAGCTCGCGGCCGCCTGCGGTGAGGCCCACGCGCAGGGGCTCCGCGCGATCGTGCACGCGCACAGCGCCGAGTCGGTGCGCGCGACGGTGAACGCCGGCTGCGACCAGGTCGAGCACGGGATCTTCGTCACGCAAACGGAGCTGGACCTGATGGCCGCGAAGGGCGTCTACTTCGACCCGCAGTGCTCGCTCGTCTTCCGGAACTATCTCGACAACCGCGCGAAGTACGAGGGGATCGGCAACTACAACGCCGAGGGGTTCGCGGCGATGGAGCGGGCGATCCCGCTGGCCGCCGAGGACATCCGCAAGGCGCTCGCGACGCCGGCGCTCAAGGTCACGTACGGCACCGACGCGGTGGCCGGCGCGCACGGGCGGAACGCCGAGGACCTGATCTGTCGCGTCCGGGACGCGGGCGAGGCGCCGATGCACGCGCTCCTCGCGGCGACGTCGCTGAACGCCGAAGCGCTGAAGCTCGGCGAACGGATCGGCGCGCTCGCGCCGGGCCTGGAGGCGGATATCATCGCGATGGACGGCGATCCGCTGCGCGACATCACGGCGGTGCGGCGGGTGAGCTTCGTGATGAAGGGCGGCAGGGTGCTCCGGGACGACGGGCGAGGACCGAGATAGGAGAGGGCGACAACCACGAGTACACGGTTATCGGTTGTCAGTGATCGGTTCTCAGAAGGGCTGCGCGGACGCCATATTCCGTGAAGCGAAAACTGATCACCGCGAACTCCAACCTCGCCCGTGCCCATCAACACGCCCGTCTGGGACGACGGCCGCTGGCCCGACCTCCCCGCGCTCGACGCCGACGTCCGGACCGACGTCTGCGTCATCGGGCTGGGCGGCACCGGCCTTTCGTGCGTGGACGAGTTGCTCGCGCTCGGGCGGCGGGTGGCCGGCATTGATGCCGGCCCGGTGGCGGGCGGCGCCGCGGGGAAGAACGCCGGCATCCTGCGCGCGGGCGCGGCGGCGTTCCATCACGAGGCCGTCCGGGGCATCGGGCATCGTCGCGCGCTGCGCCTCTACGAGCTGACGCGGGAGGAAATTCACCGCATCACCGAGCAGGCGAAGGGCGCGGTGCGGTTCGTCGGGTCGCTCCGCCTCGCGATGTCGGACGAGGAGCATGTGGACTGCGCGCGCCAGCGCGAGGCGATGCGCGACGACGGACTGCCCGTGAAGAACTACAACGGGCCGCTGGGGCGTGGCATCCTCATTCCCGGCGACGCGGCGTTCAATCCGCTCGCGCGGTGCCGCGCGCTCGCGAACCGCGTCCGGCGCGAGGGCGCGCAGCTCTTCGAGCGTACGCGCGCGCTCGGGTTCACGGCCGACGAGGTGATGACGCCGCACGGGCGCATCGCGTGCGAGCAGGTCATCGTCGCGGTGGACGGTGGGCTGGAGACCCTGGTGCCGGAACTCGCGGGCAGCGTGCGCACGGCGCGGCTGCAGATGCTGGCGACCGCGCCCACGCGTGAGGTCGAGATTCCCTGCCCCGTCTCGACCCGGTACGGCTACGACTACTGGCAGCAGCTGCCGGACGGCTCCCTCGCGCTGGGTGGCGGCCGCGACCGCGCGATCGAGCAGGAGTGGACCGCGTCGAGCGAGCCGACGCCATTCATCCAGGACTACCTCGACGGCGTGCTCCGGAACCAGCTCAGGGTGAAGGCGCCCGTCACGCACCGCTGGGCGGCGAGCGTGTCGTACACGACCACCGGGCTCCCCGTGCTCGCGGAGGTGCGGCCGGGCGTGTGGGTCACGGGCGGATTCAGCGGCAACGGCAACCTCGTCGGCGCGCTCTGCGGGCGCGCCGTGGCCCGCGCCGCGTGCGGCGAGCACTCGGAGTTCGCGTCACTGATCGCCCAATCCGCCGTGCGCGCGTGAACACCGCCCGCGCTTCTTCCGCTCCGCGACCCGCGTGCTGAAGCGCACGCCGTTCCACGAGCGGACGTCCGCGCTCTGCGTGAGCCAGGCGTGGCGCCGCTGGGCGGGCTTCGTGGTCGCCAGCTCGTACGAGCTGCAGCACGACCGCGAGTACCATGCCATCCGCAGCTCGGCGGCGCTCCTCGACGTGACGCCGCTCTACAAGTATCTCGTCACGGGACGCGACGCGACGCGGCTCCTCGACCGCGTCGTCACGCGCGACGTCGCGCGAATGCACCCGGGCCAGGTCGTCTACACGAGCTGGTGCGATTCCGCCGGCAAGGTGATTGACGACGGCACCATCTCGCGCCTCGACGATCAGCGCTACCGGCTGACGTCGGCCGACCCGAGCTACCGCTGGCTCGCGGAGAACGCGGTGGGTCTCGACGTCGCGATCGAGGACGTGAGCGACTCCACCGCGGCGCTCGCGCTCCAGGGCCCGCTCTCGCGCGTGATCCTCGAGCGCCTCACGCAGACGGATCTCGCCGGTCTCAAGTACTTCCGCTTGACGCCGGCCACGGTGCGCGGCATTCCGGTCACGATCTCGCGCACGGGGTACACGGGCGACCTGGGCTACGAGCTCTGGCTCGACGCCCCGCACGCGCTGCCGCTCTGGGACGCCCTGGTCGAGGCCGGCACGCCGTACGGGCTCACGCCGTGCGGGATGCTCGCGCTCGATCTCGCGCGCATCGAGGCCGCGCTGATGCTGGCCGAGGTGGACTACGTGTCCGCGCACCACGCGCTGATCGCGGATCAGACGTCCTCGCCCTTCGAGCTGAACCTTGCCTGGACGGTCAAGCTCGAGAAGGGGTATTTCGTGGGGCGCGACGCGCTCGCCGCGGAACACGCGCGCGGGCCCGCGTGGCGGTTCACCGGAATCGAGGTGGAGTGGGACTCGCTCGAGCGGCTCTACGCCGAAGTGGGGCTCCCGCCACGCCTGCCGGCTGTCGCGTGGCGGACGAGCGTGCCCCTGTACTCGAACGGCTCGCAGGTGGGTTACGCCACGAGCGGCTGCTGGTCTCCGCTCCTCAAGAAGTACATCGCGCTCGCGCACGTCCGGTCGCCGTACGCCGCGCCCGACGCGCCGCTCGAGATGGAGATCACCGTGGAGCACCGGCGCAAGCGCGCGGCGGCGCGCGTCGCGAAGACGCCGTTCTTCGATCCCGAGCGGAAGCGCGCGTGATGGCGATTCCCCGGTGCGTTCGGCGACGAGGGTGCCTCTGATGGCCCCACGCTACGACGCGATCGTGATCGGCGGCGGGCACAACGGCCTGGTGAACGCCGCGTATCTCGCGCGCGCGGGGCGGCGCGTCGTTGTGCTCGAACGCCGCGACCGCGTCGGCGGCGCCGCCGTGAGCGAGCAGATCTTCCCGGGCTTCACCTACTCGGTGTACTCGTACGTCGTCAGTCTCCTCCGCCCCGAGATCATCCGCGACCTCGACCTGCCGCGCCACGGGCTCCACATCCTCCCGCTCGAGAGCACCGTCACGCCGATGCTGAACGGCGACCATCTCGCGCAGTGGGGCGATCACGACCAGAGCCGGAGAGAACTGCATCGCCATTCGCCGCGCGACGCCGACGCGTACGACGAGTACGGCCGCCTGATGCAGTGGATGGCGCAGGCCGTGAAACCGATCCTCTCGATGATCCCGCCGGACCCGACGTCGCTCAGTCCGCGCGACCTGCTCGGGCTGCTCCGATTCGCGCGGCACCTGCGCGGGATCGGCGGCGTGAAGCTCCACGCGCTCCACAAGCTGATGACGATGAGCAGCGCGGACTTCCTCGACGAATGGTTCGAGACCGACGTGCTCAAGGCGACCAAGTCGGCGAGCGGGGTCATCGGGACGTTTCTGGGGCCGCGCTCGCCGGGGACGGCGTACGTGCTGCTCCATCATTACATGGGGGAGATTGACGGCGTCTTCCGCGCGTGGGGCTTCGCGAAGGGCGGCACGGGCGGCGTGAGCGAGGCGATCGCGGGCGCGGCGCGCGCGGCGGGCGCCGAGATCCGCACGAGCGCCGGCGTCACGAAGGTGCTCGTGCGCGGCGGCCGCGCGATGGGCGTCGTGCTCGAGAACGGCGACGAGATCGCCGCGCCGATCGTGGTGAGCGGGCTCGACCCGCGTCTCACGTTCCTCGGGCTACTCGAGCCGGATGTGCTCCCGCCCGATTTCGCCGACGCGATCCGCCGCTTCAAGTTCCGCGGCTCGTCGGGGAAGGTGAATCTCGCGCTGGGCGAGCTGCCGCGATTCACCTGCCTCGAGTCCGTGGGCGACGCGCGCGGCCCCGCCCTCTCGCTCCGGGCGCTGCGCGGCGCCATCTCCATCAGCCCGAGCGTGGACCACATCGAGCGCGCCTACGACGACGCGAAGTACGGCGAGTTCTCGCGCGCGCCGTACATGGACGTCGTGATCCCCTCGATGATTGACCCCGGGATGGCGCCGCCGGGGAAGCACGTGATGTCCATCTTCGTGCAGTACGCGCCGTACAAGCTCAACGGCGGCTGGACCGACGCGAAGCGCGAGGCGTTCGGCGACGCGGTGATCGAGACGCTCTCGAGGTTCGCGCCGAACATCAGGTCGGCGATCCTCCACCGGCAGGTGATCACGCCGGCGGACATCGAGCGCGTCACGGGGCTCTCCGAGGGGAACATCTTCGCGGGCGAGCTGTCGCTGCACCAGCTCTTCTTCTTCCGGCCGGCGCACGCGTGGTCGCGCTACCGGACGCCGGTCGGCGGCTACTTCCAGTGCGGGAGCGGCACGCACCCGGGCGGCGGAATCATGGGTGCGAACGGGCGGCTCGCGGCGCTCGAGATTCTGAGGAGCGCGTGATGGGTACTTCCGCGCGCCCGGAACCCGTCACGC
>DATEDF010000086.1:0-4262 GCA_035286465.1 Gemmatimonadaceae bacterium | reverse complement strand
CGCGCCGCCGCCGCCCGCGCCGCGGTGCCCGCGGGCGCGCCCACCGCCCCCCGCCCCTGGATCGCCTCCGCGAACTCGCGCGCGGTGGAGAAGCGGTCGGCCGGCAGCTTCTCCAGCGCGTGCTCGAGCGCGGCCTCCACGTGCTCGCTCACCGCCGAGCGCGACGCGCGGATGCCGCGCGGCTTGTCGGTGAGCACCCGCGCGATGATCGCCTGCGCCGTGCTCCCGGTGTGCGGCGGCTCGCCGGTGAGCATCTCGTAGGTCACCGCGGCGAGCGAGTAGATGTCGCTGCGGCCGTCAATCACGCGGTCGCCCGTGGCCTGCTCCGGGCTCATGTACTGCGGCGTGCCGAGGGAGAGCCCGGTCTGCGTGATGCGGTTCCCGCCGGCCTTGCTCACCGCCAGCGCGATGCCGAAGTCGGCGACCACCGGCTGCCCCGCCTGGAGGAGGATGTTCTCGGGCTTGAGATCCCGGTGGATGACGCCGTGGCCGTGCGCGTAGTCGAGCGCGTTCGCGACCGCGACCGCGATGCGGATCGCCTCGTCAATCGGGAGCTGCTTCTCGCGCTCGAGCCGCACCCGGAGCGATTCTCCCTCCACGAACGGCATCACGTAGAAGAGGAGCCCGCCCGCCTCGCCCGAATCGAAGAGCGGGAGCAGGTTCGGGTGCTGGAGATTGGCCGTGACCTTGATTTCCGCGAGAAAGCGCTCGACGCCCAGCACGGCGCCCAGCTCGGGATTCAGCAGCTTGAGGGCGACCCGGCGGTCGTGACGCACGTCGCGCGCGAGGTAGACGGTCGCCATCCCGCCGGCGCCGATCTCGCGCTCGATCTCGTAGCGTTCGGTGAGGGCGGCCTTGAGCTGCGTCAGGGCGTCCATCAGGCCTCGGCGTGCGGTTCAAACTGTGGAACTGATCGCGGCGGTCAAACGTATGGCCTCTCGGGAGCCGGAGCCAGCGCCGGCGCGCGTTCGGCCTCCGCAGCCGGAGCAGATTGCCGACCATTCTCACCCCGCCCCATGTCCTCGCTCCTCAACGACCTCCGCGTCGCCAGGCGCCACCTGCTCAAGAGCCCGCTCTTCACGGCGGTCGTCGTGATCACGCTCGCGATCGGCATCGGGCTCAACACCGCGGTCTTCTCGGTCATAGACGCGCTGCTTCTCCGCCCGCTCCCGGGCGTGCGCGCCCCCGAGGAGCTGGTGCAGCTCTACCGCTCCTGGCCCGGCGACGTGAAGTACGGCTCGAACTCGGTGCCGCACTTCACCGATCTGCGCGACCGGTCGCGCGGCGTGTTCTCCGGCGTCGCGTCGTGGGCGTTCGTCCCGCTCAGCGTGTCCTCCGGCGGCCGCTCCGAGCGGATGATGGGGATCATGGTCTCGGCGAACTTCTTCTCCCTGCTCGGCGTGCGGCCGGAGCGCGGGCGCACCTTCCTCCCCGCGGAAGACAGCGGGCGCGGCGCCCACCCCGTGGCGGTGGTGAGCCACGCGGCGTGGCGCGGCTTCTTCGGCGGCGACCCGGGGATCGTGGATCGCGCGGTGGTCCTCAACGGTCACGCGTACACGATCGTCGGCGTCGCGCCGCCCGAGTTCAGCGGCATCATCCCGGTGGTCACGCCGGAGTTCTGGGTTCCGCTCGCGCAGTTCGACCAGATTCGCCCGAACGACCGGCCGCAGTTCACGGACCGCGGCAGCAACTTCATGAATGTCATTGCGCGGCTCGCACCCGGGGTGACCGTGCCGGTCGCGAACGACGGGATGAAGGCGCTCATCGCCGGGCTGCGCGCGGAGCACCCGGATGATTACGCGAGGAGCGGCATCACGATCGTCCGGCAGTCGGATGCCGGCGTGCACCCGACGTTCAAGAGCGCGGAAGTCGGCCTCTCGAGCGCGGTGATGGCCGTGGTCGCGATGCTGCTCCTCATCGCGTGCGTGAACGTCGCCAACCTCTTCCTCGCGCGCGCGAGGGACCGCACGCGCGAGATGGCGATTCGCCTGAGTCTCGGCGCCGCGCGCTCCGCGCTCGTCCGGCAGCTCCTCATCGAGAGTCTCGCGTTCGCGCTCGTGGCCGGCGTCGCGGCACTCGGCGTGGCGTACGTCGCCATCACGCTCACGAACCAGGTGTCGCTGCCGTTCGACGTCGCGTTCAGTCCCGGCCTCCGGCTGAGCCCCGGCGTGCTGCTCTTCAGTTTCGGCGCCTCGGTGGCGACGGGAGTGCTGTTCGGGCTCGCGCCGGCGCTCGCCGCGACGCGGCCGTCGCTCGTTCCCGCGCTCAAGGGAGAGACGGCGGCGGGCGAGTCGCGCTCGCGGATGAGCCGCGGACTCGTGGTGGCGCAGATGGCGCTTTCGATCGTGCTCCTCGTCTGCGCCGGGCTCTTCCTGCGCAACCTCCAGGCGGCGACCACGCTGGACAAGGGATTCCGGAGCGATCACCTGCTGCTCGCCACGATGGACCCCGGCCTGCAGGGATACGACCGCGCCCGCAGCGAGGACTTCTACCGGCGGCTCACGGAACGCGTGGGCGCGACGCCCGGCGTGCGCGCGGTGGCGCTCGCGGAGATGGTGCCGCTCGGGCTCTCGGAGAGCGACACGCGGGTGCGGATTCCCGGCTACGTGGAGTCGCCGAACGAGAGCATGTCCATCCAGCACAACACGGTCTCGGCGGGTTACTTCGAGGCGATGGGCATCCCGCTGCTCGCCGGACGCGGCTTCTCGACGCGGGACGACAGCGCGGCCCGGCGCGTGCTCGTCGTGAACCGGCGGTTCGCCGAGCGGTTCTTCCAGGGACGGGATCCGGTCGGGCAGACGGTCACCACGCGCGGCCGCGACTACGCGGTGATCGGCGTGGTGCCCACGGGGAAGTACCAGCGGCTCGGCGAAGACCCGACGCCGTTCATGTACTTCGCGCACGCGCAGCGCTTCGAGACGAGCATGGCGATCCACGTGCGCACGTCGGGCGACCCGGCGCTGATGGCTCCCGCGCTCCGGGCCGCGGTGGCCGAGCTGGACGCGACGATGCCGCTCAGCAACGTGCGCACGATGGAGAACCACCTGGGGATTGCGCTCCTGCCGGCGCGGCTCGCCGGCTCCGTCCTCGGGATCTTCGGCACGCTCGGCCTCCTCCTCGCGTGCGTGGGGATGTACGGCGTGATGGCGCACTCGGTGGCGCAGCGGAGGCGCGAGATCGGCATCCGCATCGCGATCGGCGCCGCCGCCGGTGACATCATGCGGATGGTGATGCGCGACGGGCTTGCCCTGGTGCTCATCGGGACGGCGATCGGGCTGGGCGGGGCCTTCGCCACGACGCGGCTCCTCCGCGGCGTGCTCTACGGAAGCGGCTCCGATCCGCTGACGCTCGGGGTCGTGCCGGTGGTGCTGGTGGGCGTCGCGGCGCTCGCGACGTGGGTTCCCGCGCGACGGGCGTCGGCAGTGGACCCGATGGTGGCGCTCCGGCAGGAGTAGGCGCGGGGAACGGACCTGGCGGGAGCGCGCGCGGGCACGCCACCTGTCGCCGCTTCACGTCGCCATCTTTCAGGAGTGCACACCCTCCGCGTCCTCCTCGCCCTCGGGCCCTTCGCCCTCTCCTTCCTCCGCGACCGCCGTCGCTGGATCTGGTGGGGCGCGAAGCTCGCGCGCACGGGCGAGTTCCACGCGCGCCGCGCGAGAGGGCTCGTGCAGACGATCGTGCGGCTTGGCCCGACCTTCGTGAAGATGGCGCAGGTGTTCGCCTCCCGCGCCGACCTGATCCCCGAACCGTACGTCGGCGAGCTGGGCACCCTGGTGGACCAGGTGCCGCCGATTCCGTTCGACCACGTCGCGCGCACGATACACGACGCCTACGGCAAGAGCGTGGACGAGGTCTTCGAGCGATTCGAGCGCGAGCCCGTGGCCGCCGCATCGCTCGCGCAGGTGCACCGCGCGCGAGTTCACCGCGAGGTCGTGGCCGTGAAGGTGCTCCGGCCGCACGTCGAGCGGTCCGTCGCAGCCGACCTGCGCGCCGCGCGGCGCATCGTGCGCTGGGTGGGCCGCTGGTGGGTGCATCCGAGCGTCAAGCGCGTGCGCGCGACGCTCGACCAGTTCGAGGCCCGCATCGCCGAGGAGATGGACTTCCGGCTCGAAGCCGAGTACGCGACGGAGATCCGGGCGAACTTCGCCGGGAACCGGAAGGTGATCATCCCGAAGATCGTGCACGACCTCACGCGGCAGCGGGTGCTGGTGCTCGAGTTCGTGGAGGGGACGCGCATTGACCGGCTCGACCCCGCGCGCGTG
>DATEDF010000085.1:0-72568 GCA_035286465.1 Gemmatimonadaceae bacterium | reverse complement strand
GGGGGAGGGGCGGGGGGAGGGGGAGGGGGACGTGCGGAGTGCGGGGAGCGGTGGCGATGGGTAGCGCGCGCATCCTCATCGCGGACGACGATCCGGGCGTGCTCGAGTCGCTCTCGGGCTTGCTTCGCGACTCGGGGTTCGACGTGTCGGGCGCCGACGGGCGCGAGTCGCTGCTCCGGGAACTGCACAAGGCGCCGCCGGACCTCCTTCTCCTCGACGTGATCATGCCGGGCAGCGACGGCGTGCAGTTGCTCCAGGAGATCAAGAGCGACCAGCGCTGGCGCGACATCCCCGTGCTGATGGTGTCGTCGCTCTCCCCCGAGGAGATGACGGAGCGCACGTTCGGGCTGGGCGCGGCCGACTTCATTCGCAAGCCCTTCCGCCCGCGTGAGCTGGTGGCGCGCGTGCAGGCGCAGCTCCGGCTGCACCGGGTGCTGACCACGACGCAGCTCGCGCTCCGCTCGGCGGAGGAGGAGCTGCAGCGGGCGCGCGACGACGCCGAGAGCCGCCGCAAGGTGGTGGACATCCTGCACGAGGTCACGGGCGACCTCTCGAGCGACGAGATCTATCACATCCTCGCGCGCCGCGTGGCGCGGGCGCTGAACCTCTCGCGCTGCTCGGTGATCCTCGCCAAGCCGGGCGACAAGGTGGGGATCGTCGCCACCGCGTTCGACAACCCGGCGCTCCGCAACTTCGAAATCCACCTCGACCGCTACCCGGAGATCCGGAGCGCGCTCGACCACGGGCATCCCGTGCTGGTGGAGGACCTGCAGAGCAATCCGCTCTACGCGGACATCCGCAAGGAGTGGCAGGCGAACGGGACGCAGGTGCCGATCCGCTCGGTGATCGCGCTCCCGTTCTCGCTCGGCAAGGTGCAGGCGGGCGTCTTCTTCCTGCGGCGGATGGCCAACGAGCCGTCGCTCACGAACGAGGACGTCGAGTTCGCCGACGCGGTGATCAAGGCGGCGGTGGCGGCGATCCACCGCGCGCAGCTCATCGAGACGACGAAGGCCGACAACGTGCGCCTCGAGGTGCTCGCGCACACCGACCCGCTGACGCAGGTGCTGAACCGCCGCGCGCTCACCGTGCGGCTCGCGTCGGAGATGGAGCGCGCGCGCCGGTACGACTCGGTCATCACGTTCCTGATGATTGACCTCGATCACTTCAAGCGCGTGAACGACACGAAGGGCCACCTCGTGGGCGACGACGTGCTGCGCGAGATCGCGGCGCTCCTCTCGGAATCCATCCGCAGCGTGGACCTCGTGGCGCGCTTCGGGGGCGAGGAGTTCGTGGTGGTGCTCCCCGAAACGGGGCTGCAGGGCGCGACGATCTTCGCCGAGCGCACGCGCGAGCGGATCGAGAACACGCAGTTCGTGACGGCGCACGGCGGCGTGCGGCTGACGGTGAGCATCGGCGTGGCGAACTTCCCGGCCCCGGACGTGGATTCGGTGGACGATCTCTTTGCCCGCGCCGACGAGGCGCTGTACCGCGCGAAGGCGGCCGGGCGGAACAAGGTGTGCCAATGAGCATGCGGTGCCCGACGTGCGGGACGGTGTACCCGGACGACGCGAAGTTCTGCACGAAGGACGGCGGGCGGCTGATCACGTTCGGCGGCGCGGGCGCCTCGGCCGCCCCAGGCGCCCCGGGCGCGGCGGTGCGGCCGGCGCCGGTGACGCCCCCGCCGCGCGCCACCACGCCCCGCGCGCCCACGCCGGAGATCGCGCAGAAAAAGGTCATCAGCCACTCGAACATGACCGGGCAGGTGCTCGATGGGCGCTACGCGATCGTGAAGAAGGTGGGCGAAGGCGGGATGAGCTACGTCTACCTCGCGCACGACGTCTCGACCAACGAGCGGTACGCGATCAAGATCCTCTCGCCGGCGCTCTCCAAGGACGAGAACGCGATGGCGCGGCTGCGGCGCGAGGCCGCGCTCGGCATCCGGCTCGCGCACCCGAACGTCTGCCACATCGTGCGGATGGGCGAGACGGAGGACGGGCTCGTCTACGTGGTGATGCCGTTCGTGGAAGGGGAGATCCTCGCCGACCGGAACAACAAGATGGGCTTCATCCCGCTCGCGATGACGCTGCACTTCGTCACGCAGATCGCGTCGGGGCTGCACGTGGCGCACGAGCTCAAGATCATCCATCGGGACCTGAAGCCCGAGAACGTGATGATCTGCAAGAAGCCCGATGGCTCGGAGTACGCCGTCGTGATGGACTTCGGGCTCGCGAAGGAGCGCAAGGCGGGCGGCGAGCTGGAGAAGCTCACCGCGACGGGGATCATCCTCGGGACGCCCGAGTTCATGAGCCCCGAGCAGCTGCGCGGCAAGCCGCTGGACGCGCGCACCGACATCTACTCGCTGGCGCTGATGACCTACGAGATGCTGACCGGGAAGCTCCCGTTCGACGGGCGCACGCAGCAGGAGATGATGATCGCGCGGCTCCGGAACGAGCCGATTCCGCTGCGCCAGCGCCGGCCCGGGATGGACTTCCCCGAGGGCGTGGAGAAAGTGCTCCTGAAGGCGATGGCGCGGAACGCGGACGACCGCCACGCGACGACGCTGGAGTTCGCCGCCGAGCTGCAGGCGGCGGTGAACGGGGGAAGCTCCGGTGCGGGGGCGGGGGGCGGGGTGCTGGGCAAGATCTTCGGGCGCTAGGAAACGACAACGACAGTAGACAGTAGACAGTAGACAGTACACAGTTGACGGTGGACCGTGTACGTATGCCTCGCGTGACCAACCGTCTACCGTCAACTGTCCACCGTGTACCGTCCACTCGCTGTTCAGGATCCTCCCGCATGCGCTCCCTGATCCTCCCTCTTGTTTGCGCCGCGCTGGCGAACCTCAACTGCTCGCGCGGCGCCGCCGACGCCGCGCGCATCATCGAGTCCGGCACCGCGCCCGACTCGCTGCACGTGCCCGCGGGATTCCGGCTCAACCTCTTCGCGCGCGTGAGCGGCGCGCGCGTGCTCTCGGTGGGCCCCGACGGCGCGCTCTACGTGAGCCAGACGGGCCGGGGGCAGATCGCGCGGCTCGTGGACGTGAACGGCGACGGGGTGGCGGATTCCCAAACCGTGGCGGTGAGTGGGCTGAATTCGCCGCACGGGCTCGCGTGGCGCGGCACCTGGCTCTACATCGCGAACACGAACGCGGTGGTGCGCGTCCGGATCGAGAACGGCCGGGCGGCCTCGACCCCCGAAGTGCTGGCGACGCTCTCGAGCGGCGGCGGGCACTACACGCGCAGCATCCTCTTCGGTGCCGACAGCGGGATGTACGTCGCGATCGGCTCGTCGTGCAATCTCTGCGTGGAGACCGCGCCCGACCGCGCCGCCGTCATGCGCTACGACCTCGACGGCAGGGGCGGCCGGCTCTACGCGCGCGGGCTGCGCAACGCGGTGGGGATGGCGCTCCACCCCGTCACCAACGAGATCTGGGTGTCGCAGCACGAGCGCGACAACATCCCGCCCGACCACGAGAACCTGCCGCCCGAGGAGATCAACGTCCTGCGCGATGGCGGCGACTACGGCTGGCCGTACTGTCACTCCGACCGGGTGCCGAATCCCGAGTACCGCGACCAGGCGCGCTGCGACGTGACCATCGCGCCCGCGCTCCAGATGCAGGCGCACTCGGCGCCGCTCGGGATGACGTTCCTCACCGGCGCGACGCACTTTCCCGCGGAGATGCGCGGCGACCTGCTGCTCGCGTTCCACGGCTCGTGGAACCGCGACGTGCCGACGGGCGCGAAAGTGATGCGCATTCGCGTCGCGAACGACCGCCCGGTGAGCTACGAGGATTTCGTCTGGGGCTTCCAGCGGCCCGACGGCTCGCGGTGGGGGCGGCCCACGGACGTGGCGGTGTGGCGCGACGGGTCGGTGCTGGTGTCGGAGGATCTGGGGGGAGGGATATACCGGGTCAGCCGATAGAACTACCAAAGGACAGTAGACAGTGGACAGTTGACAGTAGACGGTTCACAGTCTGTGGTGGTCGAGATCGAGTCAACGTGAGCGCCCAAGCGTCAACTGTTGACTGTCTACTGTCCACCGTCAACCGTGCACTCGCTCTTCAGAATCCTCCCGTGCGCACTGTACTCGCCCTCGCGCTGTTGCTGGCCGCCCCGCCGCTCGGCGCGCAGGCGGCCCCGCGACCCGCGCCGCGCGTGGATCCGTCTCCCGCCGATCGCGCGATCGCGGCCGGGCGGCTGGCCGAGGCGGAGTCGGCGCTCTACGCCGCGACCCGCGGCGCGCCGCGCGATCCCGGAGCGCGTGGCGCGCTTGGGGCGTTCCTCGCCGCGCGCGGGCGGCTCAAGGTGGGCGCCGTGCTCCTCGAGGAGGCGCGGCAGTTCGGCGGCGACGCGCGCGTCATTGACGAGCGCCTGCGGCACATCTACGCGTGGCTCGGCGAGTGGCACCAGGCGCCGACGGAGCCGGGCGCGCCGCGATTCGGGCGGCCCGAGCGGCTCCGCGTGCAGTGGCTCGCGACGCACCCGCCCACGCGTCAGGGGCCGGACTCGTCGGTCGTGGCACTCGAGCCGAACGAGCTGGCGGGGCTCGGGCGCGTCACGATTGGCATCGGTAACACGGTCGTGCGGGCCGACATTGATCCCAACGTCGAGGGGCTCGTGCTCGCGCCCACGCTCGAGCTGCTGGACGAGCTCCAGCGCTTCGGCACGCGAGGCGACACAACGCTCGCGGTCGCGTACATCGTGACGCTCGGCGAGCAGTCGCTCTCGAACGTGCCCGTCACGCTCGAACCCGAGGCGCGGTCGCGCGTGGGGCTCGACGTGCTCGCGCCTCTCGTGCCGACCTTTGACCTGGCCGCGCGCCGGCTCACGCTGCACGCGTCCGCGAAGGAGCCGGCGCGGGGCGAGGCGCTCGCGATCCTGCTCGGCTTTCCGGGCGTGCGCCTGGTCGCGCGGCCGGGGCAGTCGCCGGTGGCGCTCGAGAGCGCCGCGGGGCGCGCGGCGCTGCGGGGCGCGCGATGGACGTTCGATCTCAGGCGTGGGGCGGTGGTGGTCGAGCGGTAGCGCGGTCAGCGCACGAACGCGCCGTGGTACCGAAGATATCCACACAAGGGTCCCAGACCGCGCGTGCGCAGCGGAATCTCCACGACAGGCGCTAAGGAGAGCCGCTCATCTGCCTGATTCGCGCGGCGCGACGACAGATTCCTGCATATGTCGCCGCCCGCGCACCGCACGAGGGCAGATCTTCTGCATACGACGCGCGAGTGCGCGGTGATGACGCCGGAGTTTCGCGCTGAGACGCCCGAGTACGACGATCAACCGGCACAATACGCGTGCTCAAGGTCTCCGGACGGATGAGTGTCGGCTTCGTCGGCGCTGCGATCGAGAAAGTTTCCACATCACGCTCCCGGGTTCAACTGTGCATTCACCGGCGCCGGCCGCACAACGCCTCGCGCCGACCATTCTGGCAGTCGCATATGCAGTGCGAGCCTTGTGTATGCACACGCGTTGACTGGCGCATGCAGAGTGTCGTCTTTGCATGCAGTCGCATCGCGTGCGTCGTGCCGTCCATCGTGTTTGGCGGCCCGATCAACCTCCCGATGCGGGCGCGCGACGGATCGCGCGTCGCCGGGATCGCTTCGAACGGGGCGTGCGTTGAGGGTGAGCGACTTTGCGTCGCGTTTGGCCGACCTCGCGTCGAGTCCGGCCCGGCGGATGTCGCGATTGCCCGGTGAGGCGATCGGCCGGAATGGGCGAGCCATCTCGCGGAGGCGCAGGGACTTCGCCCGCGCCGTCAGCCGGCCGCCGCGAACACCTCGACCTCGTCCTTGAGCCGCCGACCGAGCCGGTCGCGTTCGACCTCGAGGTCGTAGCGCGCCTGCAGGTTCAGCCAAAACTGCTCCGAGGTGCCGAAGAACCGGGCGAGACGAAGCGCGGTGTCGGCCGTAATCGCCCGGATGCCGTGCACGATCTCGTTGATGCGCCGCGGTGGTACACTGATGCTGTGGGCCAGGCGATACTGCGACACCCCGAGCGGCTCGAGGAAATCGGCGAACAGCACCTCACCGGGGTGAATCGGATCAAGCTTCTTGGCGGCCACGATGACTCCTAGTGATAGTCCACGCCCTAGCGCGGGTCGCGCACCCGGACGAAGGTCTTGGTCCAGACGAGCACGACGCCGCAGATGCCGCTCCCGTCGCCCGGTTCATACCGCAGACTGCCCGTGCCGGCGTACCGGAGCGGGGCGCGCGTGGCCGGGCGGTACGCCTCGATCAGGGCGATCTCGTCTTTCGGGAGCTGCACGAGCTGGTCGTGGGTCGTGACGTTGTCGTCAATGTAGAGCACCGGAGTGCACCAGGGAGAGACTTTATTCACCGTAGCGAAAAGGATCTTCCATTCGCCACGCGTGTTCATCTGTACTCGCATGTTGGCGGCCCCGAACGCTTGCCAGGTGCCGGCGAGTTTGTCGAGCTTGAGGGAGTCGGTGAAGACGCCGAGGCCGAGCCGGAGGCGCTGGGCGATGTCGGCGCGGAGCTCGTTGACGCGCTCGCGCTCGCGCACGGTGACGGCGGCGAGCGTGGTCATGCGCGTGAGCCGGACGTTGAGGACGGCCGAGTCGCCGGGGTAGGCGTCCACGAGGCGCCGGGCGGGCTCGTAGCCGATGCGCTGCACCGTGGCGACGCGCTTCCCGGCGTGGACGCCCCGGAGCGTGAAGCGGCCTTGGGCGTCGGTGCGGGCCTCGGTGGCGGTGCCCGTGATGGTGACGCGCGCCGCGCGCAGTGGGTAGCCCTCGGTGTCGGTGACGCGGCCGGCGACGAGCGCGCCGCCGGCGGGGACCGGGGGCCGCGCGTCCGTGGAATCCTCCGCGAGGAGCTGGAGCGCCACGTCGCTCGCGAACGAGAGCGTGCGCGCCGCGAGCGGGGAGGCCGTGAGCCGAAGCGCGATCGGGGTCGAGGCGCGCGGGCCGGCCGTGGCGTGGAGCGCGACGGGCTCGTCCCGAGGCAGTCCACAGACGACGAAGCGCCCGGTGCCGTCCGTGCGCACTTCGCGTGCTGTGTCGGGGGCCGCGGCGCCGCTGGTGGCTGCTGCTGAGCGCCACGTCGCGTGCACCGTGGCGCTCGTGTCGGGCGTGGCGCTGAAGGCGTCCACCACACGGCCGACGACGATCCCCCGCGCGGCCTCCGGCGGCGCGCGCGCGGCGCCGCACACCCGGCGCCAGAGCGTCGCGAAGGCCGGCGTGGCGAGCGTGACCTCCGCTTCGGCGCGGCCCACGACGTCCGCCGTCTCGCGCAGCGCGAGCGGGGGCCAGTCCTCAAAGCCCGGAACCGAGGCCGCCACGGTCCACACGCCGACGCCCACCTGCTCGAAGCGGAACCGCCCCTCCGCGTCGGTGACGGTGTCGCGCTGCACGTCGGGCAGCGCCACGCGCGCGCCCGCGAGCGGCCGGCCGGTGAGACTGTCGAAGACGCTCCCGCTGATGGTGCGCGGTACACTCGGGGGCAGCGCGGCGACCTCCTGCACCACCTCCGCGCTGCCGCCGAACTCCGTGTAGCCGTCGAACCGGAGCCCGGAGCGCTCCAGATTGGACAGGTGCCAGTGCGGGAGCCGCATCCGCCAGGCCGAGACGATCCACGCCCCCGACGCGGTGCGCGTGAACACCACCTCGCCCCCGAGGCCCGTGGTGCGCGCCGGGAGATCCAGCGTGACGTATTCGAACTCCACCCGGCGGAGCTCGCTCGTGGCACTGTCCACCCAGATCGTGCCCTGGATCTCCGCGCGCACGAGATGCGACCGCGGCGCGAACGCGAGGCCGATGAGCGTCTCGTCTCCCGCGTGGCGCGTCTCGCTCGCGCGCCACACGCAGTGGTCCCGCGTGAAGCCCGCGGAGAGGAAGGCGCGCTCATCCGGCGCGTAGAACTCGAGCGCCGTCAGATACGTCCCCTGCACGTAGCCCCGCTCGAGGTCGCTCGGATCCAGCGCCGGGAAGGGCCGCTCGCCCGAGCGCGCGCGGAGGACCGTGTCCACCGTGACGAGCCGCCCCTCGAGCGTGAGCCGCCGCTCGAAGGCCACCCCCGCGGTCGTGACCAGTCGGTAGTCGCGCGTGAGCGCGCTCGCCTCGAGCGCCTTCGTCACCTCCTCCCACACCGGCGCCGCCTCGGCCGACGGGCTCGGCGCGCGCGCGTCACACGCGCGAGTCGCCACGACGCGCACCGCGGGGAGCCGCACCCGGTGCGCGGGCACGAGGAGCAGGATCGGCCCCGCCTCCGCCGGCCCCGCCGCGAGCGGCGCCGAGACGAACGGCGCGTAGCCGATCCGCCGCACCACCACGCGCCACGGCCCGCCGCCGGCGGCCTCGAGCGTCGCGAGCCCCTCGACCGACGACAACCCCGCGCGCCCCGTCGCCCCGCTCGCCTCCCGCGCCGCCACCAGCACGCCCGCCAGCGGCTGGCGCGACAGCGAATCCACCACCCGCACCCGCAACGCCGGCGGCTGGGCCAGCACCGCCGTCGGCAGCAGGACGAGCAGCACGAGAAAACGCACCACGGTACCTCCGACAGCTCCGCTGTCCCGGAGCGCTACCAGCCCCTCCGCAATCTCGAGCAGCCACGGTGCGTGAGCAAGACCAAGGGGTTCAGCGCCCCCGCTCCCGCAACTCCACGAGCAGGCACAGGTCCTGCACCACGTCAATCCCCGCGCGCGCGAGGCGTTCGGCGGCCGCGTCGTTCCGGATGCCGAGCTGGAACCAGGCCGCCGTCGGCTTCTTGGCGAGGATGTCGTCCACGTGCTCGGGAATCCGGTGCGCCTGGCGGAAGACGTTGACCAGATCCACGTCGCCAGGAATGTCCGCGACTCGCCGGTACACGCGCTCACCGAGGATCTCGGTGACGTCGGGAAAGTACACGGGCACCGGAATGATCCTCATCCCCGCCTGCTGCGCGTACTCAGGCACGTAGTACGCGGGCTGCGCCGGCTGGCTTGCGATCTTGATGCCGAGCACCGCCACGGAGTGGACGCGCTGGAGGAGCGCGCTGATGTCGTCGGGCGTCTCGAGGAGGTGACGCCTCCACTCTTCGCTCATGGCGTAAGTGTAACGCGGGGCCGGCATTCGCGAAGTTGTCAGGGGGACTGACGTGCGCGTTCCGGCCCTGGAACTCGCGCCGGCGGCCGGAGTATGAGTACGCAGACGCCGACCCCACGCGGCGCTCGTGATCGCACCGGCCGAAGGAGGTCGCCATGCGTATGTCCGTCAGGTTCGGAACGATCGCCGCGCTGACCCTCGCCCTCGTGGCACCGCTCGCGCTGCTCGGCGCGCAGGGGAGGAACCGTCCGCGCCAGGAGCCCCGTGCGGCCGTGCCGCGCCCGCAGGGGGACAGTCGTGCGCGCGGCGGTGCGCGCGGCGGTGCGCGCGGCGGTGACCGCGGCGGCGACCGCGGCGGCGACCGCGGCGGCGTGCGCGGGGCCGATGTCGGCCAACGCGACAACCGCGCGCAGATCCAGGTGTGGGCGCGGCCGGAAGTGCGTGTCTCGGGGCCGGAGCGCGCGCGCGCCGAGGAGCGGTCGCGCGACGCCGGTCGCGCGCCACGCGACGATCGCGCACGCGGTGATGATCGTGGGCGTGGCGCCGACCGCCCGCGCGGTGACGATCGCTGGCGTGGTGACGATCGCTGGCGCGGCGACGACCGGTGGCGACCCGACGACCACTGGCGGAACGAGCACGCGCGCATCGTGCACACGTACTTCGCGGTGCCGCGCCGGTTCCCGCCGGGATACGCGCGCCGCGCCTGGCTCCCGTTCGGGTGGGAACGGCGCATCGTACTGTACGGCGTCTTCCCCTGGGCGTACGATCCGTACTGCGACGAGGTGCCGTACGACCTCGAGTACCTGCTGCCGCCGCTGTACCGTGGCCATCATCGCTTCATCTTCGGCGACCGGCTGATCGTCATTGACCGCATCACGCGGCACATCGTGCTGGTGATCCGGCTCTGAGCGCTGCGCGCCGGAGAGGCGCCGATTGCGCGAGAGCGCCGCCCCAGCGAGCTTGGGGCGGCGCTCTGCCTTCCGGGACCACGCGATGACCTCGACGACCGCCGCGCGCGCGGCGCCCGCACTCCTCCTCGGCCTCTCGCTCGCGGGCGCGAGAGCGCGCGCGCAATCCGCGGGGGCCAATGCGCGCATGCCGTCCGCGCCGGCCATCGCGCCCCGACAGCCCGCCAGCCCGAGGGCCACGCTCGTGCGCCGCACCGTCATCGCCGACGGCCATCCGCTCGCGCTCTGGGAGAAGCGGCCGCGGGAGCCGACGCGCGCGATCGTGCTCGTGCACGGGCGCACGTGGAGCGCGCTTCCCGACTTCGATCTCCAGGTGAGCGGCGAGCAGCGCTCGCTGATGGACGCGCTCGTCGCGAAGGGGTACGCCGCCTACGCGCTCGACCTGCGCGGCTACGGCGCGACGCCGCGCGACCGCACCGGATGGAACTCGCCCAACCGCGCGGCCGACGACCTCGCCGCGGCGCTCGCGTGGGTCGCGGCGAACAGCGGCGTGCCGGGGAAGCCCGTGGCGTTCGGCTGGTCCAACGGCGCGACCCTCGCGCAGCTCTGCGCGCAGCGGCATCCCGGGCGAATGTCGGAGCTGATCCTCTTCGGCTACTGGATGGACCCCGATTCGACGATCGCGCCCGCGGCCGACACCATCACGCCGCTCCGCGAGCGGACGACGGCCGAGGGCGCGGCGAGTGATTTCATCACGCCGAACGCGATCTCGGCCCGCGCGGTGCGCGCGTACGTGCGCTCGGCGCTCGCCGCCGACCCCGTGCGCGCCGACTGGCGGCGGCTCGAGGAATACAACGCGCTCGACCCCGCCGCGGTCCGCGTGCCGACGCTGTTGATTCAGGGCGCGCTCGACCCGCAGGCCCCGACCGACGCCCACGCGCGCTTCTTCTCGCGGCTCGGCACCGCGGACCGGCAATGGGTGGTCATCGCGGGCGGCGACCACGCAGCACTGCTCGAGGACACGCAGCCGGCGTTCGTGGCGGCGATGGTCGCGTTCCTCGAGCGGCCGCGACGCCGGCCCTGACGTGTTGCGGGCGCGCGGAAGCCAGCGTTACGTTTGCCGCGGCCGTAACTGAAGAATCGGTTCCGCCCTCTCCCGAGCGCAGGAGAATCGCCCGATGTCCGATGCCGGGTTCACGCGACGCGACTTCATGAGCGCGATCGCCGGTGCCGCCGCGACCACGTGGGCCGGCGCGAGCTGGTCGGACCTGCACGCCGCGGGCACCTTCGCCGCGCAGGCGGGCGCGCAGGAGAAATGGCAGGTGCTCACGCCCGTGCAGGTGCGCGAGCTGGACGCCGTCACCGCGCAACTCGTCCCCACCGACAACCAGCCCGGCGCACGCGAGGCGCGTGTCGTGCGCTTCATGGACCGTTCGCTCGCCACGTACGCCAAGGCGCAGAAGCCCGCGTTCGAGACCGCGCTCAAGAAGCTCGACGAGCTGGTCGCGTCGCACTTCCCCGGCCAGCACTCCTTCGCCGCGCTCGGCGACGAAGAGCAGATCACCGTGCTCAGGGACTGGGAGGGGCGGGATCCCGGCACCTTCGGCACGATCCACGGCGCGACGATCGCGGGAATGTTCTCCAACCCCGAGTACGGCGGGAACTACAACAAGGTCGGCTGGAAGCTGCTCGGCTTCGACGACCAGTTCGCCTGGGAGCCACCGTTCGGCTACTACGATCGTGCCTGATCACGCGCACGCGCGTCAGGGGACGGGGCAGGGCGCAACTTCACCGATGAAGAAGTACCGGCCGACCGACGAGGTGGACTTCGTCGTCGTCGGCTCGGGCGCGGCGGGCGGCGTGATGGCGCGCGAACTCTCGCAGGCGGGATTCTCCGTCGTCGTCCTCGAGCAGGGGCCCTGGCTCACCGAGGAGAAGTTCAAGCACGACGAGATCTTCGTGAACGACGTTCACGGGCTCACGAACGACCACGCGCTGCAGCCGAACACCTTCCGCGAGAGCGAGAGCGAGGCCGCGCGGAAGAACGGCTGGGCGTGGTACGGCCGCCTGGTCGGCGGCGGGAGCGTCCACTTCACGGCGAACTACTGGCGCTTCCCGGAACTCGAGTTCGAGCAGGCCTCGCGCTTCGGTGTGCCGGACGGCTCGAGCGTGGCGGACTGGCCCATCACGTACGCGGAACTCGAGCCCTACTATACGAAGGTCGAGTGGGAGATCGGCGTCTCGGGGCTCGCGGGGAACCCCTTTGAGCCGCCGCGGAGCAAGCCGTTCCCGCTCCCGCCGCTCCCGATCAAGAGCGAAGGCGTGCTGATGGAGAAGGGCGCCCGGAAGCTCGGGTGGCATCCGTGGCCCGCGCCGATGGCGATTCTCTCGCAGTCGTACCGCGGCCGGTCGGGGTGCATGGCGTGCGGATTCTGCTTCGCCTTCGGCTGCGAGTGGGGCGCCAAGTCGAGCACGCTCGTGGCGATGATCCCCGCCGCGCTCGCCACCGGCCGATGCGAGATCCGGCCGAACGCCTACGCGCGCAAGATCGAGACGGCGAACGGGCGCGTCACCGGCGTCGTCTACTTCGACAAGGACAGGAAGGAAGTCGTCCAGCGCGCGAAAGCCGTCGTGCTCTCCGCGAACGGCGTGGAGACGGTGAAGCTCCTCCTGATGTCGCAGTCGAACGCGTTTCCGCAGGGGCTCGCCAACGCGAGCGGCGAGGTGGGGCGCAACATCATGTTCAATGGGAACGCGGGCGCCGGGGCGATCTTCGAGCACGAGGTGAACGGCTGGAAGGGCGCGGTGGTGTCGCGCGTCACGTGGGATCAGGTCCTCCTGCCGAAGGAGCTGGGGTTCTACGGCGGAGGCGGGTTCGACCTCCGCGCGAACACGTCGCCGATCGGCGCCGCGTACTCGACGCCGCCGGGCGTCCCGGCGTGGGGCCGGGAGTGGAAGAAGTCGCTCAGGAAGGCGCTCTGCAACACGGCGGTCGGCGTGGGCCACACGTCGCAACTCCCCGTGACGACGAACCGCGTGGACCTCGACCCGACGGAGAAGGATGCGTGGGGCCTTCCCGCGCCGCGTCTCACCTTCAAGGAGCACCCGAACGACACGAAGATGCAGCGCTGGTTCAGCGAGCGCGCGCGAGAGCTGCTCCTGGCCGCCGGCGCGCAGGAGATCACCTTCTCGTTCGGCGGGCCGTCGCGCGGCGGCCCGCACCTGCTCGGGACGTGCCGGATGGGGAATGACCCGCGCACGTCGGTGGTGAACGCCGGCCACCGCGCCCACGACGTGCCGAACCTGTTCATCGTGGACGGGTCGAGCTTCGTGACATCGGGAAGGGGGCAGCCGACGATGACGATCCAGGCGCTGGCCTTCCGCGCCGCGGACCGCATCACGAAACTGGCGAAGACTGGAGCGATCCGGGGGTGACCGTGCACGACCATCCGCACACGCACGTGGCCGCGGGACAGGGCGAACCGTCGCAGATGAAGCGGTACCGGCCGTCGGACGAAGTGGACTTCGTCGTCGTTGGCACCGGCCCGGCCGGAGGCGTGATGGCGCGCGAACTCGCGCGCGCGGGCTTCTCCGTCGTCGTCCTCGAGCAGGGGCCCTGGCTCGGGGAGGAGAAGTTCAAGCACGACGAGATCTGGACCGGCGAACTGAACGCCCTCACGAAGGACCACGACCTCCAGCCCGGCACGGTCCGCGCCACGGAGTCGGAGACGGCCGTCAGGCGGGGATGGTTCGGGTACGGCCGCGTGGTGGGCGGCGGGAGCGTGCACTTCGCCGCGAACTACTGGCGCTTCCCGGAACTCGAGTTCGAGCAGGCCTCGCGCTTCGGCGTGCCGGACGGCTCGAGCGTCGCCGACTGGCCCATCACGTACGCGGATCTCGAGCCCTACTACACGAAGGTCGAGTGGGAGATCGGCGTCTCGGGGCTCGCGGGGAACCCGTTCGAGCCGCCGCGCAGCAGGCCGTTCCCGATGGGGCCGCTCGCGCCGATGTCCACGGGCGTGCTCCTCGAGCGTGCCGCGAAGAAGCTCGGGTATCACGCGTGGCCGGCGCCGATGGCGATCCTGTCGAAACGATACCGAGGCCGCTCCGAGTGCATGTTCTGCGGATGGTGCACCGGATTCGGGTGCGAGTGGGGCGCGAAGTCGAGTACGCTCGTGTCGGTGATCCCGGAAGCGGTGGCGACGGGCCGTTGCGAGGTGCGCACGCTCAGCTACGCGCGCAAGGTCGAGGTGGGCCCGAACGGCCGCGCCACGGGCGTCGTCTACTTCGACAAGGACCGGAAGGAAATCTTCCAGCGCGCAAAGGCGGTGGTGCTTTCGGCGAACGGCGTGGAGTCGGTGAAGCTGCTCCTGATGTCGGCGAACAGCGCGCACCCGCGCGGGCTGGGCAACGCGAACGACCTGTTGGGCCGCAACATCATGTTCAACGGCGCCGGGAACGCGCGAGCGCTCTTCGAGCACGAGATCAACGGCTGGAAGGGCCCCGTGGTGACGCGCGTCGTGTGGGACCCGTTCGAGCTGCCGAAGTCGCTCGGCCTCTACGGCGGCGGGGGATTCGATTTCCGCAGCCCGACGACGCCGATGCGCGGAGTGGGCGCGCTCGGCAACGGGCCGCGCTGGGGGCGCGAGTGGAAGCGCAACCTGCGGGATGCGTTCTCGAAGCAGCTCACGTCGTACGGGCACACGAGCTCGCTCCCCGCGCACTCGAATCGGATGGATCTCGACCCGACGGAGAAGGACGCCTGGGGTCTTCCCGTGCCGCGGCTGACCTACCGGACCCACACGAACGACACGCGCCTGAACGCGTGGTTCCAGGCGCGATCACGTGAGCTGCTCGAGGCGGCGGGTGCGCTCGAGGTGTTTGGGCAGCCGGCATTCGGGGCCGCGGCGACGCCCGAAGGAACCACGGTCGCGGCGGCAGGCGAGGGTGGCGCCGCTGGTCGCGGCGGCCGTGGGGGCGGGGCCGGCGCGCAGGGCGGCGCGGGCGGTGCGGGCGCCGCGGGCGGCGGCCGTGGTCGCGGGCGCGGCGGCGGTGGCGGCGGTGGCGGCGGAGCGCCGGGCGGCGGCGTCCACCTGCTTGGCACGTGCCGGATGGGGAAGGATCCGCGGACGTCGGTCGTGGACGCCGATCACCGCGTGCACGACATCTCGAACCTGTTCGTGGTGGACGGGAGCAACTTCGTGACGTCGGGACGCGGCCAGCCGACGATGACGATTCAGGCGCTCGCGTTCCGGGCGGCCGACCGGATCACGCAGCTCGGGAAGAGCGGAGCGAAGCCTAGCGGGTGAAGCGCGCCAGCGCCGCGCCCATCGCGTCAATCACGTTGCGCGCGCGCAGGCGGTAGCCGCCGTTGTAGATGAAGGCGAAGGCGAGCTGCTCGCCGTTCCGCGCGGTCACGTACCCGCCGAGCGACGCGACGGCGCTCGTCGTTCCCGTCTTTCCTCGCAGGTTCCCGCTGGCGGGCGTGCCGCGCATCCGGTTTCTCAGCGTCTCCGTCTCGCCGGCCACCGGCAGCGACTGCTCGAGCACCGGTCCCCACGGCGCGCGCCGCACATAGTCGAGCAGGTGCACCATCGCGCGCGGTGTCACGCGGTCGAGTATGGAGAGGCCGCTGCCGTCGGCGGCGAAGACCATCGTCGGCGGCACGTTCGCCTTCTCGTACAGGAAGCGCCGGAGCAGGACGTTCGCGTTTTCGGCGGACCCCGCGACGCCCACGTCGCGCGCGGCGTCGCGGAAGAGCAGTTCGGCGAAGTGGTTGTTGCTCTCGCCGTTCATCTGCGCGATGATCCGGCCGAGCGGGGGCGACTCGAGCGCGGCGACGGGCACGGCGTCGGCGGGCGCCTGGCCCGCGCGCGCGGGGCCGTCCACCAGCACGCCGAGTTCGGCGAGCGCCGCGCGGAGCGCGCCCGCCGCGAAGAGTTCGGGATGCTCGACCACGACGTCGGAGACGCGTGTGCGGCTCAGCGCGCCGATCCAGCCGGTCAGGCGCAGGCGCCCCGCGGAGTCCTCGTGCACGGCCACGCGAGCGGCGCGCGACCCGCGCGCCACGCGCACCTCGTTCGACACGGCCACGCCGCTCATCGAGGGCTCGATCGTGACGGCGGCGCGCAGGCCGGCCGGCCGCACGGCGACCCGGATCCGGTTCTCGTTGAACGAGAGCGCCGAGACGCGCGCCGCGTACGGCGAGCGCAGGTACTGCGCCTTCCACCCGTCGGGCACGGCCGCGTCGTCGAACGCCGAGGCGTCGCCGATGATCGCGCCGGTGACGCGCGTGATTCCCGCGCCGGCGACCAGCCGCGCGAGCGTCGCCATCGGCGGCTCGGCGGCGCCGTCGGCGGGCCTGCCCGAGAGCGTGGGGTCGCCGGCGCCGCGGAGCACGAGGTCCCCGCGCAGCACGCCGTCCGTGCCGAGCGCGCCCGCGCGCAGCACGGCCGTCTCGAAGCGCCCCTCCGGGCCGAACCGGTCGAGCGCCACGGCCGAGGTGAAGAGCTTCATCGTGGACGCCGGGAGGAACTGCCGGTCGGGATTCCTGCCGAAGAGCGTGTCGCCGTGCGAGAGCGACACCACGAGCACGCCCCACGATCCGTTGCGCCGCGTGCGCGCGAGCGCCGCCTTGAGATCGGCCACGAGCCGCTCCACCCCCGCGCGCTTCGACATCGGTTTCGCGGCCGGCGGCGTCGCACGCGCCACGCTCCGCATCTCCGGGTACTGGGGCGCGGGGAGGGCGGCGGCCGAGAGCGGCAGGAGCGCGACGAGCAGCGACGGGACAAGCACGCGATTCAGACCTTGAAGAAGACGTTGCGGCGCCAGAGCGCCCAGAGCACGATGTACCAGAAGAGCACGAAAGATACGGCGAAGGCGAGCGAGGCGTTGCGCGCGTCGAGCCACGGACGGAACACCGTCTCGTACACCACCGCCTGCACCGCGGTCGGCTTCCCGTGGAAATCCACCTTCCAGAGCGAGTAGATCAATCGCGCCATCACCCCCGAGCCGACGAAGGCGATGATCGGGTTCATCCCATATATGACGAGCGGGCGGGTCCACCGGGTCACGCCCCGCCGGTCAATCAGCCAGCTGATCGTCGCGATGGCGACGCACGCCATGCCCGCGGTGAAGAGCACGTAGGAGCTGGTCCAGAGGCTCTTGTTGATCGGGAACGACCAGTGCCACATCAGCCCGAGCGTCATCGCGAGGGCGCCGGCGGCGAAGAGCCCGTTCAGCCGTTCCTCGAGGGAGCGCGCCGAGGCGATCCACCGGCCGGCGAAGACGCCGAGCATCACCGTGCCGATCGCCGGGATGGTGCTGAGCGGTCCCTCCGGGTCCCACGTCTTCGAGCTGGCCCAGAGATGTCCGTCGAGGAGGAACCGGTCGAGCCACGCCGCGAGCGTCCGCGCGGGCGCGTCGAGCAGGTTCGCGCCGATGCCGCCCATCGCGCCCGGCACCGGGAGCAGCGTCATCGCGAACCAGTAGCCGTAGAGCAGCACGACGGCGATCCCCACCTGGCGCTTGAGCGAGCCCCTGAGCGTCAGGAGCGCCGCGCAGGCGTAGGCGACGCCGATGCGCTGGAGCACGCCCGGGATGCGAATCGCCGTGAATCGCGTGAGCGGATAGTAGGGGAATGTGTGCACGAGCAGCCCGAAGAGCACGATGAGCGCGCCGCGGCGGAGGATCTGCCGCACGATCGCGCCGTCGTCGGCGCCGCGCGCGCGCCGTGAGGAGAGCGAGAGGTGCGTGGTGACGCCGACGATGAAGAGGAAGAACGGGAAGATGAGGTCGGTCGGCGTCCAGCCGTGCCACGGCGCGTGCCCGAGCGGCGGGTAGATCGCGCTCCAGGAGCCGGGGTCGTTGACGAGCAGCATGCCGGCGACGGTGAGCCCGCGGAAGACGTCGAGCGCAACGAGACGCTCGCGGGCGGGGGCGGCGGCCGTCACCGCGCGGTCCCCGCCGCGGCGACCTGCGCGCCGGCGCGATCGTCGGCGCCGCTCCGGGACCACCGGTAGAACACGACGGACATCACGAGGAAGAAGAACAGTCCTCCCGGCACCCACATGATGAGCCCGCCGATCTGCTGGTCCGCGAGGGGCGTGATCCCCCAGAGGCGCGGCGCCGCGCTGTAGGCCGGGTAGAGCACGTGGTCCGCAAGCGCCACGTAGATCGCGACGATGGACATCGGGATGCTCATCAGGAACGCGTACAGCATCTGGCCCGGATAGGAGAGCCGCGGCAACTCCGGGAGCGGGGAGAGGAGCGGCCACCACATCAGCGTGGCGCTCACGAGCATGGTCAGATGCTGGGCGATGTGCACGGGGTGATGGGCCATCGCCGTGTTGTAGAGCTCCGGGACGTGCCAGGCCGCGACCACGACGTTGAAGATCGCGAAGGCGGCCCTGGCGCCCGTCACCCGCCGGGCGGGCGCGGCGATCCAGCGCACGCGGAGGGCGGGCCGCAGCATCCACCCGGGCGTCCCCACGAGGAGGAGCGGCGCCACGACGAGCGCGAGCACCAGGTGCTGCACCATGTGGGCGCTGAAGAGATAGTAGTCGCTGAGGTCGTGCAGCGGGCCGTTGAGCGAGAGGAAGAGGACGAAGAGCCCGCCCGTGAACGCGGCGCGCTGCGCGACCTGGACCTCCCCCGGCTGCGCCACGGCGCTCGCGCCGCCCGTGCCGCCCGCGCCGCCCGGCCGGTGCACGCGCGCGCGCCACTCGTACAGTGCCCAGAGCGCGCCAATGCCGATCACGGTGCTCCAGTGCACCGAGAAGTCGCGCCACCCGATTCGCGCGGCCGGGTGGAGGAGGGCGAAGACGCCAGCGGCGGCGAACATCGCCGGGAATCTAATGAAGGCTGCCGCGCTCGCTGCAGGGGTCGTCATAACAGCTCACCACGGAGACACAGAATCTCACCACGGAGGCACAGAGTTCCACGGAGGGCCACGGAGACTGAAATGGGGGAACGACAGCGCGGACGCGGACTATCGTTCCCCCAAAGCATTCCTCCGTGGCCCTCCGTGCTACTCCGTGTCTCCGTGGTGAAGCGGTGCCCCGTGGTGAAGCAGTTCCTCCGCCGCGCGCCCTCAGAATGCGATGTGCAGCTGCGAAAAGAGGAACATCAGCGCGACGAGCGTCGAGACCGCGACGACGAGCGGCCCCGTGAAGAGCGCCCGGAAGATCTTGTGATCGTACTTGAGGTGCATGTAGAACATCACGACGATCGCGAACTTGCTCGCTGAGAGCACCAGCAGTGTCGGGACGAAGTACGGCGTCGCGACGAACGCGGGGATGTAGTAGAGCCAGACCTCGACCACGGTGATGACCGTCAGCCAGAGCGCCACCCACTTGTACTCCTTCCACGTGGGGTGCGCGTGCGCGTGATCGGCGGAAACCGGGTGGGCGGCGTGCTCGCTCATGGTCAGTGTCCTACCGGATGAGATAGACGAGCGTGAAGATCGCGATCCAGACGACGTCCACGAAGTGCCAGTAGAGCGCGCAGATATCCACGAGGAGCGTGTCCTTCGTCGTGAGTCCGCGCTTGAAGTCAATGGCGAGCAGCGTGAGCAGCCAGAGCACGCCGACCGTCACGTGCGTGCCGTGCGTCCCGGTGAGCGTGAAGAACGACGACCCGAAGAGGTTGGTCTTGATCGTCAGCCCCTCGTGCACGAACGACGTGAACTCGAACGCCTGGTAGCCGAGGAAGGTCGCGCCCATCAGCGCCGTCATCCCGAGCCAGAGGCGCGAAGAGCCGAGGATCCGGTGACCGAGCGTGAGCGTCGCGGGCTTCGGCCTGTCCCGGTTCTCCACCGCGGCGAGCGCGAGCACCATCGCGAGCGACGACATCAGCAGCACGAACGTGGACTGCGAGGTGACGGGGATGTTCAGGATCGGCCGGACGATCTGGTCCGGCGCACAGGAGGCGAGGAGCTCCCGTTTCTCCGCGATCGCGCCCGTGGCCCTGCACCACCACTCGTGCGGGTAGGGCCCGACGACGGAGCGCCCCTTGTAGGCCAGATAGGTCGAGATGAGCGAGGCGAAGAGCATGCACTCCGAGCCGATGAAGGCCCAGATCGCGATCTTCCGGTGGTCGAGGCCGGTGCTGGTATGGTGTGCGTGCACGGGCGGCCCGTGCGGTTCGTGGGCGACGGCGGTGGCCAAGGGAATCGTCTCCGGTCTTCGGGCCTACTCGAGCGGGGAGGTGAGCCAGGCGTAGAGGGCGCCGACGAAGAGCGCGACGCCACCCACCGCGACGGCGATGGCGACCCGCTGGTCACCGATGTGCAGGTACAGGAGCCCGGTGAAGCCGATGAGGAGCCCGAGCGCGGCGACGGCCGGCTTGGCGGTGGGGACGGGCATCGGGATGCCCAGCGCCTTCGCCGTGGTGCGCTTCGTCTCCTCGTGCACCGGCACGGCGTGCGACGCCGTGATGACCAGCTCGTCGGGCGCGGAGTGGGTGATGCCCGCGGTCTTCTCCGGGGCCTTGAGATCCCACAGCGGATAGCGCGACGTCACCACGGGGATTTCGGCGAAGTTGTACTCGGGCGGCGGTGAGGGAATGGACCACTCGAGCGTGCCCGCGCCCCACGCGTCGTTGGGCGCCACGGCGCCGCGCTTTCGGCTCCGGATGAAGTTCACCGCGAAGATGGCCGACGAGACGACGAGCAGCGCCGTGCCGACGGACGACATCAGGTTGAACGTGTCCCACCCCTGGCCGCTGTCGTACGTGTAGATGCGGCGCGGCATGCCGAGCATGCCGGCATAGTGCATCGGGAAGAAGGTCAGGTTCATCCCGATGAAGTTGAGCCAGAAGTGCCAGTTGCCGAGCGTCTCGCTCATGTAGCGGCCCGTGAGCTTCGGGTAGTAGTGATAGAGGCCGCCGAAGATCCCCATGATCGAGCCGCCGAACAGCACGTAGTGGAAGTGCGCGACGATGAAGTAGGTGTCGCTCTGCTGCAGGTCGGACGGCGGGGACGAGTGCATCACGCCCGAGATGCCGCCGATGGTGAACATCGCGACCAGGCCGATGCCGAACTTCATCGCGGTCGTGAAGCGGAGCTGGCCGCCCCACATCGTCGCGACCCAGTTGAAGATCTTCACGCCGGTCGGGATGCCGATGAGCATCGTCGTGAGCGCGAAGATCGTGTCGGCCACCGCGCCCATTCCCACCGCGAACATGTGATGGGCCCACACGCCGAAACCGAGGAAGCCGATCATGATCCCCGAGTACACCATCACGTTGTAGCCGAAGAGCGGCTTCTTCGAGTACGTCGGGAGAATCTCCGACACGAGCCCGAAGGCCGGGAGAATCAGGATGTAGACCTCGGGATGGCCGAAGATCCAGAAGAGATGCTGCCAGAGGAGCGGGTCGGCGTTCGCGGCGATGCTGTAGAAGGTGGTGTCGAAGAAGCGGTCGAAGAGCAGGAACACCAGCGCGATCGTGATGACGGGGAAGGCGAGGATCAGCAGGAACATCACGACGAACGACATCCACGTGAAGATCGGCATGCGCATCAGGGTCATCCCCGGGGCGCGCATGTTGATGATCGTCGTGATGAAGTTGAACGCGGCGGCGAGCGAGCTCACGCCGAGGATCTGGAGCCCCATCACCCAGAAGTCGATGTTGAGCCCGGGGGAGAAGGGGCGCGTGGTGAGCGGCGCGTAGCCGAACCACCCGGCATTCGGCGCGACGTTGAAGAAGATCGGGACGGTGAGGAAGAGACCGCCGGCCAGGAAGACCCAGTAGCTGAATGCGTTCAGCCGCGGGAACGCGACGTCGCGGGCCCCGATCTGGAGCGGGATCAGGTAATTGAAGAACGCGGCCGAGAGCGGCATGATGACGAGGAAGACCATCGTCGTGCCGTGCATCGTGAAGAGCTGGTTGTAGAACTCGGCCGAGACGATCTGCTGGTTGGGTCGCGCGAGCTGCCAGCGCATCAGCGCGGCCTCGAGGCCGCCAATGATGAAGAAGGCGAGCGCGCTGTAGAGGTAGAGCGCGCCGACGCGCTTGTGATCTACGGTGGTGATCCAGCTCCAGATGCCCGATGGCGCGTACGACGCGGCCTCTGCAGGCGCGACCGTCGGGGCGGCGGCGGTGGTCATGCGGTGAATCTCCTCGGCCTTACTTGAGAGACATGAGGTAGGCGACGACGTCGGCGATCTCGCGATCCGTGAGTCCGACCGGCATCCGCGATTTCGTCACCGCGTAGTACTCGCCCAGCCCCTGCGGCGGCATGATCGAGCCCGGCTTCATCGCGGGCGCGTTCTTGATCCAGCGCGCGAGCGTTCGGGCGTCGAAGTTGTAGACCCCGGCGGCGATGGTGTGGCGGCTCGCCACGTGCGTGAGGTTCGGGCCCTTCGCGTCGTCGTCGCCGCGCGGGAGCAGGGACGGCTCGCCGCCGATGACGTGGCACGTCCGGCACTGCGCCTTCCCCAGATTCGCGAGGTTCGTCACCAGGTCGCGGCCGCGCGCCGCGTCGCCCTGCGCGAGCAGCGCGTCGTCGAAGGCGATGCCGGCCGGGAGCGGCGTGCCGGCCACGGCATGGCGCGGGAGCTGCTCGCGTGGGAAGACGTATCCGTCCCCGTTGGCGGCCGCCGGCGCGGGGGTCGGCAACACCGCCGCGCGCGGGGCCCCCGCAACCCCCGCGGCCCCCAACCCGCGCGCGATCCTCGCAGCCCCCGCGGTCGCCGACGCGAGCGAGCCGGCCGCCGGCGTCTTCTGATGCGCCGCCCAGCTCGCGAACTGGTCCGGCGTCACGACGTACACGCGGATACGCATGTTCGCGTGCGACGTGCCGCAATACTCCGTGCAGAACCCGTTGTACACGCTTCCGGCGAGCGAGTCCTTCGGCGTGTACCAGAGGTAGTTCGTCCGGTTCGTGATGAGGTCGCGCTTGCCGCCCAGCTCGGGCGCCCAGAACGAGTGCACGACGTCGCGCGTCCGGAGCGAGAAGTTCGCCGTGCGGCCTGCCGGCAGGTAGAGCTCGTTGGCCGTCACGACCCCGAGCGACGGATAGCGGAACTCCCACCACCACTGGTGCCCGATGACCTCCACCTCGAGCGCGCCCGCCGGTGCCTTCGCCTGCGTCTTGAAGATCGTGCGAACCGTGGGGACCGCGATCAGCGCGAGGATGACGACCGGAATCGCGGTCCAGGCGACCTCGAGCCCCGCGTGGCCGTGGACCTGCCTCGGCGCCGGCGCCCCTTCGCGCTTCCGGAAGCGGACGATCGTGTAGACGAGCAGCGCCTCGACGAACACGAAAACGATGGTGCCGAGGAGGAGCAGCCGGTCCCACAGCGCGTCCACGGCGGTGTTGAAGTCGGTGGTGTGGTCGAACGTCGAGTTGGGGTACTGCCTGCCACACGCCGCAAGCGCCAGCACGGCCACCGCGACGAACAGCACGGGGGCGAACTGGCGCGGACGCTTGTGGGCCATTCTGCGGGGTCCTTTCTGGTCGGGAATCGGGGGGGCGGCCGCGGCGAAACGCGCGGAGATGCCGGAAGCGCGGGAATCTATGCGCGCGACCGGCCGTGAGCAACCCGACAACGGGTGTCGAAAGGGGGAGTCAATCGCCCGAGATTTCGATCTCCACCGCGTGCTGGTCCTTCACCTTCTTCACCATCAGTTCCAGCGCCGTGCGGATCTGCGCGACGAACTCGCGCAGGAGGCGCACCCTCATCTGATCACCGCCGCCGCCCCGGGTGCTGGCGAGGATCATGTTCGAGACCTGGTCGGCGATGATCCCGAACTGCCCCTTGAGCTGCCCTTGCAGCGGCGTCGCGAGGCGCTTGATCTGCTGCGGGAGCACGCCCACGGACTTCTGCGCCTTCACCTCGACGGCCATCCGTTCGACCATCCCGTGGAGCGTCTGGAGGGTCAGGAGCGCCTCTTCGAGCGTCTTCATCTTCTGCGTGCCGGCGCCGTCGAGCTTGACACCCGCCATGGAACGACTCCCAAGAAGGGCGAGTGAACAGTGATCGGTCTTCAGTCGTCGGTTGTCAGAATCCGACGGCTGATCACTGAAGACTGACTACCGTCAACTCGTTGTTGAGTCTTCGCTGACTCTTCAAGGTAGCCGTCGCCGTACGGCGCGGGTAGCGGAATCGTTTTCGGGCCCTGTAACCTTCGGAGTGACCGTCGCCCTGCCGCCACTCGCGGACGCGCTCTTCCTGCCCGATGCGCAGCTCCGCGCGTCCCGGCTCGATCTCTCGCACGTCACGCTCCCGCCGCGGGTGCGCCCCGGCGCGCGGCTCTCCGTGCTCGACATCACGGAGTTCTTCGGCGAGACGACGGGCGGGATCCGCACGTACCTGCGAGAGAAGGCGGCGTACGTCGAGGCGCGCCCGACGCTGCGCCAGGTGCTCGTGCTGCCCGGGCCGCGCGACGGGCTCACGCAGTCCGGCGGCGTGCGCTGCTACCGGCTGCGGGGACCGCGGGTGCCGCACCGCGCGCCGTACCGGTTCATGCTCGCGACGCGCACCAACCGGCGCATCGCGGTGCACGAGGATCCCGACGTCATCGAGGTGGGAAGCCCCGTGCTCGTGCCGTGGATCGTGCGTCTCGCCGCGCGCGGGCTCCGCGCGCGGGTGGTCGCCTTCTACCACAGCAACTTTCCGCGTGTCTTCTCGCCGTGGCCGGAGCGCGACGGCGCGCTGCGGCGCGCGATGCACGACCTCGCGTGGCGCTACGCGCGGCACCTGGACCGGTTCTTCGCGCACACCATCGTGTGCTCGGAGTTCGTCGCGGCCGACCTGCGGCGCGCGGGGATTGATCGCGTGACGCGGATTCCCCTCGGCGTGGATCTCGAACGCTTCCATCCGCGGCTCCGGGCCGGGCGCGACGAGGTCCGCGCCCGCGCGGGGCTGCCGCCAGGGCCCGTGGCCGCGTTCGTCGGGCGCCTGTCGCCGGAGAAGGAGCTCGACGTGCTGGTGGAGGCGTGGCCGCGCGTCTACCGGGAAACCGGCGCGCTGCTCGCGCTCGTGGGGCAGGGCCCGATGCGGCGCGCGCTCGTCGCGCGCTTCGGCGGCGCGCCCTGGCTGCGCGTCCTGCCGTTCGAGCGGGACCGCGCCCGGCTGGCCGAGCTCTTCGCCGCGTTCGACCTCTTCGTGGCGCCGAGCTCGAACGAGACGTTCGGGCTGGCACCGCTCGAGGCGCTCGCGACGGGCACGCCGGTGCTCGCGGCGGATCGCGGGGGCGTGAGCGAGCAGGTCGCAGCGAGCGGCGCGGGGGCGCGGTTCGCCTCCGCGCGCGCCGACTCGCTTGCCGAGGAGGCCGTGCGGCTCTTCCGCGCGGACCTGGCCGCGCTCGGCGCGAAGGGGCGCGCCTACGCGGAGCGGGATCACTCCTGGGAATCGGTGTTCGACCGGATCTTCGCGCTGTACGAGACGGTGGTGCGACGCTGAGCCGGCTCCTCGTCACGCTCCACGACGTCACGCCGGCGCTCGCCCCGCGGCTGCGCGCCCTCTGGGACCTCTGCGCCACGCGCGGGATCGTGCCGGGGCTCCTCGTCGTGCCCGACTGGCACGGCGTCGCGCCCGTGGAGCGCGACGCGGCGTTCTGCGAATGGCTCCGCGAGTGCGCGGAACAGGGCGCCGAGATCCTCCTGCACGGCGAGCGGCACGACGAGGTGGGGTTGCCGCGCACGTGGCGCGATGCGGTGCGCGCGTTCGGGCGCACGAACCGCGAGGGCGAGTTCCTGACGCTGGGCTACACGGCCGCGCGCGACCGCATTGACCGCGGGCTCGAGCGCCTGCGCACGGTCGGGCTCGAGCCGGTCGGATTCGTCCCGCCGGCCTGGCTCTGTCGGGCCGAGACGCACGAGGCGGTGCGCGACGCGGGGCTCGCGGTGAGCGAGGATTTCGGCGCGATCTACCTGCACGCGCGGAACGCGGTGGTGCGGAGCCCGGTCGTGGTGTGGAGCGCACGGGGCGCGCTGCGCGCGTGGGGCTCGGTGGCCGTGGCGCGCACCCGGTGGCTGGCGCAGCGCCGCGCCGACGTGGTGCGGATCGCGCTGCACCCGTCGGACCTGGGGCATCCGGCCACGGCGGGTTCGGTCGCCCGCGCGCTCGCGAGCTGGGCCGCCGCTCGGCCGCGCGGATCGTATGGCACGCTCTGTCCGCCCGGCCCGGGCAACGTTACAATAGGGGCGTCGGCCCATCCCCGGAGTCACCCGTGAGCGCTTCCCGCCGCGAGTTCCTCGAGAAGTCCGCCACCCTGGCCGCGCTCGGCTTCCTTCCCCGCCGGATCAGCTACGAGGAGTGGCTGGACGAGCGCGCGCAGGCACGCCGCACCGCACCGCGGAGCGTCGCGGGCAAGGTCTGCGTCGTCAGCTCGGGCAACGGCTTCCACACCGACCGCCCGAGCGGGATCAAGATCGCCTACGACCGGATCGTGAATGGCGCGGACACGCTCGACGCGATCATCGCGGGCGTGAACACGCAGGAGCTGGACCCGGAGGACAACTCCGTCGGCCTGGGCGGCCTGCCGAACGAAGAGGGCGTCGTCCAGCTCGACGCGAGCTGCATGCACGGGCCCACGAAGCGCGCCGGCGCGGTGGGTTGCCTCGAGGGAATCGCCACGCCGTCGCTCGTCGCGAAGGCCGTGATGGACTACACGGATCACATCTTCCTGGTTGGCGCCGACGCGAAGCGCTTCGCGCTCGCGATGGGCTTCAGGGAGCAGAACCTGCTCACCGAGTCCTCGCGGCAACGCTGGCTGGCCTGGAAGGCGAACCGCGCGGGCAACGACAAGTGGATCAGCGACAAGGCGCGCGCGGATTGGCTGCGATGGAACGCCGCGCGCGCTCAGCGGTCCGGCGATCCGTCGGCCGGCGAGGAGGCGGGCGGGGCGCTCGCGTTCACCTCCGGCACGATCAACATGAACGCCGTGAACGCGGCGGGCGACGTCAGCTCGTGCACCACCACGAGCGGCCTCTCGTGGAAGATTCCGGGGCGCGTCGGCGACTCGCCGATCATCGGCGCGGGCGAGTATACCGACAATACCGTGGGCGCCGCGGGCTCCACCGGACGTGGCGAGTCGAACATCATGGTCTGCGGCGCGTTCCTCGCGGTCGAGTACATGCGGCAGGGGCTCGATCCGCAGAGCGCGCTCATCAAGGTGATGGAGCGCGTGATCGAGCACACGGAGCGGCGGTTGCTCGACGACCGGGGACGTCCGCGCTTCGACCTCAGCTTCTACGCGCTCGCGAAGGACGGCCGCTACGCCGGTGCCACGGCGTACGAAGGCGGTCGCTTCGCGGTCTGCGACGAGAAGGGCCCGCGGCTCGAGGACAGTGCGTTCCTCTTCAAGGCCTCGGAGCGTCCGCCGCGGGAATGAGCGCCCGCGACGAAGGCGAGTTCAAGTCCCTCCAGCGCCGCGTCGCGACCGCCGCGCTGTTGCTTCTGGGCATTTTCGTGGTCGGCGTCGTCGGCTACCGCGTGCTCGGCGGTTCCGCGTACACGTGGCTCGACGCCGTCTACATGGCGACGATCGTGCTCACGACCACCGGGCTCAAGGAGGTGGTGCCGACGTCGTCCGTCGCGGCGACGGTCTTCACGGTCCTCCTGCTGCTCTTCGGCGCGACCGCCGCGGTGTACACGCTCTCGATGATCACCGCCTTCATCGTCGAAGGCGACCTGACGCAGGGATTCCGGAGGCGTCGCATGCAGAGACAGATTGACGCGATGAGTGGCCACTACATCGTCTGCGGGGCGGGGCAGACGGGCACGACGGTGCTCGGCGAGCTGGTGAGCACGGCACGCACGTGCGTGGCGATCGAGCACAACCACCAGCACGTGGTGCGCATCGAGCGCGACTTCCCTTCGGTGCCGGTGCTGCACGGCGACTGCTCCGACGACGAGACGCTGGTGAAGGCGGGCGTCCAGCGCGCCGCGGGCATCGTGCTCTGCACCGACGACGACAAGAACGCGCTCGTGACGACGGTGCTCGCGCGTCAACTCAACCCGAAGATCCGCGTCGTCGCCCGCGCGACGACGGAACGGGCGTCGGCGCGCCTCCGGCAGGCGGGCGCCGACGGCGTCGTGTCGCCGGCGCAGATCGGCGGGATGCGCCTCGCGAGCGAGCTGGTGCGGCCGGGCGTCGTCGGCTTCCTCGACCAGATGCTGCGCGACACCAATCGCAACCTGCGGATCGAGGAGGTGGCCGTGAGCGGCTCCAGCACGCTGGCCGGGCAGGCGGTCTCGTCGCTCAAGCTGCACGAGTACGGGACGGGGCTCCTGCTGCTCGCGATGCGCACGGCGTCGGGCGACTATCGCTTCAATCCGGCGGCGGACACCCGCGTGGAGCCGGGGTCTCACCTGATCACGATGGGCGATCCAGCCTCGATGCAACACCTGCGGGAGGTCGCGGCGCCGTAGGGCGCCGCCGTCCTTCCTCCTACGTCCGGAACGCCTGCGCCGCCTGCGCCACCTGTTCCGCGGCCTCCGTGAGGTGGGCCGCCGCCGCGGCGATCTCCTCCGTGCTCGCGCTCTGCTCCTCACTCGCCGCCGCGACGTCGTGCATCGCGTTCGCGAACGCCTGCGTGCCGGCGGTGAGCGAGTCGAGACGCTGCGTGATCTCCGCGGCCAGCGCGCTCCCGGCGCTCGCCGACGCCGCGATCGCCGCCGTCCAGTCCTCCGCGGCCGCGACCGCGCGCTCGACCTGCGTGAAGGACGAGCGCCCGTGCTCGGTCGCCGTGTGGACGCTCGTCACGGCGGCGAGCGACCGCGCGCTCGAGGCGCGCGCCCGCTCCATGTTCGCGAGCACTTCCTCCATCCGCGCGCCCGTCTGCTCGGCGGCGCCGGCGGCGGTCGCGGCGAGGCGGCGCACCTCGTTCGCGACGACGGCGAACCCCTCCCCCTGCTCGCCCGCGCGCGCGGCCTCCATGGCGGCGTTGAGCGCGAGCAGTTTCGACTGCCGCGCGATCTTCTGCACCAGCGTCACGAACTCGCGCACCTGATCGGTTGCCCGGGCGAGCGACTCCGTGGCCGCGGCGCTGTCCCGGACGTCGCGCGCGAGATCTTCGAGGCGCCGCGCGCTCTCGTCGAGCCGCTCGTGGTTCTCGCCGGCCAGCGCGCGCAGCTGGGCGTTGCGCGCGATCCCCTCCTGCGCGCCCTCGGTCACCGTGCGCGCCGCGTCGCGCAGCCGCGTGGCGTCCGCGGTGAGGTGCTGGATGGTGCCCGCCATCCCGCGCGCCTGCTCGCTCAGCGACGCCGCCGTGTCGGCGATCCCCGAGGCCGCCTGCGCCATGTGCTCCGTGCCCTGCGTGATCTCCGTGGACAGGCGCGAGGTCTCGCCGGAAGTGCTCGTGAGCAGCGCCGAGAGCTCGCGCAGCTCGCGCGTCATCGCGATCATCGAGCGCGCCAGCCGGCCCAGCTCGCCCCCCTGGCGCGCGGCCGCCGGCGCCCTGGAGAGGTCGCCCGCCGCGACGGCTTCCGCGACCTCCGCCAGATCGCGCAGCCGCCGCGAGACCATCGGCGAGATCAGGTAGCGGAACACGAGCGCGCCCGAGAGCACGACGAGCGCCGCCCCCAGCGCGGCCAGCAGCCACCCGCCACCCGCCTCCATCATCCGCCCCAGCCGCTCACGGAAGACGACGAGCAGCGCGACGAACGCGAGCGCCGCCGCGCCGCCCAGCCAGGTGGCGATGCGGTCAATCACGTGCGCGCCGACGGGCTCCTCGGGTTCGACGACCCGCCGCGGCGCGCTCGGGCGCGCCGACTCGGAGATCGTCCGCCTCGGCGCGCTTGTTCGGCCCGACGGCCCGGCTAGATTGCTCTGGATCGCCTCGCCCATCCCCGCCACCAGTAGATGACTGACTCCGTCTCCCGCGCGGCCGCCCCGAAAGGCGAGCCGGCCGGCTACGATCCCGCCCAGGTCGAGCGCAAGTGGCGGGAGCGCTGGGCCGCGCGTGCCGCCAACCGCACCGACCTCGCCGGTGCCCGCCGCCCGTTCTACGCGCTGATGATGTTCCCCTATCCCTCGGCGGAAGGGCTCCACGTGGGGAATCTCTTCGCCTTCACCGGGAATGATATCTTCGCGCGGTACCAGCGGCTACGCGGATTCACCGTTTTCGAGCCGATCGGCTTCGACGCGTTCGGCATCCACTCGGAGAACTACGCCCTGAAGCTCGGCGTGCATCCGATGGAACTGATCCCGCGCAACATCGCGAACTTCACGCGGCAGCTCGAGCGCGCGGGGCTGATGGTGGACTGGTCGCGCACGGTGGATACGACGGACCCGTCGTACTACCGGTGGACGCAGTGGGTCTTCCTGAAGCTCCTCGAGCGCCGCCTCGCGTACCGGAAGACGGCCGCGGTGAACTGGTGCCCCGACGACAAGACCGTGCTCGCGAACGAGCAGGTGGAGAACGGGCGCTGCGAACGCTGCGGCGCCCTCGTCGAGCAGCGGCTCCTCGAGCAGTGGTTCTTCCGCATCACCGACTACGCCGAGCGGCTGCTCACGCATCTCGACACGCTCGACTGGTCCGAGAGCACCAAGGCGGCGCAGCGCGCGTGGATCGGCCGGTCGGAGGGGGCGGAGATCCGCTTCCGGGTGCTCAACCCGCTCGAGGACGCGGGGAGCGCGGCCGTGCACGTGACCGCCGAGGTCGGCACGGGGGCGCAGGAGATCCACGTGTTCACCACGCGCCCCGACACCATCTTCGGCGCGACGTACCTCGTGCTCGCGCCGGAGCATCCGATGCTCGACGCGGTCACCACGGGCGAGATGCGCGACACGGTGGCCGCCTACCGCGCGCGCGCCGCGCGGCAGGACCTCGTCACGCGCAAGACGAGCCGCGAGAAGACGGGCGTCTTCACGGGCGCGTACGCCGTGAACCCCGCCACCGGCGAGATGATCCCCGTGTGGACGGCCGACTACGTCCTGATGGAGGTCGGCACCGGCGCGATCATGGCCGTGCCGGGTCACGACGCGCGCGACTTCGCGTTCGCGCAGAAGTTCGGCCTCCCGATCGAGCGCGTCGTGATGGGGCCGGGTGAGGCGCCGTACACCCCGCTCACCGAGGCGTACGTGGACGACGCCGACGGCCTCCTCTGCAACAGCGGCGAGTTCAACGGCTATCCCGTGGACGAGGGGAAGCGGCAGATCACCGCGTGGCTCGAGTGGCGGCACGCGGGGAAGGCGGTCGTGACCTGGCGCCTGCACGACTGGTGCATCTCGCGCCAGCGCTACTGGGGCCCGCCGATCCCGATCATCCACTGCGATGCGTGCGGCGCCGTGCCGGTGCCGGAGCGGGACCTCCCCGTCCGGCTGCCGGACATCCCGGACTTCCGTCCGGACGACTCCGGCGTCTCCCCGCTCGCGCGGCACGAGGAGTGGTTCCGGGTGACGTGCCCGACGTGCGGAAAAGGAGCAAGGAGGGAGACTGACGTCAGCGACACGTTCCTCGATTCCGGCTGGTACTTCCTGCGCTATCCGAGCGTGGGGCGCGATGACGCGGCGTTCGACGCGGCGGTCACGGAGAAGTGGCTTCCGGTGCACTCGTACATCGGGGGCAACGAGCACGCCGTGCTCCACCTGCTCTACGCGCGATTCCTCACGATGGTGCTGCACGACGCGGGGCTGCTCCCCTTCGACGAGCCGTTCACGAAGTTCCGCGCGCACGGGCTGATCATCCGCGAGGGCGCCAAGATGTCGAAGTCGAAGGGGAACGTCGTCATCCCCGACGAGCACATCGAGGCGTGGGGCGCCGACGCGTTCCGGACGTACCTGATGTTCCTGGGCCCGTTCGAGGAGGGCGGCGACTACCGCGACGCGGGGATCAGCGGCGTGAAGCGCTTCCTCGACCGGCTCTGGGCGTCCGTGCAATCGGCGCGGGGCGAGGGGGTGCCCGACCCCGACGTCACGCGCAAGCTCCACCAGACGATCCGGAAGGTCGGGGAGGACATCCCGAAGCTGCAGTACAACACGGCGATCGCGGCGATGATGGAGTACATCAACGTCCTGCGCCGTGGCGAGCGCACGCCGCACCGCGAGGAAGTGGAGCCGCTCGTGCAGCTCGTGTCCCCGTTCGCGCCCCACATCGGCGAAGAACTCTGGGAGCAGCTCGGCCACACGGCGAGCGTGTTCGACTCCGGCTGGCCCGCCTACGACGCCGCGCTCGCGGCGGGCGACACGGTGACGATCGCGGTGCAGGTGAACGGGAAGACACGCGGAACCGTGGAGGTCGCGCGGGACGCGAACCAGGCCGCGGTGCTCGCGGCGGCGCGCGCCGCGCCGGACATCGCCAGGTTCATCACCGGCGAGCCGGCGAAGGTGATCTTCGTGCCGGGCCGCCTGCTCAACCTCGTGCTCTGATCACCGGCGGCTGAGCGCTCACGCGCGCCGCGCTGCCTCCAGAAACCCCGCCGGCGCCGAGTCCGGGTCGTCGGGATCCACGCACACCGTGCACACCCGGTTCACGCCGCGGAACCCGCGCAACGTCACACGCGGCGTGCGGTGGTCCGGCCGCTCCGGCTCCGGGCGCAGGAGGTCGGTGCTGAGGTACTTCTTGTTCGAGTCCGGGAAGACCGTGACCACCACGGCGTCCACACCAAGCTCGTCCTGCACTTCGATGGCCGCGAGGAAGTTCGCGCCGCTCGAGATGCCCACGCCGAGCCCGAGCGACGCGGCGAGCTTCTGGGCCATCAGGATGGCGTCGCCGTCGTCCACGGCGATGACGCGGTCGAGCTCCTCCAGGTGCACGATCGGCGGCACGAACTCGTCGCTGATGCCCTGAATGCGGTGCCGGCCGGCGCGCTGCCCCGTCGAGATCGTCGGCGAGTTCGCGGGCTCCACCGGGTGCGAGCGGATCAGCGGCCGCACGCTCCGGAGAAAGCGGCTCGTCCCCATGATGGTGCCGCCCGTGCCGACACCCGCCACGAACGCGTCCGGCGCGAGGCCCTGCGAGCGGAGCTGCGCCCACAACTCCGGCGCGGTCGTGCACATGTGCGCCGCCGAGTTCTCCTCGTTCGCGAACTGCCGGGGGAGGAACGCACCGGGCGTGCCCGCCGCGAGTTCCTCCGCGCGCCCGATCGCGCCCAGGAACCCACCCTCCGCTTCGGACACGAGCCGGACGTCGGCCCCGAACGCGCGGATGAGCGCGACGCGCTCGGCGCTCATCCAGTCGGGCATGAAGATGGTCACCGGGTGGCCGAGCGCACGGCCGATCGCCGCGAACGAGATGCCCGTGTTCCCGCTGGTGGCCTCGACCACGAGCCCGCCGCCCCCGAGCTCGCCGGTCTCGTAGCCCCGCCGGAGGATGTGAAGCGCCATCCGGTCCTTGATGCTGCCGGTGAAGTTGAAGTTCTCACCCTTCGCGTAGAGGCGGCGCGGCGGCCCGCCGTCCACCGTGAACTCGATCGCGAGGAGCGGCGTGTTGCCGACGAGCACGCGCAGGCCGCGGGCGCGCTCGGCGGGATCGGCACTGGCGGCGAAGGCGGGGGCGGGGGCGGTCACGAAGAAGGCTCCGGGCGAGAGTCGGGCCGCGCGCGGCGGCGCGGTGGCTTCATGAGTGCGCGCGGTGGCGCCCCGGCGCCATCGGGAAGCGCCCGACAACGGCGACGGCGAACCCACGACTGCGGTTGCGCCCGGCGCGGCGGAGGCGCTTCGTATCTCAGACGACCCGCCCCACGGAGCAACCGCATGACACGCCGAATCTACTTCACCGCCGCCCTGCCGGCTGCACTTCCCGCCCTCCTCCTCGCTCAGGCCCAGCCGGTGCCGCAGACGACGGCCAAGCCGGGGTGGCAGTGGACGATGGACAGCGTGCGCAAGGTGGTGAACGCCGTGCGCGCCGGACGATCGCTGCAGCCCGCGGCCTGGCCCGACGGCGCGCGCGTGGCCGTGCTCTTCTCCTTCGACGCCGACAACGAGACGCTCGCGATCCGCTACGGCGAGCCGACCGTGAGCACGCTCTCGCAGGGGCAGTACGGCGGGCGCGTCGGCCTCGGCCGGGTGCTCGGCGTGCTCGACCGACACCAGATTCCGGCGACTTTCTTCATCCCGTCGGTGAGTCTCGCGCTCACGCGCGAGATGCTGCCGATGATCCGGAAGAGCGGCCGCCACGAGATCGGCGTGCACGGCTGGATCCACGAGCTCAACACGACGCTCCCCGACTCGGCCGAGCGCGCCCTCCTCACGAAGGCGATCGCGGAACTCACGCAGATGACCGGCGAGAAGCCGGTAGGCTACCGCGCGCCGAGCTGGAACTTCAGCCCCAACACGCTCGCGATCATTCGCGCGCTGGGCTTCCGCTACGAGAGTTCGCTGATGGCGGACGACCGCGCGTACGAGATCGTGCAGAATGGACAGCCCACGGGGATGGTCGAGCTGCCCGTGGAGTGGATCCTCGACGACGCGCCGCTCTTCGACCCGCGCGGCCAGAGCTACAGCGCGCCGCGCGACGTGGCGCAGGTGTGGATGGACGAGTTCGACCGTGCGTATGACGAGGGCACGATGGTGGTGTTCACGATGCACCCCCACATCGTCGGGCACCGGTCGCGGATCGTGGCGCTCGAGCGGCTCATCGCGCACATCCGGGCGAAGGGGCCGGGGAAGGTCTGGTTCGCCACGCACCGGGACGCCGCCGAATACGTGCGGCGCGAGGCGAAACTCGGCGAGCCGACGCGGCCGTGACGAGTCCCCGGCGTTCACCCCGGCCGCGGGGGACCGTGCGCGCCCGGGATCCGGAGGGGCGAGCGAGCGGCTAGGCCATCACCTTCGCGATCCACTCCCCGACGAAGTACCCGACCACCGCCACGCCGAGGCCGACGACGAACATGTCGAGCCCGGAGCGGAAGACGCCGCGTCCGGTGAAGACGCTCCGCGCGGCGCCCACGAGGAAGTGGCTCGCCATCGCGAGCGTGAACGCCATCCAGATGGCCGCGCTCCCCGAGAGGACGAGGAAGGGGAAGACCGGGATCAGCGCGCCGACCGCCGTCGCGAGCCCCGTGACCCACCCTTCGCGCAGCGGCGACTGGTCGTGCCCGCCGATCTTCAGTTCCTCCTGCACCTGCTCGGCGAGCATCCGCTCCGGGTCGGCCATCACCTCGGTCGCGAGCGCGTGCGCCGTGTCCCTGTGCATGCCCTTCGCCTCGTAGATCAGCGCCAGCTCGTCACGCTCCACCTCGGGCATGAGCGCGATCTCGTCCCGCTCCATCGCGATCTCGTGCGCGTACACCTCCTGCTCGCTCTTCGCGGCGAGATAACCACTCGAACCCATCGAGAGTGCGTCGGCGATGAGGCCCGCGACGCCGGCGACGATCACGGCCCGGTGCTGCGCCGCGGCGGTCGCGCCGATGACGCCCGCGACCAGGCCGAAGTTCGCCGTGAGCCCGTCGTTGAAGCCGTAGACGAGGTTCCGGAGGAGTCCACCCGAGGCGGTCTGATGCCAAGGCTCGCCCACGCGGCCCGTCAGCCCCGCGAGCGTCGTCGCGTGCTCCTTCGACTCGCGCGCGAGGAGGAGCGCCTCGCCGCCGCCCGGCGCGCCCGCGGGCGTCGTCCGGTGCAGGTCGAGGTACCCCTTCACTTCGCGGCCCTCCTCCGCGAGCAGCATCGGGAGGAGGAAGCCGGGCCCGAAGCGCCTGCCGCACCACGCGAGCAGCCGGGTGCGCCCCGTGGGACGGAAGCGTCCCGGATCGCCGCCGTGTTGCCGGATCAGCTCCGACCAGATCGTGACGTGCCGGTCCTCCACGGCCGCGAGGCGCCGGAAGACGTCGCGCTTCTTCTCGTCCGGCTCGATGGAGGCGAGGACGCGGTAGAGAAAGGCGGCGTCGGCCTCGTCCTGCCAGTGGTGCTTGAAGGTGCGGAGGTCGGCGGTCACGCCGGGATGATGGGGGGAGGCCCGGCACCCGGCAACCCTCAGGCCTGTCACCCGTGTCACAACAGCGGAACACACAACCCCCGAGGTCCCGATGCGTCGCACTCTCCTCTTGACCGTTCTCCTCTTGACCGTTCTCCTCGTGGCCGCGGCTGGCGCCCTGCCGGCGCAGCGCACGTCGCTCGCGCAGGTCCTCCGCTCCGGCACGCTCCTCGACGACCGGGACCGCGCGATGCTGGGCGTCTCGACGCAGTCCGACGGCAAGCGCGACACGCTCGGCCTGCTCATCGTCTCGGTCACGCCGGATAGCCCGGCCGAGAAGGCGGGACTCGAGGAGGGGAACCGGATCGCGTCCATCAACGGCGTGAATCTCAAGCTCTCGCGCGCCGACGCGGGCGAATCCGACATGGAAGGCGTGATGGGCAATCGGCTGCGGCGCGAGATGAACAAGCTCAAGCCGGGCGACGAAGCCACGCTCGAGGTCTGGGCGAACGGACGCTATCGCACCGTGAAGGTGAAGACCGCCGCCGCCGAGGCACTCCTGCCTCGCCGCGTGCAGGAACGCGACGACGAGCGCGCGGCGCTCGGCATCTCTCTCTCGTCCACCGGCAGCAAGCGCGACACCATCGGCGTCTTCGTGTCGGCCGTGACGGAGGACGGCCCCGCCGAGAAGGCCGGGCTCGTCGAGGGCGACCGCATCGCGACCGTCAACGGCGTGGACCTGAGGATCCCGAAGGAGGATCTCGGTGACGGGTGGATGGCGAGTAATCGCATCCAGCGCCTGCAACGTGAGATCCGCAAGCTCAAGCCGGGACAGATCGCGGAGCTCGTGGTGGTCTCGGGCGGCCGCTCGCGCACCGTGCGGGTGACGGCGGTCAAGGCGAGCGAGCTCAAGCACTCCGGCGGCGGCTTCAGCTACCGGGTGGGCGAGGGCTCCACGATCATCACGATGCCGCGCGTCCTCAAAGTCCCACCCGTTCCGATGGCGCCCAAGGTGCGCGTCCTTCGCCACTACGACGCCAACGACGCGTTCGACCTCGAGGGCTTGCGCCGGTCCCTGCACGGGATGGGGTCCGCGATCCGGATGGAGTTGAACCGCGAGTTGCCGAAGGCGATGGACGAGGTGCGGCGATCCATGCAGGAGCTGCGGCGGGAGATGCCGGTGATCAGGGCGAAGGTCGCGCGCGCGGTGGTCATCTGACGACCGGGAACCGGGAGCCGACGACGGTCCGCGCCGGATGATGCCCGCTCCTCCTGAGCGCTAGAACTCGATCTGCGTGCCCAGCTCCACGACCCGATTCGGCGGCAAATGGAAGAACTCCGCTGCCGATCGGGCGTTCTTCGACATCACCGCGAAGAGCCGCTTGCGCCACACATTCATCGTGAGCCCGCCCTTCTTCCACGGCTTGCCGAGTGGAATGAGCTGCTCGCGGCCGAGATAGTAGCTCGTCTCGAGCGGCCGCGAGGGGACGCCCCGCCGCCGCAGCAGCTCCATTACCTCCTTCACGTCGGGCGACTCCATGAAGCCGTAACGCGCCACCGCGCGCACGAATCCGTGGCTCTTCGGCTCCACCGTGAGCCGCTCGGCGTTCGGCACCTCGGGCATGTCCGCGGTCTGGATCGAGAGGAGAATCACCCGCTCGTGCAGCACCTTGTTGTGTTTCAGGTGATGGAGGAGCACCACCGGCGCGCCCCCGCTCTCGGACGTCAGGAAGACGGCGGTCCCTCCCACGCGCGGGATGGAACCGAGCGCCAGACTCTCGAGGAAACCGTCCAGCGGCATGGTGATCTCCTTGAGCCGCTCGAGCAGGATGCCGCGTCCGCGCTTCCACGTGGTCATCATCGTGAAGAGCGCCACGCCGATGACGAGCGGAACCCAGCCGCCGGAGCGGATCTTCAGGATGTTCGCCCCGAGGAACGAGAGGTCCATCGCGAGGAATGCCGTGGCAAGGGCCACGGCCTGCCACCGTGGCCAGTTCCAGCGAGCCGCGGCGATGACCACGAAGAGCATCGAGGTGCACGTGAATGTGCCGGTCACCGCGATGCCGTACGCCGCGCCAAGCGCGCTGGAGCTCCGGAAGCCGACCACGATGAGGAGGCAGCCGAGCGCGAGGGCGGCGTTGATCTCCGGAATGTAGATCTGCCCGAACTCGCGCGCCGAGGTGTGCACGATGGTCACGCGCGGGGAGTAGCCGAGCTGCACGCACTGCTGCGTGATGGAGAACGCGCCGGAGATCATCGCTTGCGACGCGATGATCGCCGCCAGCGTCGCGATCGCGATCATCGGGTAGAGCAGCGCGGGGGGCGCGAGCAGATAGAATGGATTCCTCACGGCCAGCGGGTCGCGCAGCACCAGCGCGCCCTGCCCGAAGTAGTTGAGGAGCAGGCACGGGAACACGAACCAGAACCACGCGAGGCGGATCGGCTTTCGCCCGAAGTGCCCCATGTCGGCGTAGAGCGCCTCGGCGCCGGTCACCGCGAGCACGACCGCCCCGAGCAGCACGAACGCCGCCGGTCCGCGCTCGAACAGAAAGCGCACGGCGTACACCGGGTTCAGGGCCTGCAGCACTCCGGGCTCGATCGCGATCTCCCGAACTCCGAGCAGGGCAATCGACGTGAACCAGAGGATCATGATCGGCCCGAACAGCGCGCCCACGCGGGCCGTCCCGAAGCGCTGCAGCGCGAAGAGGCCGACGAGAATGAGCAGCGTGAGCGGAACGACGGCGGCCTTGAACGCCGTGGACACGACCTCGAGTCCTTCCATGGCGCTCAGCACCGAAATGGCCGGCGTGATAGCCCCGTCGCCGTACAGCAGCGCGGCGCCCATGAGCCCGATCGCCACGAGTACCGCGCGCCGGTTCTTCCGCGCGGTGTCCTTGCCGACGATGAGCGCAAGCATCGCGAGGATCCCGCCCTCGCCGCGGTTGTCCGCGCGCATCACGAACACGATGTACTTGACGCTGACGACCAGCGTGAGCGACCAGACGATGAGCGAGAGGACGCCGTAGACGTGGTCGGGCGTCGGCGTGAGGCCGTACTCGGGCTTGAAGCACTCCCGCAGCGCGTAGAGGGGGCTCGTGCCGATGTCGCCATAGACGACCCCGATCGCGGTGGCGGTCAGCAGGGCGAGCCGCTTGCCGACGGGGTTCGCCGGCACGGGCGGCCGTTCCGGCGGAATGGGCCGCACCGAGGCAACGCCCGCGCTCGGCGTGGCGGTCGTCGGAGCCGCCGGGACGCCCACACTCGGCGGCACGGCGGGCGTCGGCGCGGCGGGGGGAACTGCTGGAGGAACTGGGTCTTCGGGCATGAAGCCACGCAAAACGGGCCGCGGTCAGTCCGCGGCCCGTCGGGGAATCTAGTGGGGGGCCCGGCTCAGTCCAGCGCGTCCGGCCGCCGTTTCGGTGCTACTTCGCCCCCGAAAGCCCCTCGAGCTCGCCCGCGGCCCGCTTGAGGATCTCGACCACCTTCTTGACATAGTCCGGCTCGGCGGTGCGGTGCAGGGTGGCGTTGAGGTACGCGCGGCCGAGCCCGCCCATCGCCTCGTGCGCGGGCCGCATCTGCTCCCCGAAGATGGAAGCACCCCACTGCGCCAGCCGCTCGAACACGTCATCCACCGTGCTCCGGTTCTCCGCGAGGTGCTTCCGACCGGACTCGGTGATGCTGTAGACCTTCTTCCCGCCTTCCTCGGGCGTGGCCGTCGCGTAGCCCATCTCCTCCAGGAGCGTGAGCGTGGGATACACCGTGCCCGGGCTCGGCGAGTAACGGCCGCCCGAGCGCTCCTCGAGCTCCTTGATGATCTCATAGCCGTGGCGCGGCTTCTCGTCGAGCAACTGCAGGATGACGAACTTGAGATCGCCCTGCTCGAACATCCGGCCACCGCGCCAGTGGCCGCCACGGCGCGGCCCGAAGCCCCAGAGGAACGCGCCCACGTTCGGGTCGGAGCGCCAGTCCCATCCTCGCCCAGCCCACTCGCGGTGGCGGGGGCCGCAGTACGAATGCCACATTGCCGAACCCTCCTGTCAGATATAACGACGATACTACTAGCGATATATCTTATAGCGGCAATGCGGAATACGCAAGGCGGGACGCGGCGAGGGCGGCAGACGTGCGACAGGCCGCGGCGGTGCATCGCCTTCTCCGTCGCTCTGCCGTCTGGTGTCTGACGTCTGCCGTCTGATGTCGGCCGTCTGCCGTCTGGTGTCTGACGTCTGCCGTCTGATGTCGGCCGTCTGCCGTCTGCTGTCTCCCCTGTGTGACAGTGGCGCCCGCGCCCCGAGTACTGAATATTGCGATTGGAGAGCTGCTCGCCCCGCTGACGTTCGGACTCACCACGAGCGATCGCGCCATGCTCGACCTTCTGCCCGCTTCTCGCCGCGACCTGTCACCGCGTCCCGTGGTCGGGGCGGTGTGGAGCACGCTCGTGCACGTGGCGATCGTGGCAGCGTACGTGGTGGGAATCGAGCGCGCGGCGGCGGCTCGGCTCGCCGAACTCGCCGCAGCCGAGCGACAGACGCCCGAGTTCATCCTCCCGCCGAACCGCGGAAGGCCGATGCCCTCCGAGCACGTCTCGTACCTCGCGGTCGGAGAGGGCGATGCGCCGTACGGCCTCGCGCGTGGTTCCAGGAAGAGCGACAAGCGCAGCTTATTGGAACTCGCGCAGGTGAGCGGCGCCAGGGACCCCGTGCAGCTGCTCTCCATCGCGGTACCGGAGTCCACGGTTCCCGACAACGCCTACAGCGTGCTCGACGTGGATTCCGCCGCTGCGCGCGACCCGAGCAGCGCCGCGCCCGCGTATCCGCCGATGATGATGGCGAAGGGGATCGAAGGCTCGGCGACGATGCGCTTCGTCATTGACTCGACCGGGCTCATTGACCTCGCGACCGTGTCGCTGATCGAGGCGACGCACGCCGAGTTCGTGCAGGCCGTGCGCGAGGCGATGCCGCGCATGCGCTTCCGGCCCGCGAAAATGGGGCTCCTGGCCGTGCGCCAGCTCGCGGAGCAGATGTTCCGGTTCGAGATCCGGCGCGTGGCCACATCCGACGTGGCGCCCTCCAAGAAGCCCTGACCGCGTGCGCGCGGCCGGCGCGCGGCCGGCCGTCTACGTCGTTACTCGTAGCGGAGCGCGACGATCGGGTCGAGGCCGGCGGCGCGGCGCGCGGGGTAGACGCCGAAGACGACGCCGATGAAGGCGGAGAAGCCGAAGGCGATCACCACCGACGACATCCCGACCTCGGTGTTGAACCCGGCCCACCGGTTGAACCCGAGCGCGCCGCCGACGCCGAAGAGAATCCCGATCGCGCCCCCCGCGAGGCAGAGCACGATCGCCTCGATCAGGAACTGGAAGAGGATGTTGAGCTTCGTCGCCCCGAGCGCCTTGCGAATGCCGATCTCGCGCGTGCGCTCCGTGACCGAGACGAGCATGATGTTCATGATCCCGATGCCGCCGACGAGGAGCGACACCGCGGCGATTCCGGCGAGCAGCAGGCCGAACACGGCCGTCGTCTCGCTCGCGACGGTGAGGAAGTCCGACGCGTTGCGGATCTGGAAGTCGTCGTCACGCCCCGGGCGCAGCTTGTGCTGCCGGCGCAGGATCTTCTGCACCTCCGCCATCGTCTCGTCAATGTCGTCCTCGGACGGCGCGAGCACGCCGATCGAGCGCACGCGGTTGTTGCCGAGCACGCGGAAACGGCCCGTGTTGATCGGAATGAAGATCTGGTCGTCGGGGCTCATGAACGACTGCGCCGAACCCTTCGACTTGGTCACGCCCACGACCGTGAACTGGATGCTCCGGATGCGAATGGTCTCACCCAGGATCGCCTCCGGGTTCGTGAGCCCGAGATTCTCGACGACCGTCGGCCCGAGCACCGCCACGCGCTGACGCGTCTGGTCCTCGGTGTTGGTGAAGAACCGGCCCGCCGACATCTCAAACTTGCGGACCTCGAGGTAGTTCGCCGTCGTGGCGAGAATCGAGGTGTTCGTGTTCTTGTTCAGGTACTGGACCTGCAGCTGACCCTGCATCTCGGGCTGCACGGCGAGGATCTTCTCCCCGCGCTCCCGGAGCGCGTCGGCGTCATCCATCGTGAGGCGCGCGGAGCCGCCGCCGAACCCGACGCCGCCCTGCCTGGCCTGGCCGGGGTTCACCGTGAGGAGCGTCGTCCCGAGCGCGGTGATGCGGTCGTTCACCGCCTTGGCCGCGCCGCTCCCGAGCGCGACGACCGCGATCACCGCCGAGACGCCGATCACGATGCCGAGCATCGTGAGCAGCGACCGGAGCTTGTTCGCGCGGAGCGCGCCAAGCGCGACGCGGATGGTCTCGCCGAAGAGCACGTCAGCCTCCTCGCCCGCCGCCGCCGCCGCGCGGCCCGCCGCCGCCGCCCGGCCCGCCGCCCGGCATGCCGCCGGCTCCGCCCAGCGGGCTCTGCATGGACTTCTGCCGGTCCATCTGCGCCTGCCGATTGGCCTGCAGGATCGCCGCCGTGAGCAATGCGACCTTGTCGCCTTCTTTCAGATTGTCGCTCACGACTTCGGTGACGTCGTAGTTCGCGACGCCGAGCCGGAGGTTGCGGGCCTCCCACGAGTCGCCCTTCTGCACGAACACGAGCCCGGAGCGTGGCGTCCGATTGGCGCTGCCTCCGCCGCCGAAGCCGCCCATTCCACCGCCGCCGCCGGTCTGGCCGCGCGTCACGTTGCCACCCATGCCGCCGGTCATGCCGGCGCCGGCCGTCGCCCCGCCCGCGCCGCCCGCGCCGCCCGCGCCGCCCGCGCCGCCCGCAGCGCCCGCAGCGCCCGCAGCGCCCGCAGCGCGTGTGCCGCCTGCCCCTCCTGCGCTGGCGCCGCGCGCGCCGCTGCCGGGAGCCCCGGGGGCCCCGCGTCCACCGAAGCCGCCGGGGCCGCCGCCCTCGGCGCGTCGCCGGCAGGCACTGGAAACCATCATGTCCACGCCAAGCTCCTCATACGCCTTCCGGATGTCGGCGGTGATGGCCTGGCGGTCGGCGTTCTCGTCGCGCTGCTTCGTGCGCAGATCGTCGAGCTTCTTCGCGATCGCGGGCTTGGCCTTGAGCGCGTCGTCCACCTTCTTGCAGTCGGCGTCGCTGACCTGCGGCATCTGGAAGCCGGCGCGCCCGCCGCGGCCGCCGCGACGGCCGCCCTGCGGCGGATCGCCGCCGCCTTGCGGCGACAGCAACGGGAGATCGAGCTCCCCGCGGTTGATCTGCACCTGCACGCCGCGCTGGCCGCCGCCTATTCCGCTGTTGCGACCGCCGCGTCCGGCGCCCATCTGCGCGCGCACCGAGTCCTGGTTGAGCCCGAGAATCTGCACGGCTTGGGCCAGCTCGCGAGCCGAGCGGATCGCGTCGTTCGGCACGGCGATCACCTCGAAGCGCTCGTCGGTGAGCACACTCACCTCGCCGTTCATCCCGGGCCGGAGCAACCCTTCGCTGTTGTCGAGCGAGACGAGCACGGGGAACATCGTCACGTTCTGCTGCACGGTGGCCTGCGGCTCGATCTTCTCGACCTTGCCGGTGAACTGGCGGTCGGGGAAGGCGTCCACCGTGACGTAGGCCTCCTGCCCGGCCTGCACGAGGCCGATGTCGGTCTCATTCACGAGGGCGCGGGCGCGCACGTGCAAGAGGTTCGTGATCGTCGCGATGACCGTGCCGCCGCTCACCGTGCCGCCGCCGGCCTGGATCACCTGGCCCACGGAGACGGGCTTCGTGATGATCGTCCCCTCGACCGTCGCGAGGACCGTGGCGTCCTTCAGCTTCTGCGCGGCGAGGGTGACGTTCGTCTCGGCGCGGAGGAGACTGGCCTTGGAATTCGCCTCGGAATTCTGCGCCCCCTCGAGCACGTCCCTGGTGATGACGCGATCGGCGAAGAACGCCGTCTGCCGGTCGAGCTGCGCTTTCGCGACGTTGTAACTCGCCCGGGCGGCGTCACGGTCGGAAAGCGTCTGCACGTAGCTCGTGTGCAGGTCGGTCGTGTCAATCTGGACGATCAGGTCGCCCGGCTGCACGCGCGTCCCGATCTCGATCGGCATCCGGAGCACCTGGCCCGACGCCGTCTTCGACTTCACCTCGATGACGTTGATCGGCTCGATGATGCCGGTGGCCTCGGCGTAGACGGTGATGTCCTGGCGCCGGACCGTGGCCGTCGGGATCTGGATCGGCTTGACGCCGTTCTTCTTGCAGCCCGCGAGGGCGCCGGCGACGAGCGTCAGGAAGAGGATCTTGCGGTTCACTGCGAACTCCGGATGAAGACTCTGGGTCGGTAGGGACGGGGCGGCTACTTCAGGTCGCGGCCGATCAGGGCCTCGATGTTCGCCTTGGCGATGCGGGCGCTCTGGCGGGCGGTGATGAGCCCGTTTCGCGCGTTGTCGAGGCTGGTCTGGGCGGTCAGCAGGTCGAGCAGCTGCTTCGTGCCGAGGCTGTACTGCCGCGTGACGACGCGGAGGTTCTCCTCGGACGCGCGGATCTGGAGCTGCTGAAGTTCGATCTGCTGCATCGCGGTGCGGAAGCTGTTGAGCTGCGTGGTCAGGTTCTGCTTCGCGAGCAGCCTCTGGTCGCGCACGTTCGCCTCGGCGTTCTCCATGTTCACGCGCGCCGCCACGAGCTGCGATTCACGCTGATAACCGTTCCAGAGCGGGTAGTTCAGGTTGAACGTCATGCTCGCGCTCGTGCTGCTCGGCCCGCCACCCCAGTTGAAGGTCGGCGAGCTCTGGGGGTTGTTGCCGTAGCTCCCGCTGACGGTGAGCGTCGGGAGGTACGGCGTCAGTTGCGCGCGGTGCGAGGCCCGCGTGGCCGCGAGCGAGGCCTGCGATTGGCGCACCTGCGGTCCGTCGAGCACCATCTGGAAGAGGGTCGTCTCGTCAACCTCGATGCGTTCCACTCCGCCCGTGTCGGCAGGGGACGCGGTCACCGCGACGTCCGCGCCCACGAGACGCGTGAGCGCGGCGTTCGCGTTGCTGAGCGAGTTCTGCGCGTTGAGAATCGCGAGCCTCGCGTTGCCCACGGCGATGGCGCCGGACAGCGAATCGGCCAGGGTCGCGGCGCCCGCGTTCATTTTCGCGGTGGCGACCCCGAGTTGTTGCTGCGCCTGCTCAAGCTGCCGCTGCGCCGCCACTTCCTGCTCCCGCGCGGTGAGCACGTTGTAGTAGGCGGTCTTCACACTGAGCGCGACGTTGTAACGCTGGCTGATTTCGTTCGCCTCAGAAGCGTGCAGGTTCTGCGTCGCCGCACGGTAGTTGTAGTACTTCAGTCCGCCATCGAACAACGTGACCTGTCCGAAACTGACGCTCCTCCCATAGGTCCAGGGGTTTCCAGTGAGCGGCAGCGGGACACCCTGGACCAGCTGCGTTCCCACCCGCTGGCTCGCGTTCATCTGGAGCGACGGGGTCGGGAAGAACGACGAGAACGTCTGCCGCACGCTCGACGTGCCGGTGCGGAGCTGGTTCCGTGCCGCGATGGTGGTCGGCGAGTTCCTCAGCGCGAGCCTCACCGCCTCGTCCACCGAGATCGGCCGCGCGTTGTCCGCGCCCTGCGCCGCCACGACCGCCGGGGCGACCACGAGCGCGATGCGAAGGATCGTGTGCATTAGTGTTTCTTCTCCGGGCGCTGCGCCTTCTCGCGCTCACGCCGCATCTGGTCGTAGGTCGCCTTCTGCTCGGGCGTGAGCAGCTGCGACAGGCGCAGGCGATACTCGGCGAACACCGAATCCTGTTCGGCTCGCATCGGGTCGAGCGCCGACTTGTACCGGTCCGCGATGGCCCTGAGCTTTCTGTCACGCTCGTCCCACAGGACCGTTGCCGAGTCGTGCTGCGCGCTCGTCAGGTGCAACTGGTCGAAGAACCGGCTGCGCATCGCGCGCGCGTCCGGCGGTTCGGACGGGCTCCGCGTGGTGAAGCGGTCGGCCGCGGCGCCCACCGCCGCGCCCGCGAGCGCGGCGCCGAGGTAGAAGACGAGCGCGAGAGTCTTGGTCCGCGTCATGGCGCGCCCCCTAATCCCGTCCGATGAGGAGACGGAGGGTCGCCTGCTCCTCCGTCAGACGCCCGCGACGCGCGATCTCGAACGCGTCCGAAGCCGCCGAATCCACCGCGCTCTCGTAGGCCGCCATCCGCGCTGCCGCCGTCGAGTGCGTCGCCTGGCGGAGCAGTACGCTCCCCGCGACGAGGAGGGCGATCGCCGCCGCGACCAGGCCCACGCGCAGCCAGCGGTCCGGCACGGACCACCACTCGCCGTCGAAGACGTCGAGCCGCGCGAAGATCCGGTCCTCGAGCGCGGTCCAGTACGCGAGGTCGGCCGGCGGCGCGTAGAGCGCCGCCAGCTCACGCGTGAGGTCGTCGTCCCGAACCAGCTCGGGCCCGTGATGCTCGTCCGTCATAGGTCGCTCCTGACCTTGCCCAACACCGCGCGGAGGTGGGACCGCGCGTAATGCAGATCCGATCTCGCCGTGCCCTCGGGAATCCCGAGCAACGCGCCGATCTCGGCGTGCTTGAACCCTTCCACGTCGTGCAACACGATCACCGCGCGCTGCCGCGCGGGGAGCAGCTCCAGGGCGTCCCGCAACCGCCGCCGCAGCTCACTCGACTCCGCCGGGTCGCGAAAGGGCGAGGCCACCGTCTCCGGCAGCTCGTCCGCATCGCGCACCTTGCGCCGCCGCGTGATGTCGAGCGCCGCGTTCGCGACGATCCGATGCAGCCACGCGCCGAACGCCTGGTCCGGCAGGAACCGGTCGAGGGCGCGGTACGCGTGCAGGAACGCCTCCTGCACCGCGTCTTCCGCGTCCTCGTGATTCACGACGATCGCGCGCGCCACCGCGTACGCCCGCCGCTCGTGCGTGCGCACGAGAGCCGAGAACGACTCGCGCTCGCCGCGCTGGGCCCGGAGCACGAGCTCGCGCTCGTCCGTCGGGCGGTCAGTCACGACGCGCGCCCCCCGGCGAGCGCGTCCGGCCGCCCCCCACGGGCGCGCCGGCTGCACCGCCGCGGTCACGCGATCGCCTCAAGAATCACACTCCACGTACGCGGCGTCGAACCGGAGCGTTGGGGGCCGCCGGCCCGCGAACGTGACCCGCGTCACGACGCCGCGCCCGCGAGCCCGAGCAGCGACGCGCGCTCGCGCATCGCCGCGATCACGAACGCGATGTGCGCGTCCAGCTCGACCCCGAGCTCGGCCGCGCCGCCCGTCACGTCGTCGCGGCTCACGCCGCGCGCGAAGGCCTTGTCCTTCATCTTCTTCTTGACACTCGAGGGCTCGAGGTCGTTCACGCTCTTCGAGGGCCGCACGAGCGCGCACGCCGTGATGAGCCCCGTCAGCTCGTCCACCGCGTGGAGCGTCTTCGCCATCCGCGACGCGCGCGGCACGCGCGTGTACTCCGCGTGGCCGAGAATCGCCTGCAGGACGTCCTCGGGATAACCCAGCGAGCGGAGGTGCCGCACCCCCGCCGCGGGATGCTCGGCGTCCGGCGCGTGCGCATCGTTGGGAAATCGCTCGTAGTCGAAATCGTGCAGCAGCCCCGCGAGCCCCCAGCGCTCGACGTCCTCGCCGAAACGCGCCGCGTACGCGCGCATCGCGCCCTCCACCGCGAGCATGTGCTTGCGGAGGGAGTCGCTCGCCGTCCACTCCTCCATCAGCGCGAGCGCGTCGGCTCGTCTCGGCAGTTGGTCGCTCATCAAGGGCTCGCGGGGGCGGCGTGTGGACCGCCGGGAAACCAAGCGCGCCCCGGAAGCCGGAGCGCGCGAGGAAGAATCTAACTCGAACCGGGGCCGCGGGCGCCCGCGGGGAGGCAGCGTCCCCCTACCGCCGGCGCGGCGTCCCGCCTACGCCCCGGGCGGCGGCCCGCCCCGGCCTCGCGGCATCATCTCGTCCATCTCCTTCGTCTGTTCCGTGATCAGTTCCTCGACCGGCTTCCTCACCGCCTCCGGGACGAGCGCGAGCGTCTCCTGGATGTCCTGCGTCCGCTGTGCTCGCAGCTGCGCGAGGAGATTGCGCATCCCGAGCTGGTTCTGCTGCGCCTCGAGCTGCGCGCCCATCGGCGCCATGGTCAGGTCAATCCCCTCCTGTGCCCGGATACGCTTGCGCACCGAGTCGTACATCGCGATGGCCGGGGCGTTACGGTCCTTGATCGTCTTCGCGAGCGCCTTGAGCTGGTCCACGAGCGAATCGGAGAGCGTGAGTTTCTTGCGCCGGTCCACGAGCCGCGCGGCGGGGTTGAGATCCTGGAGGTCACTCACGGTCGGGAGGCGTGAGAACGAAGCGCCGGCACCACCGCTTCGAGCGCCGCCTCCCCGGCCGCCCCGCTGGGCGAGGACGAGCGACGGGATCGTCGCGAGCAGTACGAAAGCGAGGAGGCGCGTGCGCATGGGGGGCTCCAGGTTCCGGTTCTCGAACAATACGCAACACCCGGCCGCTCTGTTCGGCTGCGCCGGCGGCTGCGCCGGCGGACCGGTCACGGGCGCCCGCTCACGATGTCCTGCGCGCGCGCTGGTCCGCACGGCGGAACGGAATAACCTACTCGCTTGTCACCGGCCGGCGATTCCCCTCGCCGACTGGCGGTGCTCCCGGCTCGGACGGGGGCTCGTCAATCAGCGGCCGGAGCGCCGGCGTGCGGAGGTCATCGAACTGGCCGCTCCGCGCGCTCCACGCGAAGGCGATCACCGCCGCCAGGACGATGGCGAGCGCGACCGGCACGAGCACGAAGAGCACGCTCACGGGGCCGCTCCGCTGAACGTGCGTCCGTGCCACGCGGTGAGCACGACGGTGAGCGAGCTGGCCGGCATCACGATCGCGGCGACGAGCGGATCAATCATCCCGGTGAGCGCGAGCGCGGCGCCGGCCACGTTGTAGGCGAGCGAGAACGCGACGCCGAGGCGGATCAGGTTCAGCGTGCGCCGCGCACCCCGCTCGAGCGCGAGCAGCGGCGCGAGCCCGCCGCGCGCGAGATAGACGTCGGCCGCGGCAAGGGACGCCTCGGCGCTGCCGCGCACGCCGATGCCGACCGAGGCGGCGGCGATCGCGGCGGCGTCGTTCACGCCGTCGCCGACCATCACCACCGTCTCCCCTGCACCGGCACCCTGCACCACCGTCTCCCCTGCAAGGGCACCCTGCACCCTGGCGACGAGGCGCTCCACCTCGGCGTGCTTCTCCTCGGGCGTGGCGCCGCCCCGCGCGTCGCGTCCGGGGACGCCGACCGCGCGCGCGACGGCGGCGACGACCCGCGGGTCGTCGCCCGAGAGGATGGAGACGCGCCAGCCGCGCGCGCGCAGCTCGGCGACCGCTTCCTTCGCCTCGGCGCGCACCGGATCGCCGAACGCGGCGCGCGCCACGATCTCGTCGGCGACGCGGACGAGCACGGGCGAGAGCGCCTCGTCGAGCGGGGCGAAGGGCGCGCGGACGCGCGGCGTGTGCGCGCCGCGCGCGAGCACGAACGCCGGCTTGCCCACCACCACCAGGCGGCCGCCCACGCGCCCCTCGAGCCCGCCGCCGATCGTCTCGACGACGTGCTGCGCGGTGGGCGCGTGCACCTCGGGCCAGGCGCGCTGGAGGGCGAGCGCGATGGGATGGCGGGAGTGCCGCTCGAGCGCGAGCACCAGCGCGCGCGCCTCGTCGAGCCCCTCCCACGCCACCAGCGCCAGGCGCCCCTCGGTGAGCGTGCCCGTCTTGTCGAGGATCAGCCGTCCCGGCCGGGCGAGCCGCTCCAGCGCGTCGCCGCCCTTGATGAGGATCCCCTGGCGGGCGGCGCGCCCGATGGCCACGGTCATCGCGAGCGGCGTCGCGAGCGCGAGCGCGCAGGGGCAGGTGACGATGAGCATCGCGATCGCGTTGTCGAGCGCCAGCGCGGGATCGCGCGGGAACCAGAGCGCCCACGTCACGCCCGCGAGCGCCAGCACGACCGCGACGAACACGCCCGCCAGGCGGTCGGCGAGCCGCACGATCGGCGCGCGGCGACGCGCGCTCTCCTCGACGTCCCGGAGGAGGCGGCCGAGCCGGCTCGCCTCGCCCGCGCCGGTGACCCGCACGCGAAGCGGCGCGCTCAGGTTCACGGTGCCGGCGAACACCGCGTCGCCCGCGGCTGCGGCGACCGGCCGCGACTCGCCCGTGAGCAGCGCGAGGTCCAGCGCCGAGCGCCCCTCGGTGACCACGCCGTCGGCGGCGAGCGTGTCGCCGGCGCGCACGTCGAGCACGGCGCCGGGCAGCACCGCCTCGACGGGCACCTCGCGCACCGCGCCGCTCTCCTCGACCACGCGCGCCGTGGAGGGCGCCAGCGCGAAGAGGAGCTCCGCGCTGTCCGTCGCCGCGCGCTGCGCCCGCCGCTGGAGGAAGCGCCCCACGAGGAGGAGGAAGATGAGCGTGACGACGCCGTCGAAGTACACCGGTCCGCTGTCCCGCACGGTGTTGGCCGCGCCGCGCAGGTAGCCCGCCGCGAGCGCGAGCGCGATCGGCACGTCCATGTGCAGCGCCCGGGCGCGCAGTGCGCCCCACGCGCCCCGGAAGAACACGCGGCCGGGGCCGAGGATCGCCGGCGTCGTGAGGAGGAAGCTCCACCACCGGAAATAGCGCTCGAACTCGCGCTCGATCCCGCCGAACCAGCCGGCGTAGATCGCGAGCGCGATGAGCATCACGTTGCCGGCGATCGCGCCGGCGATGCCGATGTTCGTGAGCGCGGCGCGATCCTCCCGCCGTCGCATCGCGTCGGCCTTCACGCCCCGGAACGGATGCGGCGCGTAGCCGAGCGCGTCGAGGAAGCGCGCGACCGTCGAGAGCGTTGTGCGTGTCGGGTCCCACACGACGTGCGCGAGCGACCGTCCCACGTCAAGCTCGGCGCGCGCGACGCCGCTCATCGCCAGCGGCACGCGCTCGATGAGCCACACGCACGAGGCGCAGTGCACGCCCTCGAGGTACAGGTCGGTCTCCGAGAGCCCGTCGCCCCGCGAGCGCACGTACAAGGCGCGAAAGGTCTCGTGGTCGAATTCCTCGTACCGGCGCCCGCTCGGCGTCACCGGGGCCTCGCGGCGCTCCGCGAAGCCGTAGTACTCCGCCAGGCCGTGCGCGTGGATGATGGCGAACGCGGTCCGGCACCCGGCGCAGCAGAAGGGCCGCGCGGAGCCGGCAACCGCGAATCCCGGCGGGACCGGGAGCCCGCAGTGGGCGCAGGACGTGCGCGCTTCGTCCGCGGCCGGCGCGGCCGGCGCGGCCTGCGCGGGGCCTGCGCGCTCAGCTGCGAGCAGCGTGGCCATCGGGGGCGACGATCGCGCGAGGCGCGGGATGCGCGGCAGCGGGCGCGTGTGTGCGCGCGGCGACGAACCTGCCGGTGATGGTGAGGAGCCCGATCACGATGAGGGCCGCGGCGGCCAGCGCCGGCAGCCGCCGCCGCAGCGGCCCGGAGGCGCGCTGAAGCCCGAGGCCGAGCGCCGCCATCACCGGCACGGTGCCAAGCCAGAAGGCCCCCATCACGAGTGCGCCGGCGAGCGGCGTCCCCGCGGCCGCGGCCGTGACGACGAACGCGTAGAGCCAGCCGCAGGGAAGGAGCGGGGTGAGCACGCCGAGGACGAGCCCGCGCTGGGCCGGCGGCCGATCGCGGACCACGCGGAGCGCGCGGGCCAGCGCACGGCCGGCGCCCGCGGGCGTGGAGAGCACCGGCACGCGCGCGCCCGCGGCGGCGACCGCGGTCGCGCCGCCCCAGACGATCATCAGGAACCCGGCCACGATCGCCGCCGGGCGCGCGATGCCGGCGATCATCCCCACGCGGTCGAAGCCCGCGCCCGCCGCGCCCGCGACGACGCCCAGCGCCAGATACGAGAGCAGCCGCCCGCCGTTGTACGCGGCGGTCGCTCGCGCGTCGGCGCTCCCCGCGACAAAACAGGCGAGGCCGCCGCACATCCCGGCGCAATGAACGCTCCCGAGGAGCGCGGCCACGAAGACCGACACGACGAGCGCCGTCATCGGGCGTCCCTCGGCGCGTCGGTACGCACCGTGGCGGTGAAGTGATCGCGCCCCCGATGCGCGTCAATCCGCAGCTCCCACAGCCCCGCGCGCCTGAGCGGCAGCTTTGCTGCGTAGGTCCCGGCGGTCCGCTCCGGCAGCGCACCCTCCACGCGGCGCGCGCCCTCGAGATTGTGGATCGCCGTCACGCGCACGCGCGCCCCGCCGAGCGGCGCGCCGTCGGCGTCGGCGAGGCGCACCGCCACCTCGGCCCCCGTGGAGTCCGGCGCGCGGAGCTCGCCCGTGGCGGTCCACCCGAGCGCCGCGCTCACCGAGTCGCGCGCGCGCTGCGCGTCCCACGCGACCGCCTTCCGGTAGTAGTCGGGCTCGATCGCCATCGAGGCGTCGTGCGTGGCCGCGTAGAAGAGGATCCCCTGGCCGGCGGCGGTGGCGACGAGGAGGGCGGCCACGATCCAGGGCCAGTACCATCCCTTCTTCATTTCGCCCGCTCCTCGCGCTTCTCCCGCTCCTCGCGCTCCTCGCGCTCCTCGCGCGCGTCCGGGCCGCGCAGACGCCAGCGATACTCCTCCGTGAAGCCCGCGCCGTCGGAGACGCGGAAGCGCACGTCCCGCTCGTGGTCGCGAAACGCCGACGGCGGGAGGATCACGAACAGGCTCGTCGTGGCGGTGCGTCCGCTCCGGACGGCGAGCGGGAGCTCGGGCGCCAGCACGCGCGCCGGCCCGGCGCCGAGCAGCTCGACGGTGTAGCGGCGCTCGCCGCGCGCGCGGTTGGTGATCTTCACGCGCACCTGGTTCACGACGGAACCGTCGGGCTCGAGCGTGAACGGCTCCCCGATCGCGCCGAGGAGCGTCACGTCCGCCCCGGGCTGCGTGCCGAGCACGGCGACGAAGCTCCCGAAGCAGACGAGGAACGCGAGCGGATAGAGCACCGTGCGCGGCCTGAGCAGACGGCGCGCGCGCCCGGCGAGCGCCTCCCGCGAGGTGTAGCGGATGAGCCCGGGCGGCTTGCCGAGCTTCGCCATCACCGCGTCGCACGCGTCGGCGCACTGCGTGCAATGGATGCACTCCATCTGGAGCCCGGAGCGGATGTCAATCCCCGTGGGGCAGGTGAGCACGCACGCGCCGCAATCCACGCAATCGCCGAGCCCGGGGACCTCGGCCCGGTGCGGGCGGTGGCCGCGCGGTTCGCCGCGCTTCGGGTCGTAGGCGATGATGAGCGACTGCTCGTCGAGCAGCACCGACTGCCACCGGCCGTACGGGCAGGCGACGATGCACGTCTGCTCGCGGAACCAGGCGAAATCGAGGAGGACGAGCGCGCTCGTCACCGCCATCACGAGGAAGGGAACGGGGTGCTCGTAGGGCGACTGCCTGACCCAGCGCGCGAGCGCCTCGGTTCCGACGAAATAGGCGAGGAAGGTGTGCGCGAGCACGAGCGCGAGCACGACGCTGATCGCGTGCGTGACGAGCCGACGCGGATGGAAGTGCCGCCGCTGCTCGTCGAGCAGCCGCGACCGGTTCCACCCGCCCTCGACGAGCCGCTCGATGGGCCGGAAGAGGTACTCCATGTACACGGTCTGCGGGCACGCCCAGCCGCACCAGACACGGCCGAAGAGCGCCGTGAGGAGGAAGATCCCGATCAGGATGCTCAGGCCGAGGAGCATCAGGAGGAGCGTGTCGGTCGGGAGGAAGGTGGTGCCGAAGAACGTGAACTCGCGCCGTGGCACATCGAGCAGCATCAGCGGCTTCCCGCGAAGGCGGAAGAGCGGGATCGCGAGAAAGAGCACCATGAGGCCGTACGCGACGGCCCGGCGGTGCCGGAAGTAGCGGCCCACCGCCGGCTTCGGCCGGATCCAGCGGCGGGAGCCGTCGGCGTTGAGCGTCGCCAGGACGCGACCGGCGGCCGCGGGCGCGGTCATCCGCCCTTCGGTTTCGTCGCGGCGCCGCCGTCCGCCGGCGTGCCGTCCGGCTTCACGGCCACGCCCTCGGACGCCTTGGGGTTCGGCGGGCGCGCGCCGCGCAGCGACCGCACGAACGCGGTGAGCGCGCCGACCTCGTCCGGCTTCAGCAGCCGGCCCCACGGCGGCATCCCCTTCGCGAGCACCCCGTTCCAGATCGTGTTCCGCACCTCGAGCGGCGTGCCGCCGTGGAGCCAGAAGTCGTCCGTGAGGTTCGGCCCGATGAGCCCGCCGCCGTCGGCACGGTGGCACGCGGCGCAGTTCGCCGCGAAGAGCGTCTTCCCGCGCGCGACCTCCGCGGGGTCGGCGACGATCGCGGCCATCCGTTCGGCCGTGAGCGTCGGGGCGCCGCCGCCCTCTTCCGGGTGCCGCGCGCGATAGGCGGCCATCTCCTTCTCGTACATCTGTTCCTTCTTCGCGCCGTGGCCCGCGTCGCCGGGTGCGAGATAGTAGATCGGAGCGAAGAGGATCGTGGCGATGAAAAGGAGCACCCACCAGCGTGGCAGCGGGTTGTCGTACTCCCGGATTCCGTCGTACTCGTGGTCCGTCATCAGACGGTCGTCACCGGGGTGTGTCATGGGGCGTCACCTCGCGGATCCTCACGCGCGGGTGGGGGCGTCGGCGTGCCGTCGTCGAGCGGCATCCACCTCGCGCGCTCGTCGTGGGCGGCGCGCGCGGGCGTGAGGATCCTGATGAGGAGGAGGAGGAAGGCGAAGAAGAACAGGACGAGCGCGACGATCGCGTAGTCGGCGAGGCCGGCGGCGCCCACCGCGTCGGAGAGCCGGAGCATGTCACTTCCCCCCGGGGGAGGCGGGAGGCGGCTTCGTCGCGCGCGCGACCCCCGTGGGCCGCGCGAGGTCGGTGCCGAGCCGCTCGAGGTACGCGACAAGCGCCGTGATCTCGCGGTCGGCGAGGCCGGCGGGACCGCCGGCCTTCTCGATGTCGGTGGCGAGCGTGGCGGCCTGCGCGCGCGCGAGCGCACTCGCGCGCCGCACCGCGTCCCCATAGGGCACGCCGAGCATCGCCATCGCGTCCACGCGCTTCTGGATGCCGTCGAAGTCGAGCAGGTTCGTCTCGAGCTGCGGGTACGGCGGCATGATGGACTTCGGCGCGATTGCGCGCGGGTCGGCCATGTGCCGCACGTGCCAGAGCGGCGGGTACTTGCCGCCCGCGCGCGCGAGGTCGGGGCCGATGCGCCGCGAGCCCCACAGGAATGGATGCTCGTACACCGACTCGCCCGGCTTCGAATACTCCCCGTAGCGTTCCGTCTCGTGACGGAACGGGCGGATCATCTGCGAGTGGCAGTTGAAGCACCCTTCGCGGATGTAGAGGTCGCGGCCTGCGAGCTCGAGCGGAGTGAGCGGCCTCACGCTCGCGATCGTCGGCACGTTCGAGCGGATGAGGAAGGTGGGGAGGATCTCGAAGAGCGACGCGACGATCACGGCCACCGCGACGAGCACGGTGAAGGTGAGCGGGAGGCGCTCCCAGGTGCGGTGCCAGACCATGCCGGTGAAGCGTGCCCAGGCGCCGGCCGGCGCCGCCACGGGCTCCGGCGCGGGCCGCGGCGCCTCGGCGAGCCGCGGGGCCTGAATCACCGGCACGGCATACTGCGCGGGGCGCCGGCGCCACGTCATCACGACGTTGTACAGGAAGAGCACCGCGCCGACGATGAAGAGCGTCCCGCCCGCCACGCGCACCCAGTACATCGGCAGGAGCCGCATCGTCGTCTCGACGAAGTCGGGATACTGCAGGCGCCCCGTCTCGTCGAAGGCGCGCCACATCAGCCCCTGCGTGATGCCGGCGCTGTAGATCGCCGTGACGTACAGCAGGATGCCGAAACTCGCGATCCAGAAGTGCGTCTCCGCGAGCCGCTTGCTGTACAGCGGCGTCTGGAAGAGCCGCGGCGCCAGCCAGTACACCATCCCGAAGGTGAGGAACCCGTTCCACCCGAGCGCCCCGGTGTGGACGTGGGCGATCACCCAGTCGGTGTAGTGCGCCAGCGAGTTCACCGACTTGATCGCGAGCATCGGCCCCTCGAACGTGCTCATGCCGTACGCGGTGACCGCGACGACGAAGAACTTGAGCACCGGCTCGTCCACCACCTTGTGCCACGCGCCGCGCAGCGTGAGCAGCCCGTTGATCATCCCGCCCCAGGAGGGCGCGAGGAGCATCAGCGAAAAGAGCATGCCGAGCGTCGAGGCCCAGTCGGGGAGCGCGGTGTAGTGCAGATGGTGCGGGCCGGCCCAGATGTAGATGAAGATCAGCGTCCAGAAGTGCAGGATGGACAGCTTGTAGCTGAACACCGGCCGCTCCGCCGCCTTCGGCAGGAAGTAGTACATCAGGCCGAGGAAGGGCGTCGTGAGGAAGAACGCCACCGCGTTGTGGCCGTACCACCACTGCATGAACGCGTCCTGCACGCCCGCGTAGATCGAGTAGCTCTTCAGCGGCCCCGCCGGCACCGCGAGGTTGTTGAAGATGTGCAGAATCGCGACCGTCACGATGCTCGCGATGTAGAACCAGAGCGCCACGTAGAGATGGCGCTCCCGCCGCGTCGCCAGCGTGCCGAAGAAGTTCACGGCGAACACCACCCACACGACGGCGATCGCGACGTCAATCGGCCACTCGAGCTCGGCGTACTCCTTGGCCTGCGTGAACCCGAGCGGGAGCGTGAGCACGGCGGCGACGATGATCGCCTGCCAGCCCCAGAAGTGGATCCGGCTCAGCGCGTCGGAGAACATCCGCGTCTTGAGCAGCCGCTGCGCGGACCAGTAGGCGCCCGTGAAGAACGCGTTCCCCGCGAACGCGAAGATCACCGCGTTCGTGTGAAGCGGCCGGAGCCGGCCGAAGGCCAGGAGCGGCCCGGCGTTGAACGCGGGGTTCGCGAGCTCGAGCGCGACGACGAGCCCGACCAGAAACCCGACGAGACCCCAGATGACCGTGGCGAAGAGGAACTTCCGTACGATGTCGTCGTCGTACGTGAACGACTCCACGCGCGCATTCATGTGAGGGGCGACTCCACGTGGGGGAATCAGGCAATCAACCGCCTCAACCGGTTACGAACAATCGGCGTCCACCCGAAACGCCGGTAGGGGAATCGCCTACGGCTCGCCCGCGGGCCCCGCGCGCAGCGCGTTGAGGATGACCGCGACGTCAATGGCCTCCTGCACGAGCGCGCCGATCGTCGGCGGAATGTGGCCGAGCGCGGCGGCGACCATCGCAATGCTGGAGAGACCGAGGCCCGCGAGGATGCTCTGCTTCGCGATGAATGTCGCGCGGCGGCCGATGCGGATGGCGGTCGTCACGCGTGTCACGTCGTCGGCGAGGAGCACGATGCCGGCGGACTCGGCGGTGATTCCGCCGCCGTGCGCGGCGAGCGCGATCCCCACGGTCGCGGCCGAGAGCGCCGGCGCGTCGTTCGTGCCGTCGCCGGTCATCAGGACGCGGTGTCCTTCGGCCAGCAGCCCCTTCACGACCTGCACCTTGTCCGCGGGCAGCAGGTCGCCCCTCGCCTCGGTGATGCCGAGGTCGCGGGCGAGCGCGGCGACGTTCTGCTCGTGGTCGCCCGAGAGGAGCAGCGTGCGCGAGACGCCGAGCGCCTTGAGCTCGGCGAAGAAGGCGGGGAGCCCGTCACGCGTGCGGTCCGCGTACGCGATGACGCCGGCGGCCGTGCCGTCCACCGCCACGTACGCGCGCAGGCCGCGGCCGCTCTCGCGCAGCTCGATGAGCGCGGCCGACGCGGTCGGCTGCTGCGCGGCGACGTACGAGAGCGTACCCACCGAGACGCGGCGGCCGGCGGCGGTGCCGGTGACGCCGTTCCCGGGTGTCTCCACCACGGATTGCGCCGCGGGCACGGCGATGCCGAGCGACTCCGCCGCGTCCACCGTGGTTATCGCCAGGAGGTGTCCCGAGTGGTGCTCGACGGCGGCGGCGAGCGCGAGCAGCGTGCGTTCGTCGAACGGCGCGAGCGGCAGGACGTGGGAGACCTCGGGATAGCCGATGGTGAGCGTCCCGGTCTTGTCGAAGACCGCCGCGTCCACCGCGCCGATCTGCTCCAGTGCGCCGCCCGTGCGCACCACGATCTGGTGGCGCGCCGCGCGGTTGATGCCGCCGACGATCGCGACGGGCGTGGCGAGAATCAGCGGGCAGGGCGTCGCGACCACGAGCACCGCCAGCACGCGCAGCGGGTCGCCTGCGGCGAGCCACGCGATGCCGCACGCGGCGAGCGTCACCGGCGTGAACCAGACGGCGTAGCGGTCGGCGAGCCGCTGGATCGGCGACTTCTCCGCCTGCGCCGTCCGCACCAGCTCGACGATCTTCGCGTAGAGACTCTCCCGCGAGGGCGCCGTCACGCGCAGCCGGAAGGCGCTCTCGACGTTCACGGCGCCGCTCCGCACGATCGAGCCCTCGATCACGTGCTGGGGCGACGGCTCGCCCGTGAGGCGCGCGACCTCGACGTGCGAGTTCCCCTCGATGAGGATCCCGTCGCACGGCACCATCTCGCCGGGCCGCACGAGGAGAATGTCGCCGATGACGACCGCCTCGGCGGCCACGTCCTCCGTGGCGTCCCCGCGTGCGCGATGGGCGAGGCGCGGCGCGGCGGCCTCCAGCTCGCGCACGGCCTCCGACGCCCGCCCCTCCGCATAGCGCTCGAGCATCTCGCCGCCCGTCTGCATGATCACGATGACCAGTCCGGCGATGGGCTGCCGCAGCGCGATCGCGGTCACGATCGCGAGCATCGCCACCACGTCGGCGGCGAAGTGCCCGCGGAGGATCCCGCGAAACGTGCGCCAGGCGACGGGCAGGCCCGTGAGCACGAGCGCCGCGAACCAGAACCAGTGCGCCCACGCGGGCTGCTCGAGCGCGACGAGCGCCCCGGCGGCAAGGGCCGAGGTCGCCGCGAGCGGCAACCGCGCGGCCGGTGACGCGAGCATCGAAACGAACCACGCCCCTCGGCCGGGGCCGGAGGGGCGCGCGACGGACGGACGGGAGACGGACAAGCAGCCTATTGCGACGGGCTCGCCGCGGGCCTGGCGCCTTCCTTCCCGGCGTAGTGCCGGTTCGTCAGATACACGATGGTGCTGAGCACGATGGCCAGCGCGATGACCCCGAGGATGAGGCCCGTGAAGGCCGCCTTGCGGTCGGAGGCGTGGTGCGATTCGGACATGGAGGTTCCTGGGGAGGGGCGCCGGCCGCCGGCTTATGCGACGCGCACCGTGGTCATGGAGTCGTTCTGCTTGAGCTTCTGCATCACGTCGAGCCCGGCAGTGATCCTGCCGAACACGGTGTGCACGCCGTTCAGGTGCCGCGAGTTCCGCTCGCTCAGCACCAGGAAGAACTGGCTGCCGCCGGTGTCCTTGCCGGCGTGCGCCATCGAGAGCGAGCCGACTTCGTGCGTGCGCGGGTTTCCCGCCGTCTCGCACTTGATGGTCCACCCGGGGCCGCCGGTGCCGATGCGCGGATGCCCGGCGGGGAGATCGCGCGAGAGCGGGTCGCCACCCTGCACGACGAAGTCGGGAATCACGCGGTGGAACCTGACCCCGTCGTAGAACCCCGAGTTGGCGAGCTTCTCGAAGTTCGCCACCGTGCCCGGGGCATCCTTGTCGTAGAGCTCGGCGGTGATCGTGCCGAGGTTGGTTTCGAAGGTGGCGGTCTTGGGCATGGGAAAAGGCAACGGCGAGTAGACGGTAGACCGTCGACGGTGGACGGTGGACGGTTGGCGGTAGGCGGCAGACGGTTGGCGGTCAGGCGCAAAAGTAAACGGTCTACCGTCTACCGTCTACCGTGTACTCGCTGTTGAAGTTAGCCCGGCAGCATCGCCGCCGGGCAGATGTCGGCGAGCACGCATTCCCCGCACTTTGGCTTTCGCGCGTCGCAGGTCCGGCGCCCGTGCCAGATGAGGAGGTGCGCGAGCAGCGCCCACGAGTCGCGCGGGAAGAGCGGCATCAGCGCCCGCTCGATCTTCACGGGGTCGGTCTGGCGCGTGAAGCCCATCCGCTTCGCGAGCCGCGCGACGTGCGTGTCCACGACGATCCCATCGTTGATGCCGAAGGCCGTGCCGAGGATCACGTTCGCGGTCTTGCGGCCGATGCCCGGGAGCGCGACCAGCTCGTCCATCGACCGCGGCACCTGCGCGTCGTGGCGCTCGACGAGCGCGCGCGCCATCCCGACGATGCTCTTCGCCTTGTTCCGGAAGAAGCCGGTGCTCTTGATGATCGTCTCGAGCGCGCGCGGATCGGCGCCGGCGAGCGCGCGGGCATCGGGATACCGCGCGAAGACCCCGGGCGTGACCAGGTTCACGCGCTTGTCGGTGCACTGTGCGCTCAGGATGGTCGCGACGGCCAGCTCGAGCGGGTCGTGGTGCTCGAGCGCACAGTGCGCGTCCGGGTACGTGGCGAGGAGCCGGCGCTGAATCTCGAGCGCGTGCGCCCGCAGCGCGTCGCCCGCGAGCGGCTTCCGGCGTCCCCCGCGCTGCTCGTGGCTGGGTGGCTCCCGGTTGGCGCCCCGCGAGCGGCGGGGCCTAGTCCTCGATGCCGGCATACGTGGAGAGCCGGTCAATGAGCGAGTGGAGCTGCTTCTCGGTGAGGTCGATCTCCTGCGCCGCGCCCTCGACGTCGAGCAGGCCGGCGCGCATCGAGATCGCGACCTGGTTGAGGTAGCGGATCTTCGCGAGAATCTCGTCGGTCGCCTTGCGCAGCCCGTGGAAGCGGCGCTTCTCCGAGAGCGCGCGCCGGTGCCGTTTGACGAGTTCCTCCGGCGTCAGCCGCCGGGCGAGTGCGAGTACCTCCTCCTTCGTGCGCCCCGGCAGCCCGCCGCGGTCGGGGAGGCCGAGGTCGTCCCACGATTCGTCGGCAAACCAGAGCCGGCCGACGTACTCCACGCCGTCGAAGCCGACGCGGCACGATACGTTGTACCGGCGTCCGTCGCTCTCGATCGTCGCGATGTGCGGCTGCGTGATCTCGTCGTACGTGGACATGGTTCTGGGTGCGGCGTGCGAAGTGCGGAGAGCGGCGGAACGGCGAACGGCGGTACGGCGAATGGCGGTACGGCGAACGGCGGAACGGCGAGCGGCGGTGCGGCGAACAGCGGTACGGCGAACGGCGGTACGGCGAACAGCGGTACGGCGAACAGCGGTGCGGCAAGCTACCTGGCGGCGCCGGTGCGGAGAAACGGCCGGAGCGCCGCGAAGAGCGCGGTACGCTGTTCAACATACGGCACGTGCCCGCACGCATCCAGCGGCACGAACCGGGCGCCCAGCAGCCGGGCGGCCTCCTCCGACGAGGCGATCGGGATGGGGTCCTGCCGGCCGTGCACGATCAGGGTGGGGCAGCGGACGGCGCCCAGCTCGGGAAACAGGTCGGTTCCCCGGAGACTCTCCCACGTGGAGCGCTGGACGCGCGCGACGACCCGGAACGGGGTCAGGCCGGCGGCGCGGCGCGGATCGGCGAAGTATCCCGCGACGCTCAGCTCGAACGCGCGCCGCCGGTGGGCGGCCGGGTCCGCCTCGCGGAGCCCGGAGGCGGCCAGCGCCGCGCGCTCGCGTTCGACGTCGGGGCTCCGCTGTCGTCGCGCGAACTCGGCCTCGAACGCCGATCGGAACGCGCGCGAGAGCGGCGCCGGGTCCACGAGCGCGAGGCGTGCCGGCGGCGGCGCGACGCGCGCGCGCGCCGCCTCGACCGCGTAGAGGAGCGCGAGCAGACCGCCCCACGAGTAGCCGACGATGACGAGCGGATCGAGCGCCAGTTCCCTGGCGACGCGCTCGAGATCGCGGACGTGCGTGTGCCAGGTGACGGTCTCACGGGCGTCGCTCTTCGAGCGGCCGCCGCCGCGCTGGTCGTAGAAGACGAGTTCGAACTCGTCGGCCAGGTCGAGGAACTGCGGCAGCAGGTAGTCGTGGTGCGCGCCCGGCCCGCCGTGCAGCACGAGGAGCCGCGGCGCGCCCGGGCGCCCGTAGGCGCACCAGTAGAGCGGGACCGCGGTCGTAAGCGTGAGGCCGCTCGCGCGCGGCGCGGGAATCGGGGCCGTCGCCACGAAGTCACCCGCCGCCCGTCGCCCCGCATCACTCACGGCGCATCGCGACCGCGTCACGCATCGTCCATCGCCCTCGACGGTACCGCGTTCCGCTTGTGCGGAGGCGTTCTGGAGCGCTTATGTTACGCGCACGATTCGAACGGCACCAGCCGCACGCCGCTCCGCGAGCGGCGACGTCGCCCGCATGGACAATTCCCTCACTCTCGCCCGCCACTTCGCGCGCCTCGTCTGGCTGATGATCCACGAAAGCCAGGCGATTGACGGCCAGAAGGTCGCCCTTCGCGCGGTCGTCTTCGTCTCGAAGGAGGCCTCGGTCCGCCTCGGCAACAAGGAAGGGCGCCTCGCGGTCAACGGGCTGGTGATGCCGCAGGCGCTTGCGGGCGTGCAGGAGTTGGCGCAGCGGCTCTCCTCGCACGCGATCGAGGAGATCGTCCTGGACCAGGGTGCGGTGCCGGCGGAGCTGCTGGGGCTCGCCCGGCTGCTGGCCATCGAGTCCGGCACGTCGAGCGACGCGGCCGACTTCTCGCGGCGCCTGGCGGAACTCCCCGGCAAGACGGTGCGGCTCCGGTTCGTCGAGGCGAAGGCGGAGGCGCCGGCGCGCACGAGCGGCGAGAAGACGCAAGCCGAGACCGGACCGGTCGGCGCCGACCAGCGCGCGCGGTTCCTGTTCACGAAGCTCTCCGAGGCCGCGACGCCCTTCGCGGTCGCCGGCGTGCTCGACGAGATCGCGTTCGTGGCGGAGCAGGCGACGCGCGAGGGCCGCACGACCGACGCGGCCGACATCTTCGCGACGCTCCTCGACCGCGAAGCCGCGGTCGCCGACCCGGAGATCCGGCGCGGCTTCGCCATGACCGCGCGGCGGCTCACCAAGCCGACCATCCTGCGCGCGATCGCCTACCACTTGACGGCCGAGCCCGCGCGCGCCGCGCAGACGGAGCGCATCCTGCGGCGCTGCGGACAGGACGGCGTGGACGCGGTCGTGGATCTCTTCGCCAGCGCGGGGTCGGGGCCGCAACGCCGCGCGTATCGCGACGTGCTCTTCCAGCTTCCGGCGGTGCGACAGTCGCTCGTCCAGATGCTCGCCGACCCGCGGTGGTACGTGGTGCGGCAGGCCGCCGACCTGCTCGGCGAGCTGGGCCCGCAGGAGGCGGAGCGCGCGCTGGCCGACCTCCTGCGCCACCCGGACGAGCGCGTGCGGCGCGCGGCGACGCGCGCGCTCGCGCGAACCGAGACGCCGTTCACGATTGACGCGCTCGCACGCGCGCTCGGCGACGACGCCGTCCCGGTGCGACTCGAGGCCATCGCCGGGCTCATCGCCCGCAAGAGCACACGCGCGGGCTCCACCCTCGCCGCCGCGGTGGACAAGGAGACCGAGGCGGAGGTCCAGTTCGCGCTGCTCGCCGCGCTCGGCCGGATCGCGAGCCCGGAGGCCGTGCAGAAGCTGACGGCCGCGGCCGCCGCGACCAGCGGGTTCTTCAAGGCCAGGAAGAACAGTGCGCTCCGCGTCGCCGCGGTCGCCGCGCTGGGCGAGGCCCGCACGCCCGGCGCCCTCGCCGCGCTGCAGGCGCTCGTCAACGACCGCGAGAAGGAGGTGCGCGACGCCGCCGTGCGCACGCTGATGTCGGAGAAAGGAAGCGCCGCCTGAAGCGGTCCCGGGCGCGGCCGCGCCCGGCCGCGCCCGGGACCGCTTCAGGGCGCGCTCAGCCGGCCGCCTTCGGGCGGCCGCGCGCCATCACTTCGCTTCGTACACCGGCCGGCCGCCCACCCACGTCGAGAGGACGCGCGTGCGCAGGACGACCTCCGCCGGCACGCGCATGATGTCCTGGTCGAGCACGACGAAATCGGCGTACTTCCCCGGCGCGAGCGAGCCCAGCTCCCGCTCCTGAAACGCCGCGTACGCCGGCCAGATCGTCATCGAACGGAGCGCCTCGTCGCGCGTCATCCGCTGCTCGGCATACCAGCCGCCCGGCGGATAGTTGTCCGCGTCCTGCCGCGAGATGGCGGCGTGGAACGAGATCAGTGGATTCACCTTCTCGACGGGGAAGTCGCTCCCGTTGGGAATCACGACGCCGGCGTCGAGCAGCGACCGCCAGGCGTAGGCGCCGAGGAGCCGCTCACCGCCCAGGCGCGAACCGGCCCAGTACATGTCGCTCGTCTGGTGGCTGGCCTGCATCGAGGGAATCACGCCGAGTTGCGCGAAGCGCGGGAGGTCGGCGTAGTTGACGATCTGGGCGTGCTCGACGCGGAATCGGTGGTCCGCAGTGGGCACCGCGGCGAGCGCGGCCTCGTACGCGTCGAGCGCCACGCGGTTGGCGCGATCGCCGATGGCGTGCGTGTTCACCTGGAAGCCGGCTCGGAGAGCCTTCGTCGCGACCTCCTGGATGTAGGCGGCGTCGGTCGTCGCGAGACCGCTGTTCTTCGGGTCGTCGCTGTAGGGCTCGAGCAGCAGGGCCCCGCGCGAGCCGAGCGCGCCGTCGGCCACGAGCTTGATGCTGCGAATCCAGAGCGTACCGCCGTAGAGCCCGCTCTGCGGGCCGCGCGCGAACCAGCGATCGAGTCCGGCGAGCGCGTCGCCGCGCCCCGCGGCGATCATCACGTACATCCGGAAGTTGAGCTGTCCCGCCCGGCCCAGCTCCTCGTAGAGCTCGATCGCCTGCGCGCTCGAGCCGGCGTCGTGCGCGCCGGTGAGCCCCCAGCGCTGCGCCTCCGTGATGGCCGCCGTCAGCCGCGCTTTGAGCTGATCGCGCGATTCCGGAGGGATCGCGCGGCGCACGAGCCCCTGCGCGTTGTCCACGAAGACGCCCGTGGGGCTTCCGTCGGCCGCGCGCTCGATGCGTCCGCCCGACGGATCCGTCGCGGTTGCGGAGATGCGCGCGGCGTCCATCGCCGCCTTGTTCGCGAGTCCGGCGTGGCCATCCACCCGCGTGAGGTAGACGGGATGGTTCGGCACCGCCTGCGTGAGCTTGTCGTGCGTGGGGAACCGACGGTCGCCCCAGCGATTCTGGTCCCAGCCGCGGCCAAGGATCCACTGGCCCGCCGGCACGGACCTCGCCTGCGCGGCGACCCGCGCGACGATCTCGTCGTAGCTCGACGCGCCGGTCAGGTCCACGTTCGCGAGCGAGGCGCCGAGGTTGGCGACGTGGCCGTGCGCATCCACCATCCCCGGGATCACGGTGCGGCCGCCGAGATCGAGCACGCGACTCTGCGAGCCGCGCAGCGCGAGCGCCCCGCGCGCGTCGCCGATGAACGCGATCCGGCCGCCGCGCACGGCGAAGGCCTCCACCACGGGGCGGGCGTCGTCCACGGTGTAGACGCGGGCGTTGGTGACGATGAGGTTCGCCGGCGCCTGCTGCGCGACGGCGACTGAACCGGCGAACAACGTGAACAGCATCGAGTAGCGCATCAGCTTTCCCCCTCTGGAACGACGTGCTCGCCGGTCGCCGGCGTCACGGGACGCAGGTCCCGCACGAACGCGATCGCGGTCACGTGCAGCGCGATGTCGCCGAGCGCGCGCCCCTCCGGCAGGAGGGTGGCCTTCGAGAGCCCGATGAAGCGCTGCGACGCGGCCACGATGTCGCTCAGCCGCTGCTGCAGCGCCGCGTGCAGGAACCCCTGCAGCATCTTGCCGCCCACCAGGACGATCTCGACGCCGCGCTCGACCGTCCCCGCCGCCGCGGCGCCCGTGACGTGCACGTTCTGGTCGGGCGCGGACGCGATGACCACGTGGTCCGCCTGGAGGATCATGTGTCCGGGATACTCGTCGCCCTTGGCCCGCCGCGCGCGCGTCAGGTTCATCCAGCCGCCGCGGCGGCTGTTGAGAAAGAGCACCAGCGACTGGTCCTCACCGATCTGCACCTGCCCCTCGATGACGAGGCCGTCGCGCATCACGAGCTGGAGCCGCCGCGGCTGCGCGGGCTTGAGGCGGCTGCTGAGCGTGGGAGAAGTCATGCGGCGCGGCGTCTCGCGATGCGGTGGAATGGAATGGCGCGGAGAACGGCGTTCACCGGATCACGCCGCCTCGAGCTTCCGCTTCGCCAGCCGGTACAACACGGCCGCGAGCAGCAGGAACATCGCCAGCGAAAGCAGGTCGTTCTGCGCGAGCGCGGGCCACCACCGCGCGCCGAAGTCGCCCGTCGCCGCGGCCCCGGCGGCCAGCGTCTCCGTGGCGCGCCGCGCGTCGAGCGGCGTCACGATCAGCAACCCCGCGACCGCTCCGCCCGCGATGAGGCCGGAGCTGGCGAGCGCGCCGCTCGAGACCTCGCCCTCGCCGCCCGCGCGCTCGGAGCGGCGGTCCACCAGCCACCGGATGAGCCCGCCGAAGAAGATGGGCGCCGTGGTGGCGAGCGGCAGGTACGCGCCCACCGCGAAACTCAGGCTGCGCACCCCCAGCAGCTCCACGACGCACACGATGAACACGCCGAACAGCACCAGCCCCCAGGGCAGATTCTGGTTCAGGATGCCGTTGACCACGGTGCTCATCAGCACGGCCTGCGGCGCGGGAAAGTTCGCCGAGCCCACGCCCGGCGACTCCCGGAACGCGATGCGGTTCGCGTCGGACTGATAATAGTAGCGGCCGTCCGGAATGGTCTTCGAGCCGATCACGTTGAGGAGACGGTAGCTCGTCCCCTCGTGCTCCACGCGGCCCACGTCCTTCATCTCGGCCGTCATCGTCACGTTCTCGTACGGCTGCGGGTCCACCCGCGTGTAGGCCTTGTTCAGGTACATCAGCGTGTAGCCGATCACCATCGTGGAGACCACCACCCCGATGACCAGCGAAAGCTGCTGCCGCCACGGCGTGGCGCCGACCAGGTAGCCGGTCTTGAGGTCCTGGCTCGTGGCGCCGGCGTTGGCCGCCGCGATGCAGACCACGCCGCCGATGGACATGGCCACGGCCGCCCACGCACCGCCCTTCCACCCGATGGCGACGAAGATCAGGCAGGTGGCCATCAGTGTCGCGATGGTCATCCCGCTGATCGGGTTGGCGCTCGACCCGATGATGCCGACGATGCGGCTGGAGACGGTGACGAAGAGGAACCCGAACACGACGATCAGCACCGCCGCGACGAGGTTCGCGAGCCAGTAGCCCGGATTGATGTTGACCGAGAGCAGTACCCAGAGCGCGACCACGAGAACGAACGAACCGCCCACGACGATGGCCGTGGAGAGATCGTCCTCGGTGCGCGGCCGGCGCGCGGCAGTCGGGCCGCCGCCCGCGCGGAAGTCCTTCATCCCCGCCCGCAGCGAGTCAAGAATGGTCGGCAGGGAGCGCAACAGCGTGATGAGCCCGGCCGTCGTGACGGCCCCGGCGCCGATCGGCCGGATGTACGCGCTCCAGATCTGGGGGGGCGCCAGCTCCGCGATCGGGGCGGTCGCGGGGAAGATCGCCCCGGGGATCTGCGCCCCGAAGAACTTGATGAGCGGGATCAGCACCAGCCAGCTCAGCACGCCGCCCGCGAAGATCGTGCCGGCGATGCGCGGCCCGATGATGTAGCCCACGCCCAGATACTCGGGTGTCGTCGTGCCCGCCATGCGCGCGCCGGGATACCACGCGGGCTCGTACAACGGCTGTCCTTTCCAGAACTTCACGCCCTCGTGGAGGATCTTGTAGACCACCCCCAGGCCGAAGCCCGAGAACACGGTGCCGGCGAAGCGGCCGCCCTTCTCCCCGGCGATCAGCACGTCGGCGCAGGCGGTGCCCTCCGGGTAGAGGAGGTTCGCGTGCTCCTTCACGATCAGCGTGCGGCGCAGCGGGATCATGAACAGCACGCCCAGGATGCCGCCGGCCAGCGCGATGAGGAAGATGCGGCTGATGTCGAGGTTGAATCCGAGGAAGATCAGCGCCGGCAGCGTGAACACCACGCCCGCCGCGATGGACTCACCGGCCGAACCGGTGGTCTGCACGATGTTGTTCTCCAGGATCGTGCTGTCCATCCGCTTGAGGATCGTGATCGCGAGCACCGCGATGGGGATGGACGCGCTCACCGTGAGTCCCGCCCGGAGCGCGAGGTAGACGGTCACGGCGCCGAAGATGATGCCGAAGACCGAGCCGAACACGACGGACTTGACCGTCAGTTCGGGAATGTTCTGCTCGTCGGCGATGAAGGGCCTGAATGCCTGGCTCATCGGCTGTCCGTGAGCGGGAGGGTGGGAGATGGGCGCATCGGGACGGAGCAGTTCGCGACGGGGCTCCGACGGCCGCCTCGGTGCCCCGCCGCAATGCCGCTTAAGATGCCCCCCGCGACGGGAATATCAATCTGCCGTGGCCGGACGGGTAACCGTTCGACCACTGCCGGCCGTGACCCGTGAGCCGTCACCCGCGCGCCGTCACCCGCGCGCCGTCGTGGAGTCGCGCCTCACGGCCGGATCCGCTTGTAGTTCTCCACCATCGCCTTGTCCCGCACGAGCGCCGGCCCGCGCCTGGCCATCTCCCGCTCGATCTCCTCGATCGTGCGCGGCGCCGCCGCGGTGATCCGCTCGAACCCCGTCGCCGTCACGATGTAGTCGTCCTCGATCCGCACGCCGATGTTCGCGTACTTCCGGACCGCGGGCGCGATCTTCGCCTTGATCGCGGCGTTCCGCGGCGTGTCGGGGATGATGTCCACCGTGTTTGCGCGGACGTACAGCCCGGGCTCGATCGTGAATACGCTCCGCTCGGCGAGGCGGCCGTTCGGGCCGTCGGACTGGTCCGGATCGTGCACGTCGAGGCCGATCCCGTGCCCGAGTCCGTGCATGTAGAAGAGCTGGAGCTGCGGACAGCTGCGCGCCGCCGCCGCCGTGCCGCAGTCGAAGGTCGCGTCACTCGCCTCGATCAACCCCACCTTCGCGAGGCCGGCGCGCAGCACCGCGGTCGCCGAATCGCTCATCTGGCGGCGTGGATTCCCCGGCTTCACCTGCCGCTCCGCCGCCTGCTGTGCGTCGTACACGATCCGGTAGAGGTCCTTCTGCGCGTCGGAGAACTTTCCGCTCACCGGAACCGTGCGCGTGAGGTCGGCGGCATACCCGCCGTAGTACGCCGCCATGTCCATGTTCAGGACTTCGCCCGCGTGCATGAAGCGGTCGTCGCGGTTGTAATGCAGCGTCGTCGAGTTGGGGCCGGAGCCCACGATGGACCCGTACGCGGGCCCGTCCGCGCCGTGTTTCCGGAACACGTACTCGGCGAGCGACTGGATCTCGAACTCGTTCATCTCCGGGGCGATCGCGTGCAGCACCTCCGTGTGCGCCATCGCACTGATCCGGGCGGCGGTGCGAAGGAGGTCGAGTTCGGCCGCCGACTTCCGGCCGCGCTGCGCGGTCACCTGCTGATTGACGATCGTGACGGTCACGTCCGGGTGCGCCGCCTTGAGCGTCTCCACGAACTGGTCGTCCACGGTGAGCGGCGCCGCGCGCACCGCGCCGCCGCCCGCGCCGCCGCCCGCGCCGCCGCGCCCGCCGCCGCGGAAGCTGAAGTCGCCGACGGTGTAGAGCGCGCCACCGGTCGCGAGCAGCGAGTCGAGCATGCCGCGGAGCGTCGCCGCCTCGCGGCCCTCGAGGCCCAGCTTCGGCTGCACGCCTTCGACGCCGAGGCGTGCGCCCGTCCAGACCTCCTGCGACGGGTCGCGCGGCGGCACGAAGAGCATCCCGCGCTCCGTTTCCCCCCGGCGCACGATCACGAGCGCCGCGCCGGGCTCGAGGAAACCGGTCAGGTAGTTGAAGTGCTCGGCCTGCCAGAAGTTGAGGTAGTTCTCCCGCGGCTCGCGCGCGCCGAGCACGAGCAGCACGCCGTCGCCCGGCAGCGCGCGCGTGAGCGCCCCGCGGCGCCCGGCGTACTCGGCCGGCGGGATCTGCGCGGTCACGGGAGCGGCGACGACGAGCAGGGCGGCAAGGACGGATGCTCTCACGTGAACCTCGAGTTCGGGGGTGGCGCGCCGGCCGCTCTTCCCCGCGCCCGGCGGCGTGAATCATACTATGGACGGCGGATCAACGCCGCCGCCATCGCTCGCGTAGCACATCATCACGTTCGTCACGCGGACACTCGTCCGCGTGCACCGGTTCACTCGAGGCTCCGTCTCCCATGCGACCCCTCTCCCTCCCTCGCCGTGGCGCCGTTGCCCTGCTCGCCCTCGTCGTCCTCTGCGCCGCAGCCGCCGCGCCGGCCGCGGGGCAGGTCACCACGCCGAAGGAGTTCTTCGGCCACAACATCGGCGACGACTACTGGCTGCCGAACTACACGCAGTTCACGGGATTCTGGCAGCGGATCGCGCGCCAGTCGCCGCGCGCCCGCCTCGACACGATCGGACTCACGGCCGAGGGACGACCCCACCTCAGCATGATCGTGTCGTCGCCGGAGAACATCAGGAACCTCGCGAAGTACAAGGACATCGCGAAGAAACTCGCCTACGGCGAGATCACCGACGCCGAAGCGAGGCAGCTCTCGAGGGAAGGCAAGGCCGTCGTCTGGATTGACGGCGGACTGCACGCCACCGAAGTGCTCGGCGCCAACCAGCTGCTCGAGACGAACTACCAGTTTCTCACGATGAACGACCCGGAGACCCTCCGGATCCTGAACGACGTGATCATCGTGTTCGTGCACGCCAATCCCGACGGCATGGAGCTGGTCGCCAACTGGTACATGAAGGACGCCGATTCCACCCGGCGTGGATCGGGCGGGATCCCCCGTCTCTACCAGAAGTACATCGGCCACGACAACAACCGCGACTTCTACATCGCGAACCAGAACGAGAGCACGAACATGAACCGGTGGATGTACATCGAGTGGTATCCACAGATCATGTACAACCATCACCAGACGGGCCCGGCCGGCGCGGTGATGTTCGCGCCACCCTTCCGCGACCCGGCGAACTACTTCCTGCATCCTTCGATCATGACCGGGCTCGACCTGGTCGGCGCGGCGATGCACGGCCGGATGGTGGCCGAGCAGAAGCCGGGCGTGGTCAACCGCTCCATGTCCTCGTACTCGACGTGGTGGAACGGGGGACTCCGCACGATGGCGTACTTCCACAACATCATCGGCATCCTCACCGAGACCATCGGCAACCCGACGCCGATGACGACGCCGTTCATTCCCGAGCGGGCGCTGCGCTACGGCGACATGGTGCTCCCGCTCCCCCCGATGCAGGAGTGGCACTTCCGGCGGTCCATCGAGTACTCGGTCACGGCCAACCGGGCGATCCTCGACCTCGCGTCGCGCTACCGGGACTTCTTCCTCTACAACATCTACAAGATGGGCCGCGACCAGATCGCCTGGGGCTCCTCGGATAGCTGGGTGGTGACGCCCAAGGTGCTCGCCGACGTGCAGGAGAAGATCCGCGCCGAGGCGGCCACGGCGGGCGGCCGCGGCGGCCGCGGCGGTGACGTGCCGGCCGGTGGCGACGCGCCCGACGTCGGCGCGTTCGGCGGCCGCGGCGGCGGCGCGCCCGCCAAGTTCGCCGCGGAGTTCAAGCGGCCGGAGAACCGCCTGCCGCGCGCGTACATCCTGCCGTCGAACCAGCCCGACTTCCTCACCGCGCAGAAGTTCCTCGTCGCGCTGCAGAAGGCGGGGGTCATCGTGCACCGCGCCGGCGCGGCGTTCGCCGCGGGCGGCCGGCAGTACCCGGCCGGCTCGTACGTCGTCAAGACGGCGCAGGCGTTCCGGCCGCACGTGCTCGACATGTTCGAGCCGCAGGACCATCCGAACGATTTCCGGTATCCGGGCGCGCCGCCGACCCGTCCCTACGACAACGCGGGCTGGACGCTCGCGCTGCAGATGGGCGTGAAGTTCGACCGGATCCTCGACGGCTTCGACGCGCCGCTCACGCGTCTCGACCCGCTGAGGGACCGGATCAAGCCCGACCCGCGCACCGTCGCGTCCGGCGGCGCCGGATGGGTGATGTCGCCCAAAGTCAACGACTCGTTCCACGCGCTCGCCCGGCTCTGGAACGCCGGGGCGGAGGTCTATCGCCTCGACCGGACCGTGACGCTCGCGGGCCGGTCGTATCCCGCCGGCTCGTTCTACGTTCCGTCGAACGCGAGAAGCACGTCCGTCGTGCAGAAGTCCGCGGTTGACCTGGGTGTCACCTTCGAATCGGCGGTGGATCTGGCGTCGAGCGCGCAACGCGTCGCGCCCGTCCGCGTCGGACTCTGGGACCGCTACGGCGGCTCGATGCCGAGCGGCCACATTCGCTGGCTGCTCGAGCAGTTCGAAATGCCGTTCAAGGTCGTCTATCCCCAGGAGCTCGACGCGGGGAATCTCCGGGCGAAATTCGACGTCCTGATCTTCCCGGAGTCCTCGATTCCCGGCGCCGGCGGTGGGCGGGGCGGTCGTGGCGGGGGCGGCGGTGCCGGCGGCCGCGGCGGCGCCTCGCCCGAGGCGACCCCTGAGGAGTTCCGCGCGTGGCTCGGCAGCGTCACGCCGAACGTCACGATTCCCAGACTCAAGGAGTTCGTGCAGCAGGGCGGCCGGCTCATCGCCATCGGCCCCTCGTCAATGAACGCCGCTCTGGCGTTCGGATTCCCGGTGACGAACCATCTCGTCGAGCGCACCCCCACGGGCACCGCGGGCACGCCGCTGCCGAGCGAACGCTTCTACGTGCCGGGCTCCCTCCTCGAGGTCACCTATGACACGACGGCGGACGCCACGCTCGGCCAGGACGCGCGCGGCGTGGTGTTCTTCGACAACAGTCCGGTGATGCGTCTCGGGCCCGACGCGGCGCTCCGGGGGATCAAGCCGATCGCGTGGTTCGAGGGTGCACAGCCGCTCAAGAGCGGCTGGGCGTGGGGACAGAACTACCTCGACGGCGGCGTGGCGATGGCCGAGGCGAGGTACGGCCAGGGGACGCTCTACCTCTACGGTCCCGAGATCACGTTCCGCGCGCAGCCGCACGGCACGTTCAAGCTCCTGTTCAACGCC
>DATEDF010000084.1:0-4403 GCA_035286465.1 Gemmatimonadaceae bacterium | reverse complement strand
GCGGGGCGCTTGCGCGCGACCGGACCGCCGACGCTCGCCGTGGATCGGGTCGTGGTGGGAGGGTCGGGCGCGACCAAGGCCGCGCTTTCGCGGAGCGGATCGCTCGTGTACGTGCGCGGATCGTCCACGCGTCAGCTCGTGCTCGTGGACCCGACGGGCCCCACGCGAACGCTCCTGGCCGAGCCGCGCGCCTACAACAGCCCGCGATTCTCGCCCGACGGCAGGCGCGTCGCGGTGGACGTGGCGACGGGCACCTCGACCGACGTGTGGAGCTTCGACATCGCGTCGGGGACGCTGATGCGGCTCACCACGGAAGGCACCGTCAACGAGCGGCCGGAGTGGGCGCCGGACGGGAAGCGCGTCCTCTTCCGGTCCGACCGCGCCGGGCAACGGACGTCGCTCTGGTGGCAGCCGGCGGACGGCAGCGGGCGAGCCGAGCTGCTGTTGGCGCAACCCGATCGCGATCTCTGGGAAGGCGTGCTCGCTCCCGACGGCCGGACGCTCGTCTATCGCACCGGCACGACCGGGACGGCCGACGTCTGGTATCGTGGGCTCGGCGGCGACACGACGTCGAAGCCGGTGGCCGCGACTCCCGCCACGGAATTCGCCGCGCGGCTCTCGCCGGACGGGCGATGGGTCGCCTACGTGTCGGATGAGTCCGGCGCGCGGCAGATCTACGTGCGACCCTTCCCGGGCCCGGGCGGCGTGGTTCAGGCATCGGTGGACGGTGGCGAATCGCCGATCTGGTCGCGCGATGGACGGCGGCTCTTCTACCACAGGGGGCAGCAGTTCCTCTCGGCGACCATCACCACGACGAACCCGCCGGCGGTGACGGCGCGTGAGATGCTGTTCGAGGGAGATTTCGTTCTCGCGACCGGCCACGCGAGCTACGACGTCTCGCCGGACGGGAAGCAGTTCCTGCTGGTCAAGCCGACCGGCGGCGAGTCGCAGGTGATCGTCGTGCACGACTGGAAGGCCGAGCTGCGGCGGCGGACGACGGCGCAGTCACCGCGCTGAGCGCGCTGGAGACCCGGGCCCGGGATGCGGCAGCGTCCGCGCCGCGCCTCTATCGCATCACTCCCGGCCAAGCCAGATTCGCCCCATGAGACACTCAACTCGCGCGCTTCTCCTCCTCGCCTGTGCCGCGTCGGCGCTCGCCGCGCAGCCTCGTCCCTTCAAGGTCCTCATCTCCGTGGACATGGAAGGCGTCACCGGCGTCGTCACCGCCGAACAGCTCGGCCCCACCGGCTTCGAGTACGCGCGGTTCCGCGAGTTCATGACGGCCGAAGCGCTGGCGGCGGTCGAGGCCGCGAAGGAGGCGGGCGCCACCGAGATCGTCGTCGTGGACGCGCACGGGAATGGGCAGAACCTGCTCATCGAGCGATTCCCGCCGGACGTGCGCATCGTGCGCTCGTGGCCGCGCCCGCTGATGATGATGGAGGGCATTGACTCGTCGTTCAGCGCGGCGGTCTTCATCGGGTATCACGCGTCCACCACCAACCCGCGGGGCGTGCGCGCGCACACGATCTCGAGCGCGAACCTCGCCGCGGTGGAGCTGAACGGAGTCGCGGTGAGCGAGGCCGCCATCAACGCCGCGATCGCGGGCCACTTCGGCGTGCCCGTGGTCGCGATCTCGGGGGACGACGCCGCCGTCGCCGAGGCGCAGCGGCTCCTCGGTCCCATCGAGGGCGCGGTGGTGAAGCGCGCGCTGAGCTTTCACGCGGCCAACACGCTCACGCCGCAGGCGGGGCAGGCGCTCATCAAGGAGCGGGTGAAAGCCGGTCTCGCAAAGCGCGGCTCGCTCAAGCCCTGGGTGGTGAGCGGGCCGATCCGTCTCGACATCACGTTCAAGAACTACACGCCGGCCGAGGTCGTGGCGTACCTCCCGGGCGTGCAGCGGCTCACCTCGCACGCGATCCGGTTCACGGGGCGCGACATCATCGAGGTGTCGAAGTTCCTCGAGTTCCTGGGCACGTATCAGCCGGGGATGACGCCGTAGCCGGCCTCAGGGCGCGCCGGTCGTCCATCTTCAATCCTCCTCGACGCGAACGAATGTAACGCTACGCGATCACCGCGAGCGGGTCGTGCATCCCGGTCGCCGACTTCGGCCTTTGGTCCGGCTTCTTCGTCGGCGTCCGTGCCAGCAGGCCGTATATTTCACTCATGCGACACGTTGACGCACAGACGTGGGTTCGCGTGTGGCGCGAGGCGGGCCCGCGACTCGACGCCATCCGCCGCGACGAGATTCGCCGAACGGACACACCGGCGATGATCGGCGACTTTGACGACGCCCTGGCAGCCGCACTCGCCGCGGCACCTCCAGCCGGCTGGTCCGGCCTCGTCGAGCAGCAACGACTGTTCGCCCGACTCCGGGGATGATCGCGATCATCGAGCAGGCGCACTCCCTCGACGAGTTTTTCGGGGCGCGCGGCTGGCCTGCCTGCATCATCGGCGGCGTCGCGAACCTGCGGTGGGGCCAGCTCCGGCTGACGCGTGACGTGGACGCGACGGTCCTCGCGGGGTTCGGCGACGAGGACCGATTCATCAACGCCATCCTCGAGGCCTTTCGGCCCCGGATTGCGGATGCCGCGGCATTCGCCCGCGCGAATCGTGTCGTGCTCGCGCAGGGTCCGGGCGGCATCGGGCTCGATATTTCGCTTGGCGCACTCCCCTTTGAGGAAGCGATGATCGCTCGCGCCACCCGCGCCGAACTCGCGCCAGGATGCTGGGTCACGACCGCCTCGGCCGAGGACCTGATCGTACTCAAGGCATTCGCGGACCGGCCGCAGGACTGGGTGGACATCGCCGGCATCGTCGCGCGTCAGGGATCGGCGCTTGACTGGCCTGCGATCACGGATCGGTTGGCGCCGCTCGCAACGCTCAAGGAAGCTCCGGAGATTCTCTCGCGCCTTGATCGAGCACGCCGCGAGTCGTAGGCGCTGGTTGAGAGCGTCGTGTCGGGGTATCGGGACCTGTTCGCGCCTACCGGATGGGCACGGACACCGAGATCCGGTGCGTCTTCACCGTCCCTCCGTCAAAGGTGAGCGCCGCCGTCGGCGCGAACACGACGGGAGCGCTCGCGGCCTCCAACGGCGACGGCGAGGTCACCATCACCCGGTCTCCCGCTCCGATACACGAGGTGGCACTGCACGTCCAGGTGAAGGTGTACTGCGCCCGGAACTGCCGTGCCTGATACCGGAACCCGAACGCCGGGCCCCATTCGACCCAGCTCTCGCGCTGCGTGCGGAACGTCTTGCGCACGTTGTCGGTCTGACCGAGCCGGTAGTTGATCGAATAGACGTCCAGCCCGAGCTGGAAGCCGAAGATGCGGCCGGCGGAGCTGTCGGCTGCGACATCGTGGCTCAAGCCGAGCCGCATCCGCACGTTGGAGAAACGAAAGCTGTTCTCCATGGTCTTCGCGCCGGAGCGGATCACGGGTCCGCCCGCGACCGACGTGTCCTTCGCCGCATCGGCCCACGTCTCGGTCCGGATGGGCTCGAGGATGAAGTCCGCGCCGAAGGTCGTCCCGCCGCGCGTGCGGCCGATGCCGACGCCGAGGTTGAAGCCGGTCGTGTGGCCGGGATCGCGCGGGATCGGGAAGCTCCCCTCGAGCACGTACGTCGGGATCTTCGGATGCCAGAGTTTGTTCACCGTGCCGATCCACCCGAAGCGCCAGCCCTCCGTGCCGTAGGGCGCGACGTAGCGGGCGTGCGCGCCCCACACCTCCGACCGGTCGTCGTTGCGGTCCGTGCGCTCCACGGAGATCGGCACCCTGCCGCCCGTGTCCCAGCGCCAGGTGCGGTAGTGCACGTCGTGCGTCATCGCGAAGCGGTTGTGCAGCACCAGCAGCTCGAACGACCGGCTGTCGTTCCATTCCTTGAGCAGCCCCACGCGCAGGTCCGAGAAGTCGCCGGACTGCGTGATGCGGTCGCTGGTGGCGTACATGAGGTCCACGCCGTCCACCGCGCCGAGGTCGCCCCACGAAGAGGTGAGGCCGATTGAGAGACCCTCGCGCAACCGGCGCGAGATCGCCGTCGTGACGTACTGGTTCATCGCCGAACGATCGCTGATCACGTTGGTCCAGCGCATCGGCCCGGAGCGGTCGAGCTGCTGGATCGCGAAGACGCCGGAGAACGTCCAGGGGCCCACGGGCACGTTGCCGCCGATCGGCAGCGTACGTCCGCCGCCGCGCGCGTTCGAGACGCTGTGGGAGAACGGGGTGGTGAAGAAGCGGCCCTGCCGAATGCGGGCGCCCTTCGCCGGATTCACGAACGCGTCGAGCAGCGAGTCGTCGAGCGCGATCGAGACGCCGCCCATCGCGGCGTTCGCCGACGGGAAGACGTCGAACTGCTGGGCGTTGTGCACCGGCACCGTCTTCGGCGTGACGAGCTGCGCGCGCAGGG
>DATEDF010000083.1:0-6767 GCA_035286465.1 Gemmatimonadaceae bacterium | reverse complement strand
GCACAGGCCGGCGGTTCCGAGGCCGGCCAGAAGAAGGTCCTCGGCGTGAGCGACTACTCGCGATGGCGCGCCATCGAGGGCGCGCAGATCTCCGCCGACGGACGCTGGGTGGCGAGCGTGCTGCGCTTCACCAACGTCCTCCAGAACGACTCGAAGCCGGTGCTCCGCCTACGCAACCTCGACACGAACCAGGACGTGGAGATCGCGCACGCCTCCAACCCGACCTTCTCCGCGGACTCGCGCTGGCTCGTCTACCAGGTTGACTCGATGCCGCAGCGGCCGAGCGGTCGCGGTGGACGCGCGGGTGGTGCCGGCGGTGGTGCACCGGACACGGCTGCCCCGCCTCCCCAGACGCCCACAGGGCAGCCCGCCGGCCAGGCGGGGGGCCGCGGGGCGACGGCGCCCACGCCGCTCCGGCGGTTCGAGCTTCGTGAGCTCGCCACCGGCGCCACGCAGGTGTGGAAGGACATGCAGAGCGCCACCTTCGCCGCGACGTCGAGCCACCTGATCCTCAGGCGTCGCCCGCCGACTCCGGCCGGCGGTGAGGGCGGTCGAGGCGGCGGCGCACCCGGCGGCCCGCCGGGCGCTCCGGGCGGCGGCCCCGGTGGCGCTGCCGGTGGCGACGCCGGAGCCAGCGCGATCAACCCGCGCGGCGTGGATGTGATTCTCGTGGACCTCAGCGGCGGCCGCGGCCAGCTCCTCGGCAGCGTCGGCGACATCTCCTTTAATAGAAAGGGCGACCTCCTCGCCTACACGGTGGACGCCACGGTCAACGACGGCAACGGCCTCATCGTGATTGACCTGAAGAGCGGGCGGCCGTATACGCTCGACAACGATGCGAAGCGCTATTCGCGCATCGCCTGGACCGCCGACGGCGAGGGCCTCGCCCTGCTCAAGGGAAGTCCGGTGGAGCGGATGCGCGAGCGCGAGAATGTCATCCTCGCGTTCCCGAGCGTGCGCGACGCGCTCCAGAACCCCGAGGTGAAGCCGGCCGCGCTCGACCCGACGAAGGCGCCCAACTGGGAGCGGGGATGGGTGGTGAGCGAGCGCGCGCCGCTCGCCTGGAGCGAGGACAAGCAGCGGATCTTCTTCGGGGCCAAGCCGCAAGTGACCGCGCCCGACACGGCGCGGCGCCGCAGCACGGACTCGATCCCTGACGTGGACGTCTGGCGCACAGAGGACACGCGCATCCAGTCGGCGCAGATGATTCGCGCCGAGCAGGAGCGCAACTTCACCTTCCGCCAGGTAGCCGACGTCACGGCGCGGAAGTACGTCCGCATGGCGGACACGACGATGCGCGAGGTCGAGCTGTCGCTCGACGGGCGCTGGGCCGTGGGCCGCGACGCGCGCGCGTACTTCTCCGACCGCAAGCCCGCCGCCGCGGATTTCTACCGCGTCAACACCGCCACCGGCGAGCGCACGCTGATGCTGAAGGGCCAGCTCACGGCCGCGGGCGGCGTGTCCGGCATCTCGGCTGACGGGCGCCAGTTCCTCTACTGGGCCGACAACAAGTACCAGGCGTACGATCTCGACGCCGGCTCGGCCCGCACGCTCGGCGGCGCGACCGCGCCCAGCTTCGTGAACACGGAGGACGACCATCCGGGGCCCAGGCCGCCGTATGGCGTCGTCGCCTGGACACCCGACGGCAAGGGCGTCGTCGTCGAGCACAAGTATGACCTCTGGCTCCTGCCGCTCGACGCCGGAGCGGCCCCGCGGAACATCACGCAAGGGGTTGGCACGAAGAACGAGGTGCGTTACCGGTACGTGCGCACCGACCCCATTGATCCGACCGATGCGCGCGCGGCGCGCACCGCGCGAGAGATTGACCTCGCGAAGCCCCTGACCTTCGCCACCTTCGGCGAGTACACGAAGAAGGCCGGGTTCACGCGCCTCGAGGATGGCAAGCTGACGGAGATCGTCTACGACGATGCCGCGTACGGCAACCCGGTGCGCGCCCAGAAGGCGGATCGCTTCCTGTTCACGCGGCAGACGTTCGCCGAGTTCCCCGACTTGCGCGTCTCGGGCCCCAACATCGTGGATGGACGCAAGATCACCGACGCGAATCCGCAGCAGGCCGAGTTCAAGTGGGGCCGCCGCGTGCTCTTCGACTACAAGAACAAGGACGGCAAGCGGCTTCAGGGACTGCTCACGCTGCCCGAGGACTACAAGCAGGGCGAGAAGCGGCCGATGATCGTGAGCTTCTACGAGAAGAACTCGCAGAACCTCAATCGGTACTCCGCGCCGTCATTCCTCACCGGAATGGGTTCGCTGCCCATCGAGGCGGTGAGTCGCGGCTACATCGCGATGCTCGCCGACATCCACTTCCGCACCGGTTCGTCGCACACGGACATGCTGGAGTGCGTGGAGGCCGCGACGCGGAAGGTGATCGAGATGGGCTACGCCGATCCCGCGAAGATCGGGGTGCACGGCCACAGCTACGGCGGTGAGGGCGCGGCGTTCATCGGCACGCGGTCGAAGCTCTTTGCCGCCGTCGGGATGGGCGCGGGCGTGACCGATCTCTACTCCGACTTCAGCCAGTCGTGGGGCTGGTCGTACCAGGTGACGGGCGGGAGCGGCGAGAACGGCAACCAGTACTATCTGTATGGGCAGGGACGCTGGGGCTTCTCACCCTGGGACAAGCCCGAGCTGTATCGCTCCGAGTCAGCGCTCGCGAATGCGCCCAACGCGACGGCGCCCTTCCTCATCATGCACGGCACGGCGGACCCGACCGTTGCGTTCAGCGAAGGGATGAACTTCTACAACGCGCTCCGCTACAACGGGAAGAAGGCGGTGATGCTGGCGTACCCGGGCGAGGGTCACGGGCTGCGCGGGCTTGCGAATCGGAGGGATCTCACAACGCGGTACTTCCAGTTCTTCGATCACTACCTGAAGGGCGCGCCGGCGCCCAAGTGGATGACGGACGGCGTGCCGTTCCTGGCGAAGGATCTGCCGCCGGTGCCGTAGGGCTTGCTAGCGGTCGAGCGCCTCTGCGAATAGCGCGGCCAGGTCGAGCGTCAGCGGCTCGCCGGCGCCTGCGGGCGTCCACGCGATTCGCTCGTCGAGCAACTCGGCGCGATCGTCGCCCGGGCGCCAGCGCTCGACCACGCGGGCGTCCGGATCCACGATCCAGTACTCCGCTCCCATTCGCTGGTAGAGGCGTCGCTTGATGACGCGGTCCTTGCGGCCTGAACTCGGTGATAGTACTTCGACCGCGAGCAGGAGGCGTTCCGCTTCGGCGAAGTCGCGCGGCGCGCGTCCCTGAACGGGTGGGACGACGAACACGTCGGGCTGCACCAGCGTGTGCGGATCGGGCTCGACGTCACCGGGGCCCATCAGGACGTAGCCGAGATGTTGCGCGCGCACGTACGCGGTGATTCGCAGCATGAGTTCCGCCGCGACGTACTGGTGCGCGTACGACGGGCCGGGGCTCACGAACAGCTCCCCGTCAATGACCTCGAACTGCTTGCCGGGAACTTCCGGCAGCGCGCGCACTTCAGCGGCCGTCCAGCGGTGGCCCTGCGTGGCAGGCATACCCATAGTGTGCTCGGCTCGGCGGTGGCGGGGCAAGGGGGCATCGCCCCAACAGTACGGCGCGCCTAACCGACTCCCGTCACCGAACGATTGCGGTTCACATCATCCCGCCGCACCCGATCTCGAGCTGTACTGCCCTACTTTCTCCAAGGTCGTACGCCGATCATGACGCCGAACGCCGTAACCGCACTCCCGTTCTGGGGGGGGGCGAACGATGAGGCCGCTCACCTGACCCGTCACGTCCACGGAACGCCCTCGGTGCAGGACCCGCTCCAGCGACGCCCTCACCCCGAGCACCGGGATGCCGGGCAAGTACGACAGCTGATAGGAGCCGATGCCCAGCGACAGTCCGGTGATCGGAGGCCCCTCACTCGTTGACTTCCCGACCCCGATTCCTGCCGAAAGCCCCCAGACACTCGTGCTGGCACGCGAGCAGCCGAGCTCGTCGCACCCCGCGGAGTAGCCTTGTCCTATCCAGGACACCTCGGCGCCGGCCTGCAGGGCCACGGAATTGCCAATCCTGACCGACCCGCGCAGCATCGCGATTGCGGCCGGCCGGTCCTTGAACCGGGAACCGCCCATCACCGCACCGAGTCCGATCCCGCCATCGAGCCAGCCGCTCGGACGCGGAGGCTGCGCCGAGCCGCGCGTGTTCACGATCACCGAAACCAGGAGAGCGAGTGTGCGCACGAGCGCGTCTGCGCGCACACTCGACCTGACAGTCGGCATCCTACGATGCGCTCTTAGGGGCACCCGAACTGCCCTCCACCACTGGGATCACCGCGAAAGTAGATGTACTCACTGGTACCGCCAATGCCGGAGTTGTATGACTTGACCTTGTACCAGACGGAGGAATAGTCGCATTGATCCGGTCGTGTCGTACCCGTGTACTCTGAGACCGGAATGGGTACTCCAGAGTCTAAACCGTCGGCGAGCGTGTGGGGAGCCTCGGGAACGGCGGAATGAAGAATCAAGCCCGACCGAATGGTGCTCGCATTCCTCGAGCAGACGCTTCGTCGACCGGTGGCAGTTGCCGAAGCAACAGGCCTCTTTCCGCAGGCAGCCGGCGAGCTTGAGGGCCGATATCCCGCGCTCACTCCGCGGCTCCTGGACTATCTGGTGCGGAACTATCAGCGGGGCGCTTCGAAGCCTGTTCCCCCGCGAACCTGGTGTGCCGAGCGGCCATCATCGGCGTGCTGGCCCTCGGGCTTGCGGCGCGCACCGACGCGCAGCCGAGCTGGTGGCTGGTGGAGGATTTGCGGATCGGCGGAGCGGACAGCGGGGCGGCGTCGGTCTACGACGTGCGTGACATCTGGGGCGGAAGGGAGCGGGGCCAGGCGCGTTCACGCAGCCGAACGGAATCCGCACTGCACCCGACGGCTCGCTGTGGGTCAATGACCACAGCAACGCACGGTTCATGGAGCACCGCCTGAGCTGGACCGGCACCGCACTCCGTCGCCCGCTGCCGCGCGGCGGCGTCCGGCGGCTAACCGCCCACCCGGCAACTGATCTGATCTGGCCGCGTGCTCCGCGCACGCCTATCGTTTGATTGTCTCCTACCCGGGTCCGGCGCCGTGCCCGACCTGCTGCCCCGTCTTACGGCCGCGATGGCCGACCGCTACGAGATCCAGCGCGAGCTGGGGCGCGGCGGGATGGCCACCGTCTTCCTCGCGCGCGACCTCCGGCATCACCGCGCCGTCGCGGTGAAGGTGCTGCGCACGGAACTCGCCGCGACGGTCGGAGCGGAGCGGTTCCTGCGCGAAATCGAGATCGGCGCGCAGCTTCATCACCCGCACATCCTGCCGCTCTACGATTCCGGCGAGGTCGAGGGCTTCCTCTACTACGTGATGCCGTACGTGGAGGGTGAGTCGTTGCGGGAACGGCTCACGCGCGAGAAGCAGCTTCCGATAGACGACGCGCTCCGCATCGCGCGCGAAACGGCGGACGCGCTCGCGTACGCGCACAGCCGCGGCGTGGTGCATCGCGACATCAAGCCCGAGAACATCCTGCTGGAGAGCGGGCACGCGGTGGTGGCGGACTTCGGCATCGCGCGCGCGATCACCGCGGCGGGTGGCGAGCGCCTCACCTCGACGGGACTGACGCTGGGGACGCCGGCCTACATGAGTCCCGAGCAGGCGGCCGGCGAGCGGGAACTGGACGGCCGCAGCGATCTCTACAGCCTCGACTGCGTGCTCTTCGAGATGCTGGCGGGCGAGCCGCCGATCACCGGGAGCAGCGTGCCGGTGGTGCTCGCGCGCAAGTCCACCGCGTCTCCACCCGCCGTGCGCACGCTGCGCGCGGCGGTGCCCGCGGAAGTGGAGCGCGTCATCACGCGCGCGATGGCCGTGCTCCCGGCCGATCGCTATCGCACGGTGCAGGAGTTCGCCGAGGCGCTCACGGGGGCCGTCGCGATTCCGCGCGGCCCGGCGCCACGGAGCCGCTTCGCCGCTGGGCCGAAACGGCGAGTCACGCTCTTCGCGCCGATCGGCGCCGTCGTCGTGCTCGGCGCCGCGCTCGTGCTCTGGCGGCTGGCGGCTGCTCCCGCCAGCGGGGCGCCTGGCTCGGCCGCCGTGGATCGGGTGGTCGTGCTTCCGTACCAGAACGAGACCGGCGACCCCGCCCTCGATCCGGTGGGCCGGATGGTGGCCGAGTGGATCACCGAGGGGCTCGCGCAGACGGGCGAGGTGCCCGTGGTGCCGACGCTCATCGTGCTCCAGACGCTCGATGGCATCACGGCCGGCGCGGCGCAGCGTGGCGGCCGGTCACCGGTGCAGCAGCTCGCGCGGCTCACCGAGTCGCGCATCGCGGTCACGGGCTCGTACTACAAGCGGGGCGACTCCCTCGAGTTCCACTCGGAGGTCCTCGACGTCGCGGCGAGCAGGCCGCTGGCCGCCATCCAGCCCGTCCGCGCCCGCGTGAGCGATCCCGCGGCCGCCATTGATACCGTGCGACTTCGCGTGATGGGCGTGCTCGCCACGCGGCTGAGCCAGTTCATCGGCTGGGAAGTGCCGGCCTCCGTGCAGCCGCCGAGCTACGAGGCCTACCGCGCGTACAACGCCGCGATGGAACGGTGGGTCGCCGGCGACTACTCCGCAGCCGCCGCACGGTTCGGGCGGGCCTTCGCCCTCGACTCCACGTACGTGCGGAGCCTGCTCCTCGCCGCGGCCGCCCACACCAATACGGGCGAGGCCGCGATGGCGGATTCCGTCGTGCGGATCATCCGGCCCAGGCGGGAG
>DATEDF010000082.1:0-11142 GCA_035286465.1 Gemmatimonadaceae bacterium | reverse complement strand
CAGTACGTCATCGGCGCGCGTGACTCGCTCACGGCGCGCGTGGACGCGGTGTTTCGCGCGTTCGACCGGGTGGACTCGCCCGGCTGCGCGGTCGGGGTGTACCGCGACGGCCGCATCCTCTACGCACGCGGGTACGGCATGGCCAACCTCGAGCTCGGCGTCCCGAACACGCCGCGCACCGTCTTCGACATCGGATCGGTGTCGAAGCAGTTCGCCGCGACGGCGATTCTGCTCCTGGCACAGGACGGTAAGCTCTCGCTCAGCGACGACATCCGAAAGTACTTCCCGGAGCTGCCCGCGTACGCGAGCGGCGTCACCATCCGGCACCTCCTCAACCATACGAGCGGGATTCGCGACTTCCTGACGCTGATGGGCCTTGCGGGGCGCAGTTTCGAGGGCGTCGCCGACACGCTCGATTTCCTGCGCGTCATCACGCGCTCCGCCGAGACGAACTTTCCGATCGGCGCGCGCTACCTCTACAGCAACAGCGGCTTCGCGCTGGTCGGTCAGCTCGTCTACCGCCTCACGGGCAAACCGCTGCCGCAGTTCCTGCAGCAACGGGTCCTGGGCCCGCTCGGGATGAACGACTCCCGCTCGCTCAGCGATCACGCGGGGATCATCCCGAACCGCGCGCAGGGGTACGCGCCACGCGCCGACGGCTTCGCGATCGCGTCCTCGCAGTTCGACGGCACCGGCGGCGCCGGCTCGATGCACGCCACCGTCGAGGACTTCGCGCGCTGGGACCGCAACTGGGAGGAGCCGGTGGTCGGCGGCCGCGCGCTGGTGGACTCGCTCCAGGTGCGCGGAAAGCTGACGAACGACTCGACGATCTCGTACGCGCTCGGCGTCAGCGTGGACAGCTGGCGCGGACTGCGCACCGTTTCGCACGGTGGCTCGTGGGCGGGCTACCGCGCGCACTTCGTGCGCTTCCCGGAGCATCGTCTGAGCGTTACGACGTTCTGCAACCTCACGACGTCAGGGCCGGACACCCTGGCGATCAAGGTGGCGACGGTCTACCTGGGCGCCAGAATGTCGCCGGACACCATCGGCTCGTGGGACAGCGCGCTGGTGTCGGCGCTTCCCGTGCCGATGACGCTCGAGCAACTGCGCGGCTTCGAAGGCGCGTGGCGGAACGTCGAGCTCGGCGAAGTGCGGCGCACGAGAATCCGTGGCGACAGCCTGATGGCCGGCGCGGGCGGCGCGCTCACGCGTCTCGTTCCGCTCGGCGGCGGCCGGTTCCGCGTGGGGCGTACGAACACGGAGTGGACGTTCGACGGCGGGACCGGCGGCATGCCGGCGCGCCTCAGCATCCGGACCCGGGGCGGCACAACGCGCCACCAGCGCTTCGGCCTCGAGACGCTCTCCGCGGCGCAGCTCGCCGAATACCCAGGCGATTACCTGAGCGAGGAGATCGAGACCACGAACACGTTCGTCGCGGACAGCGGCCGGCTGGTCATCACACGCGGCGGGCGGAGGTTCGGCGTGTTCGAGCCGGTGGCCCGCGACCTGTTCGTTGGCGGCGGGGCCGTGCTCGAGTTCGCGCGCGACGCGCGCGGGCGCATCACGGGCTTCGCCGTGCAGTCGGGGCGCGTCCGAAACCTCAGCTTTGCGCAGCGGCCGTGAGCGCGCGCTCGCGCGCGGCCGAGCGCAGCATCGTCGCGGACGTGTAGAGCACCACGACAACGACGAGCCACTGCACGTACGTGAGCGGGAGTGACACCACGATGAAGGCCGCGATCAGCACGGCGGGAATCCCGCCGATCATCAGGCCGAGCGCCGCGCGCGCGTTGAAGCTCTTGTGCTTCACGAACCGCGCGCTCGCGACCGGCATGAGAAACGCACACGAACCCATCATGATCGGGAACGCGGCCGTCGGGTTCATCCCGAGCAGCGAAACGAGGATCATGCAGGGCGCGTAGAGACCGATTCCGAGCGTCATCAGCGCGCCGAGCATGAAGTTGCCCGCGATCGCCAGCCCGAGCTTCGTGCCGGAGAGCGCGAGCGCTTCGCCTCCCACCGGCGTGAGCTCGAGGAGGCTCGAGAGCATCAGCATCGCGGCACCGAAGAGGGCGAGCCCCATCCCGAGCTGGATCTTGCGTCGCGGCCATCGCGCCACCACGCCGGCGCCGAGCCACGCACCGACGACCGAGGCGGTGATCATCAGGATGAGCGTCGTCGCGTCCACGGGAACGAGACGCGTATAGATGAACGCCTGCACGATGACTGGTGGCGTGTGCCCGATGGTGAGCGTGCCGGGGATCTGCTCGTCCGGGATCAGCTTCAGGAACTTGAAGATGGACGTCGTGGTGGCGTAGGAGCCGATGCCCAGCGTGTCGAAGAAGTTCGTGACGAATCCGGTCCCGAGGCGCTTGGCCTCCGGCGCCAGCGGACTGCCGGGTGCGTGCCCCGCCCCACCCTCCTTCCTGACGCGCGCGAATCCTCGCCCGACGACCACGACGTAGAGCAGCCCGAACGCCGCGAGCGCCGCGAGGAGGATCGTCTTCGCGTTGCCAAGGTCAGCCGGAGCCGATGCCTGCACTGGTCACCCCGCGTGTCAGCTGTGAGAGCGCAGTCCGCCGAGCGCGACGGACGTTCCCGCGCCCGAGGCGCGTGCCTTCTCGTACACGTGCCGCGCCGCGGCGACGTCCTCCACGGCGAGCCCCAGCGACTTGAAGAGCGTAATCTCGCTCGCGTCGCGCCGTCCCGCGACCGTGCCCGCGAGCAGTTCGCCCAGCTCGCCGACAATGTGCGTGTCATCCACGGCGCCCTCGGCGCGCGGGATCAGGAAGTCGCCCGCTTCGTTGAGCGCGGATTCGCGGCCGTCCACGTAGAGCCGCGCGCGTCGCACGGCCGCCGTGTCGAGCTCGCGCGCCGTCGGGAGCGACGCGCCGACGGCATTCACGTGCGTGCCCGGCGCGAGCCACGCCCCCTCGAGCACCGGCGTGCGCGACGCGGTGATCGTGCACAAGATGTCGGCGCCCGTCGCCGCCTCGCGCGCGCTCGCGCAGACGACCACCTCGACGTCGTGCCGCGCGCGCGTCGCAAAGGCCTCGGCACGCGCCCCCGAGCGGCTCCAGACGCGCACGCGGCGGATGGGCCGCACGCATTGCATCGCCTCGAGATGGGGCCGCGCGAGTACGCCCGCGCCGAGGAGCGCCAGCTCCGCCGCGTCCTCGCGCGCCAGCAGCCGCGTCGCCACCCCGGAGACCGCCGCCGTGCGGATCGCCGTGATGGACGATGCGTCCGCGATCGCGTCGAGGGTTCCGCGCTCCGCGTCGAAGAGGAGCACCACGCCGATGTGCGAGTCGTAGGGCGTCGCGTCGTTGCCCGGAAACACCGTGATGATCTTCGCGCCGATCGCCGCCGCGGCACCCGCCGCGGCACCCGCCGCGGCACCCGCGCCGAGCACGGCCGGCATCGCGGCGAACGCGTTCGGTGAACCGGGAAGGCGAATCACGGTGCGGAGCGGGAGGATGCTCGTCCCGTCCGTTACCGCGCGCAGCGCCTGCTCCATCACGCCGATGCATTCGGCCATCGGGAGGAGGGCGCGGACGTCGCGATCGGAGAGGAGGAGCGTGTGCACGCCGAGGTGTGTCGAGTCGAGAAGGAAGCGGCGGAAAGCATGCACGAGGGCGGAGCGAACCGCCAGCTCTCAGCCGTCAGCCGTCAGCCGTCAGCCGTCAGCCGTCAGCTCACGCCCGTGGGTCGCGCCCGCGGCGAGCACTCGTGCGATTCGCCGCCCCCGCCTCTCTCGCGTACTTTTACGAGAGTCTCTCTCGACTTCGGAGTACCGATGCGAACCCCTGTCCTGCTCCGGCGCATCGCGATGGCGAGCGCAGCCGGTTCCCTCATCTGCGCCGCTCCGGCGCCGGCCGCGCTGGCGCAGCAGCGTCCCGCCGCGCAACCGGCCGCGCCGAGCGCGGCCGCGCTGGAAGCCCTCAGGAACGAGCGGAAGGAGGATCCGCGCGTCGCGCCCGCGCGGCACGAAGGCGAGGGGCCGTTCGCGAAGCTCATCATCCGCGGCGCGACCCTGATTGACGGCACGGGTGGCCCGCCGCGCGGACCGATGGACATCGTGATCGAAGACAACCGGATCACGGACATCGTGGGCGTCGGCGTCCCGAACGTCCCGATTGACTCGACGAAGCGGCCGAAGGGCGCCACGCGCGAGATGGACGGCGCCGGGATGTACGTGCTCCCCGGCCTCGTGGACGTGCACGTCCACCAGGGCACGACGCAGAAGGCGCCCGACTCGGAGTACTACAACAAGCTCTGGCTCGCCCACGGCATCACGACCGTCCGGGGCGTCCCCTTCGCGAGCTTCGACTACTCGATCAAGGAGAAGGCGCGCAGCGCCAGGAACGAGATCACCGCGCCGCGCTACTTCGTGTACCAGCGCCCCGGCTCCGGCTGGGACCAGGGCCCGATCCGGACGCCGGAGCAGGCGCGCGCGTGGGTCCGCTGGATCGCGCAGAACGGCGGCGACGGCCTGAAGCTGGGCGCGGAGCGCCCCGACCTGATGGCCGCGCTGCTCGACGAAGCGAAGAAGCTCGGCTTGGGCACGACCGCGCACCTCGCGCAGACCGGCGTCGCGCAGATGAACGCCGACGAGGCCACGCGCCTCGGGCTCGGCACGGTGACGCACTTCTACGGGCTCTTCGAGGCGATGTACGACCGCAACTCCGTGCAGCCCTGGCCCGTGGAGATGAACTACAGCGACGAGCAGCACCGCTTCGGCCAGGTCGCGCGCCAGTGGAACCTCGTGACGCCGCACGGCGAGAAGTGGAACGCGCTGCTCAGGAAGCTCAGGGAGCGCGACGTCACGCTCGATCCCACGATGGTGGCGTACCTCACCGGCCGCGACATGACGCACCACATGGCCGCGCCCTGGCACGCGAGCTACACGCTGCCGATGCTCTGGGACTACTACACGCCGAGCCGGAGCAATCACGGCTCGTACTGGTATTACTGGACCACCTGGGACGAGGTCGCGTGGCGGAACTTCTACCGCGTGTGGATGGAGTTCCTGAATGACTACAAGAACATGGGCGGCCGCGTGACGGCGAGCTCGGACGCGGGCTTCATCTACAACACGCCCGGCTTCTCGACGATCCAGGAGATGGAACTGCTCCAGGAGGCCGGGTTCCACCCGCTCGAGGTGATCCGCAGCGCGACGTTCCACGCCGCGGAAACGCTCGCCAGGCCGAAGGGGAAGGAGATCGAGTTCGGCGCCGTGCGGCCGGGCTTGCTCGCCGACCTGATGATCGTGGACCACAACCCGTTGGCCAACCTCAAGGTGCTGTACGGAACGGGCGCGCTCAAGCTCAACGACCAGACCGGCAAGCCCGAGCACGTGGGCGGTGTGAAGTGGACGATCAAGGACGGCATCGTCTACGACGCGAAACAGCTGCTGGCCGACGTGGCGAAGATGGTGGAGGACCAGCGTCGGGCGCGGCCCGCGACGGACCCCTTTCGCCCTCGATAGGCGCACCCGCCGCCCAGTGGAGGCACCGTGGACCTCTCCATCATCGCGCTGAACTTCGGCTACGCCGTCCTCGGCGTGGTGCTGATGTGGTTCAGCTATCGCGCCTTCGACAAGTTCACGCCCGAGGTGAACTTCGCGGAGGAGCTCAAGCGCGGAAACGTGGCGGTCGCGATCTTCATCGCGGCGATCTTCATCGCGATCGCGATGATCATCGGGCATTCGCTCAACTGACGGCGATGCCCCGGGAACGACTCGTGACGCGGACCCAGCGGACCCGGCGGACCCGGCGGACGCGCGGCGCGACGGTCGCGGGGCGCCTCGTGCTGCTCCTCGCCGCCGCGTCGCTGGCCGGCGCCGGACCGCTGCGCGCCCAGCGCCTCACGCGCTACGACGCCACCTTCCGCAAGTACAGCAAGCGCTACTTCGGCATCGCGTTCGACTGGCGCTACTTCAAGGCACAGGCGATGGCCGAGAGCGACCTCGATCCGGCGGCGCGGAGCCCGGTGGGCGCGCGCGGACTGATGCAGCTGATGCCGTCCACGTTCCAGGCGATCCAGACGAAGCGTCCCGAGTTCCAGTCCATTGACGATCCGGTGTGGAACATCGCCGCGGGGATCCTGCACGACCGCGGGCTCTGGAAGCGGTGGGAGGATCGCGTGCCGGCGGCGGAGCGCCTGCCCTTCATGTTCGGCGCGTACAACGCCGGCGAGGGGCCGATCACGCGGGCGTCGGCCGCCGCGCGCGCGCAGCAGCTCGAGCCGGCGCGCTGGGCGAGCATCGAAGTCGTCGCGCCGACGGTGCCGCGGTGGCGGTACCGCGAAACGCTCGGCTACGTGCGCAAGATTGACGCGCACTACTCTTCGCTCAGGAACCCGCGCTAGCGGGAGGCGCCGCGACCCAGATCCTCCCGGGAGGGCCGACAGATGCGGAACTGGTCCGTGTCCAGTTCGTACTTCGAGGCGTGCAACTGCGATCCCATCTGCCCGTGCCGCAAGCAGGGCGGCCGCGCGCTGACCGGACGGCGAACACCTATGTTTAGACGAGGACCGATGACCGGAGTTCCGATGACGCACCCGACGACGATCCGCGCGACGACGCTCGCGCTTGCGCTCCTCCTCGTGCCGGCCGCCAGCGCGGCGCCGCAAGCATCGCGCGCGACGTACGACCCCTCGCTCTTCTCCGGCCTCCGCTACCGGATGATCGGGCCGATGCGCGGCGGGCGCGTGACCGCGGTGACGGGCGTCCCGTCGCAACCGCAGACCTTCTACATGGGGTCCACCGGCGGCGGCATCTGGAAGACCACCGACGCGGGGCACAACTGGGTCAACGTCTCCGACGGCCAGCTCCCCGTGGGCTCGATGGGCGCGATCGAGGTCGCGCTCTCCGATCCGAACGTCGTGTACGCGGGAACCGGCTCGTCCAAGATCCGGAGCAACGTCTCGATCGGGCGCGGCGTGTTCAAGTCCACCGACGCGGGGCGCACCTGGGCCTTCATCGGGCTCCGCGACGTGGGGCAGATCGCGACGATCCGCGTGCATCCGACCAATCCGAACCTCGTCTTCGTCGCGGCGCTCGGGAATCCGTTCGCGCCCAACGTCGAGCGCGGCGTCTTCCGCTCCACCGATGGCGGGCGGACCTGGCGCAAAGTGCTGTACCTCTCCGACTCGACGGGCGCCGCCGATCTCGAGCTGCAACCGGGCAGCCCGAACGTCGTCTTCGCCTCGATGTGGCGCGGCCAGCGGAAGCCGTGGACGATCATCAGCGGCGCGCGCGAGGGCGGCCTCTACAAGAGCACCGACGGCGGCGACACGTGGACGAAGCTCGGCGGCGGACTCCCGAACGACCTCTTCGGCCGGAGCAACGTCGCGATCCCGGCCGTCGCGCCGAACCGTGTCTACGCGCTCGTCGAGGCGAAGCCGGGCGGCGGACTCTACCGCTCCGAGGACGCGGGCGCGACCTGGTCACTCGTGAACGACGCGCCGAACCTCTGGACACGCCCCTTCTACTACACCACGCTCTGGGCCGACCCGAACAGCGCCGAGGTCGTGTACGTCGGGAACGAGGGGTGGTACCGGAGCGCCGACGGCGGCAAGTCGTTCCGCACGTCCCCCGTGCCGCACGGTGACAACCACGAGATGTGGATCAACCCGCGGAACTCGGACTACATGATCCAGTCGAACGACGGCGGCGCAAACGTCTCGCTCGACGGCGGCCGCACCTGGAGCACGCAGGCCAACCAGCCGACCGCGGAACTCTATCAGGTCGCGACGGACAACCAGTTCCCGTATCGCGTCTACGGCGCGCAGCAGGACAACAGCACGCTGATCGTCCCGTCGCTTCCGCTCGGCAGCGGCCAGGCGAACGAGTGGCGCACCGGCCCCGGGTGCGAGACGGGTCCCATCATCCCGAACCGGGTGAACCCGGAGATCGTGTACGGCTCGTGCAAGGGGCAGTTCAGCCGGATGAACCTGCGCAGCGGCGACGAGAAGCAGTACTGGGTGGGCGGCGAATCGCTCTACGGCAACGGCGGCGCGACGCTCATCTATCGCTTCCAGCGCGTCTCACCGATGGAAGTCTCGCCGCACGACGCCGCGACGGTCTACTACGGCTCGCAGCACGTCCATCGCACGCGCGACGAAGGCGTGACGTGGGACAAGATCTCGCCGGACCTGACCGCCTTCCCGAAGGGCGAGCCGCAGGAGGCGAGCGGCAGGCCGATCACGCTCGACGTGACCGGCGAAGAGGTCTACAGCACGCTCTACGCCATTCGCGAGTCACCGCTCGTGAAGGGACTCCTCTGGACGGGCTCGAACGATGGTCTCGTGCACGTGACGCGGGACGACGGGCTGCACTGGACGAACGTGACGCCGAAGGACCTGCCGCCGCTCGGCCGCGTGCAGCAGGTCGAGCCGAGCCCGCACAAGCCGGGCACGGCCTACGTCGCAGCGTACCGGTTCCTGCTCGGCGACTTCGCGCCCTATCTCTACCGAACCGACGACTACGGCAAGTCGTGGACGCGCCTGACGGACGGCACGAACGGCATCGCGAAGGACGAGCCGACGCGCGTGGTCCGCGAGGATCCCGCGCGCCCGGGGCTTCTCTACGCCGGCACCGAGTTCGGGATGTACGTCTCGTTCGACAACGGCGCGCGCTGGCAGCCGTTCCAGCTCAACCTGCCGGCGACCCCCGTGACCGACATCAAGATCACGCGGAACGATCTGGTGCTCTCGACGATGGGGCGCAGCTTCTGGATTCTCGACAACCTGACGCCGTTGCACCAGCTGAACGATCGGATCGCGGCGGCGCCGGCGGTGCTGTTCAAGCCGCGTGAGGCGACGCGCACGCGCGCCGGTGGGCGCGGCGGCGGCGGGGGCGGCGGGGGGCGGGGCGGCGGCGTGCAGTATCCGGCGGCCGGCGCGCAGATTGACTACTACTTGGCGAGCGCCGCGACCGGGGACGTCACGCTCGAGATTCTCGACGGCGCGGGCAAGGTCGTGCGCGCGTTCTCGAGCGCGGCGCCGGCCGGCGGCGCGCAGCCGGGCGTGGTCGCGCTACCCGACGAGGAAGAGGGCGCCGGCGGGCGCGGCGGCCGGGGCGGCGGCGCCGCACGTCTCGACAAAAGCGGCGGGATGCGCCGTTTCACGTGGGACCTCCGCTATCCCGGGCCGCTCTCCGGCGACGGCGTCGCGGGCGGCAACGGGCCCGTCGCGGTGCCCGGCACCTACGCCGTGCGGCTCAAGGCCGGCGCCTTCACGCAGACGCAGCCGCTCACGATCGCCGAGGACCCGCGCGTGCTCCGCGACGGCGTCACGCTCGAGGACCTGCGCGCGCAGTTCGCGCACAACATGCGCGTGCGTGACCTGGTGAGTGACGTGAACAAAACGGTCGCCCGTGTACGCACCGCGCAGCAGCGCCTTCGCGGCGCCGGCGGCGGCGACGCCGAGAAGCTCGCGAAGTTGAACGAGCTGGCCTCGCATCTCATCACGCCGACGGTGCGCTACAGCAAGCCGGAGCTGCAGACGCACATCACGTATCTCTACTCGATGACGAACACCGCAGACCAGAAGATCGGGAAAGACGCCATCGAGCGGCACGCAGTGCTCAAGACGCAGCTCGAGGCGCGGAAGAAAGAGCTGGACCGGATCCTCGGGCCCGCGATGTAGCCCCCGCGGCCGATGCGAATCCTCCTCCTCTCGCCGGCGTTCCCGGACACGTTCTGGAGCTTCAAGCACGCCCTGCGGTTCATCCGCCGGCGGGCCGCATCGCCGCCGCTCGGGCTGGTCACGGTGGCCGCGATGCTCCCGCGCGAGTGGGAGAAGCGGCTCGTGGACCTCAACGTCGCGCGCCTCACCGACGAGGACCTCGCGTGGGCGGACTACGCGTTCGTCGGCGGGATGATCGTGCAGCGCCACTCGGCGCGCGACGTGATCGCGCGCTGCAAGGCCGCGGGGGTCCCCGTCGTCGCCGGTGGCCCGCTCTTCTCCGCCGAGCACGCGGACTTCCCCGAGGTGGACCACTTCGTGCTCAACGAGGCGGAGCTGACGCTCCGGCCGTTCCTCGACGACCTCGCGCGCGGCTGTGCCAGGCGCGTCTACGCGAGCGACGAGCACGCGGATTTGCGCGCGACCCCGGTGCCGCTGTGGGAGCTCCTCAACTTCAAGCGGTACGCGTCCATGAGCGTGCAGTTCTGCCGCGGGTGCCCCTACGACTGCGAGTTCTGCAACGTGACCGCGATGCTTGGGCACCGCCCGCGCACGAAGACCACAGCGCAGGTGATCGCCGAGCTGGACGCCCTCTACGAGCGCGGGTGGCGCGGGTCCGTCTTCTTCGTGGACGACAACCTCATCGGCAACAAGCGGCTGGTGAAGGCGGAACTGCTTCCCGCGCTCATCGAGTGGCAGCGGCGCCGGCGGCACATTCCGTTCAACTCGCAGGTGTCCATGAATCTCGCGGACGACGCCGAGCTGCTGCGGTTGATGGCCGCGGCGGGTTTCGACAACGTCTTCGTCGGCATCGAGACGCCCGATGAGGACGCGCTCGCCGCCTGCAACAAGAAGCAGAACCTCGGGCGCGACCTCATCGAGGACGTCAAGCGCATCCAGCGCGCCGGCATCGAGGTGAACGCCGGATTCATCGTCGGCTTCGACTCCGACACGCCCTCGACGTTCCAGCGCCAGATCGAGTTCATCCAGAAGAGCGGCATCGTGACCGCGATGGTCGGGATGCTCCAGGCGCCGGCGGGCACACGCCTCTACGACCGGATGAAGCGCGAAGGCAGACTGACCGGCGAGATGACCGGCGACAACGTGGACGGCACCACGAATCTCATTCCGAGCATGGGACTCGAGTCGTTGCGCGAGCACTACCAGGCGCTCCTCCGTCACCTCTACGCGCCGAAGCAGTACTACCGGCGCGTCCGCACCTTCCTGCGCGAGTTCAAGACGCCCGAGGTGCGGCAGCGCATGGACCTCCAGCGCCTGCTCGCGCTGGTGCGATCGGCGCTCCGGCTCGGGATCGTCGGGCGCGAGCGGTTCCATTACTGGAAGCTCCTCGCCTGGACGGCGCTTCGCCGCCCGCGATTGCTGCCGCGCGCCGTGACGCTGGCGATCTACGGACACCACTTCCGGCGGGTGGCGGAGCTGCACGTCCTGTAGGAG
>DATEDF010000081.1:0-18745 GCA_035286465.1 Gemmatimonadaceae bacterium | reverse complement strand
GCCGAGGTGGTGCCGCCGTGTGCGGCCAGCTCGCCGCTGGAGATCGTCTGGTGCGCCTGCGCCTCGAACTCCTCGAGGATGCGCAGGTAGAGCGAGAGGCGCCGGACGGTGGATTCGGCGATGTGTTTCACGGGGCGGCGTGCTTGTGAATGATTTCACAAGTTACCACCGGCGGGACGCGCACAACAGGCCTGGAGCAGCAGAGGGGCGACGGACGGCCCGCGGGGAGGCCGGGTCCCCGTGCCGGTCGTGCCGCCGACCCTCGCCCGCTCCCGCTCGCGGACTACTTTCCTTCCATGAGCGTCTCCGTCACCTCCGAGATCGGCCGCCTCCGGACCGTCCTCGTGCACACGCCGGGCCCGGAGCTCCTCGCCGTCACGCCGGACACCCGCGAAGACTACCTCTACGACGACATCATCAGCATCGAGGACGCGCAGCGCGAGCACCGCCGCTTCATCGCGATTCTCGAGCGCTTCGCGGAGGTGCGCTACGTGCGCGACCTGCTGCGCGACGTGCTCGACGAGCGCGCGGCGCGCGAGCTCTTCATCCGCGAGACGATGGACGTCACCGCCGCGCACCCGCTCGAGCGGCAGCTCGCCGCGCTGCCCACGGACGATCTCGTCCAGCGCGTCATCGAGGGGCACGAGGAGGCGCCGGGCCCGCTCGCGCGCACGCTCAACGAGCGCGGCTACGTGCTCCCGCCGCTCCCGAACCTCTTCTTCACGCGCGACGTGGCGATGGCCGTCTGCGATCGCGTGATGATCGGCGCGATGCGCCACGGCATCCGGTGGACGGAGGAGCTCCTGATGAAGGCGATCTTCCGCCACCATCCCGCGCTCGCCAACGCGGGGCTCCTCTACGACGGCTCGCTCGAGCGGCGCGTCAACTACACCCTCGAGGGCGGCGACGTGCACCCGCTGCGCGAGGACACCATCGCCATCGGCTTCAGCGAGCGGTCGAGCCCGGCGGCGATCGACCTCGTGACGCAGCTGCTCTTCGCGACGACGCCGATCCGCAACGTGATCGTCGTCGTGATGCCCAAGGAGAACACGGCGATCCACCTCGACATGATCTTCACGCAGGTGGATCGCGGACAGTGCGTAGTCTTCCCGCCGCACTTCCTCGGCGCCGAACGGCTGTCCGTGCTGCTCTGGCGCAGGGGCGAGGCGCAGCTCCGCGAGATGCCGGGAATCTTCGACGCGCTCCGCGAGTGCGGCCTCGCGCTCGAGCCGATCTTCTGCGGCGGCGACCGGCGGATCACGCAGGAGCGCGAGCAGTGGTCGAGTGCGTGCAACTTCCTCACGCTCCGGCCGGGGCTCGTCGTCGGTTACTCGCGCAACGAGGCGACGCTGGGCGAGATGGCGAAGGCCGGCTTCCGCCTCGTGGACTCGGAGGCGTTCCTCACGGGGCAGGAGCGGATCGCCGACGACGAGCGCGCGGTCATCACGTTCGAGGGCGCGGAGCTGGTGCGGGGGGGCGGCGGGCCGCGGTGCATGACGTGTCCGGTCGTGCGTGCGGATCCGTGGTGAGGGCTGACAGGGGCGAAGGGCGAAGGGCGAAGAGCGAAGAGCGAAGGGCGAAGAGCGAAGAGGGCGAACGGCGAAGGGGGAATGATGAGGGGCGAATCGGGCGTGGGGAGTGAGACGGATGACGCGGGCACGCCGTTCCGTGAAGTGCCCTTCCTCGTCGTGGACGTGGAGACGACGGGGATGAGCGCGTGGGCGGGCGACCGCATCACCGAGGTCGCGGCGGTGCTCGTCCACGGCGAGCGGACGACCGAGACGTTCCATTCACTCGTGAATCCGCAGCGGCCGATTCCCCCCTCCATCACGCGCCTCACGGGGATCAGCGACGCGATGGTGCGAAGCGCGCCGCGGTTTCGCGAGATCGCCGGCGACCTCGCGCAGCACGTCGTGGGCCGCGTCTTCGTGGCGCACAACGCGCGCTTCGACTGGAACTTCCTGGAGGCCGAGTACGAGCGCGTCGCGCGCGCGAGCTGGAGTGCGCTCGCGCCGGCGCAGCTCTGCACGGTGCGCCTGGCGCGCCGCCTCCTCGCGCACCTGCCCCGCCGGAACCTCGATGCCGTCGCGTGGCACTACGGCGTCGAGATTGACGGGCGCCATCGCGCCGTCGGCGACGCGCGCGCCACCGCGCAGGTCCTCCTCGGGCTCCTGCGCGACGCGGAGCGGGCCGGCGTCCACACGTGGGAGGCGCTCGACGGCCTGCTCGCGCGGCGCACGGGGCGCGTGCGGCGCGTGCGGCGCGCGCGGCGCCGCTGGAGCGCGTGGCCCCGGCCGAGCGACGCGCGCGACGGGGCCTGAGGGCCTGAGGGCGGCGCAGGCGCGCGCGAGTACCACGCGCGGCCGACCGCGCACAGATTCCACGGCATGACCGCGCCGCCGCCGCTCCTCCAGACCCGCCGGATCGGCCGTCTCACCGTCCACGCCATCCAGGCGGGCGGACAGAAGCTCGACGGCGGCGCGATGTTCGGCGTCGTGCCGAAGCCCCTCTGGGAAAAGCGCATCGCGCCCGACGAGCGCAACCGGATCGCGCTCGGGATGCGCTGCCTCCTGATCGAGCACGAGGCGGGGCTCGTGCTCGTGGACACCGGCGCCGGGAACAAGGAGAACGCGAAGTTCCGCGACATCTACGGCATTGAGAACGACGGGAGCAGCGAGGCGAACGGCGCCGGTGAGGCGGGGGGCGTGCGGCGGACGGCCCTGGAGGACGGTATTCGCGCCGCGGGACACCGCATCGAGGACGTCGCGCTCGTCATCAACACGCACCTCCACTTCGATCACGCGGGCGGCGACACCTTCGTGGATGGCGCCGGCGTGGTGCGGCCGAGCTTTCCGGGCGCGCGCTACGTCGTGCAGGCCGGGGAGCACCACTTCGCGACGCACGCGAACGAGCGCACGGCGGCGAGCTACTTCCCGCGCAACTGGGAGCCGGTGCGCGAAGCGGGGCGCCTGGAGCTGGTCGAGGGCGACCGGGAGATCGTGCCGGGCATTTCGGTGCTCCGCACGCCCGGGCACGTGCCGCACCACCAGAGCGTGCTCGTGAGCGGCGGCGGCGAGGTCGCCTGCTTCCTCGGCGACATCTGCCCGACCGCCGCGCACCTCCCGCTGCCGTGGATCATGGGATACGACGTGGAGCCGCTGGTGACGCTGGAAACCAAGCGATGGCTCTTCGCGCGGGCGGAACGCGAGCGCTGGCTGCTGGTCTTCGAGCACGACGCCGGCGTCGCGTGGGGGAGGATCCGGCACGACGGGAAGGCGTACGGGCTGGTCAACGGCGACGACGAGTAGACAGCCGTCAGCTGTCAGCTCTCCGCCATCAGCTGCATCAGACCGCAACTTCGCTGACGGCTGACGGCTGACAGCTGACGGCTGACGGCTGTCCACTCGCTGTTGTCGTTCTTGACTCACCCTGCCTCGCCACTAGCTTTAGGGCACATCGCAGACAAGCGGTCCGGCCTGGCTTGCCGGGCCCACCCTCTGGCCTCCGTCCTTCATCGTTGCGGGACGCCGTGCTGCAGGAGTTCGAGGCACCGCCGCCCACCGGGACACCGCGTGGGCGGGCGCGCATCGCGGACTCCGGGCGAAGGAGGGTCCGCGATTTTCATTTCGCTCACGGAGGAGAGCACACATTCAGGAACCCACCACCAAGCGGGGGCCGCGTGTCAACCGGCAGATCCGCATCAGCCCGGTTCGCGTGATCGCGGCGGACGGGGCGCAACTCGGAATCATGGAGGTGGACGCCGCGCTGGCGGCGGCAGTGGAACAGGGATTCGATCTGGTTGAGGTGGCGCCGCTCGCGCGGCCGCCCGTCGTCCGGATCATGGACTACGGGAAGTACAAGTTCGAGATGGCCAAGCAGGCGCGGCAGGCGAAGAAGAAGCAGCACGTGATTCTGCTCAAGGAAGTGAAGTACCGGCCCGGGATCGAGCGTCACGACTTCGAGACGAAGACGCGCCACGCGCGGAGCTTCCTCAAGGACGGCAACAAGGTCAAGGTGACGCTGATGTTCCGCGGCCGGCAGATCGCCCATCCGGAGCTCGGGCGCGCCGTGGTGGACCGGGTCGCCGCCGCGCTCGCCGACGTCTCGAAGATCGAGACCGACGCGCGGCTGGAAGGGAAGGCGCTCACGATGATCCTGACCCCCAAGTGAGACGTCCGGAGTGCGGAGTGATCGGAAGTCATTGAAGCCCTGCTATGAGGAAGTCGGACGATGCCGAAGATGAAGACGCACAAGGGCGCGAAGAAGCGTTTCTCCCTCACGGGGACGGGGCGCGTGCGCCGGTTGAAGGCCTACAAGAGCCACATCCTCACGAAGAAGTCCGCGAAGCGGAAGCGTCACCTGCGACGGCCGACGACCGTCGCGACCTCCGGTGACGCCAAGCGCATGAAGCGGCTGCTCCAGGCCTAAGGAGAGCGACCCATGCCTCGCGCCCGATCAGGCGTCACGCGCCTCAAGCGCAAGAAGCAGGTGATGAAGGCCGCCCGCGGCAACTACGGCGGCCGCAGCAAGCTCTGGAAGGCGGCCAAGGAGACCGTGGAGCGCGGGTGGGTCTACGCGTACCGCGACCGCAAGGCGAAGAAGCGCGAGTTCCGGAAACTCTGGATCATCCGCATCAACGCCGCCGCGCACCAGCACGACCTGAGCTACAACAAGTTCATGAGCGGGCTCAAGAAGGCGGGGATCGCGGTGGACCGGAAGATCCTCGCGGACCTCGCGGTGAGCGATCCGCAGGCGTTCACGGCGCTGGCGGAGAAGGCGCGCTCGGCGCTCAGTGCGGCGTAAACGGCGACCGCGAGTAGACGGTAGACGGTAGACCGTACACCGTTCACGTAACTTCGGTGACTCTCCAAGAGTACAAGGTTCGCTACGAGCAGCTTCGGCAGGCCATCGACGCGCATCTCGCGTCGGTCACCACCGAGGAGCAGTTCAGGCACACCCGCGATCGCGTAATCGGCCGGCACTCCGGCTTGCTGAGAGAATTGCAGGCGATGATCCCGGGACTCGCAGCCAGCGAGCGTGCCGAGGCCGGCAAACTCTTCAACGCGCTGCACGACTCGGTTCGAAGGCAGCTGCTCGCAGTGGAGACCGCCCTCTCCGCCGCCGCCCCCGCCGCCCCCGCCCTCGACCGCACGATGCCCGCGCGCGAATCCTGGCGCGGCGCCCTGCACCCGGTCTCCCTCGTCCTCGATGAGATCTGCGACATCTTCCGTGAGCTCGGCTTCACGGTCGCGCTGGGGCCCGAGGCCGAGACGGAGTGGTACAACTTCGGCGGCCTGAACTTTCCCGCCGACCATCCCGCGATGGAGCTGCACGACACGCTCTACCTCGAGGGGGGCGGGCTGCTCCGCACCCACACGTCGCCGGTCCAGCTCCGGACGCTCCAGCGGCATCCGCCGCCCATCCGCATTCTCGCGCCGGGCAACGCCTACCGGCGCGACTTCTTCGACGCGACGCACGCGCCGATGTTCGCGCAACTCGAGGGACTCGCGGTTGACGAGGGGATCACCTTCGCCGACCTCAAGGCGACGCTGACCCACTTCGTGCGCCGTTTCTACGGCACCACCCGCCGCACGCGCCTGGGGCCGTCGTACTTCCCGTTCACGGAACCATCGGCGGAGATGCACGTCGAGGTGGACCTGGGCGACGGGAAGGGGCCCCGCTGGATCGAGATCCTGGGCTGCGGACTCGTGCATCCCGCGGTCCTCGAGTCGGCCGGCGTGGACAGTGAGCGCTACACCGGGTGGGCGTTCGGGATGGGGCCGGGGCGCATCGCGCTCTCGCGCCACGGCATTCCCGACATCCGGCTGCTCTCCGAGTCGGACGTGCGCTTCCTCGGGCAGTTCGCCCAATGAAGATCTCGCACGAGTGGTTGCGCGCGTTCGTGCCGCACGCGCTCGCTCCGGAGGAGGTGGGCGAGCTGCTGTCGCGTCACGTCGTCTCGCTCGAAGGACTCGAACGGACGCGCGCCGACCTGGCGCCGATCGTGGTCGCGCGCGTGGTCGAGAGCCGGAAGATCCCCGACACGAAGCTCTCGTTCAACCTGGTGGACGACGGCAGCGGCACGCCGGTCGAGGTCGTGTGCGGCGCACCCAACGTCGCCGTCGGAACGCGCTATCCGTTCGCGCGCGTCGGCACGGTGATGCCGGGCGGACTCAAGATCGAGGCGCGCAAGATCCGGGGGATGACGTCGCACGGCATGCTCTGCTCGGCGCGGGAGCTCGGCCTGGGTGACGATGCCGAGGGCATCCTCGCGCTCGCCGTCGCGGCCGCGCCGGGCACCGCGCTCCTCGACGCGCTCCCGCTCGGCGACGCGGTGCTCGACCTCGACGTGCTCCCCAACCGGCCCGACCTCCTCTCGCACGTCGGGGTGGCGCGCGAGCTCGCGGCGATCACGAAGCGGCCGATGGCGACGCCGGCCGAGTTGCGCGCGCTGCCGCGCGCGCCGAAGGCGGTCCGCGGCGCGGCCGCCGCGCAGGCGAAGGGCGTGCGCGTGAAGGTCGAAGACCGCGCCGGCTGCCCACGCTACGTCGCGGCCGTCATTCGCGGCGTGACCGTGGGCCGCACGCCGGACTGGCTCGCGCGGCGCGTGGAGTCGGTGGGCGGCCGCGCGATCAACAACGTGGTGGACGTGACCAACTACGTGCTCCACGGCCTCGGGCAGCCGGTGCACGCGTTCGACCTGCGCACGCTGGCGCACGGCGCGATCGTCGTCCGGAAGGCCCGCGCGGGCGAGACGCTCGTCACGCTGGACGGCGTCGAGCGGACGCTCGAGCCGTGGATGACCGTCATCGCCGACGGCGACCGGCCCGTGGCGCTCGCCGGTGTGCTCGGCGGGCACGAGAGCGAGGTCACCGCGGCCACGACCGACGTGCTGCTCGAGGTGGCGTACTTCGCGCCGAAGGACGTGCGCGCCGTCCGGCGCGCGTTCGGCCTCTCGACCGACGCGAGCTACCGCTTCGAGCGCGGCGTGGACGGCGGGGCCACGGCGGCGATCGCCGTGCAGGCGGCCGGGCTCATCGTGTCGGTGGCCGGCGGGACGATCGAGGCGCTCCTCGACGTCGGCGCGGCCCCGCGATCGCCCCGGCCCGTGGCGCTCCGCCCCGCGCGCGTCGAGCGGCTCCTGGGCGAGCGGGTGGGCGCGCCGGAGATCCGCACGCTCCTCGGCGCCGTCGGCTTCCGGGTCAAGCCGGGAGCGGGGGGCGCGCTGGCGGTGACGGCGCCGTCCTGGCGGCACGACGTGTCGCGCGATGTGGACCTCGTGGAAGAAGTCGCGCGACTGCGCGGGTACGACCGCCTGCCGGACGCTGTGCGGCCGTACCGCCCGGGCACCGTGCCGGACGATCCGCTGCACCTCGCGACGCGACGGGTGCGCGACGCGCTGGTCGCGTCCGGCCTGGCGGAAGCGCGCCCGATGCCCTTCGTCGCCGAGACGTCCGCGTCCGATCCGCACGTGCGCGTGACGAATCCGCTTGCCGAGGACGAACCGTTCCTGCGGCGCTCGCTGCTCGAGACGCTCGCGCGCCGCGCGGAGTACAACCTGAACCGGCACCAGGGCGACGTGCGCCTGTTCGAGATCGGCTCCGCGTTCGAGCCCGTCGGCGACGCGCTCCCCAGGGAGACCTTGCGGGCCGCGGTGCTCGTGATGGGGGCGCGCCGGCCCCCGCACTTCACCGATCCCAGGCCGCCGGCGTACGACGCGTGGGACGCCAAGGCGCTCGCCGAGACGGTCGTGCGGGCGGCGTGGCCGCGCGCCGAGGTCGCCCTCGTGCCGGCGGAGGGCGGCGCGCTGTGGGCCGTGCGCGCATCGGGCGCGGAGGTCGGGGTCGTGCGAGCGGTGCCGCTCGATGCCCCCGTCTGGGCGTCGAGCGCCTTCGGCGTCGAGATCACGCTGGGCGAGCTCGCGTCCGCGCCGCCGGCCGCGCGCGGCGCCCACGCGTACGTGGCGCCGGCCGATGCGGCGCGCGCCTTCGTGCACCATACGGCCCTTCCCGCGACTCCGGCAGCCGAGTTCGACGTCGCGCTGATCGTGCCGAATGACCGGGCGGCCGGCGACGTGGAACGGGTGATCCGCGCCGCGTGCGGCGAGCTCCTCGAGCGCCTCGTGCTCTTCGACGAGTTTCGCGGAGCGGGCGTGCCCGCCGGCGCGCGCTCGATCGCCTGGCGATTGACCTTCCGCCATCCGCAGCGCACTCTACGCGATCAGGAGATCGAAGGGCGGCGCGCGCAGTTGCTCAAGGCCCTCAGGAGTGAACTCGGTGTCGAACCCCGCACGGCCTGACCTCAAGGCCTTCCGCGAACTGGAAACGCTCGTCCGCAACCTGGGCGAGGAACTCGCCGCCTTTCGCAAGCGCGCGCTGGCGGCGGAGGCGCGTCTCAAGGCGATCGCCACGAAAGGCGGCGGAGCCGGCGGCGGAACTGCCGCGGAGGAGCGCGTGACGCATCTCGAGGAGGAGAACCGGCGACTCCAGTCCCGGCTCGATGATGCCTCCGAGCGCACGCGGAAGATGCTCGAGCGCGTGCGATTCCTGCGCCAGCAGCACGCCGGGGAGGCGAAATGAGCGCCACCAGGTACAGCACGCGCGTGACGATCTGCGGCGAGGAGTACACCATCAAGAGCGACACGCCACCCGACCACACGCGCGCGGTGGCGGCCTACGTGGACAAGGCCATCCGCGGCGTGATGGGGAGCGCGGCCGTCGTCGAGTCACACAAGGCGGCAATCCTCGCCGCGCTTTCGATCACCGACGAGCTCTTCCGCGAGCGCGCCGGGAGCGTCGAGATGGCCGAGGCGATGCGCGCGCTCGCGGGCGATGTGCGGCGGTGGCTCCCACCCGGAAAACGGGGCGGCGCCGTCGCGGATTGACGCTGCCGCGCCGCAGCGCGCCGCAGCGCGCCGCAGCGCGCCGCGCCCGTGACAGCGCGCGCACACACGCGCGCAGACGCGCGCGCAGACGCGCGCTACGCCGAGAGCACCGCGTTCACCGCGAGCATCAGCTCCGAGGTGGTGAACGGCTTCAGCAGCACGCAGGCGAGGTACTTGCGCGCGTCGGCGCCCAGGTCGGCCGACGAGTCTCCCGTTACCAGCACCACGCGTACACTCGGTTTTCGCTTGAGCAGCTCGTCGAAGGTGCGCTCGCCGGGCTCGCCGGGCAGGTGCCAGTCGAGCACGACGAGCTTGACTTCGTCGGCGTGGTGCTCGAAGAGGAGGAGCCCCTCCTTGCCGTCCGCGGCGAGGAGCACGCGATAGCCGCGCCGCTCGAGCACGCGGCCGATCAGGCGGCGCACGCTCTCTTCGTCGTCAATCACCAGCACGAGCGGCACGTCGGGACTGGCGGGGTCGCTGATGTCGCGCATCGCGGCGCAAGGGGGTGTCTGTGGCGCGACGGCCCTCGTGTCGCGCGCTGCACGTAGCATACGAGGCGGGCGACGCGAGGGTAACTGCGGGATTCAGCCACTTTTTGGCCGGCCGCGCGTGGCGTCGCGGCGGCCGCACGTTGCCTTTTCCGGCCGCTCGGCCTACCTTCTCAGGACGCGGAGCATCGCGCGCGTAGGTGCAAGCGGCCCCGGCAGTTAGCCCGTCCCATTCAGCGCCCTACGACGGCGCCCGATCGGACGGTCGGACTACCGGGGCACTCGTGACCGCCGCGTGAGCGCTCCCGGGCAGTTCTCATGAATCGCGGGCGGCGACGGTCTCTCGTCCGGCGCCACCGCCCTGGAGCATACGGACCATGAATCCCTTGCTGTACGTGGCGATCGCGCTCGGCGTGCTTGGACTTGCCGGCTCCGCGGTCGCCTTTGCGTTGGGACGCCGGTCGGGGCGCGCGGCCGAGACGCTCGCCCGGCGCGCGGCGGGTGAGGCGGCAGAACAGGTGGCGAAGCGCATCGTGGGGGACGCGGAGCGCGAGTCGGACGGCCTGCGCAAGCAGGCGGTCCTCGCCGGCAAGGAAGAGGCGATGCGCGCGCGCGAGGAGTGGGAGACGGAAGCGCGGCGCCGCCGGGAGGAGGTCGAGAAAGAGGAGAAGCGGCTGCAGGAACGCGAGGTCATCCTCGAGCGGAAGTTCGAGGTGCTCGAGACGCGCGACAAGGACCTCGGACGCCGCGCGAGCGACCTGGGCCGCAAGGAGAAGACCGTCGAGGAACGCCAGGCGGAACTCGACAAGCTCGTGTCCGACGAGCGCCGCCGGCTCGAACAGCTCGCCGGGCTCTCGGCGCAGGAGGCCAAGGCGGAGCTCATCCGTCGGATGGAGGAGGAGGCGCAGGCCGACGCGGCGAACCGGCTGCGCGAGATTCGCGAGAGCGCGCGCCGCAACGCCGACCGCGAGGCAAAGAAGATCGTCGCGCTCGCCGTCCAGCGCATCGCCGCGGACCACACCGCGGAGATCACCGTGAGCGCGGTGTCGCTCCCGAAGGACGAGATGAAAGGACGCATCATCGGGCGCGAAGGACGCAACATCCGCGCGTTCGAGCTGGCCACGGGCGTGGACGTCATCATTGATGACACGCCGGACAGCGTCGTCGTCTCCTGTTTCGATCCGGTGCGCCGGGAGGTCGCACGCCTTGCGCTCGAGAAGCTCGTGGCCGACGGGCGCATCCATCCCGGGCGCATCGAGGAAGTCGTCGAGAAGGCGCGCAAGGAGGTGGACGCCGGAATCCTCGAGACGGGCGAGCAGGCGGCATACGAGGTGAACGTGCACGGCCTGCACGCCGAGATCGTGAAGCTCGTGGGCCGGATGAAATGGCGCACGAGCTATGGGCAGAACATCCTGCTCCATTCCAAGGAAGTCGCGTGGCTCGCGGGCATCATGGCCGAGGAGCTCGGCCTCGACGCCGCCATGGCGCGGCGCGGGGCGCTCCTGCACGACATCGGCAAGGTGCTCACGCACGAGCACGAGGGGACGCACGTGCAGCTCGGCGTGGAAGTCGCGACGAAGCACGGCGAGCATCCGCTCGTGGTGAACTGCATCGCCGCGCACCACGACGACGTGCCGCACGAGAGCGAGATCAGCGTGCTCGTGCAGGCCGCCGACGCCATCAGCGGTTCGCGGCCCGGCGCGCGACGCGAAGCCTTCGAGACGTACGTCAAGCGCCTCGAGGGCCTCGAGAAGATCGCCTCCAGCTACCGCGGCGTGGACCGCGTGTTCGCGATTCAGGCGGGACGCGAGATCCGCGTCATCGTGAACCCCGAGGACGTGGACGACACGCGCATGCAATCGCTCACGGAGGAGATCGCGCGCCGCGTGGAGACGGAGCTGCAGTATCCGGGGCAGATCAAGGTGGTCGCCATCCGCGAAAAGCGAGCGATGGACATTGCCCGCTGAGTTGATGGACGGCGCCGCCGTCGCGAAGAAGATCCGTGCCGCGGTCGCCGAGCGCGCCGGCGCGCTCGCCGCGCGCGGCGTGCAGCCCGGCCTGAGCGTGGTGCTCGTGGGCGACGACGCCGCGAGCGCCGTATACGTGCGGAACAAGGAGAAGGCGAGCGTCGAGGCGGGGATGCGCGGCGAGACGATCCGGCTTCCCGCGTCCACGTCGGAGGCCGAACTGCTCGCGCGCCTCGACGCCCTGAACGCCGACCCGCGCGTGCACGGCATCCTCGTGCAGATGCCGCTTCCGAAGCAGATGGACCCGCGGACGGTCATCCGGCGGATTCTGCCCGCGAAGGACGTGGACGGCTTTCACCCGGTCAACGTGGGGAAGCTGCTGAGCGGCGACGCGGACGGCTTCGCGCCGTGCACGCCCTCCGGCGTGCAGGTGCTGTTGCGCGCGTACCAGGTCCAGACGAAGGGCCGGGAGTGCGTGATTCTCGGGCGGAGCAATGTCGTGGGCAAGCCGATGGCGGCGCTGATGGTGCAGCCGATGGAGATGGCGGACGCAACCGTGACGGTCTGCCACTCGCGCACAAGGGACCTGGCGTGGCACACGCGGCACGCCGACATCCTCATCGCGGCGATCGGGAAGGCCGAGCTCGTCACCGGCGGCATGGTCAAGCCGGGCGCGGTCGTGATTGACGTCGGGATGAACCGCGTGAGCGACCCGTCCACCAGGTCCGGGACGCGGCTTGTGGGAGACGTGCACTTCCCGAGCGTGCGGGAGGTGGCGTCGAAGATCACGCCGGTGCCGGGCGGCGTCGGGCCGATGACGATCGCGATGCTCCTCCAGAACACGGTGCGCGCCGCGGAGCTGGCCGCGGAGTTGGCCGCGTGACCGTGTCGCTCGTGCCGGGCGCCTCGCCCGAGACCGCGCTCGCCATCGCCGACCTCACGAGCGCGGCGAAGGACGTGCTCGAGGGCGCCTTTCCGCCGCTCTGGGTGAAGGGCGAGGTGACCAACTTCACCGCGCACCGGAACGGGCACTGGTACTTCACGCTGCGGGACAGGACCGCGCAGCTCTCGTGCGTGGTGTGGGCGCGCGACGTGCGGCGGATTCCGGCGCCGCCGGACGAGGGCATGCAGGTCATGGCGCGCGGGCAGCTCTCCGTCTACGCGGCGCGCGGCCAGATGCAGTTCATGATCAGTGCGATGGAAGCCGAGGGCGAGGGGCTCTGGCGCAAGCAGTTCGAGCTGACGCGCGCGGCGCTCGAGAAGGACGGGCTGCTCGATCCCGCGCGCCGGCGTGCGCTCCCGCGCTTTCCACGCCGCGTGGCGGTCGTCACGAGCCCCGACGGTGCCGCGCTCCACGACATCGTCTCGGTGATCACGCGCCGGAATGCGAAGGTCGAGATCGTCGTGGTTCCCGCCGCCGTGCAGGGAGAGACCGCGCCCGAGTCGCTGGTCGCCGCCCTCGACCGCGTGGCGCGGTGGCGGGACGCCGACGTCCTGATCGTTGCCCGTGGTGGCGGCTCGCGCGAAGACCTGTGGGCGTTCAACGACGAGCGCGTCGCCCGTGCGATCGCGGCCTGCCCGATCCCGACCATCTCCGGGATCGGACACGAGGTGGACGTCACCATCGCCGATCTGGTCGTGGATCACCGCGCCGCGACTCCCAGCGCCGCGGCCGAGGCGGCGGTGCCGGTGCTCGCCGAAGTGACCGCCGCGGTGCGGGCGCTCGGCGAGGCCATCCGCGCGGCCACCGTGCTGCGCGTGCGCGACGCGTCGCGCGAGCTGCGCCGGCTGGCGCGCGACCTGGCGCTCCGTTCCGAGCGCGCCGTCGAGCGCCGCCGCGCGCGCCTCCAGGAGGTGGCCGCGCGCCTCGAGGCCCTGAGCCCGCTCGCCACGCTCGCGCGCGGCTACGCCGTGGCCCTCAGCGCGACCGGCTGCGCGCTTCCCAGCGCCGCGCTCTTCCGGCCGGGGATGCCGTTCGCCCTCGAGCTGCGCGACGGCCGCGTCCACGCCACCGCCGACGAGGTGCACGTGCGGCGCTCCACGCCCGGCCCCCCGCGCTCGCCGGAGGCCCCGCGCGCCGCGAGGGGCGCTCCCGGGAGCGCGCGATGACGTTCGAGGAAAACCTCGCGCGCCTGGAGGCGATCGCCACGGCGCTCGACCGGGACGACCTCTCGCTCGAGCAGGCCCTCGCCCTTTTCGAGGAAGGGATCACGAAGCTCAAGGACGCGAGTGCCGAGCTGGCGAAGGCCGAGGGACGCGTACGGCAGCTCGTCGAGAAGGCGGAGGGCGTCTTCGAGGTCAACGATGAACGTGCTTGACGCGCCGCCGCTCGATTTCGCCGAAGAACGGCGCGCGGTGGATGCGGCGCTCCAGGTGTTCGCCGCGCGGTACCTCGACGGGATGGACGGCCCCGTCGCCGACGCCGTGCGCTATGCGATGCTCGGGGGAGGAAAACGGCTGCGGGCCACGCTGCTGCTGGCGGCGTACCGGGCGGCGGGCGGGTGCGGCGACGCGAGCGCGCTCGCCGCGGCGGTGGAGGTGGTCCACGCCTACTCCCTCGTGCACGACGACCTGCCGTGCATGGACGACGACGACGTCCGGCGCGGGCGGCCCACCGTCCACCGGGTGTGCGGCGTGCCTGCGGCCACGGCCGCGGGACTCGTGATGGTGCCCCTGGCGGCGCGCGCGGCGGCCGACGCGGCGCGCGCGCTCGGACTCGATGACCAGACTGTCGGCACGATCGTGCGCCTCCTGATGCAGGCCGCCGGGGCCGGCGGGATGATCGGAGGGCAGCTCCTCGACCTCGAGGGAGAGGGCACGCCGCTCTCCCTCGAGGCGCTCGAGCGCGTCCACCGGCTCAAGACGGGGGCGCTGATCACCGCGGCCGTGCGCATCGGCGGACTGGCGGCGCGATCGAGCGACGACGTCGTCGCCGCGTTCGAGCGCTACGGCCGCGCCGTCGGCCTGGCGTTCCAGATCGCGGATGACGTGCTCGACGTCACCGCGACGACCGACCAGCTCGGCAAGACGGCGGGACGCGACGCCGCGCTCCGGAAGAGCACCTATCCGGCCGTGCTGGGGCTCGACGGCGCCCGCGCGAGGGCCGCCGCACTCGCCGACGAGGCGTGCCGCGCGCTCCGGCGGTCGGGCCTCGCGTCACCGGCGCTCGAGTGCCTCGCCCGGTTCGTCGTGGCGCGCGAATCGTGACCTCGGCACATTTCGGCTTCCGATGAACCTCCTCTCCCTCATCCGCTCCCCCGACGACCTCCGCGCGCTCTCCCTCGAGGAGTTGCGCCAGCTCGCCGATGAGCTGCGCGCCTTCCTGATCGAGACCTGCTCGGTGACCGGAGGACACATCGGCGCCGGGCTCGGCGTCGTGGAACTGACCATCGCCCTGCATCACTCGTTCAACACGCCGCACGACCAGCTGCTCTGGGACGTCGGCCATCAGGGGTACCCGCACAAGGTGTTGACGGGCCGCTTCGGCCGGATGAAGACGCTGCGCCAGGAACACGGCCTCTCGGGCTTCCTCAAGCGGAGCGAGAGCGAGTACGACACCTTCGGCGCCGGCCACGCGGCCACCTCCATCTCCGCGGCCTACGGCATCGCGGTGGCGCGCGACCTTCGCGGCGAGCGCTTCCAGGTAGTGGCCGTCATCGGGGACGGCGCCCTGGGCAGCGGCCTCGCCTACGAAGGGCTCAACAACGCCGGCGGCTCGCACCGCGACATCATCGTCATTCTCAACGACAACGAGATGTCCATCGCGCCCAACGTCGGCGCGATGCACAAGTATCTCACGTCGGTCCAGCGGAACCCGATCTACAACCGCATCCGATCGGCCATCGGCGACCTCGCGAGCCACGCGCCGGGCATGCTCCACGCGTCGCAGCTCCTGCGCAAGTGGGAAGAGAGCCTGAAGACCCTCCTCACGCCCGGCGTGCTCTTCGAGGAGCTCGGGTTCCGCTATTTCGGGCCGATTGACGGGCACGACATCGGCCAGATGAACGACACCTTCAAGGCCGTGGGCAACCTGAAGGGGCCGCGGCTCGTGCACGTCATCACGCAGAAGGGGAAGGGCTTTCCGGCGGGCGAGCACGTGGAGAAGTGGCACGCGCTCCCGCCCGGTCACGATCCGACAACGGGAAAGCAGCGCAGAACGGCGACGGCGAACGCGAACTACACCGCGGTGTTCGGCAAGGGGCTCACCGAGCTGATGGGCGAGGACGACCGCATCGTCGCGATCACCGCCGCGATGTCCAGCGGCACCGGCACGGCCGTCGTGGCGAAGGCGCATCCGACGCGCTTCTTCGACGTCGGGATCGCCGAGGGGCACGCGGTCACGATGGCGGCGGGGATGGCCACGCGCGGCGTGCGGCCGATCGTGGCCATCTACTCGACGTTCCTGCAGCGCGCCTACGACAGCATCATCCACGACGTCGCGCTCCAGCGCCTCCCCGTGGTCTTCTGCATGGATCGCGCCGGCCTGGTCGGGGAGGACGGCGAGACGCACATGGGGCTCTACGACATCGCGTACCTCCTCGCGGTGCCGAACGTGACGGTGGCGGCGCCGAAGAACGCCCGGGAGATGCTGGGGCTGCTGCGGACCGCGGTCGCGCACGACGCCGGGCCGTTCGCCCTTCGCTATCCGCGCGACGTGGCGCCCGATGTCGTGCCGGCGATCGGCGAGATCGAGGCCGTGCCGTATCGCACCTGGGAGGTGCTCCGCCACGGGCGCGAGATCGCCATCCTCGCCGTCGGCACGATGGTGCTCCCTGCGCTCGCCGCCGCCGACGTGCTCGGGGCCGAGGGGCTCCCGGTCACCGTGGTCAATTGTCGCTTCCTCAAGCCGTGCGACGAACTCACGCTCGCGAGCATCGTCGGCGACCACAGGCAGATCCTGGTGGTGGAGGAAGGGACGGTCGTCAACGGCTTCGGCGCGTTCATCGCGAGCGTCGTGGAATCCATGGACTCGACGGTGCGCGTGGTGGCGCACGGCGTACCGGACAGGATCATCGCGGCCGCCTCGCGCGCGCGTCAGCTCGCCGCCTGCGGGCTCGACGCCGCCGGGATCGCGGAGAAAGTGCGCGCGCTGCGCGAATCCGAGGCGGTGGCCGGGTGACGGCTGCCCGGCGACTCGGCGCCATCGGGCACGCGGGCTACGCGGGGCTCGCCGAGTGCCTCGGCATCCTCGCGCGCGAGTCGCCCCGGCTCGGTCTCGCGCTCGAGCTGGAGGCGCACCTCCTGGCCGACGCGCCCGGCGCGGCGGCACTGGGCGCTCCCCAGGGGCTCGGCGGGATGATCTCGCTCGGCGGCGACGGCACGCTGCTGCGCGCCGCGCGCCTCCTCGACGGCGCGGACGTGCCGATCCTGGGCGTCAACCTCGGCCGCCTGGGGTTCCTGACGAGCTGCCGGGCCGAGGACTTCGCGAAGCTGCTGCCGCAGTTCGCGCAGGGACAGTTCCGGGCGGACACGCGGATGATGCTCGAAGCGGTCGCCGGCGTGGCCGCGAGCGGCGCGCCGGGGCCGCGGCTCCGCGCGCTCAACGACATCGTGCTGCACAAGGGCGGGTTCGCGCGGGTGCTGCACTTGCGCGTGCTGGTCAACGGTGAGGAGATCGGCGTGCTCGCGGCCGACGGCCTGGTGATCTCGACGCCCACGGGCTCCACCGCGTACTCGCTCTCGGCGGGCGGCCCCATCGTCGTGCCCACGGTCGAGTCCATCCTCGTGACGCCGATCTCCCCGCACACGATGGCGGTGCGTCCGATCCTCCTCCCGAGCGACGCGGAGATCCTCGTGCAACCGTACGATGCGCCCGAGGAGGTTTTGGTGACGGTGGACGGGCAGACCGGCACCACATTGGGGGCGGGCCATTCGCTCACCGTGCGTCGTTCCGCCCATCGCGTGACGATCGCGCGATTCCCGGGGACGAGCTTCTTCGGGACGCTGCGGCGCAAGCTGGGGTGGGGCGGGTTGGCAGAACGCGACGAGTGAGGTTGTTTCTTCGTGCTGACCGAGCTGCGCATCAGGAATTTCGCCATCATCGAGTCCGTCACGCTCCCCCTCGCGCCGGGGTTCAACGTGCTCACGGGCGAGACGGGGGCGGGGAAGTCCATCATCGTCGGGGCGCTCGGGCTGCTCGTGGGGGAGCGCGCGACGAGCGACCTCGTGCGCACGGGGGCGGCGCGCGCGACCGTGGAGGCGGTGTTCGACGTGTCGGGAGCGCGCGCGATCGCCGCCGCGCTCGATGCGCGCGGCGTCGAGGCCGAGGACGGCACCCTGGTGCTGAAGCGCGAGGTCGCCGCGGCGGGAGGGCGGGCCCGCGCGTGGATCAACGGCTCGCCGGTCACCACGGCCATGCTCGCGGAGGTCGGGCGCCTGCTGGTCAACGTGCACGGGCAGCACGAGGGGCAGGCGCTGCTGGACGAGGAGTCGCAGCGCGCGATCCTCGACGTGTTCGGCGATGCCGCCGTCGAGGCGTCGCGGGTGACCGCGGCGCACGCCGAGCTGCTCGCGGCGCGCGACGCGGTGCGGGCGCTCGTGGCGCGGCGCGACGAGGCGCGGAAGCGGGCGGACTACCTGCAGCACGTCGCGCGGGAGATCGCGGAGGCGAAGCTCCGGGAGGGCGAGGACGCGAAGCTGGACGAGGAGTCGCGGCGGCTCTCACACGCCGAGGAGCTGCGCTCCCTCGCTGGCCAGATCGCCGGCACGCTCGACGGCGGGGACGAGGCGGTGCTGCGGCGCGTGGGGCCGCTCCAGCGCACGCTCGCCTCGCTCCGGAGGATCGACCCCTCCACGGCGCGGCTCCAGGAGCTGTACGATGCGGCGTACTACGCGCTGCAGGAACTCTCGCGCGAGACGGCGACGTACCTCGAGGGCGTCGAGCACGACCCGGCGCGGCTGGCGGAGGTCGAGCGCAGGCGCGACGCGATCTTCCGGCTGCTGAAGAAGCACGGCGGCACGATCGGGGCGGTCGTCGAGACGGGGCGCGCGGCGCGCGCCGAGCTCGACCTCCTCGACACGGCGGCGCTCGACCTGCGGGCGCTGGAGGAGCGCGCCACGGCGGCGGCGCTCGCACTGGGCACCGCCGCGGCCGCGCTCACGAAGAAGCGGCGAGCGGCCGCCACGAAACTCGCCCGCGCGGTCGAGGCGCTGCTCCCCGAACTCGGCATGCCCGACGGGCGCTGCTTCGTGGAGCTGCGCACACTCGACGAGGTCGCGGCGACCGGCGCGGAAACGGTCGAATACCGCGTCGCCCTGAACGTGGGGCACGATCCGCGACCGCTCGCCCGCGTGGCCTCGGGCGGTGAGCTCTCGCGCGTCATGCTCGCGCTCAAGACGATCCTCGCGCGGGTGGACGGCGTGCCCACGCTGGTCTTCGACGAGGTGGACTCGGGCATCGGCGGGAA
>DATEDF010000080.1:0-14972 GCA_035286465.1 Gemmatimonadaceae bacterium | reverse complement strand
GGGCAAAGCGAAGAGCGAAGGGGCAAAGCGAAGAGCGAAGGGGCAAAGCGAAGAGCGAAGGGGCAAAGCGAAGAGCGAAGGGGCAAAGCGAAGAGCGAAGGGACAAGGCGAAGAGCGAAGGGGGCCACGCGAGGAGTCTCCTACCAGCTCTCGAGTTTCCGGCCGCTGCTCGTGCGGTGAAGCCGAGCAAGGAGTCCGATCAACATGGCGCGGACGCGAGAGAGGCGCGCGATGCGATCGGTGATTTGCCCGGTCTCCAGCGTCGAACGCGCGCCGTCATACCAGGTCGTCGCCTCCCGAACCGAGCCCAGGGCGTAGGCGAAGTACCGAATGCGATCACGATTCGTCGGCCGCCCGTAGCCTTCCGCGATGTTCGCGGCGATCCCTCCGACCGCGCTGGCCAACTGCTGCGCCACCAACGCGAAGGGACGAACGCGATGCAGGGCGAGCGCGTCCTCTCGCGCGAGCGAGAAGAGGAAGAGCGCCTCGCGATAGCAGATGAGGCGCCACAGCGCATCGCTCGTCACGTCGCTTGACAACGACTGCATCCACTTCTCAAGGGCGGGGTCGCTTCGCTCCGTTGTCATACCGGGAATTCTCGTGCCGAACTCCACCCGATGCGACATCATTCAAACGCCACGCGAAGCGTTCCCTCGCACTTCGCCCTTCGCTTTGTCCCTTCGCCCTTCGCCTTGTCCCTTCGCCCTTCGCCTTGTCCCTTCGCCTTGTCCCTTCGCCCTTCGCTTTGTCCCTTCGCTCTTCGCCTTGTCCCTTCGCCCTTCGCCTTGTCCCTTCGCCCTTCGCCTTGTCCCTTCGCCTTGTCCCTTCGCCCTTCGCCTTGTCCCTTCGCCCTACCTCGGATCCCCTCGAAACCTCCAGTACGTCAACTCTCCCTGCTGCACCGCCAGGAGCCGGCGCTCCACCGGCGACTTCCCCTCCGCGAGCAGCGCGGCCAGGTCCGCGAGGAACGCCTGGTTGCCGAACAGCGTGTGGCCGAGGGCGTCGGCGTGCACGCGCGAGGCGTCAATGGTGTCCATCCCGCGGACCACCGTGAGCGAGTCGCCGCCCAGTCCGAGGCGCCAGACTCCGTTCAGGACCCGCGAGGCGCGGAGCGCCTCGTCGTCGTCCGACGCGTAGAGCGTGATGCGCGCGGCGCGCGGCTCGAGCCGGGGCAGGATCTCGCGGCGGAAGACGCGCGCGTCCAGGTCGGGTGCGGCGAGCACCACCTGGGCGAAACGGGGAAGGGAGTCGGCCGGCGCGGCGAGCGTCATCGCCTTGCCGACGACTTCGGACCCCATCGAATGGCCGAGGAGGTGGATGCGATCGGGGAGCGCCTGCGGCGCGATCGCGGCCAGCAGCCGGAGCAGGTGATAGCCCGCGTTGCGTGCGGTCTGCTGGTCGCGCACGTAGCTCGTGACCGACGCCGCGGACGGCCACGAGAAGAGCATCACCGCGCCGTCGAAGCTCACGTCGGCCGCGAGCTGGGCGGCGCGCACGGCGGCGTCCTCGAACGACGAGTTGAAGCCGTGCACGAACACGAGGAGGTCGCGCGAACGGGTCGCCGCGAGATCGGCGGCGACGCGCTGGGCAAACCGGTTGGAGTCCACCGGAATCACCGACGCGACGAAGAACTCCCGCTGCGGGTCGGGCCGGTAGGTCAGCACGTTACGGAGCCCGCCCGGCCGCGGCAGTTCGCCCGTCCCGCGCGCGCGGTAGCTCGGGACGTTCACGCCCACGGCGGCGAACTGCAGCGCGTCGGCGTCGTCGGGGCCGTAGCGTTCGGAGGGGCGCTCACTCGGCACCGCCCGCCGCGTGGTCGCCACGAAGATCGTGAGCCGCGTGGCGCCCGTGTCGAGGACGGCCCAGGAACGAGGCGATTCGGCGCGGGGAAGCGGGGGCGGGGGCGGGAGCGGCGCCGGCTCCGGAATGGGTGGTGGCGGCGCCGCGCCGCGACAGGCGATGACGAGCGTGGCGACCAGCACGAGGACCCGCACAGCGGCCCGCACGACGCTGCTCAGCGGGCGGCCGGCGCGGCGAGCTGCGCGCGTAACACGTCGCCGGCGATCGGGCGCGGCTCGAGTCCGAACAGCCCGGCGAAGCTCCGCGACACCGCGCGCGCGACGTCCTCGCCGAGCGACGGCGGGGGCGCGTAGCCCGTCGCATCGCTCAGGCGTCGCAGCTCCTCCTCCACGGACGTCATCGTCACGCCCTCGATCCCGCACGGGACGAGCAGGTCGAAGTACGAGAGGTCGGTGGTCACGTTCAGCGCGAAGCCGTGCCACGTCACCCATTGCCGCGCGTGGACGCCGATCGAGGCGATCTTCCGTCCCTCCGTCCAGACGCCGGTCCGGCCCGCGGTGCGCCCCGCGCGGATGTCGAACTCGGCGAGCGCGCGAATGAGCGCCTCCTCGATCTGCCGCAGGTACCAGTGCAGGTCCTGCCGGTGGCCGGAGAGGTCGAGGATCGGGTAGCCGACGAGCTGGCCCGGTCCGTGGAACGTGACGTCGCCGCCGCGCTCGACCTCGAACAGTTCCACGCCCCGCTCGGCGAGCGCGCGCGAGCCGGAGAGCACGTGCGCCTCGTCGGAGGAGCGCCCGAGGGTGATGACGGGCGGATGCTCGAGGAGGAGGAGAAGGTCGTCCGTGATCAGGCCCTCAAGACGCGCGCGCGCGGCCGCGCGCTGCAGCTCGAGCGCCTCGGCGTACGCGACCGTGCCGAGCGTCGCGACACGCAGCGCGCGTGTGCTCAACGCGCTTCCCTGATCTGCTTGCGGATCGCCATCAGCTCCGCACCCTGCTCGGGGTTCTTGCGGATGATCTCCTCGATCAGCGCGAGCGCCGGGCCGGTCGCGATCACCGTCGGCTCCGCGCCGAACCGCTTCCCGACGCCCATGTGGCGCGTCTGGTCAATGCGCACTTCGTTCTTGAGAATGACGTCACGCTTCTCGTGCGCGACGCGCACCGCGAAAAACTGCTTGCCGGGCTTCTCCATGTAGCTCACGTGGAGGCCGTCGGCCTCCTCCGGCCAGTCCGGAAGCGTGTGCTCGACGTCGTCGGAACCGTGGAACGTCCGGATGCCGGGCTTGAGCGAGCCGAAGTTGAGTTCGAAACCACCGTGGTACATCAGGGCGTGTTGCATGTGTTCCTCAGAATGAGTCTCCAGGCCGTTCTGTCGAAAGCTAGAATCGGTCCCGGTGGGCAGCCAGAGGCCACCGTGGGCATCCAGAGGTGGCCGTGGACTTCCAGCAGGCGCCTCACGCATGACTCAGTGCTCCGCGCGCCCCGGCGACTCGCGGTACGCCCGGGTCCGCGCGAGCACCAGGAGCAGCGCGGCGAGCCCGAGATACGCCGCCGCCCACTGCACCGGCAGTCGGGAACCGATCCGCCACGGTGCGTAGATCCCGCCCGAGGGCGTCACCGAGTGGATGAACCCGAAGAGCGCCAGCCCCGCGCACACGGCGAGCGTCACGGCGGTGGCGCCGATCCTCTTGTCAATGAGGAAGGCCGCCGCGCCTCCCCAGAGCATCGCCGTCAGGATGAAGCCGTTCGCGAGCATCACCATCACGCCGCAGGTGGCGATGAACGCGGGATTCGTGAGCCCCGTCGCCGTGAGCGTGCCCGCCGGATCGAGCGCCGCCGACATCAGCGCGCCCCCGTGCACCTGCGAGAGGAAGATGACGACCAGGTACGCCACCGACGGGAGTACCGCGAGCGTCACCGCGGCCGCGTGGCGCCGCGGCGTGGCGAGGTAGCCCTGCCCGGTGATCTCGAGGCCGATGAACACGAGAATCGGCGCGAGCGCGGGCATCGGGAGCACGTCGGCGAGGAAGGCGATGTAGCCGAGCATCCCGCCGAGTCCGATGAAGAGCCCCGTGGCCAGCGTGTACGCCGCGCGCCCGCCCATCGCCTTGTACGCGGGATGCCCGATGTACGGGGTGGACTGGCTCACGCCGCCCGTGACCCCCGCGATGAGCGTCGCGATCGCCTCGGTCAGGAGGATGTCGCGCGTGCGGTAGTCGTCGCCGGCGACGCGCGCACTCTCGGTCACGTCAATGCCGCCGATGATGGTCAGCACCGCGAAGGGGAGCGCGAGGGGGAGGTAGTCCGTGACCGCGATCCGGAGGCCGGCGAGGAAACCCAGCGTGGGGATCGGGAACGCCATCTGAAATCCGGACTGCGGCGGCGCGGGGTGGTGCACGGAGAGCCCGAAGTAGCCGAGCGCGTAGTAGAGCACCGCCCCGAGCGCCACCGCCACGAGCACCTCCGGCGCGCGGTAGGGCAAGCGGAGGTTCGCCACGAGTCCGTAGAGCACGATGCCGAGCGCGATCATCCCCGCCACCGGTTCGCCGAAGACGGCGCCGAGCTGGAGCGCGCCGAGGAGGGCGATGCCGACGCCGGCGATCGAGCCGAGGAGGCCGGCGGCGGGGATCGCGCGCCGCACGCGCTCGCCGAAGAAGGCCATCACCGTCTTGAACACGCCGATCAGCACCATCGTCGCCATCCCGACCTGCCAGGCGAGGAGCGCCGCGTCGCGCGCGGGCATCCGGGCCTTCGCGGCGACGAACGCGGGCCCGAGCACGGCCAGCGCCATCCCGATGGTGGAGGGCGAGTCGAGACCCAGGGGCATCGCGGTCACGTCGGTGCGGCCGGTCCGCCGCGCGAGACGGAACGCGAGCCACGTGTACGCGAGATCGCCCACCATCACGCCGAGGGCGGTGCCGGGGAGCATCCGCGTGTAGACGAGGTCCGCGGGGAACCCGAAGGCGCCGACGAGAATCCCGGCGAGGAGCGCCAGGTTCACGACGTTGTCGAGCATCAGGCCGAAGAAGGCGTTGATGTCGCCGGGGGTGGCCCAGCGGTAGCGCGCGGGCAGCTCGGTCGCGGTGGTGCTCACGGTCGTGCTCCAGGCATGGGCCCCGGTGGCGCTCGCACAGATCCTATCCGGTCTTGAAGATGAACATCCCCGCGCCCGCCACCAGCGACGGGTCACACACGATCGGCTTCCCGTTGAACCCCGGCCCGATCACCGTCGTCTCTCGTGCCCAGTTGCGCCCGGCGTCCGTCGAGCGATACGCGACGATCCCCTGCGCGCACACGTAGAGTCGCACGGCGCCGTCGGGGGCGATCGCGAGCTCCGGCACGCCGCCGAACGAGAGCGTCGCCTCGCGCGCGAAGGTGAGCCCGTCCGCCGAGCGCGCCATCACCGTTTGCTGGCCGAGCGACATCGCCATCAGCCACGTGCCGTCGGCGAGCCGGACGATCGAGGGGTCGGTAATCAACTCGCCGCTCGCGAACGTGATCGCCGCGCCGCGCACGGTGAAGCGCACGCCGTCGTCGGAGTCCGCGATGCACATCGCGCGCGGGTTGGCCGCGCCCGGGCCGCCGAACCCGCTCAGGTAGGTGAGGCGCACCCGGCCGTCGGCGAGGAGCAGCGCGTCGGGATCCACGACGCCGGCGGGGGCGGACACGCCGTCGAGCGAGATCGCGCTGAGCGGTCGTGCGGAATCGCCCTCGATGCGCGCGACCCAGACGGCCCCCGCGGCGCCGTTCACGTAATAGACGAGGACCGTCCCGTCCGCGCGGCGCACGCCGTCGGGGACCGATGCGTGGTCGAGCACCTGGTGCGCGCCGGTGAGCGTCGTGCCGTTGGCGGTCTGCGCGAGCACCACCTGGTGGTAGTACGGACCGCTCGGGTCGCTGATCGGGCCCGCGCCGGCGCTCTGGGTGGGAGAGCAGTTCGCGGCGGGCGGGTTCGTGCCGGCGGCGGGCGCGGCCGGCTGCCCGGTCGTCGAGCACGCCACGGGGACCACCGACGCCACCGCGAGGAGAATCCGGAACGCGCGCATTGCTGCGCGAAAAGCTAGCGGCCGAGCGCCCCACTTCGAAAGCGCGCGGCGTTCGCCGCTCCGCGGCGCGCGGCGCGTCCGACTGGCCGCCGCGCGCCGGCCGGTCTACCTTATTCCCCTTTCCCCCGGACGCCCCGCCGCCTCGATGATCGCACGCTCCGACCGCCCGTGGACGCACTCGCGCAACTGAACTCCGCCCTCACGGGCCGCTACGCGGTCGAGCGCGAGATCGGCCGCGGCGGCATGGCCACGGTCTACCTCGCGCGCGACCTGCGCCACGACCGCCACGTCGCGCTCAAGGTGCTCAACCCCGAGCTCGGCGCCGTGCTCGGCACCGAGCGGTTCTTCGCCGAGATCAAGGTCACGGCGAACCTGCAGCATCCGAACCTGCTGCCGCTCTTCGACAGCGGCGAGGCCGAAGGGCTCCTCTTCTACGTGATGCCGTACGTCGAGGGCGAATCGCTCCGCGTGCGGCTCAACCGGGAGAAGCAGCTTCCGATTGACGACGCGCTGCACATCACGGTCGCGATCGCGAGCGCGCTCGACTACGCCCACGCGCACGGCGTCATCCACCGTGACCTGAAGCCGGAGAACATCCTCCTGCAGTCGGGAGAGCCGGTGGTGGCGGACTTCGGCATCGCGCTCGCCGTGTCGAACGCCGGCGGCGCGCGCATCACGCAGACCGGGATCTCACTCGGCACGCCGCAGTACATGTCCCCGGAGCAGGCCACCGGCGACCGCGTCATTGACGGCCGCACAGACATCTACTCCCTGGGCGCGATGCTGTACGAGATGCTCACGGGAGACCCCCCGTACACGGGGAGCACCGCGCAGGCGATCATCGCGAAGGTGCTCACCGAGCGCGCGGCGAGCCTCTCGGTGCGGCGCGACATGGTGCCGGAGCACGTGGATGCGGCTGTCGAGAAGGCGCTGGCGAAGCTGCCGGCCGACCGTTGGGCGAGCGCCCGGCAGTTCGCGGAGGCGATCCAGACGAGCAGTGTGCGGGGGGCGGCGCAACCGCTGATGGCAGCGCCGCACCGCGGTGCGACCGGCGAGCGGCGGTGGCGCGCCGCGTGGCTCGCGCCGGCCCCCCTCGCCCTCAGCGGGTTGCTCGTCGTGGCGCTCGGTACGCTCGGCTGGACGCTCCGCGCGCTCGGGCGCGCGCCGAAGCCCACAGTCGCGCGTTTCTCGGTCTCGCTCCCGCACGGGATGCGCATCGCCTCGCAGACCGCCGTGTCGTTCGCCTTCACGCCCGACGGCGGTTCCATCGTCTACGTCGGCACGAACGGAATGCACTCACAGCTCTATCGCCGCGCGATCGGCGAGCTGGAGTCGAAACTGCTCGCCGGCACGGAGGACGCGCTGCGTCCCGTGGTCTCGCCCGACGGCAAGTGGGTGGCGTTCTACGCGGGCGGGCAGCTCAAGAAGGCGCCGATTGACGGCGGCGCGGCCACGACGATCGGCGACGCCACGCTGGACTGGGGAATGGCCTGGGCCGAAGGCGACGTCGTCGTCTTCGCGAACAGCGCGCATCCTGGCCTTTCGCGCGCATCGGCTGCCGGCGGCACGCCGAACCCGCTGACCCGCCCGGACTCGGCCCGGGGCGACCTCATCCACATCTGGCCCGTCGCGGTCGCCGGCACCGACGCGGTGCTGTTCACGGCGCTCGGCGCCGCCGGGCTGCAAGGGGCCCATATCGGCATCGTCTCGCTCTCGACGGGCGTGTCGAAGACGACTGAGCTCGTCGGTGTGTATCCGCTCGGCGTCTTCGAAGGCAACCTCGTCTACGTGCGCCAGGACGGCTCGGTGATGGCTGTGCCGTTCGACGTGCGTCGCGCCCGCGTCACCGGGTCTCCCGTGTCGGTGCTCGAGGGCGTGGTGGTCGAGCGCAACGGCGCCGCGCGCATCTCCGCATCGCGGAGCGGCTCACTCGCGTACGTCTCCGGCGCGGGGACGAGCACGCTCCTCCTCGTGGACGAGAAGGGCACGAGCCGCAACGTGATCTCGGAGCAGCGCGCGTTCGAGTTCGCGCGACTCTCGCCCGACGGCAACCGCGTCGCCGTGAGCGTCGCCTCGTCGTCCGGGACCGATGTCTGGGTGTTCCACGTCGCCCGCGGCACGCTGGAGAAGCTGACCACCGGCGGCGGCAACCGGCCGGAGTGGGCCCCCGACGGCAAGCGGGTCATCTTCCGCTCCTCGCGCGGGGGCCGGAACGCCATCTGGTGGCAGCCCGCCGACGGGAGCGGGCCCGCGGAGAAACTCTTCGAGACCGCAGCCGGCACGGTGGACGAGGCCGTGATGTCGCCCGATGCGCGCTACCTCATCTATCGCGCGCTCACCGCGCGTACCCGGCGCGACATCTACTACGTCCGGCTCGACAGCGCCCGCACGCCGCAGCCACTTCTGACCAGCGCCGCCGACGAGCTGATGCCGCGGCTCTCGCCCGACGGGCGATGGCTCGCGTATCAGTCGGACGAATCGGGACAGTACGAGGTGTACGTGCGCCCGTTCCCGGGCCCCGCGGCACGCTGGCAGGTATCGGTCGGCGGCGGCGGCGAGCCGATCTGGTCACCCGACGGCCGGCGCCTGTTCTATCGGAAGGAGGGGCAGATCCTCGCGGCGAGCATCTCGACCGCGCCGAGCTTCTCGGTCACCGCGCGCCGGATCGTGCTCGAGGGGCCGTATGCGCTCGGCACGATCCACCAGGCGTATGACGTCTCTCGGGACGGCCGGCAGTTCCTCGTCCTCCAGCGTCCCGAGAACTCCGAGCAGATGATCGTCGTGCTCAACTGGCGCGAGGAACTGCGGGCGCTGGCGAGGGCCGGGGTGCCGCGCTGAACGAGCGGCAGGCCGGCGCGGCGCCGTGAGAGAGACGGCGTGCGCGGTACCCTGCGCGGCACTCCGTTTGCCACACCGCGCGCCACGCTGCTCGGCGCGCCCCTTCCGGCTCAGATGTGAATCGCCTGCCCCATCGCGTCCAGCGCCGCCTCCATCACCGCCTCGGAGAGCGTCGGATGCGCGTGAATGGCGAGGTCAATCTCCTCGACCGTGAACTCGTTCTCGCGCGCCACGGCCAGCTCGTGGATCAGCTCCGTCGCGTGCGCGCCCACGATGTGCGCGCCGAGGATCTCGCCGTACTTCGCGTCGCGGATGATCTTCACGAAGCCTTCGGTCTCGCCTGATGTGCGCGCGCGACCGTTCGCGCTGAACGGGAACTTGCCGACCTTGTAGTCGAGCTTCTTCTCCTTCACCTGCGCCTCGGTGAGGCCGATGGACGCGACCTCGGGGTGGCAGTACGTCGCGTTTGGGATGTTGCCGTAGTTCATCGGGTGGAACGCCTTCCCGGAGATCACCTCGGCCGCCACGACGCCCTCGCGCTCGCCCTTGTGCGCGAGCATGGGCGGGCCCGCCACGTCGCCGACCGCGTACACGCCCGCTGCCGACGTCTCCATCCGCTCGTTGATCCGGATGAACCCGCGCTCGGTGAGCGCGACGCCCGCCTCCTTGAGCCCGACGTTCTCGACGTTGGGCGCGCGGCCCGTGGCGACGAGCACACGGTCCACTTCGATCTCGTGCTTGGTGCCGCCCGCCTCGAACGCGAGCTTCACTGAATCCTTGCCGACCTTCGCGCCGGTGAGCGTGGCGCCCGTATGGATCTCCATCCCGCGCTTCTTGAAGCTGCGCCCGACGTCCGCCGACGCGTCCTCGTCTTCCAGCGGCAGAATCCGCGGCAGCACTTCGAGCATCGTCACCTTCGACCCGAACGCCGCGAACACGTCGGCGAACTCGACCCCCACCGCGCCGGCGCCCACGATCGCGAGCGTTTTGGGCGCCTTCTCGAGGATGAGCGCCTCGTCGGAGGAGATCACCGTCGTCCTGTTGAGCTCGAGTCCTGCCTGCGGGAGCCCCTTCACGCGCGAGCCCGTCGCGATCACCACGCCCTTCGACGCCGTGTGCGTCTCGTTCTTCCCGTTGACCGTGACGCTGACCGTCCTGTTCGGCCCGAGCACGCCCGTGCCCTTCACCCACGTGATCTTGTTCTTCTTGAAGAGGAACTCGACCCCTTTCGAGTTCTTGTTGCTGACGTCGCGCGAACGCTTCATCGCCACGCCGTAGTCGAACTTGACGCTCCCGACGTTCACGCCGAACTCGGCGGCGTGGCCCACTTTCGAGGCGAGCGCGGCCGACTCGAGGAGCGCCTTGGCCGGGATGCACCCCCAGAGCACGCAGGTGCCGCCCAGCCCCTCACGCTCGACGACGGCCACGGTGAGGCCGAGCTGCGCGGCGCGGATCGCGCCGACGTAGCCGGCGGGGCCGCCACCCAGGAAAATCACATCGTACGTTGCCATGTCAGTACACCAGCATCAGAGGATTCTCGATCATCCGCCGGAGCGTCTGCAGAAACCGCGCTCCCGCTGCACCGTCCACGACGCGATGGTCACAACTCATCGTCACGCGCAGCCGCTTGCGCACCTGAATCGTCCCCTCCACCACCACCGGTCTCTCCTCGATCGCGCCGATCGCGAGAATGCCCGCCTCCGGCGGATTGATGATCGCCGTGAACTGCTCGATCTCCATCATGCCGAGGTTCGAGACCGAAAAGGTCGAGCCCGTGTACTCCTCGGGCTTGAGGCGCCGCGCGCGCGCGCGAGCGGCTAGCTTCCTTGCCTCCGCCGAAATCTCGCCGAGGCGCTTCGCGTCGGCGTCGTGGATGACGGGCACGATGAGCCCGTCGTCCGTCGCGACCGCCATTCCCAGGTGGACGCGGTACCAGAACCGCACGTGATCGCCCAGCCAGTGCGCGTTGACTTCCGGGTGCTGCGAGAGCGCCGTCGCGGTCGCCTTCAGCATCACGTCGTTGAAGGAGACCTTGAACTCCTCGCCCATCGCCGACCGCAGCTCCGCGGCGCGCGTCACGTCGAACTCGGCCGTGAGGTAGAACGTCGGAACCGGGCCGATGGACTCGACGAGACGCCTCGCGATCGTCTTGCGTATCTGCGTCAGCGGGACATCCTCGAACTCCGCGCCTGAGGCGGGCGGCCGGCGCACGGGAGACGGCGGCGGACTGCCTCCGGCGGCGACGGCGGCTTCGATGTCGCGCTTGATCACCCGCCCGCCGGGACCCGACCCGGCGACCCGGGAGAGGTCGAGCCCGCGCTCGCCCGCCAGCCGCCTCGCCAGTGGCGACGCGATCGTGCGGCCACCCTCGGCGGCACCCGCGACCGTGGCCGCCATCGGCGGCGGCTGCGGCGGCGGCTGGAGTGGCTTCGCCCCGGCAGCGACGCTTGCGCCCGCCACGATCGCGGCGATGTCCTCGCCGGCCGCGCCGATCACGCCCACGAGCGCTCCCACCGGCGCTGTCGCACCCTCGCCGACGACCCGCGCGCGCAGCACGCCCTCACCCCGCGCCACCAGCTCCATGACTGCCTTGTCCGTCTCGACCTCGGCGAGGACGTCGCCGCGCTTGACGGCGTCCCCCTCGCTCCTGAGCCACTTCACCAGACGACCTTCCTCCATCGTCGGCGAGAGCGCTTCCATGAACACCTTGGTCGCCATCGTCAGCTCTCGAGGTACATCGCGCGCTTCACGGCGGCGATCGTCTTCGGCACGTCCGGCTTCGCGGCGCGCTCCAGCCCCTTCGCGTAGGGCATCGGCGCGTCGGCCTGGTGCACGCGCACGACCGGATGGTCGAGATCGTCGAAGCAGTCGCGCTGAATGTAGTCCACCACCTGTGCGCCCAGGCCGCACACCTCCCACCCCTCTTCCAGCACCACGGCGCGGTTGGTCTTCCTGACCGACGCACGGATCGCCCCGACGTCCATCGGCCGGATCGTACGAAGATCCACCACGTCCACCGTGATCCCCTCCTTCGCGAGTTGGTCCGCCGCGTGCATCGCCACCAGCGCCATCTTCCCGCTCGTCACGATGGAACAGTCGCTCCCCTCGCGCTTCACATCCGCCTTGCCGAGCGGGATCAGGTACTCCTCGTCGGGCACCTCGCCCTTCGTATTGTAGAGCATCTCGCCCTCGAGGAAGATCACCGGATTGTCATCGCGCACCGCGCTCTTCAGGAGCCCCTTGGCGTCGTACGGCGTGCCGGGCGCGACGACCTTGAGCCCCGGGATGTGCACGAGCCACGACTCCCACGCCTGCGAGTGCTGCGCCGAGAGCTGCAGCGCGGCCCCGTTCGGCCCGCGGAAGACGATCGGGACCTTGAACTGCCCACCCGACATGTAGAGCATCTTCGCGGCGGCGTTCACGAGCTGGTCCATCGCCAGGAGCGCGAAGTTCCACGTCATGAACTCGATGATCGGCCGGAGCCCCACCATCGCCGCGCCGACGCCAACGCCCGCGAAGCCCAGCTCGGTGATCGGCGTGTCCACGACGCGCATCTCGCCGAACTCCTCGAGCAGCCCCTTCGAGACCTTGTACGCGCCGTTGTACACGCCGACCTCCTCCCCCATCAGGAAGACGCGGTCGTCGTGGTGCAGCTCCTCGCGAAGCGCCTGGTTCAGGGCGTCGCGGTAGGTGAGGACCGGCATTATGCCGTCTCCACGTACACGTCCTCGAGCAGCGCCTCCACCGGCGGCTCCGGGCTCTTCTCCGCGAAATCCCAGGCGTCCTGCACCGTCGCGGCGATCTCGTTCTCCAGAGCGGTGCGGTCCGCCTCGGAGAGATCACCCGCGGACTTCATCTTCCCCTCCAACAACGCGATCGGATCCCGCTTCCGGTAGCCCTCGAGCTCCTCCTTCGTGCGGTACGTCCCGCTCACCGCGTCCGACATCGAATGCCCCATGTACCGGTAGGTGCGGACCTCGAGGAGCGTCGGCGTGTAGTCGGCGCGCGCCTGCTCGATGGCGTCGCCCATCGCGTCACGCACGGCGAAGACGTCCTGACCGTCCACCACGGCGCTCCGCACGCCGTAGGCCTCCCCCCGCCGGTACATGTCCTTGATGGACGACGCCCGCTCGACCGCCGTCCCCATGCCATACCGGTTGTTCTCGATCAGGAAGATCACGGGGAGCTTCCAGAGCCCGGCCATGTTCAGCGACTCGTGGAACGCGCCGTTGTTCACCGCGGCCTCGCCCATGAAGCACGCCACGACCTGGTCGCCGCCCCGATACTTGATCGCGAACGCGACGCCCGTGGCCAGCGGCAGGTGCGCGCCGACGATCCCGTGCCCGCCCAGGAAGTTCACGTTGCGGTCGAAGAGGTGCATCGAGCCGCCCTTGCCGCGCGAGCAGCCGTCGAGGCGCCCGAAGAGCTCGGCCATCACGGCGCGCGGCGTGATGCCGCGCACGATCGCCTGCCCGTGATCGCGGTACGTCGTGATGACGTAGTCGTCGTCGCGGAGCTGCGTCATCACGCCGGTGCTCACCGCCTCCTGCCCGATGTAGAGGTGGCAGAAGCCGCCGACCTTCCCGAGCGCGTACGCCTCGGCGACCTTCTCCTCGAAGCGGCGCTGCAGGAGCATCGAGTGAAGCAGCTCCCGGCTCAGCACCCCCTTCGAGGGCGCGGCGGGCTTCTTCTTCGCGGTCATGGCGCGCGCTGTTCCGCTCGGCGTGCTCAGACGCCCGCGGCCTGGACCTGCTCCCAGGCGTGATAGCTCGAGCGCACGAGCGGGCCGCTCTCCACGTGCCGGAAGCCCATCGCCATCCCTTGGACGCGGAACATCCGGAATTCCCCGGGCGTGACGTACCGGTCGAGTGCGATGTGGTCCGCCGACGGGCGGAGGTACTGGCCGAGCGTGAGGATGTCCACGTCCACCTCGCGCAGCTCCCGCATCGTCCCGAGCACTTCCTCGTTCGTCTCGCCCAGGCCCAGGATGATGCCGCTCTTGGTCGGGACGTCAGGTGCCTCTGCCTTGACGAAGCGGAAGATCGCCATCACCCGCTCGTAGCGGCCGCCCGGGCGCGCCCGCTTGTAGAGCCGCGGGACGGTCTCCGTATTGTGGTTGTAGATCTCGGGTCGCGCCTCGAGCACCGTACGGATGGCGGTCTCGTCCCCCTGGAAGTCGGGAACCAGCACCTCCACCGAACACCCCGGCGCGCGCTCGTGCACCTGCCGGATCGTCTCGGCGAATGCCCCCGCACCGAAGTCCGGCAAGTCGTCGCGATCCACCGACGTGAGGACCAGATGGCGCAGACCCATCCGCGCGGCGGCGTCCGCCACACGCGCGGGCTCGCCGCGGTCGAACGCCGGCGGGCGCCCGTGCGCCACGGCGCAGTAGGGGCAGTTCCGCGTGCAGACGTCGCCCAAGATCATGAAGGTGGCGGTCCCGTGCTCCCAGCACTCGCCGACGTTCGGGCAGCGCGCCTCCTCGCAGACCGTGTGCAGGTTCAGCTCCCGCATCAGGGACTTGAGGTGGAGGTAGCCCGGACCGCCCGGCGCCCTCACCTTGAGCCACCCCGGTTTTCGCTCGGGGAGCGGCCGGGCTTGGTGTCGGCCGAGGATCTGGTAGAGCGTTTCTGGCATGGCCGGGAATCTACGAGGGGGTTACTGGAGGCGCCAGCGCAAAGTAACCTATCTAATCCGAGTCAGAGGTTACCCTCTCAAGTCGTGTGGTTCAGCACGCACAAGCGGCTCGCCGAACCTCCCGTCTCGACCTCCCGGCACCACGCGTCTCCGTCTTCCGGCACTTGCCCGATTGAAACAGATTCTGTACGCGCGCCGTAGGACCGGCAGACCCGTTGGAGGATTCTGGCATGCTCCGCACCCTGTTCACCGTCGGCATCATGGCGCTCGTGGGCCTGCTCGTGCTGAAGGTCGCTTTCGGCGTCCTCGCGGGCGTGCTCGGTGTCTTCATGGCGCTCGTCTGGGTTGCCGCGAAGATCCTCCTCGTCGGCGCCGTCGCGTACCTCGTGCTCCGCATCGTGGCACCCGGAACCGCGAAGCGGCTCCGCGACCGATTCACCGGGACGCCGACGGTCTACTGAAAGACGGCGAAGGGCGAAGGGACAAAGCGAAGGGCGAAGGGTCGGCGAAGGGCGAAGGGACAAAGCGAAGGGCGAAGCGTCGGCAAAGGGCGAAGGGACAAAGCGAAGGGCGAAGGGTCGGCGAAGGGCGAAGGGACAAAGCGAAGGGCGAAGGGTCGGCGAAGGGCGAAGGGACAAAGCGAAGGGCGAAG
>DATEDF010000079.1:0-45080 GCA_035286465.1 Gemmatimonadaceae bacterium | reverse complement strand
CGGTACGGCTCGAGGTTCTCCTGCTCGAGCCACGTGCCTTCCTCGTACCGCCGGCGCAGGTTCGGGATCAGCCCTTCGAAGCCGGCGCCGAACGGATCGGCCCTCTCCTTCGTCCGCTTCCGGGTGGTCTCCGATTCGGCGCGGCGGCCGGTGCCGCCGGCGCCGAAAAACAACAGGTCGCGCACCTTCTTCGACAGCCGCCGGAACGGCAGCCCGAGATCGATCCGGAACGTGCGGCTCAGCGTGCCGAGCGCTTCGCGCACCAGTTTGCGATCGCCGCGGGCCCACGGCGCAATCGCGCCGTCCTGGAGGGACAGCGACTCGTCGGGAACGAGGCGGCCCGGATCGAAATCGTAGACCGCGCCAAGGCCCTGGCACTCGGGACACGCGCCGTGCGGCGAGTTGAACGAGAAGGCGCGCGGCGTCATCTCCGGCATGCTCACGCCGCACCACGTGCAGGCCAGGCGCCGCGAGAACAGGCGGTCGCCGCCGTCGAGCGTGTTCACGATCACGATGTCGTCGGCCAGGTTCAGCGCGATCTCGACCGACTCGGTCAGCCGCCGCTCGACCCCCGGCTTCAGCACGACGCGGTCGACGACGACGTCGACCGTGTGGTTGCGCCGGCGATCCAGCTTGATCTCGTCCTCGAGCGAGTACATCTGGCCGTCGACGCGCACCTTCGTGAAGCCGCGGGCGCGCAGCCCCGCCAGCTCTTTCTTGAACTCCCCCTTGCGCCCGCGGACGATCGGCGCGAGCACGTTCACGCGCTCCTCGTTCGGCGAGAGCATCACCATGTCGATGATCCGCTCGAGCGACTGCGACGCGATCTCGCGGCCGCACAGGTGGCAGTGCGGGACCCCGATGTTGGCGAAGAGCAGGCGGAGGTAGTCGTAGATCTCGGTGACGGTGCCGACGGTGGATCGAGGATTGGCGCCGGTGGTCTTCTGCTCGATCGCGATCGCGGGCGACAGGCCGTCGATCAGATCGACGTCCGGCTTCTCCATCTGCTCGAGGAACTGCCGCGCGTAGGACGACAGCGACTCGACGTAGCGGCGCTGCCCCTCGGCGTAGATCGTGTCGAAGGCGAGCGACGACTTGCCGGAGCCGGAGGGGCCCGTGATGACCGTGATCGCGCGGCGGGGGATGGAGAGATCAATCCCCTTCAGGTTGTGCTGGCGGGCGCCCCGGATGATGATGCTTTCCTTCACGACTTCAACCTACTCACTCCCGCACGCGGGGGCGGAGAGACGCGCGCGGGCCGTCTGCTCTCACGCCCACCTCGCCCGCGACGACCGGTGCACCGCCGCGATCTTCCATCCCTCACGCGTGCGCACGAGAACCATCAGTTCCGCGCCCACGGTGTTGGAGGTTGTCTCGTGAAGGCGAGCCGGCGCATCGCCCGCTTGCGCGTTCGCCGGCCCAGGCCTAATCTCTGCGCTGGGCGACGGTAGCTCCTATCTCGCCGCAACGACCACCCCTACTAGAGGAGGAACCCATGAAGCGCACTCTTGTGTTGGGACTGATGGGCGTCTCTGTCGTCGCGTGCCGCGATGGCACGGCCGACCCGCCGCTTACCGCGCCGAGCTTCAGCGTAGCCGGCGGAAATCGAGTTGTGGAATCGGTGTCAGGTAGTGGGAGCTTCATCGTTACGACGCAGCAGGGCGACCGGCGGACATTCTCGTTCACAGCACGCCGCTACGCCGATGGTACGGTGGAGGGCGAATGGCAGCGCGTGCGCCGCCAGGACGGAAATGCCGAGGGGTCGCACGCGCACGGTGTCGTGGTGTGCTTCGCGGTGGTCGGAAACACTGCCTGGATCGGTGCCAGGGCCACGAGCGGTGTCTTCTCCGATCCGCCGAACAACGAGGGCGGGTTCCGTGTCCAGGACAACGGCGAGGGCGCCAATGCAGCGGCACCTGACCGGATGAGTTTGGAGTTCGTCGGGGCCCCGCCGACGTTCGCACAGGGGTACTGCAACAGTAAGCCGAATACTCCGGTTCCGCTCTTCGATCTGGAAGCTGGAAACATTCAGATCCGTTGAAGCAGGCTCGTTCCAGGCGCGGGGGTGCCGCGAGTCGACCGATTGGTGGCGGTGAAGAACTGTTACCATCTCAGAAATCTGTTCCGCTTGAACGCGAACGTGAGGCCAACGGTTTCAAGGTCCTGATTGCGGCCATCGAGAACTGGACGCAATCCGTGGTTGCTTTCCGCATCGCGCCCTCATCGGCAACGTGAAGGGACAGTTGCAGGCCGATTTCAGCGCACCCGATGTAACGTTCCACATGGAGATCACCTGCCTGGCCGTGAGTGGCAACGATGCCTGGATGGGAGGGACGGTGACGTCGACTCGTGACGCGACCATTTACCCGGTCGGCACGACGTTCATCGTCCGCGTCCAGGACAACGGGCAGGGCAACGGTGCCGCGCCCGACCGTATGAGCTTCTTCTTTTTTGCAAATCCGGCGCTGTGCAACGCCAAGCCGAATCTGGGCCTCCCGTTCGCCTGGTTGCACGGCAATATCCAAGTCAAGTAGCAGACCACTTCGCGCTTGAGCAACCCGGCGCCTCCTCCTCCTGTTTCGAGGGTTGGCGCCGGTGCGCCCGTGTCCGCGTCGTCTTTCCTGGCGGCTGCAGCTGACGCGCGCTCGGGTGGCGTGCCCCTCTGTGGCGCCGCGGATGATGATGCTTTCCTTCACGACTTCAACCTACTCACTCCCGCACTCGGGCCGCGTGGCGCAGGCCGCCGATGCCCTCGTCGGCGATGATCGGCACCATCGCGAGCGCGGCGACCGGGTCGGCCCACCACCAGCCGAGCGCCGCATTCAGCGCAACGCCGCCGAGCGCGATCGCGGAGAGATACGCGCAGAGCGACGTCTGGCGCGCGTCGGAGGTGAGCGCCCGGCTCTCGAGCGCGAGCGCCACGCGGCGCTTGGCTCGCGCGAGCAACGGCATCACGACCACTGAGAGCGAGAGAATGCCGATCCCCAGCGCGCTCTGCTCCGGCCGGCGGCCGAGCCAGAGCGTCGCGGTGCCGTCGGCGGTGACGTACGCGGCGAGCGCGAGGAAGCTCCACCCGATGATCCGGAGCGTCGAGCGCTCCACGCGGTGGCGTGCCACCGGATCGAAGTCCGCGTGCAGGCGCCAGCGGGCCGCCACGCTGGAGGTCACCTCGATCACGCTGTCGAAGCCGAACCCGACGAGCGCGACGCTGCCCGCGATGAATCCCGCCACGAGCGAGACCATCGCCTCGAGCACGTTGTAGCCGAGCGTGAGGTAGGTGAGGAGGAGTCCCCGGCGGACGAGTGCGGGACGGTCAGCGATGTGGTCCTTCACACCATGAAACTACTCACCCCCGCCGGCGCGACGACCAGTGCACGGCCGCGATCTTCCATCCTTGCGGAGTGCGCACGAGCACCATCAGCTCGGCACCTTGCGAGTTGACGGCGCGGCCGCCGGACTCGCCGGTGGTCGTGCTCGTCGAGACGAGCCAGGCGACGTCACCGCGGACGGTCACCTGCCCGATCGCGCGCTTCGACGACGCGCTCATCGCGAAGCGGATGTCCCCGGGCAGATGGTGCTCGCGATAGTGCGCGCGATCCTCGACACCGCCGGACTCGAGGATCTGCACCTCGTCGGCCAGCAGGGCGAGCGCCGCGACGCTGTCGCCGGCGGCGAGCGCGGCGTGGAACTTCTCCGCCGCGGCGACGACCGCCGCGGAATCGGTGGCCGCGTTCCGCGCCTGCGCGCCCGCCGGCACGGTGAGCAGCGACAGCGAGAGCGTCAGTCCGACCAGTTGGCGAAGCATGGCGATGCTCCTTGCGGAGGGAATGGGAATGGCTGTGGTCACGAACGCTGTGACTCGCTCCGTCGCGCCTGCGCGAGCAACCCGGCGCCGGCGGCCAGGGCAAGGCCGATGATGGCCGACATCGCGACGTGCTCGGCGTCGCTCGTCTTGACCGGAACGCGCATCGCCTCGGCCGTGGGACGCGGTCCGGCGTCGCCGCCTGCCGTGGTCGCCGTGGCGTGGCCGGCCATCCCCGGCATCGCCGCCATCGCGTCGGGCGCCGGCGCCGGCGTGATGGAGAGATCGGCCTGCGCGACCTTGTCGCCGTCGGGGGCGATCGCAACCACGACGTAGCTCCCCGCGCGAACGTCCGGCGGCAAGCTTCGGCCGAGCTGAAACGTGCCCGCCGAATCGGTGGAAACGGTCCCGAGCGCGAACGTCGAGAGCGCGCCGCGGAGCTCGAGACGCAAGGTGGCATTCTTCGGGAGCTTTTCGCCCCGCATCGCGAGCTCGGCACCGAGCGCGAGTGATTTCGAGGCCAGCCGGATCACCCCGTTCTCGTGGGCGAACGCCGGCGTGGCGAGGCCGGCCAGCAGGCCGGCGGTCAAAAGCATCGTGCGCATCATCGTGGCCTCACATACCGAGGTGTTGCATCTGCGGCGCGAGTGCGCCGTGCACAATCGCGCCGACGAACAGGAGCAGCACGACGACCGCGAGGCCGATCAGCCAGCGCGGCCGCACGCTCCCGGCGTCGCGCGGCCTGTCGAGGAGCGGAACGACGAACAGGAACCCGAACAACACGAGCGGAGCGACCACCATTCCGACGAGGCCCACGCTGTTCTCCACCGAGTAGATCCAGAGGAACGGCCAGTACGGTTTGGTGACCTCCGCTCCCTCGATGCCGGGGTAGCCGATTCCGGGCGGGAAGAACGCCGCGAGCACTCCGATGCACGAGAGCAGGAGAAGCGCATATCCCGTCAGCTTGCGCAGATGATGCGTGAACGGGACGGTCGTCGCTTCGCCCGCGTGGATGCCGAGGAAGCGGATCAGGAAGAAATGCAGCCCGACGAGCGCGAGCAACACGATCGGCAGAAAACTGACGTGCATTGCGTGCAGTCGCGCGAGGAGCGGCGCGCTGGCCGTGAAATCGGGCGTGAACGGGGCGCCGAAGGCGCCCACGAGGCGCGCGCCCGCCACCGCGTGCGCGACCGCTTCGGTCCCCTCCTGGTCGGCGCGCAGCGCCGTGCCGGTGAATGCGAGCGCGAACAACGTGGCGTAGAGCAACACGCCGGCCCACCACGTTACCTCGCGCGGACGCTGGTAACTGCGCCGCCGGAAGACGTACACGAGGTGAAGCACGACGCTGACCAGGACGAGGGTCGCGCTCCAGTAGTGGATGGCGCGCACCCAGTTGCCGAGCGGCACGCGCGTCATGATGTAGAGCACGCTGTCGTGCGCGCCCGTCGGGCTGGGATTGTAGAACTGGTCGAGCACGATGCCCGTGATGATGAGGGAGACGAGCCCCGAGAAGGTGAGCCCGCCCAGCATGTACGGGAGGCGGTTCGCGACCGGCGCGATCCGGTACTCGAGCGCGTCCCACGCGAGCCGCTCCTTGATCGCGCGGCCGAGGGGGGTCGGCGGCGTGGGCGCCGGACGGTCAGTAATGGGGCTCGCCCATCGTCGCGGAGGCACGGCGCATAATGGAACGGTATCTTGGCTACGGGTTATGGGGAAGTGCCCGGGCGCAGCCTCGCTCCGAGCTTGTTATGTTGCGCGCAGGAAGTTGGGGAGTCGCACGCGGGAGGGGGGCCGGCACGGCAGCGGGCTGGGGGAGCCGTTCGTCAGTCGGGCATTTGCCGACGCCCCGGGGCTGGTGTTCCCCATTGCCGCGACTTCTGTAAGAGAGTAAAGTCCGTAACCGCTCAACCCAGGTGCACTGAGTGCCGCATACCGAGTGCTACGGAGCCTTGCGATTCCGACGCCGCGCGTTTCGACGCGCGGTGGGCGCGCTCGTGCTGCTGCTCCTGGGGGCGCAGGCGCCGCCCCGCGTGTGGAGTGCGTGCGGTGACGATTCGGCGCGCCCTGGTGCGGTCGTGACGCCGGGGATGGCGCATCACTCCGATACCGATGGTCAGGACGCGCAGCGGCGTGACGCGCCGAAGCCGGCGCACGGGTCGGACTGCGATCATCAGCTCGCCGCCGGCCTCTGCGGCCTCGGCGGAAACTGCGTCACCGCGCCTCCGAGCCAGGCGATGGCGAGCGCGCCGCTGCGTGGCGCTTCGCCGGAGCGCGCGTTCCCCGCGCCCGACGGTCTGCCCGCCTCGCTGGACGTCGCTCCCGACGTCCCGCCGCCCCGAGCCTGACCGGCTGATTCGTCGCGCGGCCTGAGGGCTGCGCACCTCGCCACGCGTGTGCGGGCGAGCGACACCCGGCTGATGCCGGGTGTCCTTCAGACCTGGTTCCGGAGGCTGTCTCGTGTTCCTACTCACGTCGCAGGACGGATCGCGTCGTTTCTCGCGAACCGTCTTTCACGCTCTCGTCGCGCTGGGCGCGCTGGGCGCGCTCGTCACGCCGGTCCGCGCCGGGGCGCAGGCCGTCGCCGCCTCGCCGCCCGCGCTGCGCCTCGGCCCGGTGCTCGACGCCGTCGAACGCGCGAACCCCCGACTTGACGCCGCACGGGCCGTCGCGCGGGCGGCGCGGGCGCGCGTGCCGAGTGTCACGCGGCCGCCGGACCCCCAACTGCAGCTCGGCTGGATGAACTTCGAGGTCCCGAGCCTCCGTCCGATGGAGACGACCGGAATGACCCAGCTCCAGCTGATGCAGATGGTCCCCGTCGCGGGCAAGCTGAAGCTCGCGGGGGCCGTGGAGACGACGCGCGCCGACGCCACCGCGACGCGCGTGGCCGAGGTGTCGTTCGACCTGCGCGTGCGCACCTCGATGGTCTTCTACGACCTCTACGCGACGGACGGCGCCCTGGGCGTGGCGAGGGAAACCCGCCGCTTGCTGCAGGACATCGAGCAGATCGCCGGCCGCATGTATCAGGTAGGCGAAGGCCGGCAAGCGGACGTGCTGCGTGCCGGCGTCGAGCTCGCGCGGATGCAGGAGGAGATCATCCGGATGGAGACGATGCGCACGGCGATGGCCGCGCGGCTCAACGCGCTGCTCGTGCAGAACGCCGATGCGATGGTCGGCGCCCCGCAGCTTCCGGTGTTCCTGGCGGAACCGCCCTCGCTCGATTCGCTGACCCAGCTCGCCCTGCAGAACCGTCCGATGCTCCGGGCTGGCGCGCAGGACGTGGAGTCCGCGGAAGCGGCCGCGCGACTCGCCCGACGCGAGATCTGGCCGGACCTCCAGCTGGGCGCGCAGCTCGGACGACAGCCGGGGCTGGGCGGCGGGCAGAGCATGGCAAGCCTGATGGTCGGTGCGTCGCTTCCGGTGTTCGCGAAGAGTCGCCAGCTCCAGATGCGCGAGGAGGCCGACGCGATGCGCGCGATGGCGGCGGCGGACCTCGCGTCCATGCGGACGGAGACGCGCGGCGCGGCGGCGGTTGCGCACGCGGACCTGATGCGCGCCCGCCGGCTCGCCGACCTCTATCGCACGGCGGTGCTGCCGCAGGCGGAGGCGACCGTCACGTCGTCGCTCAGCGCGTACCGCGTGGGCACCGTCAACTTCATGACGCTGCTCGACGCGCAGATGACGCTCAATCGCTACCGGGAGGAGCTGTTTACGCTCGAGGCCGACGAAGGAAAGGCCTGGGCAGAGCTCGAGATGCTCACCGGGCGCGTCCTCGTGGACGCGCACACGGCCCGGCCGGCGCGCCCCTCAGGAGGATCGCCCAAATGACGCAGGATTCGACCAACTCCGCCGGGCAGGGCGAGGGCGCCCCGCGAAAGCCAGCCCCCCGCGCTTCGCTGAAATCGGTCCGGGGAGGGATTCTCATCGGGGCCGTCGTGGTCGCGGCCGTCGCCGCCGCGTGGTGGTTCACGCGCTCGAAAACGTCGGCCGCCGTGGCCGCCGAACACGATCACGCCGCCACGGCCACCGACACGATGCGCACACCGGTGATGCTCACGCCGGAGGACGCGCGGCGCATCGGCGTGACGTACGCCGTCGTCACGCGCGGCCCGCTCGCCGACGAGGTGCGGACGGTCGGTCTCGTGACGTACGACGAGACGCGTGTGAAGACGATCGCGCCCAAGATAGACGGCTGGGTGGAGCAGCTCTTCGTGTCGTTCACCGGCCAGCCGGTGGAGGAAGGCGAGCCGCTCCTGCGGATCTACTCGCCGATGCTGGTCACGGCGCAGGAGGAGCTGCTCCTCGCGAAGAAGCTCGCCTCCGAGGTGGGGAGCGGAACCGTCGAAGCCGCTCGCCGCGCGGAATCGCTGCTGGCGAGCGCCCGACGTCGCCTCACGTACTGGGACATCCCGGCCGAAGACGTCGCGCGCATCGAGCAGACCGGCGAGGTGACGAAGACGCTCACGCTACGCTCGCCGGCGCGCGGCGTCGTGGTGCAGAAGAACGTGCTCGCGGGGCAGCGGATCATGGCCGGGGAAGCCGTCTACCAGGTGGCGGACCTGCGCGAAGTGTGGGTCGAGGGTGAAGTGTTTGAGCGCGATCTCGCCGTGATGCGGGTGGGCCAGACGGTCGTCGCTGACTTCGCGGCGCTTCCGGGTCGGCCGCGTGCGGGGCGCATCGTCTGGGTGTCGCCGACCATTGCCGCGGACACGCGGACGGCGAGGATCCGCGTGGCGATGCCGAATCCCGAGCTGGTGCTCAAGCCGGGGATGTACGCCACCATCCACATCCGGGGAACCGCACGCACGAATGTGCTGCAGGTGCCGCGCTCCGCGGTGCTCGTGACCGGCCGGCGCACGCTCGTGTTCGTGCAGGAGCCCGACGGCATGCTCACGCCGCGCGACGTCGAGCTCGGTCAGACGGTGGGCGACCGGGTGGAGATCCTCCGGGGCGTCGCCGCGGGCGAGACAGTGGTGGCGTCGGCGACGTTCCTGGTGGACGCGGAGTCGAATCTGGGCTCCGCGCTCGGCGCCATGGCGAACATGCCGGGCATGGACATGGGCGCGCCGAAGCCCGTTGCGCCATCGAAGACGGCGCCGGCGAAGACGGCGCCCGCGAAGACGCCGGCGAAGGCGCCCGATTCGATGGCGAAGGTGCCAGGGACGGATCACAGCTCCCACAAGAAACCGTGAGGCGACCGTGCTGAAGCGCATCATCGCGTGGTCCGTCGAGAACAAGCTGATCGTCATTCTGTTCGCCCTCGCCGCGATCGCCGGCGGCGTGTGGGCGCTCCGGCGCACGCCGCTCGAAGCGCTCCCCGACCTGAGCGACGTGCAGGTGATCGTGCAGGCGGAGTACAGCGAGCAGGCGCCTCGCATCGTCGAAGACCAGGTGACGTATCCCATCGCCGCCTGGATGCTGAAGGTTCCGGGCGCGCGCGTCGTGCGCGGCTACTCGTTCTTCGGCATCTCGTTCGTGTACGTGATCTTCGCCGACGGCACGGACCTGTACTGGGCGCGGAGCCGCGTGCTCGAGTACCTGAACGGCATCACCGGCAAGCTGCCGCCGTCGGTGACGCCGACGCTCGGCCCCGACGCCACGGGTCTCGGCTGGGTCTACCAGTACGCGCTCGAGGACACCACGGGCCGGCTGTCGCTCGCGGAGCTGCGCACGATTCAGGACTGGTACGTGCACCACTCCCTGCTCTCCGTGTCGGGCGTCTCCGAAGTGGCCACGATCGGCGGCTTCGAGAAGCAGTATCAGGTGGACCTCGATCCGGCGAGGCTGCTCGCGTACCGGATTCCCGTCACGCGCGTGATGTCGGCAATCCAGAATGCCAACGCGGACGTCGGCGGCATGGTGATGGAGCTCTCCGAGCGCGAGTACATGGTGCGCGGGCTGGGGTACATCAAGACGCTCGCGGACATCGAGAACATCGTGGTGGGCGCCACGGCGTCGGGGACGCCCATTCGCGTGGCCGAGCTGGGGCGTGTGTCGGTAGGGCCCGCGGTGCGGCGTGGCGTGGCCGAGTACGACGGGCGCGGGGACGCGGTGGGCGGCATCGTGGTGATGCGGTTCGGGCAGAACGCGCTGACGACGATCAAGAACGTGAAGCAGCGACTCGCCGAGGTCCAGAGCGGTCTTCCGCCGGGGGTGGTGTTGCGCCCCGTGTACGATCGGAGCAGCCTCATCGAGCGCGCCATCGCGACGCTGCGCGACAAGCTGGTGGAAGAAAGCATCATCATCGCGCTCGTGTGCGTCGTGTTCCTGCTGCACGCCAGTTCGGCGCTCGTCGCGATCCTCACGCTGCCCATCGGCATCCTGATGGCCTTCATCGCGATGCGGGGCGTGCCCGTGGGCGCCGACATCATGTCGCTCGGCGGGATCGCGATCGCGATGGGCGCGATGATTGACGCGGCCATCGTGATGATCGAGAACATGCACAAGCACCTCGAGCGCGCGATCGCGGCGAAGGGGGAGGCGAACGCGAACCAGCGGTGGATGCACACGTCGCAGCTCACGCTCGCGGAACGCTGGCGCGCCGTGGTGGAGGCCTCCCAGGAGGTCGGGCCCGCGCTCTTCTTCTCGCTGCTCATCATCACGGTCTCGTTCATTCCCGTCTTCACGCTCGAAGACCAGGAGGGTCGGCTCTTCAAGCCGCTCGCGTACACGAAGACCTTCTCGATGGCGGCCGCGAGCCTCCTCTCGGTGACGCTGGTGCCCGTGACAATGGGCCTCTTCATCCGGGGCCGGCTCTTCCGCGAGCGGGCGAACCCCATCAACCGCGCGCTCATCCGCGTGTACCGGCCGATGATCACGTTCGTCCTGCGCCACCGGTGGGGCGTGATCGGCGCGGCGCTCGCGGCGCTGGTGGTCACGTGGATCCCGTGGGCGCGCATCGGCAGCGAGTTCATGCCGCGGCTCGAGGAGGGGACGATCCTCTACATGCCGACGACGCTGCCCGGCATAAGCGTCGCTCGGGCGCGCGCGATTCTGCAGACACAGGACCGGATCATCAAGTCGTTCCCCGAAGTGGACCACGTGTGGGGAAAGGCGGGACGCGCCTCGACCGCGACCGATCCGGCGGGGCTCGACATGTTCGAGACGACGATCACGCTCAAGCCCGAGCGCGAGTGGCGGCCGGGAATGACGTACGACCGGCTCGTCGCGGAGATGGACTCGGCTGTGCGCCTGCCGGGCGTGACGAACGCGTGGACCATGCCGATCAAGGCGCGCATTGACATGCTGGCCACGGGCATTCGCACCCCGGTCGGGATCAAGGTGTTCGGCCCCGACCTGGCGACGCTCGAACGCGTGGGGAAGGAGATCGAGCGGGTCGTGAAAGGCGTGCCCGGCACGCGCAGCGTCTTCGCGGAGCGCGCGGTCAGCGGCTACTACCTCGACATAGACATCAACCGCGCGGCGGCCGCCCGCTATGGGCTGAACGTGGGCGACGTGCAGGCGGTGATCGCCACCGCGATCGGCGGGATGGTGATCACGCAGACGATCGAAGGGCGTGAGCGGTACGGCGTCCGGGTGCGCTATCCGCAGGAGCTGCGGGACACGCCCGAGAAGCTCGCGGCGGTGCTGGTGCCGGTGGCGACGGCCGCCGGCGCGGTGGCGAGCGGCGGCGGCATGGCGATGGGGGGAACGGGCACGCTCCCGTCCGCCCTGGGCGTGACGCAGGTGCCCCTGGGCCAGCTCGCGACGATCCACGCCGTCGCCGGTCCGATGGTCGTGCGCACGGAAGGCGCGCAGCCCACGGCGTGGGTGTTCGTGGACGTCGTGGGACGGGACATCGGCGGCTACGTGAAGGACGCACAGGCCGCCGTCGGCCGGGCTGTCGTGCTGCCGACCGGCTACAGCGTGGTCTGGAGCGGCCAGTTCGAGTACATGCAGCGCGCGAAGGCGACGATGAAGGTCGTCATTCCGGCGACGCTCGCCATCATCTTCCTGCTCCTCTACTTCAACTTCAAGCGCGTGGGCGAGACCGTGATCGTGCTGCTCTCGGTTCCGTTCTCGCTCGTCGGCGGGTTCTGGTTCATCTGGGCGCTCGGTTACAACTGGTCGGTCGCCGTCGCCATCGGCTTCATCGCGCTGGCGGGCGTCGCGGCGGAAACCGGCGTGGTGATGCTCATCTATCTCGACCACGCGTGGGAGGCGCGCCTCAAAGACGGTCGCACGCCATCGTTGCAGGACCTCTATGACGCGGTGATGGAAGGCGCGGTGGAGCGCGTGCGGCCCAAGATGATGACCGTGACGGCGATCATGGCCGGTCTCTTTCCGATTCTCTGGTCAACCGGAACCGGAGCCAGCGTGATGAAGCGGATCGCCGCGCCGATGGTCGGCGGGATGATCAGCAGCACGGTGCTGACGCTCCTGGTGATTCCGGCCATCTACTCGCTGTGGAAGAGCCGCGAGGTTGCGCGGTGGTCCCGACCTGATTCTTCGACCATTGCACCTGCAGTCTTCAACCGCGCGCCCTGAGCGCGCCCAGTCGTGGAGGTATCATGTCTAGCTCGAAGAAGGCCAGCCGCTTCTCGCCGACCGGCTGGACCGCGAACCGGATCTTCATCCTCGCGGTCGTGCTCCTTCTGACAGTCAGCACGCTGATGATCTGGTGGAGTAACCCCGAGCGGGCGCGAGTGCAGAAGACGCTCGCGAGCGCCGGCGTTCACTCCGTGGCGATGACGGTCTACAAGAGTCCGACGTGCGATTGCTGCGGGAAGTGGATCGCCTACCTGCGCGAGCGCGGCTTCACGATACGGGTGGTCGAAGAGGTTGATCAGTTGGCGGTCCAGCAGCGCTTCGACCTGCCGAACAACGTCCTCTCGTGTCACACGGCGACGATCAACGACTACATCGTCGAAGGACACGTGCCGGTGGACGACATCGTGCGGCTCCTCGTGGAGCGACCGGCGGTGGCCGGGATCGCGGTGCCGGGCATGCCGACCGGCTCGCCGGGCATGGATGGCAGGAAGGATCCCTACACGGTCGTGAGCTTCGAACGGACCGGCGTGCTCACGACGTTCGCGGAGCGCTGAGGTGTGTCGGCCCGTACGCCAACGGCGCGCTCGCCTGACCTTCGCGCGAATCATTCGACGAGACTCGATGTCTCAGGAGGCGACGATGAAGCGGGGAGTTTGTCTCTTGGCGCTGTGGCTTGTTCTCGCGCCAAGGGATGGTCTCGCTCAACATCACGGCAGTGGGGCACTTGACAGTGGGAGCAGAAAAAACCCTGCAACGGCTGCGCTGCTCTCCATTCAACCACTGCCTGTTGATCTCGGCAATTTCTACGTCGGCAACTGGCGACGTGGCATTCTCTACACGACGGCAGAGCTCGTGCCTTTCATTCCGGCAGCCGTCCTGCTCGGTCGCAATGGCTGGTCGTGGGGAATGCACAATTACTCGGGCTATTCCGGGTCAGCTCGTCGTCCGTGGACTACGACGGAACGGAACCAGTTCTATGGTCTGGTGGCGGGATACGTCGCCGTGAAGATCATCAGCGCATTTGATGCGGGGAATGCGGCGGAACGACACAATCGGAGTGTCGCGTTGCGCTTCGATGCGAAGACGCACGCTGCGCTGCTCTCGGTGAACATCCCGCTTGGTACGCTGGGACCGCGATGAGTGGCATCCGGCGAGGCTGTAACGATCGTCAACCGGAGGAGGGGACAATGATTTCACACAGACACTGGCTGGTCGTGGCGGCGCTCGCGCTGACGACCGGTTGTGCGGCGACGCGGAGCGGCATGGGCGGGGCCGTGACGATGGGGGGCATGGCGCCAAGCGGCATGGCGCAGAGCGGCATGGCGCACGACAGCGCAGCGATGCCGTCACTGGCCAGCATGATCCAGCGCACGGACTCCCTGCTGCAGCGCACCGCGCGGATGATCGGAGACACCAACACCGCGACGCCGCGCGCGATGGCGATGGAGCACCTGGCCGGCGATCTTTCGCACACGATGGCGGGCCATCTGCAGGCCATGGCCATCGGCCTTCGCGGGCTCCTGCAACAGATGGCCGCGATGCACCGCCCCGGCATGCAGATGGATGTGGACGCGGAAAGCGCGATGATGGACCTGCACCGGCGCTCGAACGTGATTCTCGGCGAGATGGAGAAGGCGGTGCAGGCGCTGGATGGCCTGCCGAAGCGGGACGCGCGCGGGCATCCGTAGGCCCGCACGAAAGGTTCACTTCTACTTGAAAGGACTCAGCCATGAACACCACGCGTCCCGCGCACCGGTTTGGTGCATCCCTCGCGGCGGCCTTGACGGCGCTGGTCGTCGCGGCCGGCGTGCTCGCCGCGCACGACTTCTGGCTCGTCCCGAATGCGCTGGTGATCGCCCCGCGCGGGCAGCTCGAGGTGCTTGGGCAATCCGGGTCCAGATTCCCCACGAGCGACGGGCCCACGCAGCCAGCGCAGGTCGCCGAGGCGCGGATCGTCGGGGCGTCCGGCGACGAGCGGATCGCCGAGTTGTCGGTAACCGGGAGGTCGCTGATGCTCCGCCACCAGCCCGCCAAGGCGGGACAGCACATCGTGGCTGTGGCGCTCGCATCGCGCACCGCGCGCACCACGCCCGCGCTGCTCCAGCGCTATATCGCGCTGGAAGGAGCGCCGGAACTCGCCGCGCGATACGAGCAGGACGGCACTTACCCCAAGGTGGACAGCGTAACGCGGGTGAGCGCCAAGTACGCGAAGACGATCGTCGAGGTCGGGTCGAACGGACCGCGCGCGTTCGACAAGGTCCTCGGACACGCGCTCGAGATCGTGCCGTTGCGCGACCCCTCACGGGTCAAGGTTGGTGATTCCATCGGCGTGCGCCTGCTGTTCCGCGGCAAGCCCGTCCCCAACGTGCACCTGCGGGCGGGGTCGGCGCCGCCGGCCGCGGTGAACGGAGATTCCGCCGCGCTCGCGGCCGCAGCCGCGCGCCCTGGTCAGGTCATCGTCACGGGTGCCGACGGCGTGGCGAAGCTCCGCATCAGCGATCCGGGGCTCTGGAACGTGCGCACGCTGTACGCGGAACCGATGGCCGGGATGCCGGAGCACTGGGAGGTGTTCTTCGCGACGATCGTGTTCAGCGTGGGCGGAGGCGTGCCGTGACCACGATGATCAAGGTCAGGGGCGACGCGACCGTGGGCTACCGGTCGAGCTGGGCCACCATCACCTTCGGCGTGCGCTGAGAGGGGCGTTCCGCCGAGTCGGTAACAGGTCAGTCGTCGCAGCCCTCATCGTCCGCCCTGGTGAGAAGGTCCGGGTGGATGGACGCGACGAGCATCGGCCCACTCAGGCGTCGCGACGGCTCGACGTCTGCCGGGCGATGTGCTCGAGCGCCTCTTCCACGTCCAGCTCACGAGTCGCGTTCCCGGTCCGGACGAAAAAGTGCGTCGTGTCGTTCTCCCGCACGTACGCTGGCCGACGCGACGCTTCGATCACGACTCGGCAGACTTCCTTGCCGGCAAGGGTTTGGAACACCACGTGTACGAGGGTGCAGAAGTCAGCGCCCAGCGCATCCTCGACGAAGCCCATCAGCAGCTGCTCGAATCCGTCCCGGTTCTTGTGACGGAGCGTGGAGTAGTCCCGCTCGAGTCCCACGATCTCGCCGTCATCGCGCACACCGAGCAGAAGACTGCCACCGCGGTGATTCAGGAAGCCGCCGATGGTCTTGAGCGTCGCCGCCTGAACGGCATGACTGATCCGGTCTTCGCGAAGGTCCCAGCGCGCCGACGCCTTGAACTCGATGGTCTCGCTTTCGCCGGCCCGGAGGAGCGCGTCAATGTTCCGTGCCAACTCACGCTCGAGACTGTCGAGCGCACGCTGGCGTTGCACCAGGAGCCGAATGCAGACACCGAACCCCACTCCGAGCAGGCCGCCGATCGCGACGAACACACTCGTCATCGGCAGCATCGCCGCGGAAAACCCGACCCGCATTCGGAAGAGGACGAAGTGCAACGCGGTCGAGATGCCGGCGAACTCGGGGTGAAACTCGAACCAGTAGATCGCCATCGTGATGGGGTGCAACACGAACAGGCCCGCCAGCGCACCCAGCAGCGCGCTGATTCCGAACGTTCCGATGTGCGCGACTCGCGGTGATCTCATGGTGTCCTGCCGAAGGACGTTCGGACGCAGCCGACTATGGCATCCGCCTCGGCCGCAACGGGCCCAGCCGCCACGGTCAGGCGGTCGTGAAGCTGAAGAACATTCCGAACGTGCCGTCCGCGGCACGCCAGCCGTCACCCATCATCCCCGGACGCCACGCGCCGTTGGTCATCCCGGTTCCGGCGGAGACGCCCATCATTCCCCCGGTCGCGTAGCGTCCGCCGAGCCGCGCGCACGCGTCGAGGTTGATCGGGCGCCCGCTCGCGCCCATCAGGCTCGGCGCGAGGTGCAGCACGTAGGTCATGTTGCGCTTGAGCGGCGCCGAAGGGGTGAACGTCAGGACCGTGCGGTCGGCGGACCACGTCGCTACGCCCGCGACGGCGGGTCCGGCGAGCGTGCCCTCGTGCAGTACCACGAGCGTCTCCATGCCCGGCATCATCGGACCGCTGAACGTGAGGACCACGGGTTGTGCGAGATCCACGCCCGTCGCCGCGTTCGCGGGCGAGACCCCGAGGACCGTCGGCGATTCCACGGAGAGGCTCGGATTCGTCATCATGGACACATCGGCGCACGCAGCGAGAAGGGCGACGCTGCCGAGCAGAACGGTCGCAATCGGGTTTCGCACATCGCCTCCCTGAGTTCCATTGGCTCGGCGCTGGCGCGGCGCGCCCCGCGGACCGTTGGCGCAATTTGCGGGGGGCGCGGTGTCAGGGGTGTAGGGAAACGGGGAAGCACAGGTCGGGCATCCGACGACGCGTGCGCGACAGAGTGCAGATTTAGCGGATGACCGCCCCGGCCATCCCGCACGACGAAGAGGTCCTCGGCAGGGCCTTCGACCGCCGGCTCGCGCGCCGCCTCTTCGCGTACGCGCGACCCTACGCGAAACTCGTCGCGGGCGCGCTGGCGCTCCTCCTTGTGGCGGGCGTCCTGCAGCTCGCGCAGCCGCTGCTCACGCGCCACGTGATTGACGTGGCGGTGCCGGCGCGCGACACGGCCGCCCTGCGCCGCGACGCCCTGCTTTTCATCGGGGTGCTCGCCGCCCAGTTCGCCTGCGAGTACGGCCAGGTGATGCTGACGTCGCTCCTCGGCCAGCGCGTGATGCACGACCTCCGGCGCGAAATCTTCGACCACCTCCAGCGGCTCTCGATCGCGTTCTTCGATCGGAACCCCGTCGGCCGCCTCGTGACGCGAGTCACGTCCGACGTGGAGGCGCTGAACGAGCTGTTCACCTCCGGCGTGGTCGCGGGGCTGGGCGACCTCTTCACGCTCGTGGCGATCTCGGCGCTGATGTTCGCTGTGGACTGGCGGCTCACGCTCGCCGCGTTCGGCGTCGTGCCCTTCATCTACCTCACATCGCACGTCTTCCGCATCAAGGTGCGCGACAGTTACCGGGACATCCGCACGCGGCTCGCGCGCATCAACGCGTTCCTCCAGGAGCGGCTCACGGGGATGCGCATCGTGCAGCTCTTCGGCCGCGAGCGGGCCGAGGGCGAGCGCTTCGCGGCGCTCAATCGCGCCCACCTCGACGCGCACCTCAAGTCGGTCACGGTGTACGCGCTCTATTTCCCCGTGATCGAGATCCTGACGACGGTCGCGCTCGCGAGCCTGATCGTCGCCGCCGTGCCGCGCGTGGCGTCGCACGTGCTGACGGTCGGGACGGTCGCCGCGTTTCTGCAGCTCGCGCGGCGGTTCTTCCAGCCGCTGCAGGACCTGTCGGACAAGTACAACACGCTGCAGCAGGCGATGGCGGCGTCGGAGCGGGTGTTCCGGTTGCTGGATATCGAACGGCAGGTGGGAGATGGGAGGGAGCGGCGAGCGGCGAGATCGAGCAGCGAGCGGCGAGAGGCAGCGGCGAGAGGCGAGACGCGGGGCGTCACGGTGACGTTCGAGGATGTCTGGTTTCACTACGGGACCGACGGCGCGGCGGAGCCGGTGTGGGTGCTGAAGGGGGTCAGCTTCACGGCGCGCCCGGGGCAGACGCTCGCCCTCGTGGGTCACACCGGGGCGGGGAAGACGACCGTCATCAGTCTGCTCCTGCGCTTCTATGATCCGCAGCGCGGCGGGATTCTCGTGGATGGGCGCGACATCCGTGAGATGGCGCTCGACGAGCTGCGCGCGCTCGCGGGATACGTGCAGCAGGACATCTTTCTCTTCGCGGGAGACATCGCGTCGAACATCCGGCTCGCCGCGCCGCTTTCCGACGCCGAGGTCGCGGATGCGGCGGCGCAGGTGGGCGCCGACCGCGTCATCCGGCGGCTGCCGGACGGGTACCGCCACCGGCTCGGCGAGCGCGGCGCCAGCGTGAGCGTGGGCGAGCGCCAGCTCCTCTCGTTCGCACGCGCCGTCGCCGCCGACCCGGCGCTCCTCCTCCTCGACGAGGCGACGAGCGCGGTGGACAGCGAGATCGAGGCGGAGATTCAGCGCGCGCTCGCGCGGCTCATGCGGGGACGCACGACGATCGCGATCGCCCATCGCCTGAGCACGATCGTCGCGGCGGACGAGATTCTCGTCCTGCACCACGGCGAGATCAGGGAGCGCGGAAGGCACCGCGACCTGCTGGGTGCGCACGGCCTCTACGCGCGCCTCTATCGCCTTCAGACAGGCGAGTTTGCGGACGGTGAGCGCCTCTCGTGAACGCGCTTGCCACCCCCTTTCCCTCGGGGTAGTTTCCGACGCCAGATGCCCTATATCCAGTTCAAGGATCAGCACTTTCCGCTGGGCCCCGCGGACCTCACGGTGGGCACGTTCGACGGCGCCGCGGTACGGCTGCCGGGCGACGATCCGAAGGCGCGCGCGGTGCTCAGGGTGGGGGCCGACGGCACGGGCATCATCCGACGCGGCGGCCCGGACGCGATCGTCTTCCTGAACGGCGTGCAGCTCGGCGTCGAGCCGAGCCCGATCCTCCACGGCGACAAGGTCGAGCTCGGGGGGCACGAGCTGCGCTACGGGGACGACAAGAAGGGCGGGAGCACGCAGTTCATCTCCGCGATGAACATCCCCGAGGCGCTCCGCTCCAGGACGGGCGGCCCGAGGAAGCCGACGACCGCGACGGGCGGCCGCCTCGTGTCACTCGTGGACGGCCGGGAGTATCCCGTGCCGGACGCGGGCGTGACGTTCGGCCGCGAAATCGGCAACGACATCGTCGTCGCCTCCACCGACGTCTCGCGCAAGCACGCGCAGATCGCGCCCGCCGAGGGCGGGTACGTGCTCACCGACATGAGCACGAACGGTGTCTGGGTCAACGGGACCCGCATCGAGAAGACGCAAGTGCTTGGACGCGGGGATGTCGTGAAGCTCGGCCCGGAAGAGTTCCGCTTCTATGCTGACGTCGCGAAGCCGGCGCCGGTTGCGCCGGTCGCGGCGGCGGTCGCGGCGCCGGTGAGCACGGCCGAGCCGGTCGCGCCAGTCGCGCCCGTCGCGCCCGTCGCGTCCACTCCGGCCGGGCCGCCTCCCCCGGCGGAACCTCCGACGATTCCCGTCGCGGCGCCACTTGCGCCGCCGGTTGCAAAGCCGGTCGCGCCGCCGGTCGCGCCGCCGGTCGCGCCGCCGGTTGCGCCGCCGGTTGCAAAGCCGGCCGCGCCGCCCCCTGTGGCGCCGCCGCCGGTCCCGGCCGCACCGCCGCGCTCCCCCCTCGCGGTGCCGTCGCTCGCCGCGACGAACGCATTCATCACGGCCAGGCCTCGCGAGCCGAAGCCCGCGGCGCCGCCGCCCCCGAGCGCGCCGACGCCGGTCACTGCCCCCGCCCCCCCGCCCGCCGCGCCGGTGCGCGTGCCGCTCGCCACGCTCGAGATCACGAACGAAGGCCCGACCAAGGGGAAGAAGTTCGAGCTGTTCACGCCGCTCACCAACGTCGGGCGCGGCGCGCACAACGACGTGGTGATCAATGACGAGAGCGTCTCCGACTCGCACGCGAAGATCCTGAAGCGCGAGGGCGCGTGGTGGCTCGTGGACCAGGGCTCCACGAACGGCACGTACCTCGGCGGGCGGCGCGTACAGGGCGAGGCGCAGATGGTTGGCGCGCCCGACGTGCGCTTCGGCGGCATCAAGATGATGTTCCGTCCGACCGCGGACGCCGCGGCGGACGCCGGGAAGGGCACGCGCGCCATCGCGGCCTTCGGCGTCGAGGCGGCGCGGAAGACGGCGGCGGCGGCGCGCGCGACGGCCGCCGCGCCGAAGCCGCCGGAGAAAGTCGAGCCCGCTCAGCCGCCGGCCGACGCCAAGAAGAAGGGGTGCGCGCCGATGATCGCGTTCCTGCTTGTGCTCGCCGGCGTGGGAGCGACGACGCTCGTCCTCCTGATTTCCGCTAGAGGGTCTTCTTGACCGTGCAACTCGCCGTGGGCGCCCGCTCCGACGTGGGAATGATCCGCTCGGGGAACGAAGACAACTACTTCGCCGAGGCGGACGAGCGCCGGGGCGTCTTCGTCGTCGCGGACGGGATGGGCGGCCACGCCGCGGGCGAGGTCGCGAGCGAGATGGCCGTGCAGATCGTCTCCCGCCACCTCCTCGCCATCGCGAGCGTGACTCAGCCGGACGCGGCGCAGACGCTGGCCCACTCCCTCCGCGAGGCGAACCGGGCGATCTACGAGCGGATGCTCGCGGAGATTGACAAGCAGGGGATGGGCACCACCGCGTCGGTGCTGATGCTGTCGGACAACCGGTTCCTCATCGGCCAGATCGGCGACTCGCGCGTGTATCTCCTCCGCGACGGGGCGCTCACGCAGGTCACCAAGGACCACTCCTACGTGCAGGAGCAGGTGGACGCCGGGCTGCTCACGCCGGAGCAGGCGCGCTATCACCCGTACAGCAACGTGATCACGCGCTGCGTCGGCGCGGCCGAGAGCGTGGAAGCCGATCTCTACGCCGGGGAGGTGCGTGCGGGCGACGTCTTCCTCGTCGCGAGTGACGGGCTCACCGGGATGGTGGACGACCGCCGGCTCCAGCAGATGCTGCTCGCGCGGAGCGGGCCCGGGCGGATCGTGGATGCGCTGATCGCGGAGGCCAACGGCCGCGGCGGACTGGACAACATCACCGCGATCGTGATTCAGGTCGGGGCGGTGGACGTGCCCGCCGGCGAGGCCAGTGGCTGAGGCGGCGCCGGGCGAATCCGTCGAGGCGCTCGCCGCGCTCTACCTCGGCAACATCCTCTACGCGCTGGAGCGCTGCGCGATGGCGCTGGACGGCGAGGGGAAGCGCGTGGACGCGGACTTCTACCGCGCGATCGCGAAGAAACTGGCCGAGGCGCGGGGGAAGGAAAAGGCGAAGAGCGAGTAAGCAGCCGTCAGCTGTCAGCCGTCAGCTATCGGCTGTCCGCTGACGGCTCGCTGCGGACGGCTGTTCACTCGCCGTTGTCGCCCTCAGATCGTGACTCCCAGCACGCCACCGAGCGCCGTGCGCTCGAGCGTCGTTCTCCGAGCCGTGAACACGCGGAGCCAGCGCGCCGAGCGGTACAGTTCCTCCGAGAGTTTCGGCAGGTCAATCGCGCCCGCCATGCCCGCCTGCGTGAGGAGTCGCACGCCGCCGTCCTTGCCCAGGACCGGGAGGTCGAGCCCGAGCATCTGCGTCTTCGCGGGGAAATCGAGCAGCACGTCGCTCGCCGGGACGCCGAGGCGCGTGGCCAGCGCACGCTCGGCCGTGCGCGTGCGAGCCCGGTCCTCGCTGATCCACTCGAGCGAGGCGACGGGCAGTTCCGCGGCCGGCGCCTCGAACGCGCGTTTGTAGAGCCGCCGGCGGCGCAGCGCGTCGAGCAGGGCGCGCGCGCCACTGTCCGCGCTCTGGTCGAGCGCGTGCAGCAGCCCCTCGTCGGTGTATCCGCCCAGGCGGGCGGCGTCGAGCGCGCCGCTCGAGAGCGCGCCCTCGACCAGGCGCTTGTACATCGCCGTCGCGCTGCGCACGGCATGATGCCAGTAGACGTTCCGGTACATCTGGTACTTCGCGAACAGCAGCGACTCGAGCGCCGAGAGCCCCTTCGCGCGAATGCCGACGCGCCGCCGGCCGGTCGCGTGATCGTCCACGACGACCATCGCGTGCATCAGCCGGTCTTCGTCAATCTCCCCGTACGGCACGCCGCACATCAGGGCGTCGCGCTTCAGGTAGTCCATCTTGTCGAGGTCGAGCGATCCGGAAATGAGCCCCTGGAGCGGGCTTGCGCTCGCGCCGCGGATGAGCGCGTGAACGCGCGCGCCCGCGTCGGGCGCGATGGCCTCGCGGAGAATGCCGCCGACTTCGCCGCCGGTCACCAGTGGCCCGCTGACCGTCTCGTGGTGCGGGACGCCGATTTCCTCGAGTGCGTGCGAGAATGGATGGTGTCCGACGTCGTGCAGCAGCGCGGCGGCCGCGACGACGGCCGGCTCATCGGGTGCGATTCCCTCGAGCGCGCCGGCCTCCCGGAGGTAGTGCAGCGTGCGGCGCGCGAGGTGATACGCGCCCAGGGCGTGCTCGAATCGCGAGTGCGTGGCCCCCGGGTAGACGAGGTGGGCAAGGCCGAGCTGCCGCACGTAGCGCAAGCGCTGCACGACCGCCGTGTCGAGCAGCTTCTGCGCGACGGGGTCAACCCGGATGTTGTTCCAGAGGGGGTCGCGGATGAAGGTCATGGAAGGGCAGACGTCAGACGTCAGGCGTCAGGCGTCAGACGTCAGACGTCAGACGTCAGACATCGGGCATTGGACAGCCAGAGGGCGGATGACTGAGATCTCCCGTCTGCGATCAGCCCCGCGGTCCCGCCGCGAGGATGCTCTCGCTCACCGCGCTCCCGAACTTCTTGATGTTCTCCCGGAACATCCCGGCGAGTTTCGCCGCCTGCGCGTCGTACGCCGCGACGTCTTTCCACGTCTCGCGCGCGTCCAGCACCTCGGCGGGCACTCCCTCGATCCCCTGCGGCACCGCGAGGCCGAACACGGGATCCGTCTTCACCGGCAAGCGGTCGAGCGCTCCCGCGAGCGCGGCGCGCACCATCGCGCGCGTGTACGCGATCTTCATCCGCGCGCCCACGCCGTACGGGCCGCCGCTCCACCCCGTGTTCACCAGCCAGACCTTCGCATCCGGGTGGGCGTCGAGTAGCTCGCCGAGCATGCTCGCGTACTTCGTGGGATGCCACACGAGAAAGACCGCGCCGAAGCACGCGCTGAAGGTGGCCTGCGGCTCGGTCACGCCACGCTCCGTCCCGGCGACCTTGGCCGTGTAGCCCGAGAGGAAGTAGTACATCGCCTGCTCGCGCGTCAGCCGTGCGATCGGCGGCAATACGCCGAAGGCGTCCGCGGTGAGGAAGATGACGTTCTTCGGGTGAGCGCCGCGTCCGCTCGGCACGTGATTGCGGATGTAGTGCAGCGGGTAGCTCGCGCGCGTGTTCTCCGTGATGGCCTGGCTCTCGAACTTCACCTTCCGGGAGCCCGCCTCGAGCTCGACGTTCTCGAGGATCGTGCCGAACATCTGCGTCGTGGCGTAGATGTCGGGCTCCGCCTCCTTCGAGAGGTTGATCACCTTGGCGTAGCAGCCGCCCTCGAAGTTGAAGACGACGTTTCCGCTCCAGCCGTGCTCGTCGTCGCCGATGAGCCCGCGCTCCGGATCGGCCGAGAGCGAGGTCTTGCCGGTCCCCGAGAGGCCGAAGAAGAGCGCGCTGTCACCACCCGGCCCGATGTTCGCGGAGCAGTGCATCGAGAGCACGCCCTGCTTCGGGAGCAGGTAGTTCATCACCGTGAACATCGCCTTCTTGAGCTCGCCCGCGTAGCGCGTGCCGCCGATGAGGATCATCCGCCGCGCGAGGTGGAGCACGATGAACGTGCCCGTGCGCGTGCCGTGTTTGGCGGGGTCGGCCTGGAACTCGGGTGCGTGCAGCACGCTGAAGTTCGGCGCGAAGGTCGCCAGCTCGGCCACGTCGGGGCGGATGAACATGTTCCGCACGAAGCAGGCGTGCCACGCGTTCGGCGTCACGTAGCGGCACGACAGCCGGTACGCCGGGTCGGCGCCGCAGTAGAGGTCCTGCACGAAGAGCTGGTCGCGACCGTCGAGGTAGGCGCGCACGTCGGCGAGCAGCGTGTCGAAGTGCGGCTCGGTCATCGGCTGGTTGACCGCGCCCCAATCCACGTCGCGCTCCGACGTGGGCTCCTTCACGAGGAACTTGTCCTTCGGGGACCGGCCGGTATGCGGCGAGGTGACGGCGACGAAGGGTCCCATGTCGGCCAGTTCCCCTTCACCGTTCACCACGGCCGCTTGCACCAGCTCGGCGGGGACGAGATTCCAGCGGATCGTGCCCTTCGGCGACAGCCCCTGCGCACTGAGTCCGTGCGTGCTCTCGCGCGTCGGCGTCGTGGCGGTGGCCATTGCGGTGTGTCTCCTCGCGTGGTGTTCGAGCGTCTCAGCGCGCCGCGGCGGCCGGCTTGCGCGCGGCGCCCGTGCGCGCGCTCTCGTCGGCCGGGTCGGCGGTTCCTCCGAGGCCCGTCCCGACGGGCACGTACGACTCGCTGGTCGTGCGCACCCGCCACTGCGCGTCAATGACGCAGACGGCCGCCATGTTGACGATCTCCTGCACATCGGCCCCCTGCTCCAGCACGTGCACCGGGTGCGCCATGCCGACCAGAATGGGACCGATGGCGGTCGCGCCGCCCAGCTTCGTGAGCAGCTTGTAGGCGATGTTCCCGGCGCTCAGGTTCGGAAAGATGAGCACGTTCGCCGCTTCCTTGAGCTTGCTGAACGGATAGCGCGACGCCAGCTGCTCTTCGCTGAACGCGGTGTCGGCCTGCATCTCGCCGTCCACGACGAGCGTCGGCCGCCGCTCCCGCACGATCGTCACCGCCTTCGCCACCCGCTCCGCCTCGGGATGCTTCACCGAGCCGAAGTTCGAGAAGGAAAGCATCGCGATCCTGGGCACCTGGCCGAAGTTCGTCACGAGCCCGGCGGCGGAGATCGCGATCTGCGCCAGTTGCTCGGCGGTGGGATCAATGTTCACCGTCGTGTCGCCGAGGAACACCACGTGCTTCTCGAACACGAGCATGTACAGCCCGCTCGCGAGCCCGACCACCGGATGCGCGCCGATCACCTCCAGCGCGGGCCGGATGGTCTCCGGGTAGTGCTTGCCGAGCCCGGCGACGATGCCGTCGGCGTCGCCGACGGCGACCATCACGGTGCCGAAATAGACGTTCTTGTAGAGCCGCTGGTACGCCTCGGAGAGCGAGAGCCCCTTGCGTTGCCGCTGCTGCCAGAGGTACTGCGCGTAGCGGTCGCGATGCTTGGACGTGCCGGGATCCTCGATGCGGATGCCCTCGAGCACGATGCCGTTCTCCTCGGCGGTCTCGCGCACGCGTTTCGGACGGCCCAGGAGGATCGGTTGCGCGATCCCCTCGTCCACGAGGATCTGCGCGGCCTTGAGGATCTTCAGCTCCTCTCCTTCGGGGAAGACGATGCGCTTCGGGTCGTGGTGCGCGCGGTTGATGATGCCGCGCATCAGGCCGCGCGCGCGGCCGAGCCGGAGCTCGAGCCGGTCGCGGTACTGCTCGAGATCAATCATCTCGCGGGCCACGCCGCTCCCGACCGCGGCCCACGCCACGGCGGGCGCGACCCAGAGCAGGACGCGGGGGTCGAACGGGAAGGGGATCAGGTAGTCGGGCCCGAACTTCGCGCTCGACAGGCCGTAGAGCTGGGTCACGTTGTCGGGCACGTCCTCCTTCGCGAGCGCCGCCAGCGCGCGCGTCGCCGCCATCTTCATCTCCTCGTTGATCTCCGTCGCGCGCACGTCGAGCGCGCCGCGGAAGATGAAGGGGAAGCCGAGGACGTTGTTCACCTGGTTCGGGTAGTCGCTGCGGCCCGTGGCGACGATCGCGTCGTCCCGCACCGCGCGCACCTCCTCCGGCAGGATCTCGGGCACCGGATTGGCAAGCGCGAAGATGATCGGCCGTGCCGCCATCCGCTTGATCATCCGGCCGTTCACGGCGCCCGCGACGGAGAGCCCGACGAGGACGTCGGCGTCCACGAGGGCCTCCTCGATCGTGCGCGCGGTCGTCTTGCTCGCGAAGCGCTTCTTGTACTGGTCCGTCTTCCCGTCGCGCCCCTCGTAGATCACGCCGGCGCGGTCGCACAGGACGATGTGCTCGCGCTTGACCCCGAGGCGCACGTAGTGCTCCGCGGTCGAGATCGCGGCGGCCCCCGCGCCGGAGAAGACGACCCGCACGTCCTCGATCGCCTTCTCGACGATCTCGAGCGCGTTCAGGAGCGCCGCACCGGAGATGATCGCCGTGCCGTGCTGGTCGTCGTGGAAGACGGGGATCTTCATCGTCTTCCGCAGCGTCTCCTCGATGTAGAAACAGTCGGGCGACTTGATGTCCTCGAGGTTGATCCCGCCGATCGTGGGCTCGAGGAGCTGGCAGAACCGGATCACGTCGTCGGGGTTCTCCGAGCCGACCTCCAGGTCGAACACGTCAATGTCGGCGAACTGCTTGAAGAGGTTCCCCTTGCCCTCCATCACGGGCTTGCCGGCCGCGGCGCCGATGTTCCCCAGGCCGAGCACGGCGGTGCCGTTCGTCACGACCGCGACGAGGTTTCCCCGAGCGGTGTACTTGTAGACGTCGTCGGGGGTCTTCTTGATCTCGAGGCAGGGCTCGGCGACGCCCGGAGTGTAGGCGAGGGCGAGGTCGCGCTGGTTGGAGAGCGGCTTGGTGGGGACGACGGCGATCTTGCCGGGGCGGCCCCGCGCGTGGTAGTCGAGGGCGTCTTCGCGCTTCATATCGAGTGTTAAAGATAGCCGCTCCGGCGGCGAGCCGTGAGTCGGGTGCGGGCGGGATCAGGTACGCGCGCGGCGTGCGGCGTCACGGGCTAACCGGAGTGCGTGCCACGGGTTGCGGGTTGGCGGTGCGCGTGGATGGAGTGGACTCGGTTTCAGGGACGCTTCACCCTTTGGGGGAGTCGGAGTCCGGTTGCCAGGCCTCTTGCGCCCGCCGCCAGACGCGCTCAGCGTCAATGGCGCGCTCCTCGATCCCGCCTCTCGTGTTCACCTTCCGTCCAATCGCATTCGTCCGGACTCCCTTCACCGAAACGTCCCAGATCCCCAAGGGCCCCGGCGCGGAGCACACGGCCGAGGGGGTTCTCGAGCTGCTTCCGGAGTTCGAGCCGGGTCTGACGGACGTCGAGGGGTTCTCGCACCTGCACGTCCTCTGGGTTTTCGACCGGTCCGAGGGCTACGATCTGGTTGCGACGCCGCCCACCGACGATCGCTCCCACGGCGTGTTCGCCACGCGCTCGCCGCGACGCCCCAACCCGATCGGGCTCACGGTGGTACGTCTGCTGCGGCGGGAGGGTCCGCGGCTCTTCGTTCGCGGCGTGGACATGCTCGATGGCACGCCGGTGCTCGACATCAAGCCGTACCTTTCGAACGTCCCCGCTGAAGAACTCAGGCGCGGGTGGCTCGCCGAGGCGGAGGCGCGCGCGATGTCGCCTCAGGTCACCCGATCCGTCAACTCTTCCACGCAATGACCCGGGGTCGCACCATCGCCATCAGCGCCAGCACGACGCCGAACGTGCAGATGATCGTGGCGCCCGTCGGCAGATCGAACACGACCGAGAAGTACATCCCGAGCATCGAGACGGCGGTTCCCATCACCCAGCCGATGGCCAGGCGAGGACCGATGCGATTGGAGAAGAGGATGCCGCCGACCGACGGCACGATGAGGTAGCAGAAGACGAGGAGCACGCCGGCGATCGCGACCGATCGCGTCACGACGAAGCCGAACGACGCGTAGAACAGGAAGTCCCAGAACCGCACCGGGGTGCCCAAGGAGGCGGCGGCCCGCCGGTTGATCGAGATCTCGAGGAAGCGCTTGCGAAAGACGAAGTGGAACGCGCCGATCAGCAGATACATCGCGCCCGTCGTCCACACTTCCGGCCACTGCACGGAGAGAATGTTGCCGACGAGCATGTTCTTGAGGTGTTCCGCCTCGCCCGGCGCCTTGCTCGTGACGAGGATGACGGCCCCCGAGGCGACCGCGTACGAGATGCCGATGATCGCCTCCTGCGGGATATTCGCCCGGTGGCCGCGAATCATCGAGAAGATGAGCGCACCGATGAGCGTGAACCCCAGGCTCATCCAGTAGACGCCGCGACTGTTCGGATCGCCGCCCAGCGCCGGCACGACCGCGGCGATCGTCGCGCCGAGCGACGCGATCTGCGCCAGCGAGAGATCCACGAAGATCACACCACGCTCGACGACGTGCAGACCGAGGTAGGCGTGAATCCCCGCGATCACGAGGCTGGCGACAGCCGGCGCCGCGAGAAACTGGAGGATGTGCAGATCCATGGGTTAGCGGGTGAGCGATGATCGAGGATCGCGCGACGGCATCGGCCGTGGGGCGACCGGGCACTCGTCCGATCGAGCACAGGGTGATCGGATCATCGGGTCGTGTCCAGCGCCCGTGACAGCTGCGCAATGTTGTACTCGAAGAGCTGGAGGTAGTCCGTCACCTCCTTCACGCCGCCGACCGACGGGGCGAGGACGAGCACCGTGCCGCCCGTCTGGGACGCGATGGACCGCGGCGTCTTCAGGTCGAAGTAGGGCTCGACGACGATCAGCCTGACCCCCTGACGTTTCATCTCGGCGATGAGTTGCAGCGTATGCGACGGCGACGGTGGGATGCCGGGCTTGGGCTCCACGTAGCCGATCACGTCGAGGTTCCAGCGACTCATCAGGTTGGGCCACGACCGATGGTAGGTGACGATCTTCGTCCCCTTGTACGGCGCCATCGTCGCGTCCCACCGTTTCTCCGCGGCCGCCAGCCGCGCGTCGAAGTCGGCGTACCGCTGCTTGAAGTACGCACGGTCGTTCGGTGCGAGTTCGCTCAGCCGGTCGCGGATCGCCTGGGCGATCAGGCGCCCGTTGGCGGGATCGAGCCAGTAGTGCGGGTTGCCCAGCGGGTGCACATCGCCCATGGCGCGGGTGATCTGGCCGGTCGGGATCTCGAGGATCTTCACGTTGAGCGAGGCGTCGAGGTAGCCTCGTGCGCCGGGCTGGATTCGCGCATTGCGCGCTTGCGCGATCAAGGACGGCAGCCAGCCGAGCTCCAGCTCGCGGCCGACGGCGATGAGCAGATCCGCGCGGTTGACGAGCAGAATGAAACTCGGCTTCGGCTCGACGAAATGAGGATCCTGGTAGCCCTTGGCCAACGCCTCGACGGCGATCCGGTCCCCGCCGATTTCGCGGGCGAGCGCCGCCAGATCCTGCGTCGTGGTGACGATGCGAAGGGGCCCCGGGGCCGGCTCCGCCGCCGCGACCGTCGCGGCGACCGTCGCGGCGACCGTCGCGGCGACCGCCAGCGCGAGGAGAGAACAGAACGAACGCATGCGCGCCATCTCGTTGACTAGAAGGGGTGCGCGCCGTGCGCGCCGATGGTGAACAGGAACTGGAGCAGGAACTCGTTCGCCGTGCCCTTGCCGGCAAACCGCATCTGCCGGAACTGACCCCGAACCTGCGAGAACTCACTCGGCCAGAACGTGAGCACGGCCGACAGCCCGCGGTCGCTGAGCGAAGCGTTCCGGGCCCGCTCGGACTGGTCGAAGCGCGCCCCGACGAACCAGCGGCGCTGAAGCTGGTAGTCCGCGGAGGCATACAGGCCGAAGGCGCGCTGGACGGTGTCGGGCTCGGCGCGCCGGCTCGCGATGAGCTCCGAGCGTGCCACGAAGGACCGGTAGATGGACCGCTGGAGTGGCCGCCAGCGCAGCGTGACATCGAGGCCGGACAGTTGCGTGACGAGGCCGGGACCCGCGTCGTTGTACCCGCGCGCGTACGACGTCCCGATCTCGAGGTTGGTGTTTTCACTCAGGTCGGCATAGCCGCGCAGGCGGCCGATCGCGCTCACCTCCTGCCGGCGCGCGGCCGCGAACAGCGTGCCCGACTCGCCACGATACACCTCGCCGATCGCCTCAACGAACAACTTCCCGGCCGGGATCAATCGGCTCACGGAGAAGCCCGCGTCCTTGATTCCGGTGTCCGCGTCGTCAACGCTGCCGCCGAGCAGGTTGTACATCACGAGTGGCCGGTCAACCCACGGCAAGGTGTGATTGTGGAACGCGTTGAGGCGCCCGAAGTGGGCGCGCATTCTGCCCCCCTTGAGCAGGAAGCCGGCCGGCAGATGCGTGAAACTGACGTAGCCCTCCTCCACCTCGATTCCCTCTTCGCCAATCGCCAAGAAGAAGTCGGCGCGCGCGTAGGGGTCAATCACCGCCTGGAAGCTCGCTTCGCTCTCCTGCAGGGTGAGCGAGGGAATCGGTGCCAGCGCCTCCGAGCCGCCACGGCTCTGGCCGACCGCGGCCACGAGATTCCCTATCACGCCGATGTCCGGATTGAAGACGTTGCGGCCACGTCCGGACGCACTGTCCAACCGCGCCTGCACGGCGCGGAGCGCCGCCGTCAGGGAGTCCAACGTGCGCTGCTGGCGCCGCGCGGTGCTGTCGCCCGCTTCCTGCGCCGAGACCGGCCTTCCCCACAGTGTGGCGACCGCGACGATCGTCGCGGCCAGGTGATGCGCTTTCATGTGGCGAGTATCTCCCTCGCTGGACGTCCCCCGACGGCGAGGTGCCGCCGGGATGCATCAGGCCGGGAGCAGCGGTGGGGCGCGCGAGAGATTGGTGGGAGTGTCGTCGCGCAAGCGCGCGGCGTACGTGAGGCACGCCGCGCGGATGCGGGGCCGCGCACTCGCGAGCGGCGCGGCCCCGGGCGCGGGCATAGACGTCTGCGTGCGCGCCGAGCAGAGGGCGCACGTGGACTCATTGTGCACGTTGACGTGCCGTGTCCCGTCCTGCTCGACGTGCGCGGTCCCTCGCCCGTCGGAGCGCGGCTCCACGAGCGGCGAGAGCACGAGGGCACCGTGCAGCGCCAGCAACGCGCCGCCGGCGACGCGACGCGCCCACGGTCGCGGGCGTCTCAGGAGACGGTTCGGGACGGGCATGACGAGAGACAGTACGCGCGGGCGACCGGGAACGCTACCCGCGGAGCGGGCGCGCGCACGGAGGCGCTCACCCGGACGCGGCAAAACCCCTCAACAGGTTCACCATTAGCCGGTCGTTCGTCACCAGGTCGTCTCCCTTGGGCGTTTCGATCACCTTGGGCACCGTCGCCAGTCGCGGATCCGTCATGATGCGCCGGAACGGTCGTTCGCCGAGCGTTCCTACCCCGATCAGTTCGTGGCGGTCCTTTCTGGAACCGAGGGGCGCCTTGGAGTCGTTGAGGTGGAGCAGGCCGAGCCGCGCGCGGCCGATCGTGTCGTCGAAACGCGCCCAGACGCCGTCGTAGTCGCGCACGAGGTCATAGCCCGCCGCGAAGACGTGCGCGGTGTCGAGGCAGACGCCGACGCGCCTCCGGAGCGTGACGGGAATGCGCTTGAGCAGCAGCGCCATCTCCTCGAACGTGGAGCCAAGCACGGTGCCCTGGCCGGCCGTCAGCTCCATCAGGAGGCGCGCGGGACCCGGTTCACGCTCGAGTGTCTCGGTGATCGCGTCGGCGTTGCGCGCGAGGCCGCTCGCGCGGTCGTCCATGAAGTTCCCCGGGTGCGAGACGAGCGCGTCGAGGCCGAGTGCGTGTGAGCGGCGCAGTTCAGCCTGGAAGCTCCGGAGCGACTTCGCGCGCAGCGCGCGGTCGGGGGAGGCGAGGTTGATGAGGTAGCTGTCGTGCGCGTTCGTGAAGCGCACGCGGGTGGGCGCGAGCGCCGCGCGGAACGCCCGCGCCTCGGCCGGACGCACGGCGCGTTCGGCCCAGCGGTTGGGCTGTTTCGTGAAGAGCTGCATCGCGGTGGCGCCGATCGCCTCGGCGCGCGGGGGCGCGGTGGGGACGCCGCCGGCGGTGGAGACGTGCGCGCCGAGTGGACTTATCGGCGCGAGCGGAGCCATTCGAGGGGGTCTACCGCGCGGCCATTCGGGCGGATCTCGAAATGCAGGTGGGGATCGAGGTCGGGGTCGGTCTTGCCCACCGCGCCGATGACCTGGCCCTTGGCGACGCGCTCTCCCTTCCTGGCGAGCAGGCGTTCGAGCGAGCTGTAGACGGAGTAGTCACCCCCGCCATGATGCACGACCAGCGTGAGGCCGTAGGTGCCGTTCGCGGAGTCGTAGACGACAACGCCAGCGGAGACCGACTTCACTGGCGTACCGAGCGGCGCCGCGATCCCGATCCCGTGCCAGATGATTGCCGTTCCGTCCGGATTGACCTGCCGCCCGAAGTCGTAGATGATGTCGCCGTCCACCGGCCAATCGAGCCGCCCGAAGTCCGAGGTCCGGAGGGTGCTCGTGGACCGGATGTTCGCTCCGGCGCGCCCCTCGAGCCGGAGGCGTTCCGCCTCCAGGTTTGCGATGACGGCATTGAGCCGCGCCTCGTCGCGAGCGATCTGCGACAGCCGCGCCGCCGCCTGCCGCTGCTGCCGTTGCGTTTGCCGCAGGCTCCGCCCGCGCTGCTCTTCGAGCGCGCGCAGCCGTTTCTCCTCGTCCGCCTTCTCCTCGCGCGACGTCGCGACGTCGTCGTGGAGCTTCACGAGCACCGTGCGCTGGTTCGCGATCTGCGTGCCGAGCGCCTCCACGCGGCCGACGAGGAAGCGGTCGCGCTGCGCGACCAGGTGCAGGTACTTGTAGCGCGCCACGAGCTCGCCGAAGGTCTGCGCCGAGAGCAGGGCCTCGGCGGAGTAGAGGGCCCCGCGCTTGTAGATCTCGCGCACCCGGTGCCGAAGCACCGCGCGCTTGATGGCGAGCTCGTCCTGCGCGCGCACGAGGTTGCCGGTGACCTCGTCCTCCTCCTCGGTCAGCGCGACGAGCTGCCGGTCGAGCGCGCGGACGGCGCGGGCGGTGGCGTCGGCTTGCCGCTCGAGGTTCAGGCGTTCCTCCGAGAGGTCGTGCGCTGACGCCTGCAGCTCGCGCATGCGCTGCTGCAGGTCGTTGCGCTCGGCACGGATTCTCGCGAGGGAGTCGCGCTGCTGGCGCAGGCGTTCGCTCGCGTTCTGGGCGAGGAGTGAGAGGTGAGGGGTGAGGAGCAGGTGAAGGGCGAAGAGCGAATGGCGAAGGGTGAAGAGTTTGCGAAGGGCGAAGGGCGAAGGGCGAAGGGCGAAGAGATTGCGAAGGGCGAAGGGCGAAGCGGCCGCAGGCCCTCGCCCGATCCTTCGCCCCTCACCCCTCACGCACCCTTCGCTCTTCACCATTCGCCCTTCACTCTTCACCCCCCTCCTCACGCGTCACCCCTCACCCCTCACACGGCCCGGAGGTGTCGTCCGACGCTCACCGCGCTGCCGAGCAAGCCAATGAATGCTCCCGCCATCACGCCCGTCGCCGCGAGCCGCGCGTCGAAGAACGCGGCGCTGAAGACGACCTTCCCGATGATCTCGCTCGCCGCCCAGGTCAGAAAGAGCGCGAGCAGGCCGCCCAGCAGCCCCTTGAGCGCGCCCTCGATGAGGAACGGACTCCGCACGAAGCCGTCCGTGGCGCCGACGAGCCGCATGATCGAGATCTCGCGCGCGCGTGCCAGCACCGCCATCCGGATCGTGGAGCCGATGATGATGACCGCGACCGCCGCGAACGCGAGCCCGAGCGCGGTGCCCGCGAACGTCGCGATGTTGCGGATGCGGTGGAGCTTCTGCACCCACTCCTCGCCGAACCGGACGTCGTCAATGAACTCGTACGTGCGGATGCGCTCCGCGACGGCGCGCACGGTCGCGGGATCGCGAAAGCCCGCCTTGAGTCGCAGGTCGAGCGATGCCGGGAGGATGCCGGCCTCGAACACGTCGCTGAACTCGCCGAGCTCGCGCCGCGCCCGCGCGAGCGCCTCTTCCGGCGTCACGAATCGCACCGACGCGACCTCGGGGAAGGCGGCAAGGTCGCCCAGCGCGGCGGTTGTGGCCTCGATGCTCGTGCCGTCAATGATGAACGCGCGAATCTCCACGCGCTCCTCGACCTGCGCGAGCGCCTGGCGGATGTTGAGGGCCACGAGCCCGAAGAGGCCGAACGCGAAGAGCGAGAAGGCGATCGTCGTCACACTGAGCGCGCTGAGCATCGGCGCCCGGCGGAACGCGAGGAGCGCTTCGCGCCAGGCGAGCCTCACGGGCCCCGCTCCGCGCGCGGCGTCGCCGCGGCCTCGGCGGAGTCGAACACGACCTGCCCGTGATTCAGCTCGATCGTGCGGCATTCGGCGCGGCGGATCAGCTCGAGGTCGTGCGTCGCCATCACGACGGACGTCCCGGCCGCGTTGATGTCGCGCAGGAGCTGCACGATGCCGCGCGTGGCGCGCTCGTCGAGGTTGCCCGTGGGCTCGTCGGCGATGAGCACCACCGGATCGTTCGCGAGCGCGCGGGCGATCGCCACGCGCTGCTGCTCGCCGCCGGACAGCTCGCGCGGCATCGCGGTCGCTTTCGCCGAGAGGCCCACCTGGGTGAGCAGGCGGCTCACCTTCGGGCCGATGGCCGACGGCCGCGCGCCGGTGACCTCGAGCGCGAACGCGACGTTCGCCTCGACCGTCCGATCCTCGAGGAGCCGGAAGTCCTGAAAGACGACGCCGAGCTTGCGCCGGAGCCTCGGCACGTCGCGCCCGCGGATCGTCGCGGAGCTGACCCCGCTCACCTTCACCTCGCCGCCGGTCGGGCGCTCCTCGAGGAAGATCAGCTTCAGAATCGTGCTCTTCCCCGCGCCGCTCGGGCCCGTGAGGAAGAGGAACTCGCCCTTGCCCACGTGGAAGGTGACGTTCTTGAGCGCCAGCCCGGTCTTCGGAAACTCCTTGGAGACGCGCGTGAACCGGATCATCTCGCCGTCGGGCTACCGCAGCGCCTGCTCGATGTCGCCGATGAGGTCGTCGGCGTCCTCGATCCCCACGCTGATCCGGAGGAAGCCGTCGGGGATCCCGGCGCGCGAGCGCTCCTCGCTCGTCATCATCGCGTGGGAGGAGTAGCGCGGCTCGCTGATGAGCGACTCCACGCCGCCCAGGCTCGCCGCGTGCGTGATCACCTTCAGGCGCCGCAGGAACCGGTCCGCCGCCTTCCCGCCGCCGGCGAGCTCGATCGCGAGCATGCCGCCGAAGCCGTCGAGCATCTCACGCGCGATCTCGTGGTCGGGATGGTCCGCGAGCCCCGGATAGTGCACGCGCTTGATCTCCTTCCGGGCGGCGCACCAGGTGGCGAGGCGCATCGCGTTGTCGTTCTGCCGCCGCACGCGCACGTCGAGCGTCCGGAGGCCGCGCTCGAGCAGCCAGAGCGCCATCGGGTCCGGCGTCTGCCCCCACACCATCTCCTTCTGCAGCACCTCCTGGATGTAGGACTCGGTGCCCGAGACCACGCCGGCCAGCACGTCGCAGTGTCCGTTGAGGTATTTCGTCGCCGAGTGGATGACGACATCGGCGCCGTGCTCGATCGGGCGGAAGTTCACGGGGCTCGCGAAGGTGGAGTCCACCACCAGCGCCAGGCCCACCTCCTTGGTCAGGTACGAGATCGGCCGCAGGTCGAGCACGCGGCACGTCGGATTCACCGGCGACTCGATGAAGATCGCCCGCGTCTCCTTGCGCAGCCGCTTGCGCCAGGCGCGCGGCTCGAACGGGTCCACCAGCGTGACGGCAATGCCGTGGCGCGTGAACTCCTCGGTGAAGAGCCGGTGCGTCCCGCCGTAGATGAACGCGCTCGCCATCAGATGGTCGCCGGGGCGGAGCAGCGCGAGCATCGCGCACGCGGTCGCGCCCATCCCGCTGGCGAGCACGAGCGACGCCTCCGCGCCGTCGAGGAGGGCGAGGCGCCGCTGCACGCGCTCGGCGTTCGGCGTGTTGCCGTAGCGCGTGTACTTGAGGCCGGCGGCGGTGCCCACCTCCTGCACGTAGTTGATGGACTGGACGATCGGCGGGACCACGGGGTCGCCCGCGTGATAGGGCTCCGCGCCGCCGTGGATGGCGATCGTCGCGAGGGCGTGGCGCTCCTTCTTCTTGGCGGGCGGCATCGGCGCTCCCTCAGACGAGGTTGGACAGGATCGGCCGGTCGTCGCTGACCTTCACGAGTCGCACGATCTCGGTCGGTGCGACGCCCGTGAGATCGCGCGCGACGACGCCGCCACGAGGGAGCGACTCGTCGTAGCGCACCTCGGCGAGGTCGTGCCGGCGCGGCCCGTAGACCCACACCAGCTCTCCGTCGTCAATGCTGCGCACCCGCGCCTCGTCCGGCCGGATGCTGATCATCGGCCCGCGCTCCGCGTCGTCGCGGCGCGTCGCGATGTAGCCGATCACCTGGAGCGGGGGGTTGTACGCCATCAGGTTACCGGGCCGACCGGGCCGTACGTGAGGCCGTCGTGCCGGAGCAGCCGGCGCCGCCTCAACGAGTCGAGCACGCGCGCCATCTCGTCCAGTTCGCGGCCCGCCGCCAGTGCCACGTCGGCGGCGGCGAGCGCGCCGCGCGCGGCGACCAGCTCCCAGACCGAGCGCTCGTCGTCCGACACGGTCCCGACGAGCCGCGCACCGCCGTCGGCGAAGTGGACGACGAGGGCGAGCCCGTGGTGGTGGAGCACATCTTCGATCGCCTCGAGGTGCGCGTCCGTGATGCCGTGGAACACCACGTAGCCGGGCCGCGACTCCTGCTCCGCGAGCGCGAGGAGGAGCTTCGCCACGACCTCGTCCGCGCACGAGAAGTCCATCATCCCGATCCGCGAGAAGTCGAGGACCGCGACGTCGCCCTCGGTGAGCGCGGCCAGCTCCCGCTCGAGGCAGCGCCGCACCGCCGCGCCCGTGGGGCGCGTGACGAGGTCGGAGAACGGGACGTTCGCCGAGTGGCGCAACACGGAGCCCACGTCAATGCGCGTCACGCGGCGGCGCCCACTTTCTCCGGGATCGCGATGAGGAGCTGCGCGCCCGGGAAGGGCGCGAGACCCTCGCGTCGCGGCACGTCGTCGTCCCAGGGCGGCACGTACGCGATGCGGGCCGTGCCGCTCCGCACGGAGAACTTGCCGTCGCGCCGGTGCACGTACCCGCGGATGCCCTTGAGCCCCTGGCCGCGGCCCGGCTCGCCGTAGCGGCTCACGCCGTTCACGACCGCCGTCTCCAGCGCCATCGCGTCGTCCCAGCGGTCGGTGAGCGGCCGGCGCTGGCCGCTCTCGAGCGAGCGGCGGAAGCCGACACCCGCGTCGCAGACGGCGATCACGACCACGAACCGCCCGCCGAGGCGCTTCTTGTAGCGGTAGGCCTGCACCATCACCCAGCCGCCGCGCCCCGCGTGCTCGACGATGTTCTGGCACGCCTCCGAGAGCGTCATCGCGAAGCCCATCGTGGCGCGCGGCTCGAGGTGCAGCTTGTCAATGAGGATCTTCGCCGCCTTGGCCTGGATCCGCTCGACCACCTCGTGCACGTCGTCGCTCTTCGTCACGGGGGTGACCTCGAGGAGGACGTCGCTCTCGCCGGCCGAGCGGGGGCGCGGGACGCTCCCGCGCACCGTGAACAGCTCCTCCGCGAAACGAAAAAAGCCCGCGCGCGCCCAGTACGAGACGGTGTCCGGGTCGTCGGGCGGCAGCAGCTCCGGCCGTTCGGCCCGCGTCTGCGCCAGCGCCAGCAGCGCCGTCAGGCCGAACGGCGTCGCGAAGGTCGTGTGCCGCGCGTCCACGATCACCTTCGCGTCGGCGGGATGAGGTGCCAGCTGCTCGAGCACGTGCTCAAACGTGAGATCGTCCAGCGACGAGGGCACGGCGATGACGGCGGTCACGTGGTGGGACTCAGTTCTCCCCGCAGGTAATGAGCGAGCCCGGTGGCGCCCCGATGCTCGACGTTGCGCGCCGCCGCTTCGACCGCAACGCGCATCGCCTCCGACATAATATCACCGGCGAGGAGCCTTGAGAAATATGTGGCGCCCCACACGTCGCCACATCCCGTGGGGTCCGTGCCCACGGTCCCTTGCGCGACGCGCGCGCCCACCAACTGCGAGCGAATCGTCGTCGCGTGCGAGCGGCGCGCGTCGGGCGGCGCGTCGGGCGGCGCGTCGGGCGGCGCGTCGGGCGGCGCGTCGGGCGGCGCGTCGGGCGGCGCGTCGGGCGGCGCGTCGGGCGGCGCTGAAATATGAGCGCGGAGGTCCGCGAGCCGCTCGAACCCCGGCGCCGCGAAGTACACAACGCCGCGCGGTCCCAGCGTCACCACGAGGTTCTGCACGCCGGCGCCCATCGCCGTCGCCGCGAGCGCCATCGGGTCGCTCGCCAGCATCGCGAGCTCGTCCTCGTTCACCTGGAGGAAGTCGAAACAGCGGCACCACGCCTCCACCTCGGGGAGCGGCCGGTAGCTGCGGAGCCCGCCGGGCTGCACCGCGAGCACCAGCGAATGCAGGTCGCAGTACATCGGCCCCGCGAAGTGCTGGCGCAGGAGCTGCGCCGTCGGGAGGTCGAGCTCGAAGCCGCTGATGAGGTTCACGTACAGCGCATCGAGGTCCCGGACGAGCGGCGCCAGGCCGAGCCAGCTCCAGCCCGGCACGCCGCCCGTCAGGATCTCGCTCCGCCGCGCGTCGTCCTCGTAGATCAGCTCCACGCGGTTGTTGCGATACGGGACGACGATCGGCTGGGCGTCGGGGGCGAGCCGCCGGAGTCCCCGCAGATACGCGCGCGCGCGCGCGGCGAGATCCTCGCCCACCTTGACCAGCGGCACCTGCTCCCACCCGTCGGGAAGCGCGGCGTCGAACGCCGCGAGCGAATACGTGATGCCGCCCCACTCCTCCACCGGCGCGCGCAGCGGGTCACGCCCGTGGATCACGTCCCACACGAAGGTCCCGATGACCCCGACGCGCCGCGAGCGCTCGCCCACCCGTCACTCCGGCGCGCGATGCTGCGCGAGGAAGGTCGCCGCGGCTCCGATGACGCCGGCCGAGACGCCGAGCGTGCCCTGGACGATGCGGCACGCGTCCACCGCGGGCTGGAACGCCCGGCGCTGCACCTCCGCACGCAACGGGACGAGGAGCTCGTCCCCGGCCCGCGTGACCCCGCCCGCGAGGACGACCACGTCGGGATTGAGGATGTTGAGGAGGTTCGCGACGCCGGCGCCGATGAACCGCCCAGTCTCGCGCACCACGCCGCGCGCGAGGCTGTCGCCGGTCCGGGCGGCCTCGTACACGTGCTGCGCGGTGAGCGCGCGGAGATCGCCGTCCACCATCCGCGGGAGCATCGAGCCCTCGCCGTCCGTGAGCGCCTCGCGCGCGCGCTCCGCGATCGCGGTCCCCGACGCGTAGGCCTCCAGGCAGCCGCGGTTCCCGCACTTGCAGGGGCGGCCGGCCGGGTCAATCGTCATGTGGCCGACCTCGCCCGCGACGTCGCTCGAGCCGTGGTACAGCTCGCCGTTCACGATGAGTCCGCCCCCGATGCCGGTGCCGATCGTGAGGCCGACGACGTTGCGTCCCCCCTTGGCGGCGCCCACCCACCACTCGCCGAGCGTGGCGCAGTTGGCGTCGTTGTCGAGCGTCGCAGCCAGACCGGTGGCGGCCGCGACGCGGTCGCGGAGCGGAAAATCGTGCCAGCCGAGGTTCGGCGTGGTGATGACCACGCCGCGGGCGCGGTCGAGCGGGCCCGGCGATCCGATGCCCACACCCAGCACCGCGTGGTTCGAGGCGCCGACCTCCGTGGCGGTCTGCTCCATCACCTCACGCACGACCCGGGCGATGCGCGCAACGACCGCGTCGGAACCCTCCTCGGCGTGCGTCAAACCGGTGCGCAACCCCACCAGACGGGTCCCGTCGGCGCTGACCGCTCCCGCGGAGAGCTTCGTGCCGCCGAGATCCACGCCGATGACGAAGCGAGGCACGCTCATCGAGCCAGAAAACTATGCACGGCCTCGGCGATGCGCCCCGCGTCCAGCTCGCGCATGCAGCGCCAGTGCCCGAGCGGACAGACCCGGGGACCGCGGTGGTGGCACGGCCGGCAGTCGAGCGACTCGTGGCCCACGGTCATCCGGCGCGGCGCGAGCGGGCCGAAGCCGAACGCCGGCACCGTGGGGCCGAAGATCGTGAGCGTCGGCACGCCGACGGCGGAGGCGATGTGCTGCGGCGCCGAGTCGTTCGTGACGAGCGCGACGCATCGCGAGAGGAGCTCGGCGGAGCCGAGCAGCGAGAGCCGGCCGGTGGCGTCCACCACGCGCTCGACGCCCGCCGCGCGGCCGATCTCGGCGGCGTATGACGCGTCGTCCTTCGACCCGACGAGCGCGAGGCGGTAGAGCGGCGCGAGCCGCGCGGCGAGGGCGGGGAAGTGCGGCCAGCGCTTCGTCTGCCAGATGCTCCCCGGCGCGAGCGCGAGGAGCGACGCGCCGTCGCGCGGGACGTCCTTGAGCAGGGCCTCCACCGCGGCGCGTTCGGCGTCGCCCGGATACAGCCGGGGGCGGAGCGTGTCGCCGGACGGGTCGCTCGCGGCGTCGCCGGCGGCGAGACGCCAGAGCCGCTCGGCGTGGTGGCGGTCGCCGCGGTAGCGCACGCGCTCGGTGTAGAGCGCACGGCCGGCCGACGTGTCGAACCCGACGCGCGACGGGATCCCCGCGAGGCGTGCGAGCGTGGCGCTCCGGAACGAGCCCTGCGCCAGGTAGGCGACGGTCGTGGCGCGCGGCTCCCCGTTCGCGCGCGTGCGGAGCGCACGGGCGAACCGCCACCAGCCGATGAGCCCGCGGTCCGTTCCGCGCTTGTCGAAGACGATCACGTCGCGCACCGCGGGGTGGTTGGCCAGCAGCGGCGCGGCGGCGGGCCGCACGACGACGTCCACCGGGCCGCGCCCGGCGAGCGCGGCGAGCAGGGGCGTGGTGAGCACCACGTCGCCGAGGAAACTCGTTTGGATGACGAGAGAGGACATGAAATGCGAGTGAACAGCCGTCAGCTGACAGTGGTCAGCCGTCAGCTCGTTCGCAACGTCAGTCAACAGCTGACGGCTGACCGCCGACGGCTGATCGCTGCGTGCTTGTTGTTGTCGTCACTCCACCTGCAGCACCGCCAGGAACGCCTCCTGCGGAATCTCCACGCTCCCCACCTGCTTCATCCGCTTCTTTCCCTCTTTCTGCTTCTCCAGCAGCTTCCGCTTGCGCGTGATGTCACCGCCGTAGCACTTGGCGAGCACGTCCTTGCGCAGCGGCTTCACCGTGGTGCGCGCAATCACCTTGTTGCCGATCGCCGCCTGGATCGCCACCTCGAAGAGCTGTCGGGGGATCAGCTCCTTCAGCTTGTCCGCGATCTTGCGACCCCAGTCGTACGCCTTGTCGCGGTGGATGATGACGCTGAAGGCGTCCACCGCCTCGCCGTTGATGAGCATATCGAGCTTCACGAGGTCGCTCGCGCGGTACTCGAGCATCTCGTAGTCGAGCGAGGCGTAGCCTCGCGAGATCGTCTTGAGGCGATCGAAGAAGTCGAGGATGATCTCGGCGAGCGGGAACTCCCAGGCGAACTCCACGCGGGTGGGGTCCACGTAGTGCATGCCCTTGTAGACCCCGCGGCGGTCCGTCCCGAGCGTCATGATGGGGCCGATGTACTCGACGGGCGAGACGATGCGCGCCTTGACGTAGGGCTCCTCGATGCGGGCGATCACGCCGGGCGCGGGCATCTTCGCGGGGTTCTCGATCAGCTCCATCGTGTCGTCAGTGCGGTGCACGCGGTACTCGACGCTCGGCACCGTGGTGACGAGGTCCAGCTCGTATTCGCGCTCGAGTCGCTCCTGCACGATCTCCATGTGGAGGAGGCCGAGAAAGCCGCAGCGGAAGCCGAAGCCCAGCGCCGTGGACGTCTCGGGCTCGTAGTGCAGCGAAGCGTCGTTGAGCTGCAGCTTCTCGAGCGCGTCGCGCAGGAATTCGTACTGCTGCGTGTCGGTGGGGTAGAGGCCGGCGAACACGAAGGAGCGGACCGCCTGGTAGCCGGGAAGCGCTTCCCGGGCGCGGCGGTCCGCATCGAAGACGGTGTCGCCCGCGCGGGTCTCCTTGACGGAGCGCACGCTCGCGACGACGTACCCGACCTCGCCGGAGGTCAGCGCGTTGGCGGGGACCTGCCGCAGCTGGTTGTAGCCGACCTCGTCCACGTGGTAGACGGAATCGTGCGCGCCGAAGGAGATGTGCATCCCCTTCGCGATCGTGCCGTCCACGACGCGGATGCTGGGAATCGCGCCCCGGTACTTGTCGTAATACGAGTCGTAGATGAGCGCGCGGAGGGGCGCTGCCGGGTCGCCCTTCGGCGGCGGCACGCGCCGCACGAGGTCCTCGAGGAGCGCGGCAATGCCGAGGCCCTCCTTGGCACTCACGAGGAGGATGTCCTCCGGCTTGCATCCGAGGAGCTCCACGACCTCCTGCCGGCGCCGCTCGGGCTCGGCACCCGGGAGGTCGATCTTGTTCAGGACGGGGACGATCTCGAGGCCCGCTTCCATCGCGAGAAAGAGGTTGGAGAGCGTCTGCGCCTGGATGCCCTGCGACGCGTCCACGACCAGGATCGCGCCCTCGCAGGCGGCGAGCGACCGCGAGACCTCGTACGTGAAGTCCACGTGCCCGGGCGTGTCAATGAGGTTGAGCTCGTAGGTGATCCCGCCCTTCGCGACGTAGCTCATCCGCACCGCGTTGAGCTTGATCGTGATGCCGCGCTCGCGTTCGAGGTCGAGCGTGTCGAGCACCTGCTCCTTCATCTCGCGCTTCTGCAGCATGCCGGTGGCTTCGATCAGGCGGTCCGCGAGCGTGGACTTGCCGTGATCGATGTGGGCGACGATGCAGAAGTTGCGGATGCGGTCGAGCTGCACGGGCGGGCGGTTCGGGAGGGCTTCGGCGCAATCGTTAAGTATAGTCCTTCGGCACCACGGAGCAGCGCGAAACTAGAGCGCCGCGTATGCGGGAGGTAACTTTCGGTCTCGCGCCCGGCTCCGCACCTCGCATCACGCCCCGCATGCCGCGTCCCGCCTTCCGCTTCCCGCCGTGACCGAACGCCGCCTCCGTGCGGATCTCGTGGACCCCGCCTCGCTGGCGGCGCTGGGCCGCATCGAGATCATCGCGCGCTGGGTCGTGGAGGGCTTCCTCACGGGACTGCACCGGTCACCGCGGAAGGGGTTCTCGGTCGAGTTCGCCGAGCATCGCGCGTACCAGCCCGGCGACGACCTGCGCTACCTCGACTGGAAAGTCCGTGCGCGCTCGGACAAGTGGCTGATCAAGCAGTTCGAGGAGGAGACGAACCTGAAGGCGACGATCGTGCTCGACGTCAGTCGCTCGATGGCGTGGAGCGGCGCGCCCGGCCGGCTCACGAAGCTCGCCTACGCCGAGCGCGTGGCCGCGGCGATCGCGTGGCTCCTGCTCCGCCAGCGCGACGCCGTGGGCCTGATCCGCTTCGACGACGCCGTGCGGACGGTGATCCCGCCGCGCGGCCGCTCGGCGCAGTGGCGGCGCATCATCGGGGCGCTCGACGACCCCGGCTCGGGGAAGGGCTCCGACGCGCCCGGCGCGATCGCCCAGGCCGCGCGCCTCGTGCGGCGTCCCGGGATGGTGGTCATCCTCTCGGATCTGCTCGTGGACGAGCAGGAGATGACGGAGGCGGTGAACGCGCTGCGGGCGGTCGGCCACGACGTCACCGTCATTCACGTGCTCGACCCGGCGGAGCGCGACCTCGCGATCGCCAGGAGCGAAGCCGAGCTGGTGGACACCGAGACGGCCGAGTCGCTCCTCGCGATGGTGAGCGAAGTGCGCGACGCCTACCGCGAAACGGTCCAGTTGGCGCTCGACGAATGGCGGGCGCGGCTGGCCGCCTCCGGCACGGCGTACGAGGTGGTGCTGACCGACCAGCCATTCGGGGTTGGACTCCGGCGCGCGTTCGCGCAGCGCCAGCGCCTGCCGTGAGTTTTCTGTCGCCGTTCGCGCTCCTGCTCGCCGGAGCGATCGCGGTGCCGCTCATCCTGCACCTCCTGCGCCGCAAGCGCGGCGAGCGGGTGGACTTCCCCGCCGTCCGCTATCTGTTCCGCGCCGAGCGCGAGCACTCGCGGGAACTCCGGCTGCGCAACCTGTTGCTGATGATGCTGCGCGTACTCGCGGTGCTCGCGCTCGCGACGGCCGCGGCGCGCCCGGTGGGGCGGCTCGCCGGGGGCGGCCACGCGCCGACGGCGCTCGCGATCGTGCTCGACAACTCGCTGAGCACGTCGGTCGTGGTGAACGGCGCGCCGGTGCTCGCCCGGCTCAAGGAGGCGGCGGGCGCGACGCTCGATCGCGCGACGGCGGGCGACCGTCTCTGGCTCGTGACGGCCGACGCGCACGTCGTCGGCGGCACGGCGAGCGCCGTGCGCGCCGCGCTGGGGCGCACCGAGCCGCTCTTCGGCGCGGGTGACCTGCGGGCGGCGGTCACGCGGGCCGTGCAGCTCGTGAAGGCCGCCGGGATCCCGGCGCGACAGGTCGCCGTGGTCACCGATGGCCAGGCGACGAGCTGGACGGTGTCCGTCCCGCTCGAGGGCGTGAGCGCGACGGTCTTCGCGCCCGGGCAGGCGCCGCCGCGGAACCGCTCGGTGGTGCGCGCCGTCGCCGAGCCGCCGCACTGGACGCCGCGCGGGAGCGTGCGGGCCGCCACCACCGCGACCGACTCCGTGACCTTCCGCGTGGCGCTCGGACCGCGCGGCACGGCGCGCGGCATCGTCGCGCCGGGGGCGGAGATCGTCGTGCGGCTCGCACCCGCCGATCGCGGGTGGCTCGCGGGCCAGGTCGAGCTCGAGCCGGACGAGCTCCGGTCCGACGACGTGCGCTGGTTCGCCGTGCACGTCGGCCCGGCGCCCGCGGTCGTCGCGCTGCCGGGGGCCGGACGATTCGCCGCCACCGCCGTGGATGCCCTGGTCCAGGAAGGGCGAGTGGCCCGCGGCCCGGACATCGCGATCGCGGGCGCGGAGGCCGCGCGCAAGCCCGCGATGCTCTTCGCCCCGGCCGACCCGGTGCAGCTCGGCGCCGCCAACCGCGCGCTCGAGCGCGCGGCGATCCCGTGGCGCTTCGGCGCGCCGCGCGCGGGGCCCACCCCGGTGCGTGGCGCCGGGCTCGCGGGCGTGAGCGCCACCAAGTGGTACGCGCTGGAACCGCGCGGCGCGGAGGAGGGGACCGGCGTGGACACGCTCGCCCGCGCGGGCGGCGACGCCTGGGCCGTCGCGGGAGACGGCTACGTGCTCGTGGCCTCCCCGCTCGCGGCCGACGCGACGGACCTGCCGCTGCGCGCGAGCTGGGTGCCCTGGCTCGGCGCGGCGATCGCCGACCACCTCGCGGGCGAGGCGGGCGCGGTCACGGAC
>DATEDF010000078.1:0-8503 GCA_035286465.1 Gemmatimonadaceae bacterium | reverse complement strand
GATTCACGAACGCGTCGAGCAGCGAGTCGTCGAGCGCGATCGAGACGCCGCCCATCGCGGCGTTCGCCGACGGGAAGACGTCGAACTGCTGGGCGTTGTGCACCGGCACCGTCTTCGGCGTGACGAGCTGCGCGCGCAGGGGGGCGAGGCCTCCCGCGCCGAGCAGGACGGGCAGCGCGAGCACCACGGAACTCGAGAGGGCAACGGTACGCCGGACCAGCACGCGAACGAGGTGTGACGACATTCGACCTCCCGGGAGTGGGGTTCCTGAAAGAGCTACCCGGCCCGGCCCGCGCGTCGTCACGGCTTCGGTGACGCGGCGGGCAACGGTGAGCGGGCGCCTCACCTGTCGGTCGGACACTTCCGCGTGGCGGGCCGCGCCGGACAACGCGTGCGGGTAACAGGCGGTCCCTACGATCCGACCGTGGGCGCGCGCTGGATTGCTCCGGCTCGCAATCGTATGATGCTACACAGCGACCGAAACGGAGTTACCATGCCCGACGACATGGGGTCCTTCCGCACCGACGTCGAAATCGAGAGTCCGTCCCGCCGCGGGACCCGCGCGCGGCTGACCGGCGTGCTCATTGACACGGGGGCTGAGCTCTCGTGGTTTCCCGCGCCGTTGCTCGAGTCGCTCGGAATCGAGCGACTCAGGATGATGCGCTTCCGACAGGCCAGCGGCACGATCCTCGAGCGCTGGACCGGCGGTGCGCTGCTGCACGTCGGCGCGATCTCGACGCACGATGACGTCGTCTTCGGCGAGCCGGGCGACCTCGTGCTGCTCGGATCGCGCTCGCTCGAAGGGCTCAACCTGATGGTGGACCCCGTCGGCCGGCGGCTCGTGGACGCCGGGCCGGCGCCGGCGGCGATCGCGGCGTAATCCGCGCGCCGGTTGCCGCGACCGCTACCCGATCGCCGCCAGCAGGTCGTGCAGCTCCGTCGCCGACTGCGGCCGCTCATCCGCCTTCTTCGCGAGCGTCCGCATCACCAGATCGCTCAGCGCCTCCGGGACTTCGGCGTTCACGACGCGTGGCGCAATCGGCGTGTCCTCGAGCAGCTTCGCGATCAGCGTGATCTGATTCTCCGCCGTGATCGGCGTCGCGCCGGTGAGACACTCGTAGATCACGCACCCCGCGGCGTAGATGTCGGCGCGCGCGTCAATCTCGTCGCCCATCAACTGCTCGGGCGCCATGTACTCCGGCGTCCCCACCACCATCCCCTGCTGCGTCACGCCGCTCTGGCGCTTCGCGAGCCGCGCGATGCCGAAGTCCATCACCTTGAGCACGCCGTCCGACTGCACCACCATGTTCTGCGGCTTGATGTCGCGGTGGATGACGCCCTGCTCGTGCGCGACCTCGAGCGCGCGGCACATCTGTTTCGCCACGGTGAGCGTCGCGGGCACGGGGAGCCGCCCGCGCGTGCGGATCAGCTCCTTCAATGATTTCCCCTCGACGTACTCCATCGTGATGTAGTAGACGCCGGAGAACTCGCCCAGGTCGTGCGTGCGCACGACGTTCCGGTGCGAGATGCGCCGCGCGAGGCGGATCTCGCTCTTGAAGCGCTCGAGCGCGGTGGGATCCTCGCCGAGCAGCTCCTGCTTGAGCGCCTTGATCGCGATCACCTCGCCGAGCTCGGCGTCCACCGCCTTGAAGACCATCCCCATCCCGCCCACACCGAGGACCTCCTTCACTTCGTAGCGCTGCGCGAAGCGCGTGCCGGGCGTGATGCCGCCCTGCTGCGCGGTCTCCGCCACGGTCGCGCCCGCCGCGGCGAGCCGCACCGTTTTCGCGCCGGCCGGCGTGGCGCCGCTCAAGAACTCCACGAGCGCCTGCTTGTCGCGAAGGTCGTTGAGCATCGCGCGGAACGCGTCGGCCAGGGTGCCGATCTCGCCGCCGGCCCTTACCTCGATGTCCGCCGAGTAGTCGCCCTCGGCGGCGCGGCGCGTGGCGGAGACGAGCTGCATCACGGGGCGCGTGATCTGGCGCGCGATGCCGAACGAGAGGAGCGCGGCGATGAGCAGGCCGAGCACGCCGCCGCCCAGAATGATCGTGCGCAGTCGGTTGAAGTCGGCGAACTCCGCGTCGCGGTCGCTGAGCACCAGGAATCCGCCGACGGGCGTGCCCGCGGCGGAGTAGAGCGGCTCGCCGACCGCGACGTAGTGCGTGGCGCCGATCCGCGGCTCGCTGCGCATCACCTGCACGCGCCGGAGCGAGTCGGGCTCGTCCGGGTTCATCGGCACCGGCTTCTCGAGCGCGGCGATCGCCGTGACGAGCTCCGCGCTCCGGCCGATCGTGGACCCCACGACCCGCGGCCGTCCCGTCGAATCGAAGGTGAAGAACGCGACGTCGCTCGCGGCCTCCGCCCGGACCGACGCGGCGAACGCGCTGTCCACCATCCGCACGGCCATCAGCGTGCCGGCGACCCGATTCGCGCCCGCACCGGCGATCGGCACCGCGACGGCCTGGAAGACGATGGAGTCGCCGACGCTGCCGTAGCCGCTCTTCGCGGTCCCCTCGAGCGCGCCGCCGATGAGGGCGGAGCCCGCCAGCGTGTCGGCCGCCGCGCCGGGCTCATCGCTCTTCGCCATTCGCACGCCGGCGTCGTCCGTGATCTGCACCCAGTCCGCGCCGATGCGCTGCTGTGCCTCCTGCGACTGGTCGAGCACGTCGGCCAGCTTCTTCTGCTCGATGAGGGCGCGGAAGTTCGGATCCTTGACGAAGAGCTCCGCCTGGCCGCGCAGGGAGCCGCGTCGCTCGTTGAGCTTGGTCTTGACCTGCGCCTGCGTGGCGCCGAGCGCGCGGTTCACGGCCGCGCTCGCCGTCCTGTTCGCCGAGCTCGTGGCGACGGCCAGCACCGCCCCCAGTGCGGCGGCGACGATCGCCGCCGTGCCGAGGAAGATCCTGGTGGTCAGCGTCAGCCCCCTGGCGCTCACGAACGCCCTCGATGCGGAAGGATGGAGAGCTTGGGCCCGCTCAGTAGCGCACGCCGCTCGCGGCGTAGTCCTTGCCGAACTTGTTCTTGTGCGCGACCTGCTTGTAGCCGGTCGCGTCGAGCTTCTGGTCCACGTCGGTGAGCCCCGTCGCGGGCACCTCCAGCTCCTTCACGACTTCGCCCGCGCGCTCGTGCCACACGTGCAGCTCGTACTTTCCCGCGGGGACCTTCGCGATGCTCCACCGGCCGTCGGCGGAGGCCTGCACGTGGTGCGGCGTCGCCACGACCACCACGTACGCCGTCATCTTCTCGTGGATGTTGCAGTACACCGGGAAGGCGCCCGGCTTCCTGAAGTGCGCGGCCTTGCTCTTGCCGCTGCCGTACAAGCCCAGGTCGAACGCCGCGCCGGCCGCCGTCGAGAAGACGTTGTGGCTGAACGGGTCCTGATTGGGGTATTCTACCGACGATCCGACCGTCACGACGCGCACGCGCGGGGAAAACTGACGGCCGATGATCGCCATCTGCGCCTTCGTCTCCGGGGCGCGCGCGGCACCGCCCTTCCCGACGAGGAAGACGACCGTGATGGCGAGGTCGGTTGTCGTTTCCCCGGGCTTCTCCTGGATGGCGACGCGGCCGCTGACCGTGCCCTGCGCGAGCGCCGGCGACGGCGCGCAGAGCAGTCCCGCCGAGAGGAGCACGACCATTCCGCCGATCCGTTGCCTGACTCCACCCATCGTTCCGACTCCCATGACGCACACTCCCGAGGATTCCCCGGTGCGCAACGATAGACGTTCCGTGGCGCGATGGTCAAGCTGGCGCGCCTTCCTTACGAGCGTCGCGCTCCTCACGCGTGGCGCGCTCCTCGGCGAGGTGGCGCTGCTCGCGCTGCTCGCCTCCCTGGGGAGCGCCACGCCGCTCCCGGCCCAGGACACCACGCGGGCGCGCCGCGATTCACTCGCCGAGCGCCTCGAGCGCGCCGAAGAGGCGATCAAGCTGCTCCAGGAGCAGCTCGCCGCGCAGGCGCAGAGCGGCGTGCAGGCGCGGTCGCACGCGATGCTCGAGCTGTCGGGCCGTGTGCTCGTCACCGCGTTCTCGAACTCCCGTCGCGTGAACAACGTGGACGTGCCACTCTTCGTGCGCCCAGACACGGCGAGCGGCCTCCCGCAGGGCGGCGCGGGGATGGCGATTCGCCAGACCACGCTCGGACTCGCGGTGACCTCCTTCGACATGCTCGGCGGGAAGTTTCGCGGCGACGTGGACGTGGACTTCTTCGGCGGGCAGATGCCGAGTTCGGGCGGCAGGACCTTCCCGCTGATCCGGCTCCGCACCGCGCGCGCGATCGCGTCGTGGAAGCACGCCGAGCTGCTCATCGGGCAGGAGTCGCCGCTCGTGAGCGGCGTGAATCCCGTGAGCCTCGCGTCCATCGGCACGCCGGGGTTCGCCACCGCGGGGAATCTCTGGCTCTGGCTGCCGCAGGTGCGGGTCGGTCTCGAGGGCGGCGGCGCCGTGCGCTTGGGCGTGCAAGGCGCGGTGCTTGCGCCCACCAGCGGCGACGCGGCCGGCGTCTTCGACACCGACAACGACGCCGCCGAACGCTCCCGGCGCCCGTTTGTTCAGGGGCGCGTGCACGTTAGCTGGGGTGCCGATGAGATGGCCGGCGAGATCGGCATTGGTGTGCACCGCGGGTGGTTCGCGACGACAGGTGACTCGCTGCTCGTGAGCGAGGCGTTCACGGTGGACGCGCGGATTCCACTTGGCCGGAAGCTCGAGTTGCGCGGCGAGGGATTCTCAGGCCAGGCGCTGCGCGGGCTCGGCGGCGGCGGCATCGGCCAGGGATTCGGGGTGATCGGCATTCCCGTGCGCAGCCGTGGCGCGTGGGGCCAGCTGAACGTGACGCCGTCGGCGCGCGTGACGATCGGAGCGGGCTACGGCTTCGACGACCCGCGCGACGCGGACCTCCCGGCCGGATCGCGACTCAAGAACGTCGCGATGGAAGCGCACCTGCACCTGCGGCCGGCGGGGCGGTTCGTGTTCGGGTTCGAGTACCGGCGGCTCGAGACGACGTACGCGAGCGGGATGTTCGCGAACGATCATCTCAACCTGGCGATGGGGTTCGAGTTCTGAGATTCGGCGCGGCGAGGCTTGCCGCAGCTTCGGGCCGCTCGGCCGCGGGGTGTGGCTCTCGAGCCATCGCCTGGAGCGCTGACCGTTGGGCCTTGTTTCCTTTGAATGGATGATTATCATCCATCAACAGGAAACACGAGCGAGCCACCCGTGTGACCAACCCGGAACTCCTCCCGCGCCTCGCCGCGCGCGCCGTCGAGCAGGCGGCGCGCGTCAATCCCGTCGTGTTCCTGATCGGCCCGCGGCAGTCGGGCAAGAGTACCCTCCTCCAGGGCCTCGCCCGCGCACAGGGCCGGGAGGTCCTCCTCCTCGACGACCCAGACACACGCGCGCGCGTCCGCGAGGACCCGCTCGCGGTGCTCGAAGCTGGTCCTCCCCTCGTCATTGACGAGATCCAGCGCGAGCCGGCGCTCGTGCTGGCCCTCAAGCGCGCCGTGGACCGGATGGGGACGCGACGCAGGCGCGGACACTACCTCGTGACCGGGTCGGCGAACCCCCTGACGATGAAGCAGGTCGCCGACAGTCTCACCGGACGCGCGACCTACGTGCGACTGCGGAGCATGACCCGGCGCGAGACGCTCGGCCAGGCCGCGGCCGGCGCGTGGGACGTCCTGCTCGCGCAACCCGCCGAGCGCTGGGTCAAGGCGCTGGCCGCGCTGGCGCTGCCGCCGGCCGACTGGAGAGAACAGGTGCGAGCCGGCGGGTTCCCCTGGCCGGCGGTACACCTGACCCACGCGAAGGAGCGCACCGCCTGGTTCGCGTCGTACATCCAGGCCCATCTCGATCGCGACGTCCGCGAGATCACCCAGATCGAGAACGCGCTCGACTATCACCGCCTGATGCAGGCCGCGGCGCTTCGCATCGGCGGACTGCTCAACCAGACGGAGCTCGGCCGCGACACGGGGCTCGCCCAGGTGCAGGTGCATCGCTGGCTCGCGCTCATGGAGACGGCGTTCCAGCTCACGCGCGTGAGCTCGTTCGCCCGGAATCGGACCACCCGGCTCATCAAGGCGCCGAAGCTCTACTGGTTCGATGCCGGCCTGGCGATGTTCCTCGCCGGGACGTCATCACCGACGGGCGCGCATTTCGAGAACCTCGTGCTTTCGGACCTGCTGAGTTGGTCCGATCACGCGGGCCCGCACAGCGCGGTGACCTACTGGCGCACTGCGGGTGGTCGTGAAGTGGATTTCGTGCTCGAAGGGCCGTCCGGCGAGTTGCTCGGCATCGAACTCAAGTCCGGGCGCTCCGTTCGTCCGGCGGACGCGCGTCACCTCCGGGAGTTCGTGGCGGATCGCTCGAAGGAACGCGCGAAGGGCGTGTTGCTCTATGCCGGGGATCGCGCGATCGCGCTGTACGATCGCATCGTAGCGCTCCCCTGGTGGATGGTACTCTGACCACGGCGACACCTGGCGCTGCGCTCTGGCCGGTCGCTTCCAGGAGATCACGGTATCCGCAGTGCGCGGACGGCCTCTAGTTCCACGGGAATCCCGCCGTTCCTGAAGCGGAGGACGGGCCCGAGCGGAAGCTCCACCTGCGCCTCGAGTGCGCGATCGGCCGAAAGGAAGGCGACGGTCCACCCCGCGAAGCGGCGCCGCGCGACGTTGCCGAACTGGGCGTAGAGGTTTCGCAGGGCGGCACGCTCGCCGACGCGCGCGCCGTAGGGCGGATTCGTCAAGAGGAGCCCTGGTAGCGCGGGCGGCTCGACCGCCGAGAGCGCGCACCGGCGGAACTCGATGTCGGCGAGCACGCCGGCGCGCTCGGCGTTCGCGCGCGCGGCGGCGATGGCGCCCGCATCGCGGTCGGACGCGAGGATCGGCACGCGCGCGCGCGGCAGCGACTCGGCGCGCGCGGCAGCACGGAGCGCGGGGAACTCCGCGGCCGGCGCCGCGGGCCAGCGCTCGCACGCGAACGAACGTGAGAGTCCCGGCGCGATCCGCCGCGCGAGGAGCGCGCCCTCGATCGCGATCGTCCCCGCGCCGCACATCGGATCCACGAGCGGCCGCTCCCCGTCCCACCCGAGCGCCATCAGCATCGCCGCGGCGAGTGTCTCGCGCAGCGGCGCCTTCGCGGTCGCCTGCCGATAGCCGCGGCGATGGAGCAGCTCGCCGGAGCTGTCGGCGCTGATCGTGCAGGTGTCGTGCAGAAAGCGCACGAGGAGGAGCTGAGCGTCGCTCCGCTCTTCCCCGCGCGCGGCGCGCCCGACGGTAGCGCCCGGCACGCGCCGCCCGATCGCGTCCGTGACTCGCTCGGCGACGCCCCCGGAGTGATAGAGGCGCGACTTGCGGCAGGTCACGGCGAGACACACCGCGCCGCCGGGCGCGACGAACTCCTCCCACGGCACCCCGCGCGCGAGCCGCTCCAGCTCGTGAAACGCCTTCGCCTTGAACTCCGCCACGCGCACGATCACGCGGCTGGCGGTCCGGAGGCGGAGATTGGCGGTGAAGAGCTGTTCGTCGGTCGCCTCGAACGGAACGCCGCCGCGCTCCGCGGGGCCGCTCGCGAGACCGAGCGCGTGCAGCTCGGAGCCGGCGAGCGCCTCGAGCCCCGGCGCGACGACGGCGAAGCAGCGCCGCGTGCGGCGCGCCGGCACGCTCAGCGCGCTCGCCGCACGGCGACGGCCACGACTGAGTCGTCCATCCCACGCACGAAGAACTCGTCCTCGACGCGGTAGCCACGGCGGAGGAGGCGCGCCGTGGCCGGAGGACCCGGCGGCGGCTGCGCCGCGTTCCACACCACCCACGCTCGGGGCGAGTGAATGCTGTCCACGCTCGGCACCGTCGTTACGGCAAACGACACGTGGCCGTGCGCGGCGACCCACGCGAGCGGGCCCCCTTCCTCGTAGTCGAGGGCCACGACGGGCGTCGCTCGCGCGGCGGCGTCGCGCGCGACGTCACGCGTTGTGTCGCGCCCCGAGTCTCGCGCCGAGTCGCGCGCAACCATGCCGCGAACGATCGCGTCGTACGCGACCTTCTCGTCGCGTCGCGCGCCGTGCCACGCAGTGAGCGCCGCGGGCCAGAGCGCCAGGGCGAGCGCGGCGGGACGAAGGCGCGGGGCGAGGAGGCCCGTCGCCGCCGCGGCCGCAAGCACGAGGAAGGGCACCGCCACCGCGAGCAGATAGCGCGCCACCCACATCGAACGCGGACCCGTGGCGCTCGCGACGAGCGCGATCACGGCCGGCAGTGTGGCGGCGAGCGCGAGCGGCGTGAGCGGCCCCTCGCGTGCGCGGCGCTCGCCACGTTCGCCGGCGTCGTCGCGCCCCGAGTGCTCACTCCCTCCCGCCTCGCGGCCGCCGCCCTCCCGCGCGAGCCGCCACGCAATCGCGCCGCCCGCGAGCACGACCAGCGCCAGGTCCACACCGAGCCACGGCGACGCGCCGAACGCCGCGCGATACGGATCGAGGAAGTCGCCGAGAGTGGGACGCGGAATCCACGCCACCATCTCGAGCCCG
>DATEDF010000077.1:0-9032 GCA_035286465.1 Gemmatimonadaceae bacterium | reverse complement strand
CTCGAACGTGATCGGAAAGCGCATGACGAAGAAGGTCGTCGGGCCCGCCGACTCGAAATCGCGCGCCACACTGTTGTTGATCCCGTGCACGGCGGCGGAGATGACCACCACCACGAAGACGCCCACGGCCACGCCCAGGATCGTGAGCGACGCCCGGACCTTGTTGGCGCGCATCGCCTCGAGGGCGATCTTGACGCCTTCGCCGAGGTTGTAGAGCCGCGTGCCGAGCGTGGTCACGGGCTACTCCTGGCGAAGGGCGGCGATCGGGTCGAGCAGCGACGCGCGACTCGCCGGGTAGACGCCCGCGACGATCCCTACCCCGGCGCCCAGAATGACGCCGACCGCCACCGACCATGGCGCCACCGCGGTCGGCATCGGGGTGGTCGCGCTCACGAGCGTCGCGATGCCGGCACCCAGCGCGATGCCGAACGCCGCGCCGAGCGTGGAGAGCGTCGCCGATTCGATGAGAAACTGCGCGAGGATGTCGCGCCGCCGCGCCCCGAGCGCCTTCCGGATGCCGATCTCGCGCGTCCGCTCGGCCACCGCCACCAGCATGATGTTCATGATCACGATCGCGCCCACCACGAGGCCGATCGCGGGCAGCGCAATGCCCGCCAGGACGAGATACCGGCGAATCTTGTTCCAGAACTCGAGCGCGGAGTCGGCGGTCTGCATCGTGAAGTTGTCCTTCTGGCCCGGATGGAGCTTGTGCCGCGCGCGCATCACGGCGCGCACGCGCTCCTGCGCCTCCCGGAGCATCGCGGCGTTCTTCGTCTGGACCACCACGGCGTCAATGACCTTCGGCTGCCGGTTGAGCAGGCGGTGGAGCGGTGCCCGGAAGGGCGCGACGACGTAGTTGTCGAACGAGATTCCGAACGCGCTCCCCAGCGACTCGCCGACCCCGACGACCTGGTACGGCAGACCGCCGATCTTCACCGGCCGGCCGATGGGATCGAGCGTGGGGAAGAGGCGCTTCACCAGCTCCGGGCCGAGGATGACGACGTCGTCGCCCAGGAGGACCTCCTGCTGCGTAAACCGGCGCCCACTCGTGACGTCGAGCTTCTTGATCTCGAACCAGTCGCCGTCCACCGCGAAGACGTGCCCGTTCCGGGGCCGCGAATACGCGGACTCGATCCGGAGGTTGTCCTCGGCGTACATCGCCCAGCGGCTGCCGTCGGGGAGTGCCTCGACGACCGGCTCCACGTCGCTCTCGAGGATCCGGGGGCGCCGCCGGTACTCCTCCCAGACCGACGCGTCCACGTCGCCGATGTTGATGTTCGGCCGATGCCGGAGCTCGAACGTGTTGATCCCGATGAGCTTGCCGACGAGGTCCTCCTCCATGTAGCGCCCCATGCCGTCCACGATTGAGACCACGGCGATGAGGAACATCACGCCGATGCACACGCCGAGGAGCGTGAAAAAGCTCTTGAGCTTCTGCACGCGGAGCGTGTCGAGGGCGAGGCGGAGCGCTTCGAGGAGCTGCACAGGAGACCTACGGGGGCGCTGCCCGGGGGGTTTCGCAGCGGAAGGCCGCGACGCTCGAGCCGGAGCCCGGAGGCCGCGCGATCACTCGGCCGGCCTCCCGGTCCCGGCGTCCGGCCTGCGGCGGCAGGTCAGATCCCGACCTTCGCCGCGAGCTTCTCCCGCCGGTCGTCACTGGCGACCACTCCGTCGCGCAGCACCACGACCCGACGCGCGTGGGCGGCGATGTCCTGCTCGTGCGTGACCATGATCACCGTCTGCCCCTGGCTCGCCAACTCCTCGAACACCTTCATGATTTCTTCCGAGGTCGTCGAGTCGAGGTTCCCCGTGGGCTCGTCGGCCAGCAGGATGGACGGCTCGTTGACGAGCGCCCGCGCGATGGCCACGCGCTGCCGCTGCCCGCCGGACAGCTCGTTGGGGCGGTGCATCGCCCGGTCGCCGAGTTGCACGCGCTCCAGCGCGCGCATCGCGCGCAGCTTGCGGTCGTGCGCGCCGACGCCGGCATAGACGAGCGGCAGCTCGACATTGTGGAGCGCCGTGGCCCGCGGCAGCAGGTTGAACGTCTGGAAGACGAACCCGATTTCCTTGTTCCGCACGCGGGCCAGCTCGTCGTCCTTCTTCTGCGAGACCAGCTCGCCGTTCAGCCAGTACTCGCCGGCGTTCGGCGTGTCGAGGCAGCCGATGAGGTTCATCAGCGTGGATTTCCCCGAGCCGGACGGGCCCATGATGGCGACGTACTCGTTCCGCCGGATGGCGAGGTCCACGCCGCGGAGCGCCCGGACGATCTCGCCGCCCATGTCGTACTCGCGCTTGAGCCCGCGCGTCACGATGACCCAGTGGCTCCCCGGCGTCGCGCCGGCCGCCTGCACGACGGCCTGCCGCTCCGCGGTGGTGCCGAGCGGTTGTTCTTCGGTGTGTGGACTCACGACTTGGGGCTCCCCGGCTCCTTCTTCGCCGTCTCCGGCTGTTTCATCTCGCGCACGAGCGTGCCGTCCTTGAGTTCGCGGATCGCCTGGTAGGTCCCGCCGACGATCTTCTCGCCGTCCTTGAGGCCGGAGAGCACCTCGAAATGCTTCTCCCCCGCGATCCCCACCTTAACGGGCCGGAAGGTCACTTTGTTGTCCGTGCCCACGATGAAGACGCCCTCCACGTCCTTCTTGCCGACCTGCTTCGTGGGCGCGGCCTTGCCGGGCCGCTGGATCGTGTCGCCCGCCGGAATCGGCTCGTTCTCGCGGACCGTGAGCGCGATGATCGGGATGGACAACACCCGCATGCGGGTATCGGTGACGATCTTGGCCGTCGCCGAGAAGTCCGGCTTGGTGTCCTTCGGCGGGTCGAGCAGGCGGATGGTGACCTCGTAGTCAATCGCCTGGTCGCCGGAGGCCGTCGCGGAAACGCCCCTCACGGAGCTGTTCCCGATCTCGACGACCTTGCCGAGGAAGGTGGTGTCGGGGAAGGCGTCGAGCTGCACGATGGTGGAGTCGCCGACCTTGATGCGCGAGACGTCGGTCTCGTCCACCTTCACCTTGGTTTCGAGCACGCTCATGTCGGAGATGGTGAGGAGCGTCGCGGCATCCTTGTTGAGGGTGCCCATGATCGCCGTCTCGCCATTCTCGACCACCAGGCGCGTGACGCGTCCGCTCATCGGGGCGAAGATGGTGGTCTTCGCGAGCGCGACCCTGGCGTCCTTGAGGCCGGCCTCGGCCTGCTCGACGTTGTGCTTCGCCGCCTCGTTCAGCGCAGTGTTGACCTCGACCGCCGTCTTGAGCTGCTCGAGCTGGTCTTCGGCGACCAGGTTCGGGTTGCTCTTGCGGATCTCCTGCGAGCGCCGGTAGTTGTTCTGCGACTGCACCAGGTTCGCCTGCGCCTGCGCGGCCGACGCGCGGGTGTTCGCAAGCTGGGCCTCGGCGCGCTGCACGGCAGCCTCGTACTGCTGCGGGTCAATCTGCAGGAGGAACTGCCCCTTCTGCACGAAGTCGCCGTCCTTCACCTCCAGCCGCACGATCTTGCCGGTGATGTCGGACGAGAGGTCCACCTTCGTGTGCGGGCGCACCTGGCCGCTGGCGGTGACCGACGCGACGAGATCGCGCTTCTGCACGGCTTCGATGCGCACGTCGGTCGGCCGGCTCCCCTTCTTCGCGGCGGCGGTGACCGCGACGCCCGCGACGGCGAGGAGGACGACGCCCGCGATCGAGTATTTCAGCTTCTTGCTCATGTCGGTTCCCGGTTAGCGAAGGGCGCGGCCGACGGCGGACTCGAGCGCCGCGTACGCGCGTTGGAATTCGTAGATCGCGTCAATCCGGTCGGTTTCCGCCTGCTGGTAGTCGGCGCGGGCCGCCTGCAGATCCACGAGGCTGTTGAGTCCGACGCGGTAGCGCTCCTGCGCGAGCTGCAGCGCCTCGAGCGCCCGCTGGGCGTTGACCTCCTGCTGCCGGACCGTGCGGTAGTCGGCCACGAGCGTGCGGTGGGCGGCGGTGACGTCGGTGGAGAGCCGGAGCTCCTGCGCGCGCACGTTGAAGCGGGCATCGGAGCGGTTCGTCGCGGCGTCCTGGACTCGCTGTTCGCGGACGAAGCCGTCGAACAGCGGCAGCGAGAGCGAGAGCGAGAGGTTGTACGGGCTCGACGTGAAGCTGAACGGCCAGACGTTGTTGCTCGCGCGGAGCGCCGCGGCCTGGGCATCGGTGAACACGATGGCGCTGCACGTCCCCGCGATGGACGGGAGCCCCGCGCCCGTGCGGAGCGAATCCTCCGAGAAGCAGCGTCCCTGCGACGCGAGCGCGGAAGCGCGCCCCTGGTTCACGAGATACTCGGAATCCTTGTATTTCTGCGTGATGCCGCCGAGCGACGCGTTCATGCTCAGCGTCGGCGAGTACAGGCTCCGGGCGGCGCGGACGGAGGCATCCGCGGCCTGCTCGCGTGACTTGAGGGCCCGGAGCGCCGGGTTGCCCTGCTTGGCGAGGGCGAGGAGCTCGTTCAGGTCGAGCTTCGGCTCGTCCACGGGGAACACCGACGTGAGGGTCACCGCCGACGGCATCGGCACGCCGATCTGCTGGAAGAGCTGGAGCAGGGCGACCTCGGCCGTATTGTGCGCCCGGAGCGCGACGACCTGCTGTTGGCCGACCGCCACCTCGGCGCGCTTGACGTCGAGCGACGTCGCGGAACCGACGCCGGCCTTGGCTCTGGCGAGATCAAGCTGCAACTGGGTGGAGAGGAGGAGGGAGTCCTGCAACGCGGCGCGCGCGCGCGTCTGGAGCGCGAGGATGTACTGCTGCGTGACGTTCGCGCGCAGCGTCTGCGCCGCGCCCGTGACGTCCTCATCGGCGGCGTCCACCTGCGAGCGAAACGTCCTGAGCGCCGCGATCGCGCCGTAGCTGATCGCGTAGTTGAAGGAGAGCCCCCACGACGAGGAGAGCACGTCGGAGTTGGCCCCGAACGACACGCCGCTGAAGAACTCGGGCTTCCCCTGCCGATAGCCGGTGGAGAGCGACGTCGAGGCTCTCGGCAGCAGGGTGCCGTAGGCCGAGCGCAACGCCGTGCCTGCCCGGTCGCGCCCGGAGAGCGACTGCAGGTAGGCGGGGTTGTTCCTGACGGCAAGGGCGAGGGCATCCTCGAGCGAGAGCGTCGCCGGAGCGCCGCCCTGCGCAATGGCCGATGAGGCGGTTGCGAGGAGGAGCAGGAAAGACACCAGAGATCGCATGGGAGAGGTGGGCGGGTGTGGGGTTCGGAGTGCCATACGGTTGGCGACGAGCGACGGTTTCAGGTGCGAGATCGGCCGGTGCGGCGCGCCGGGCGCGGGCTCAGGGTGCCGGGCCCGCGGCGGGCGCAGTCGGTGGTTTCGGGGCTCAGCGGACGTCATCCCGGACGGCGACGAGCCGGAGCGCCGGGAAGGCCACCTTGAGCATCCTCCCCGTCTCATCGAGCCAGATGTCGCGCACGAGCCCGCTCCCTTCCGTGCGAAGCCGAAGGTGCCGGGTGTCGAACTCGCGCACGTCCATCGCCAGGCGTTCAGGACCCACCAACTCGACGCGCACCATCTCGACGACGTTTCTTCGTGGCACGAGCACCGGGACCGTGGCATCCGGTCCGCGGCGGGCGACGAACCAGAGCTGGTGCACCACCTCGTCGTCCACGGCGACGGTGCCGGGGGGGAGCCGGAACTCCCGCGCGGACTCGCCGTCCGCGCGCTGGATGCGCGCGGCGTAGTGGTCCCGGTTCGTCTGGCCGCTGTAGCTCTCGACCACGCGGCCTTCCACGCGCACTTCGCTCTGATAACGCAGGATGAAGCCCGCCGTGTCGGCATTGAGCCCGGGAGAGACGCGACGCGTCCCGATCGTGATCCGTCCCTGGGCCACCAGAACCGGTGCACCGGTGGAGGGGGTGCTCCGGATCGAGAAATCCTCGCGGCCGATGCGTTCCCCGTCGCGAATGAGCGTATAGCTGCCTTCGTCCAGCGAGGTGACCTGGGCGCCGGCGAAGCGAGCGACGAGAAGGGCCGCGGGAAGCAGCGCGGAGCCGTGTCGGAGCATCCTCCAAAGATATTCGCGCACCCCGTGGCGAGGCGCTGGAAGGGACTCGGAGGTTCGCGGACTGCCTCCCGGAACCACCCGGCGTCTCGCACGGCTGTAGACGCCTTCCTCCCGCTGTATAATCCGGGATGACCTTTCGGCCCGGCCTCGCGTGGGCGATCGCCGCGACAGCGACGGTGCTTGCGGCGGCGGCCTGGCTGCGCCAACCGGCCACGCTCATCCTCCTGCTGTGCGCCGGATGCACGGTGTGGAGCGTGGCGCTGAGCTGGCACGACCGCCGGGTCGTCCACCGCGCCGGATTCGGCCTCTCGGCCGTCGCGTTCGTCACGATCGCGTTCCTCGCGGCCCGTTCGCGGGGTGCGCAGGCGCGCTATCCGGCCCTCGCGCGCGCGGCCGTCGAGACGCGAGGCACGACCGCGATGGCCGCGGCGCTCGACGCCGAGATCGAGGCGCTGAAGCGGCTCGCGGTGGGGGCGCTCGATGCGCCCGCGGAGCGTTCCCGCGCGTTCGCCTTCCTCGGCGAGCTGCGCGGCGGAGCGGCGGTGCGCTCGGTCGTGGTGGTGCGCGGCGGAACGCCGCACGCCTGGACGGGCCAGCTCGTGGCCCCGCTGGACTCGCTGAGGGCTCCAGTGGGCGCACTGGCCACGCCGTTCTATCTCGTCGTCTACGCAATCGCGGGCCGCGGCACCGATCGCGCGGTGGCCGAAGCGCTTGTGCACGCCGAGCGTCCGGCCGACGCGCTGGCGGCGACGCTGGACGAGCCGCTCGCGCGCGCCCTTGGCGTGGACGGGTTCGCGTTCGCCGACCCGACGTCCGCGGAGCGGAGTGCCTTCACGATCGTGTCGTCCGCCGGGCTTCCGGTGCTGGGCGTGCGCGCCGTTGCCCCGCCCGGCGAGCTGCTCGCCGAGCGCGCACTCGAGCGTGGCCGCGCCCGGGGCGGGATCGCGCTGGCGTTGGCCGTGGCATTCTTCCTGGTCGGGGCGTGGGGGAGGCGCGCGCGCGTGGTGGGCCGGCTGGCGGGGCTCGGCGTCTCGCTCGCCGCGGTCGCGATCGTGCCGCTCTCCAGCTTCTCGAACGCGTCGCCGCTCTTCGACCCGCAGTTCTTCAACGCGGCGCTGGGGGGCCCGTTCACGGGGAGCGTCGGCGCGCTCGCGCTCACCTCCGGCCTCGTGCTCCTGGGCCTGCTCGCCGCGCTTCGCGCGCGCGTCGGCACGCGCACGCGCGCGCAAGCGCTCGTCGCGGTTCTCGTCATCGCCGGCGTCGGCCCGTTCCTCCTCAGCAGGTTCGCGCAGGGCATCCAGTTCCCCGAGTCGGGCGCGTCGGCGTCCATCTGGCTGGCGTGGGAGACGGCGCTCTTCCTCGCGTCGGTCTCGGTGCTCATTGCCGGCGCCACCGCCGGGCAGGCGGCGCTGGGCGCCCGGCGCGGACTCCCGCTCTGGATCGCGCCCGCGATCGCCGCGCTGGCGGCGCTGGTCGCGCCCTCGCTGATGGACGCGCCGGGCGAGTTCCCGGTCTGGTACCCGGCGCTCTGGGCGACGGCGATCGGCGCGCTCGCGCTCGCCCGTCGTGCGCGCGGCGCCGTGCTCCCGGTGGCGATCGTCGCCGCGTGCGGCGCGGTGACGCTCGTGTGGGGGCAGACCATCCGTGCCCGCGTGCGGCTGGCCCAGCACGACGTGGACGCGTTGTCGCAGCGCGACGCGCGCGCCGCCGCGCTGCTCCAGCGCTTCACGGCGCAGCTCGATGCGCCGCGCGCGCCGGAGAGCCGGGTGGAGCTGCTCCTGCGCTACGCCGCCTCGGACCTGGCCATCGGAGACTACCCGGTGGAGCTGACGAGCTGGGACCGGATCGGCCGGCCGATCGCGGACCTGCGCGTGGGACTCGGGGCGGGAAGCGCCACTGGCATCGAGCAGTTCGCGCGGGAGGCCGTGGGGGCGGCGCGGCCGATCCACCGCGAAGCGCCCGGCGAGCCCGGGCTGTTCCACGTGCTCTCGGTGCCGCACGCCGACTCGTCGGTGACGACCGTCGTCGTCGCGCCGCGCACGCGGCTCATGCTGCGCGATCCGTTCGGCGCGCTCATCGGACTCGGCGCCGCGCCCGCGCACGATCCGCCGTACGCGCTGCGTCTGACGCCGGCCGAGCAGGGCTCGTACATCTCGAGCGTGCGGCCGTGGACGCGCCGGGGCGGCGAGTTGCACGGGGACTGGTTCGTTCCGGGTGTCGCGGGGCGCGTCTTCCGCGTGCACGCGCAGGTGGAACTGCGCGGGTACGCAACGCTCGCGCCGCGGGGCGCCCTCGTCGTGCTCTTCGACCTCGGCGCACTGGCCCTGCTCTGGTTCCTGCTGGTGCTCGCCGACGGCGCGCTCGGCCGCTGGCTGCGGATGCGGCGCGCGCGGTGGCTCAAGAGCTACCGGTCCCGGCTCACGCTCGCGCTCTTCGCCTTCTTCGTGCTCCCGGCCGTCGTGTTCGCGACCTGGAGCTACCGGCGCCTGCAGTCCGACCATCGGCAGGCGCGCGATCTGCTCGTGCGCGAGACGCTCCGCGGGGTGGCCGCCTCGACGGCGAATCTGCGCCTGGGCGACATCGCCGAGCGCTTCCAGACGCCGCTCTTCCTCTTCGCGAACGGGGTGCTGGTGGCGGCGAGCGACCCGCTCTACGAGTACCTGGCGCCGCTCGGGGGCCTCCTGCCGCCGGCGGCCGCGCAGGTGCTGGCCGGGGGCGACGAGACCACGGCCAGCGCCGAGGTGCGCGTGGGCGAGACGCCGATGCGCTTCGGCTTCCGCGCCGAGAGCGATACGGCCGGCGTGCGCTTCGTGCTCGCCGCGCCCGCGCGCACGGACGATCTTGCGCTCGACCGCCGCCGCCGCGATCTCGGCATCCTGGTCCTCTTCGCGACGGCCGTGGGCGCGCTCGCCGCGCTCTGGCTCTCGGGGCTCGCCGCGCGCCAGTTCTCGCGCCCCATCCGCGCGCTGCAATCGGGCGCGCTGGCGCTCGCCGCGGGCGAGCGGGAGCCGCGGCTCGCGGGTG
>DATEDF010000076.1:0-3321 GCA_035286465.1 Gemmatimonadaceae bacterium | reverse complement strand
GATCGAACGTCTCTTCGCGTGGCTGCAGAACTTCCGGCGGCTCGTGACGCGTTACGAGCGCCACGTCGAGAACTTCCTCGCGTTCGTGCAGCTCGCGTGTATCGTCATCCTCTCTCGCCGGTTTGTGGGATGAGTTCTAGGCCGTTCCAACTTGATGTCTCGCACGGTCAGCACCGGGTGAGCGGGTGGTGGTGTTGGCCGTGTTGGCCGTGTTGCCGATTGCGATAGCGGGGGTAGCGGGCGAGACGGTGCCGACGCACGGCGTGGCTCGGGTCATCCGTGGCGTTGGGCGCGGCCCGTTTCATCACGCCGAATTGCGGCTCGATCAGCTTGAGCCACGACGCATTCGTCGGCGTGAACACCGGCGTGATACGGAGCTGACGCAGCAACTGGAGGAGGCGCGGGTGGTCGTGGACGTGGGGGAGGTTATTGAGGATCACGTAGAGCCGGCGCCGGGGATAGCAGGCGCGCAGCTCGGCCACGCGGATGCCCTGAAAGCCGGCGAGCCGCCCTCACCACTTCACGCGCGCCACCCTGGCCACCGGGTGAATCTCCCACACGCCGATCCCCTTGGCGTTGCAGCGCCCGTGGTTGCTCGGCTTGGTCGTGCCCGCGTGCCACCCGTCCCAGAACGCCGGCCCTGTCACGCGGATGTGGATGGGTGGTGAGAAGTCGCGCTCATCCTCCACCGGGCCGCCGATGATCTTCTCGAACGGCGCGCGCTGACTGGCTCACCCCCACCGCTTCCGAATCCTCACCGTCCTCTCCAGCTCATCCGCATTCTGCAGCACTTTCTGCCGCAGGTCGTTCGGAAGTCGCGGGTGCTCCGCGAGATACCTCCGCACCGTCGCGAGCGCAGCCTCGCTGGTCTGCCCGTTCAGGAACGCCCCAAGCCAGCTCCCGAGAAAGAAGATCCGCCGGTTCGCCTGGATGTACGACAGCGAGTCGAGCGCGGCCTTCAGATACGGCAGCGTCAGATCCTCGTGCTCGATCGCGTTGAACGCGCCGAGACTCCCGCTCGCCCAGTCTTCGTTGAGTGACTTGTCCGCGAAGTAGCGCTGGAAGTAGTCCGCCTTTCCGCCTGCGAGTCTGAGCGCCGCGCCTGCGATGAACGCGCGGCGCCGCCCGTCGGGCGTCGTGTCGCGCTTGCCCTGCACCGCGAGTGCACGCTCGGCGTCCGCGGCATCGAGCACCATCAGCCGGTTCACCACTTCCCACCGCGTGGGATCGCGCACGGGCTCGCCGGCCGCGGAGTCCGCCGAGAGCAGCGACTCGAGCTTCGCGACTCCGTCGCTCGTCGCGGCCACGGCGACGAACGCGTCGAGCTGCGCCTTGCGCTGGCCATACGGCCGGCTCGCGTCACGCGCACCCTCCCAAAGAATGCGTTCCGCGTCGGGCTGGATATTCTCCTGCTCCGCTGGCGAGAGGTAGGCGCGCGTCGCGCGCTCGAACCGTCCGAGCAACGATGGCAGGATCTGCTCGTCCCGCTCGCGCGGCAGCTCGGCGAGCACGAGCCGCGCGAATCGCGCCGGGTCCATCCGCGCGCTGCGCACTTGGTCCCAGAGCGCGCCCCACAGCATCGCGCGCAGGAATGAGTCGTTCACCGTTCCCAACGCGCCGCCCTCCAGCGCGCGCACGCTCGCGCTGTCGAGCAGCGAGAGGAAGTACCCGTAGTCGTCGGCGTTCGGAAAGACGAAGAGCGGCGCCGGCTTCCCGCGTGCCTCGGTCACGTCGGTCACACGGGCCGAGAGCGTGACGGGGATTTTCACCGTCGCCGCCGGGTCCGCGTAGCGCAGCACGACTTGCGTGCGCATCGGCCACGCGGCGTTGCCCGAGAGCGACGGCTGCGCTGCCTTCTGCGCGAGTTCGAGCTTCTCGATCTTCCCGTCGCGCACCGTGAGCCGCTGCTCGAGTACCGCCATCCCGGGGCGAAGCATGAAGTTCCTGCCGAAATCGTCGAGCGGCCGGCCCCACGCCTTCCCCACCGCGCCGAGCAGGTCGCGCCAGGTGGCGTTCCCATAGGCGTGGTCGGTGAGGAACTGACGCACGCCGGCGCGGAACGCGTCCTCCCCCACCAAGTAGTTCAACTGCTTGAGCACGCTCGGCGCCTTGTTGTACACGATCGCGCCGTAGGCGCTCTTGGCCTGGTCGAGGTTGGCCATCGCCTGCCAGAGCGGAGTGGTGCCGGCGGTCTGGTCCACGCCGTACGCCGCGGGCTTGTTGCCGAGGTAGAACACCTTCCACGCGTCGCTCGTGGGCTCGAGCTGGTCGAGCGCTTTCGCGGCCATATAGGTCGCGAACCCTTCCTTGAGCCAGAGGTCGTCGAACCAGCGCATCGTCACCAAGTCGCCGAACCACTGGTGCGCGGTCTCGTGGAGGATGGTCGAGAAGCGGCCGAGCCGGCGCGGAAGCGTGGGACGCTCGCGGAAGATGAAGCGGTCCTCGTTGTACATCACCACGCCCGGGTGCTCCATTCCGCCGAACGGGAACGCGGGCGAGAGCATCAGGTCGAACTTCTCGAACGGGTACGGCCGGCCGAAATACTCCTCCATCCAGGCGAGCGCGCGGTGCTGGAGCGCGAGGAGGGTGTCGGCGTCCACCTCCCTCGCGCGCGACGCGCGCGCGTAGAGGCTCACGGTGCGGCCGTTCACGGTGCTGGAGAAGCGCGTCCACGGGCCGGCGGCGAATGCGATCAGGTAGGTGGGGAGGGGCCGGGTCTCGGTGAAGTGGCGCGTGACGCGGTCGCCGGCGGTGTCGGCGTGCGCGATGGAGCCGTTCGCCAACGCGGACCACGCGCGGGGCGTGGTGAGCGTGAAGGTGACGCGCGCCTTGAGATCGGGCTGATCGAAGCAGGGGAAGAGCTGGTTCGCGTCGGCGGGGACCAGGAGCGTGTACAGATAGTCGCTGCCGTCGGGGTCGTGCGCGCGGATGATGCTCGCGCCGGTGGGGGCGATGTCGGCGATGAAGAAGAGTTCGACGGCGTTCTCACCGGCGACGAGATTGGCCGCCGGGACGCGGATGTGGGCGCCGTTCGCGGCGGAGGGATCGAGACGCACGCCGTTCGCCGCGCCGCGCGCGAGGCGACGGCCCCGCCAGTCGAGCACCACGTCGCCCGCGCCCGTGCGCCTGAAGCGGACCACCACGCGGCCCGCGGCCGAATCGGGCCAGGCGAGGTCGAGCGCGAGGTCGTAGCGGACGTCGCGGATCGTCCGCGCACGCTGGGTGGCGAGTTCTTTCGAAATGCCGTGACCGATGAAGGCGGACTGTGCGTGCACGCTGGCCCCGGCGAACAGCACGGCAACGCAGAGGGCGGCGCGGTTT
>DATEDF010000075.1:0-3879 GCA_035286465.1 Gemmatimonadaceae bacterium | reverse complement strand
GCGGCCTGACGACGAGTGGAACCGCGTACTGCTGGGGAGACAACGGGTCAGGCCAGTTGGGCGACGGCTCGGGAACCAACCACGCGACGCCGGTGGCCGTGGTTGACCCCTGAACTCGACACGCTGCTGCGGTGGACGCGGCTCACGCCCCCCGCTGGCGAACCCCCCACACCGGGTCGCATCCTTACAGGAACCCACGCTTCGTCCCTCACAGGATTCCACGATGCGCACCCGCCTCCCCGCCCTCGCCGCCCTCGCCGCCCTCGCCACCCTCCTCGGCGCCGCCGCCACCACGCACGCGCAGAACCCCACCGACACGCGCCTCCTCGCCCAACCCGCGATGAGCGCCACGCGCGTCGCGTTCACCTACGCCGGCGACCTGTGGAGCGCGCGACTCGACGGCTCCGACGCCCGCCGCCTCACCACCGCCGACGGCGACGAGACCAGCCCGTCCTTCTCGCCCGACGGCGCGCTCATCGCCTTCACCGGCAACTACGACGGCAACACCGACGTCTACGTGATCCCCGCCGAGGGCGGCACGCCGCGCCGGCTCACCTGGCACCCCGCGCCCGACATCGCGCAGGGCTTCGCCCCCGACGGCCGGCGCGTGCTCTTCACTTCCGGCCGCAACGCGTGGACCGGCGCGCTCCCGCAGCTCTACACCGTGCCCATCGAGGGCGGCGTCGAGGACCGGCTCCCGATCCCGAACGCCACGCAGGCCACCTATTCACCGGACGGCCGGCGCATTGCCTACAACCCGCTCAACCGCGCGTTCAACCAATGGAAGCGCTACCGCGGCGGCCGCAACTCGGAGATCTGGCTCTACACCAGCGGCACGCACGCGATGGAGAAGATTCCGCAGCCCACCACGCGCAGCAACGACGTGGACGCGATGTGGATCGGCAACACCGTCTGGTTCCGCTCCGACCGCGACGGCGAGTTCAACCTCTACGCGTACGACGTCGCCGCGAAGCAGGTGCGGCGCGTCACGCGCTTCACCGACTTCCCCGTGATGAACGCGTCGGCCGGCGCCGGCAAGATCGTCTACGAGCGCGCGGGATACCTGCACACGCTCGAGCCCGCCAGCGGCCAGAGCCGCAAGCTCACCATCGGCGTCACCGCGGACCTGCGCGAGACGCGCCCCCGCTGGGTGACCGGCAACCAGTACATCCGCAGCGCGAGCATCTCGCCCACCGGCGCGCGCGCCGCCTTCGAGTTCCGCGGCGAGATCGTCACCGTGCCCGCCGAGAAGGGTGATGCGCGCAACCTCACCAACTCGACCGGCGTGCACGACCGCTCGCCGGCGTGGTCACCCGACGGCTCGCGCATCGCCTGGTTCTCCGACCAGGGCGGCGAGTACCAGCTCCACGTCGCCGCGCAGGACGGCAAGGGCGAGCACAAGACGTACAAGCCCGGCGGCGCCGGATTCTACGCCAACCCGGTGTGGTCGCCCGACGCGTCGCGCCTCTCGTTCGTGGACAACTCGCAGGCGCTGTTCGTGCTCGATCTCAAGACGGGCACCGCGAAGAAGATCGGCGGCAACCGCGTCTTCACGCCGGTCCCGGTCCTGCGGCACACGTGGTCGAGCGATTCGAAGTGGCTCGCGTACACCGTCGCCTCGCATCCGCTCGTGACGTCGCTCTTCGCGTATAACGTGGACGAGGACAAGTCGCACCGCATCACCGACGGCCTCTCCGCCGTCAGCGAGCCCGTGTTCGACAAGAGCGGAAAGTACCTCTACGTGCTCGCCTCCACGGACGCCGGCCCCGCGCTCGACTGGTTCGCGCTCTCGAACTCGACCATCCCGTCCACCGCCTCCATCTACGCGATCGTCCTGCGCAAGGACCTGCCGAACCCGCTGGCGAAGGAAAGCGATGAGGAGAAGGTCGTGGCCGAGGGCGGCCGCGGCGCAGGCCCCGCACCCGCAGGCCCCGCCGCCGCGCCCGCCGCGCCCGGCGCGCCCGGCGCGGCGCCCCCACCCGCCGCTGCCGCCAGCCGAGCGCCGTCCGCCGTCTCGATTGACTTCGACGGCATCGAACAGCGCATCGTCGCGCTCCCCGTCCCCGCCGCGAACATCCGCAGCCTCCAGACCGGCGAAGCCGGAATGATCTTCTTCATCCGCAGCGCCGACGACGCCAGCGCGCTGCACCGCTACGACCTCGCCAAGCGGAAGGACGACACCTTCCTGCCGAACATCTCGAACTACCAGCTCTCCGCCGACGGCAAGAAGATGCTCTGGCTGGCGCAGGGCACCTGGTCCATCGCCGGCACCGCCGCCGCGCCCGGCGCGACCGCGCTCCGCCTCGCGACCGCCGCCGTCGAAGTGCGCATTGATCCGCGCGCCGAATGGTCGCAGATCTTCGACGAGGCGTGGCGCATCAACCGCGACTACTTCTACGCCTCCAACATGCACGGCGTGGACTGGCCCGCGAACAAGAGGAAGTACGAGCCGCTCCTCACCGACGCGACGAACAAGGCCGACGTCAATCGCGTAATCCAGTGGATGATGAGCGACCTGGCGGTGGGGCATCACGGCGGCGGCGGCGGCGACCGGCTCGCCACGCCGCGCACCGTGCCCGGCGGCCTCCTCGGCGCGGACTACACGGTCGCGAACGGGCGCTATCGCTTCGCGAAGATCTACGGCGGGCTCAACTGGACGCCGTCGCTCCGCGCGCCGCTCACCGAACCCGGTGTCAACGTGAAGGAGGGCGAGTACCTGCTCGCCGTGCGCGGCGTGGACGTGCGGCCGCCGGCGAATCTCTACTCGTTCTTCGAGAATACCTCGGGCAAGGCCATCGAGATCACCGTCGGCCCGAACGCCGACGGCAGCGGCTCACGCACCGTGCAGGTCGAGCCGATCGCGAACGAGGCGCAGCTTCGCAACCGCGCCTGGGTCGAGGGGAACTTGCGCAAGGTGGACTCGGCCACGAAGGGCGCCGTCGCCTACGTGTACGTGCCGAACACCGGCGGCGCGGGCTACAGCTACTTCAAGCGCTATTTCTATCCGCAGGCGCACAAGGACGCGATCATCGTGGACGAGCGGTACAACGGCGGCGGGAGCATCGCCGACTACTACATTGACATCCTGCGGCGGCCGCTCATCAGCTACTGGCACATGCGCTACGGCGACGACCTCAGGACGCCGGCCGCTTCGATGCAGGGGCCGAAGGTGCTGCTCGTGGACGAGAACGCCGGCTCGGGCGGCGACCTCTTTCCGTGGATGTGGCGCAAGTACTCGCTCGGGCCCATCGTCGGCAAGCGCACCTGGGGCGGCCTCGTCGGCACGCTCGGCTTCCCGGGGCTGATGGACGGCGGCTCGATCACCGCGCCCAACCTCGCGATCTGGACCGAGGAGGGCGGCTGGGTGGTGGAGAACGAGGGCGTGCCGCCCGACGTCGAGGTCGAGCAGACCCCCGCCGACGTCATCGCGGGCCGCGACCCGCAGCTCGAGCGCGCGATCGCGATGGTGATGGCCGAGCTGAAGAAGAATCCGCCGAGCACTCCCAAGCGGCCGCCGTATCCGGACAAGACGAAGATCCCCTGAGCCGAGCGAGTGCAATGGTCGAGGTCAGCATCGCGGGTGACCGCGTGGTGTTCGAAGTCGAGGGAATGGACAAGTTCTGGGCATTGAAGAGCCGTCTCGAGATCCCGATCGCGCACGTGAAGGGCGCGCGCGTGGACGACGACGCGGCGAAGGGATGGTGGCACGGCGTCAGGATCTGGGGCGCGGACCTGCCGGGCGTGATCACCGCGGGCACCTTCTATAGAAAGGGGCGCGTGGTCTTCTACGACACGCACAAGCCCGAGCAGACGATCGTCGTGGACCTGGACCACGAGCACTACGACCGGCTCATCCTCCAGGTGCGCGACCCCGAATGG
>DATEDF010000074.1:0-27082 GCA_035286465.1 Gemmatimonadaceae bacterium | reverse complement strand
GCCGCCTACTCCATCCCCGGCCTCAGCTTGCGGTACGCCGCGATTGCCTGCCGGAGCGCGAGCAGCGCGGAGGCCTCCAGCTCGTACTCGAGCGTGATCTCGCTGAACTTGTCCGACGAGTGGGCGTTCAGCTGCTTGCGCAGCTTCGTCATGAGCGCGTCGCACGAGCGGTGGCGCCGCGCGTATTCGCGCGAGGAGTGCCAGAGCGTGTTGGCGGCGCGCCAGAAGTCGTCGGGCGTCGTCCCCTTCCCGACGGCCGCGACCGCCTCGTAGTCCTTGGTGCGCGCCGCCAGGTGGTGGTCGCTCAGCTCGCAGACCGCCGCGGCCTCGCGCAGCTCCGCCTCCGCGCACCCCTTCTCGATCAGGGGCGCCACGCGCTCGTGCTGGCGGCACGCTTCGAGCGCTGCGCGCAGGAGCGCGTCGCCCGCCACGTGGAGCGGGAAGGCGGGGGGCGGCGTGTCGCGCGGCGCGCGCACGGTCGAGGGTTGCCTGGCGGGGGTCATCGAATCACGGGTCGGTGGGATTCGAAGAATGCCTGGAGCGCCGTCGCGCGACAAGGGCGGTCAGCGCACGGGTCAGCGCACGGGTCAGCGCACCCGCCCGATGCGGAAGTGGAGGGGCCAGCGGATCTCCCGGCGCAGCATCGGCATCCCCCAGCGCTCGCGCAGCGCCGCCTCGAACGCCCGCACGGGCTCCTCGCCGCGCGCGGCGACGCAGTTCGCGACGCCGGACCAGGTGCGGACGTAGGCGACGAACTGCGGCATCGTCCAGTCCTCGACCATCTCCAGCGGCGGCGGGGCCATCTCCTCCAGGGGCAGCGCGATCGAGCGGTACCCTTCCTCGACGAGCCGGCGGTCGCTCCGCCAGAACGGCCCGAGGGTGACCTCGTGGAACAGCCGGACGATTTCATCAATGCGCGGCTCGATGCGGCAGAGCGAGTAGCACCAGGCGGCGAGCACGCCGCCCGGGACGAGCACGCGACGCGTTTCGTCGAGGAAGGGATCGAGCTCCAGCCAGTGCAGCGCCTGGGCCACGGCCACGAGGTTCGCGCTCCGGTCGGGGAGCTTCGAGTCGTACTTCGCCACGTGGTAGGCGACCCGCGGATGCGGGATCACCTTCGCGATCATGTCCGCGCTCGCGTCCGTCGCCACCACGCGCGTGAAGCGCTCGGCGAGCCCCACCGCCGCCTGGCCGTTGCCCGTCGCGCAGTCCCAGGCGACCCGCGTGCCGCGCGCGGCGACGGCGAGGTAGTGAAAGAGCGGCCGCGGGTAGCGCGGGCGCGCCTCGGTGTACCGCGCCGCCTGCGGGCCGAAGAGGTTCGAGAATCCCTCCGACGGAGTCCGCTCGCGGTTCACGGTGACGCGCGGTCCTCCGCCACGAACGCGAGCCAGTCGCCACGCGGGCTCACGGCGAGGCGCGAGAGGTTCCGCACGCCCCACCGCGCGAGGTCCGCGGCGACGTCCCACCGGCCGTCCACCCACACGAACACGCGCGACCCCGACGCGGCAATCAGCGCGCCGGTCGGCGTCCACGCGTGATAGTCCGCGCCCGGCGGCGGCTGCGCCACGCGGCGCGTCGTCTGCGTGCGCACGTCGAGCTCGGTGATCCACGCCGCGCCGCTCGCGGAGTCGCGAACGGCGCCGCCCTGCCCTTCCTGCAGGAAGGTGACCGCGTCGCGCCCGGGCACCTTCACGAGCGCGCGGCCGACGTTGCGCGCGACGATCGCCGAACTGCCCGTGCGATCGTCCGCGATCTGCAGCGTGCTCGGAGTGCCGAGCACGAAGAGCACGAGTGTGTGGTCGCCCGCCCACGCGTGGTAGCCGACGGGCTTGATTCTCTCCAGCACCAGCGCCGGCGCGCTCGCGCCGTCCAGCGGGAAGCGCCAGAGGCGCTGCGTCGAGTCGGCCTCGACGCGAATCACCGAGAACGACCGGCCATCGGGCGTCACGGTCGGCGAGTACTCGCTCTCGCGCGTGTGCGTGACCTGCGCGGGCGTTCCGTCGGGGAGCGCGAATCGCCACGTCTCGGCCTGGCCGTCGGCGCCGATCGCGGTGTAGAGCACCGCGTCGCCCCGGGGCGTGAACGAGGGCTGGTTGTCGTAGCCCGCGCGCCGCGTCACGTTCCGCGGCTCGCCGAACGACACCGCGGTGCCCGTCGCCGTGAGCGGCACCACCCAGACGTCGGTGGAAGGGCGCGCCTGCGACGCGAGCGGCGTGGCGCAGGCCGCCAGCGCCGCGATCAAGACTCGCGGGTTCATCGCGCGCCTCCGCCAAGCGCCGCGAGCCGCTTCTCGATCGCGTCGAGTCGCGCCACGACCTCGACGTGGAACCGCTCGGGCTCCGCGGGCTCCTTGAGCGTGAAGCTCAGCGCGCCACTCACTTCGAGCCGCGCGCTCTCCACGTCCCGGAGGCGCTCGATCCCCTGCTTGCGCGCCGCGGCGTGCAGCTCCTCGCGCGTGATCTGGTTGTGCCGGAGCGCAATCGCGTGCACGCGGCCGTCGTGGATCAGCTCCTCCGGGCGCCCCTCGATGAGGCGGCGCGCCCGCGGATGGCGGTAGGCGTAGCGCACCAGGGCATCGTTGATGACGAAGAGGATGAGCGCGCCGAGGAGCCCGCCGGCGAGCGAGTTGTCGTCGCCGATGATCGCGTTCTGCACCGTGTTGGAGAGCAGGAGCAGCACGATGAAGTCGAGCGGATTGAGCTGCCCCAGCTCGCGCTTCCCGAAGAGCCGCAGGCCGGCGACGAGGAACGCGTAGACGAGCACGGTCCGCGCCGCCTTCTCGGCGACGGGGACGCCGGCGACAAAGAGGTCGTGCCAGATCGCATCCATAGAGTGCCTCGCTCCGTCCGGTCTAGGGGGCCTGGATCGCCGCGCGGACCTCGCCGCGGCACTCGCCGAATCCGATGCGTGCGGCGCCCGCGCGCTCGCACCAGCCCCGGAAGATCACCTCGTCGCCGTCGGCGAGGAATGATCGCGTTTCCCCCGAGGGCAATGTGACCGGCTCGGCGCCGCGCCGCGCGAGCTCGAGCAGGCACCCGAGCGAATCCTTCGCGGGCCCCGAGACGGTGCCACTCCCCAGCAGGTTGCCCGGTCTCAGGTTGCAGCCGTTGCTCGTCTGGTGCGCGACGAGCTGGCCGAACGTCCAGTACATCTCGCGGAAGTGCCCGTGGGAAAGCCGCGCGGCGGGCAGTCCCGCATCCCGCATTCTGGCCGTGCGGATCCACGCCTCGAGGGTGATGTCGAACGCCCCGCGCGCGCGGTCGAGCGGATCGCTCAGGTAGGGGAGCGGCTCGGGATCGCCCGCGGGCCGCGCGAAGCCACTCGCGCGGAACGGCTCCAGCGCGTCGAGCGTCACCACCCACGCGCCGACGGTCGTCGCGAAGCTCTTCGCGAGAAAGGGCCCGAGCGGCTGGTATTCCCAGCTCTGCACGTCGCGCGCCGACCAGTCGTTGAGCAGCGCGAGCCCGAAGAGCCGCTCCTCGGCGCGCGCGAGCGGCACAGGGTCGCCGATCGCGTTCTCGCCGCAGACGTAGGCGCCGATCTCCACCTCGTAGTCGAGACTCTGCGAGGGGCCGAACACCGGCGGCGCGAGGGGATCAGGGCGCGTCTGGCCCCGCGGACGCCGCACCGCCGTCCCGCTCGCGACGAGCGACGAGGCGCGCGCGTGATAGCCCACCGGGACGAACTTCCAGTTCGGGAGGAGCGGGGTCTCGGGCCGGAGCATCGCCCCCACGTTCGTCGCGTGGAACACCGACGCGTAGAAGTCGGTGAAGTCGCCGACCTCGGCCGGCACGAGCATCGAGAGGTGCTCGCGCCCGACGAGCAGGGCGTCGCGCATCATCTCGGCGCGCTTCCCTTCCGGCGTGCCGGCGCGGAGGAGGCGGCTCGCCACGCCGCGCACGGCCCGCGCGTCCTCGCGCCCGAGCGCCATCAGCGCGTTGAGCGACCACGACTGCAGCGCGTCGCGCACCACCGGGCCCAGCTCGCCGAAGCACCCGGCGCGCGACGCGGCGAGACAGTCCAGCACGTGGTCGCCGATCGCGATCCCCACGCGCGGGCGTTCCTCGAAATCGTGCCGGAACACGCCGAACGGGAGGTTCTGCAGCGGGAAGTCGGTCCCGGGCGCGTGCGCGCCCGCCACCCACGAGCGGAGCGCGGGATCGTGCGTCTCGTCGAGGCGCGCCGGCGCCGCCGCGGGCGTCACAGGAGCCCCATCGCGGTGAGCGATTCGACGGGCTCGGTGAACGAGCACGAGCCGAACGACGCCGCGAAGCGCTCGCGCAACGTGTCCACCGAGTGCGCGTCGAGGCGATGCCCGCGCCACGAGACGCCGCCCGCGTCGAACGCGATCGCCCGCGCGTCGCGCTCCTCGAGCAGCGCCGCCGCGCCGCTCTCCGCGAGCCCCGCGCGCAGGAAGAGCGCGGCGAGAAAGACGTTCAGGAACCCGAACATCGGCCCGCGAGGGCTCGCGCGATCGTCGGTGAGGGCGTACTCGCCGGACAGCGGATGATGCAGCCCCGCCGTCGCCTTGAACACGACGTCGTGCGCGGCGCACACGGCCAGGAAGCGCGCGAGCTGCGCGGCCGTCGGGAACGCATCGCTCGTGACGCCACCGGTGCGCACCTTGGCGCGCAGGCCGAGCGCCGCGATCGCGGCGACGAGCGCGCCGGGGTCCTCCACGACCGGCAGCTCCACGTAGACCGGGACGGGTTCGCCCGCCGGCGTGCAGAGGCCGGCGCACGCCTCCAGCGCCGCGACGTCGGCGGCCGTGAGCGCCTTCACCTCGAGCGTGTCCACCACCGCGCGCCCGGCGAGCCGCACGTTCGCGCGCTCGAGGACTTCGCGGTCGCCCGCGCCGCCAAGCGCGGCGAGCCGCCACGGTGCCCCGCGAGCGAGCAGCGGCCCGGCAGTCCGCTCGAACTCCTCGAGGCGCGCGATGGGCAGCACGAATCGCCCGAGCATCCACGCGTGCGCGCCGCGCCGGTGCTCGTCGTACGCGCGCACCGCCTCGGCCATCGGGAGCGCGGCCGGCGGAAAGAGCCCCGCGTAGTCCACGAGCTCGTGCAGCAGCGTCTCGAGCGCCGCGCTGCTCACGTCACCCCCCACGTCACGCCCGACGTAACCCGGCACGTCGCACGTCTCGCTCCTTACGGTCAACACCGCACGCCGCACCCGGACTCACAGCCGCGGCTTCGGCGTCAGATGCGCGCCGAGCCACCCGTGCACCTCCTTCCACCAGAGCTGTGCGTTCTGCGGCTTGAGGATCCAGTGCCCTTCGTCCGGATAGACGACGAGCCGGCTCGGCACCCCCTTGCGCTGCAGCGCGGTGAAGAGCGAGAGCGGATCGGTGTACGGCACGCGATAGTCGAGCTCACCGGTGATCACCAGCGTCGGCGTCCTGAAGTTCCCGGCGAAGAGGTGCGGCGAGAACTTGCGGTATTGCGCGCTCATCGCGGCCGGGTCGAACCACATCCCGCCGAACTCCCACTCGGTGAACCAGAGCTCCTCGGTGGCGCCGCTCATCGCCTCGAGATTGAACACGCCGGCGTGCGAGACGATCGCCTTGAAGCGGTTCGTGTGGCCGTTGATCCAGTTCACCATGTAGCCGCCGTAGGAGCCGCCGGCGGCGGCCATCCGCGTGGAGTCCATCCACGGGTGGAGCGTGAGCGCCGCGTCGAGTCCTTTCATCAGGTCCACGTACGGCTTGCCGGCCCAGTCCTTCGTGACGCCGTCCACGAACTTCTGCCCGTAGCCCGTCGAGCCCCGCGCGTTGACGAACACCAGGCCGTAGCCGCCCGACGCGAACAGCTGCGGCGCCCAGCGCGAGCCCCACGCATCGAGCCACGCGCCCTGCGGGCCGCCGTGCACCAGCAGCAGCACCGGAAACTTCTGTCCCGCCTGGTACTGCGGCGGCTTCACGACGAATCCGTGCACGCTGTCGCCGTTCGCGCCCTGGAACCAGAAGTCCTCCGCGGGATGGAGCGCGAACTGCGCGACGAGCGCGTCGTTTTCGCGCGTGAGCGCCCGCGCGTTCTCGAGCCCGCGCGCGCCGAGCGTCGCGATCCACACCTCGCCCGGACGCTCCACGGCGTCCCGCATCCACGCGAGCGTGCGGCCGTCGCGCGACAGCGAGGCCGCCGTGTTGTTGTGCTCGCCCGCGACGACCGCGGGCGCGCCGGCCCGCCCCGCGGCATCGAGCGTCACGCGGAAGAACTTGTCACGCCCGTGGTCGCCGCTCCCGACCAGGATCGTCCGCGCGTCCGGCGTCGCGACGTACGATTCCGCCCACCGGTCCCAGGTCGGGAGCAGCTCGCGCGACGTGCGCGCCGCCCGGTCGTACACCATCAGCCGCCACTTGTCGGACTCGAATCCCGCGCGCCGCTGCGACGCGTAGAGCATCCACTTGCCGTCCGCCGTGTAGACCGGATTCTGGTCCGCCCCCTTGTTCGCCGCCGTGATCACCTCCGCGCCGCCACCGGCCGCCGACAGCGTGCCGCCCGCCGTCTTCACGACATAGAGGTTCACGTCCGTGCTCCACGCGTCCGCGCGGCCCTGGTCCTTGGCCGTGTACGCGATCTCCGCGCCGTCGGGCGAGAACGCGTACCCCTCGCTCCCGCCGAAGGGGCCGGGCGGCACGTCGTACCGCGCGCCCGCGATGAGGTCGCGCAGGCCGCTCCCGTCGGGCCCCACGACGAAGAGGTGCGAGCGCGTGCCGTCGTCGTACGCGTTCCAGTGGCGGTACATCAGCGCGTCGGTCACGCGCGCCTTGACCTTGCTCTCGGCCGCCGCCTTCTGGCGCGCCGCGTTGCACGCGTCGTCGCGGCACTCGGGATACGCCGCCGACACGAAGGCGATGCGGTCGCCCGCCGGCGACCAGACCGGCCCGCTCGCGCCGCCGGCGAGGTTCGTCAGCGGCTTCGCGTTGGCGCCGCTCGCGTCGGCGATCCAGAGCTGGCCCCCGGTGGTGAAGGCCACGCGCGCGCCGTCGGGCGACCAGCGCGCCTCCGCGGCGGCGGTCTTCTCGTCCGGGAACGCGCGCGGTGCGCCGCCCGTCGCGGCGATGAGGTAGGTGCGCGTCGTGCGCCGGTTCGCCGCGACGTCGGTGGTCCGGACGGCGTACAGCACGGCGCGCCCGTCGGGCGACACCTGCGGGTCCGAGACCGCGCGCACGGTCGAGAAGTCGTCGAAGGTCATCACGCGCTTCTGCTGCGCTCCGATCGGCCACGCGGCGAACAGGAAGGCGGTGACCGCGAGCGCGAGCGAACGGGTGGGCATCATCGGTTCCTCACGATCCTCGGGTTCCCGCGAAATCTGTCGGCCGCGCACTCCCGCGGACAGGCCGCGACCGGCCGGTTACGCGGCGTCGGCGACGCGCCGCGCCCGCCACGTCATGGACCAGCGCGCCGTGGCGCCGGGCTCGAGCCAGTGCGCCGCGTCCCATTCGCCGAGCGCGTCGCTCAGCGCATCCGGCGCGCCGATGCACGGCTGCAGCGCGACGTTCGCGTAGGGGGTCGGCTTCCGCCGCAGGAAGGGGACGCGCGATCGCCTGCCGCGGAACGGCGTCCATCCACGGCGGTTGATCCAGACGCCGACGCGCGGGATCTCGCGCCCGTGGATGCGCATCTCGAGCCGCACGCCGTCCTCCTCGAGCGCGATCAGCGCTTCGGCGCGCGGCAGGTCCACGAAGAGCTTGCACGCGAAACCGTCCCGGAGCGCCGTGCCGGGGCGCGACAGATCCACGAGCGCGCCGCCCGCGCGGAGCCACGGCCACTGGTGCTCGGAGCCGGGCCGTCCGAAGTCCACGCCGCGCTGCGCCCAGAGCCGCGCGCGGGCGCCCTCGGGCAGCACGAGGCGCGTGCGCGCCGAGAGCGGGAACAGCGGATTCGACGACCAGACGAAGGGCACCCGGTGCGGCCCGGTGTTCACCACCGCGTAGGCGAACGAGAGCGCCCCCTCGGGGCGCACCGCGATGGTGCGCGTGAAGCGATACGGCAGCGCGCGGCCCGTCCAGACGCACGTCGCCGAGTGCCCCTCCTCGTCGGTGAGGATCGTGACGTCGGGCTCCTGCGACCAGAGCTCACCGTGGTCGGGAAGCTCGAGATCGCCGGCGCCGCGCACCCAGGCCGGCACGCGGCACGCGGCGATGGTGGGGAAGCACTCGTCGAGCCCGCCGGAGTCCCCGGCGAGCGCGTAGGAGTCGCCGCGCGCGGGGCGCGCGACGGGGATGTCCGCGTTATGCCAGAACCACTGCCGGCCCGCGAGGGTGACGTCGCGGATCTTGCCGCCGAGCGCGGGGATCAGCACGGCGCTCGCGCCGCCGCCGTGCAGGGCGGCGTAGCCGAGGGCGCTCAGCGGATGCTCGCGGGATCGACGCCGCGCGTGGCGAGCACGCGCGCCACGACCTCGCCGATCTTGTTGTTCGGCGTGCTCGCGCCGGCGGTGAGCCCGACGCGCACGGGCCCCGTCGCGGCGAGCCATCCCTCCGTCTCGACCTCCTCCCGCTCGCCCGGCGGCAGGTGCCGGATCGCGCCGCGCGCCGGGTCCACGCAGGTCGCGTCGGCCACGTGGAACGTCGGCACCCGCTCGGCGCAGAGCGCGGCGAGGGAGATCGTGTTGCTCGAGTTGTAGCCGCCGAGCACGAGCATCACGTCGAGCGGCTCGCGGAGCAGCTCGTTCACGGCGTCCTGCCGGTCCTGCGTCGCGCTGCAGATCGTGTCGAACGTGCGGAAGTTCGCCGCGCGGTACTCCTCGCCGCGCGCGCGCGCCATCGCCCGCCCCACCTCCTCGCCGATCGCGAGCGACTCCCGCGCGAGCATCGTCGTCTGGTTGGCGACGCCGATGCGGCGCAGGTGCACCGCCGGGTCGAACTGCGGGCTCGCCTGCGCGCGGTACTTCTCGAGGAACGCCTCGCGCGACAGCCCCTTGCCCTCGATGTACTCGCACACGTCGCGCGCCTGCGCCAGGTCGCGCACGACCAGATAGGTGCCGCCCGGATACCTCTCGACCTGCGATGCCGTCGCGCGCGTCTCCTCGTGGTAGTACTTGCCGTGGATGAGCGAGGTGAAGCCGTCCTTCGCATAGTGCTCGACGCGCTTCCAGACGTTGAGCACCGAGCCGCACGTCGTGTCCACCACCACGCACCCGATCTCCCGCAGCGTCTCGAAGTCGGCGATCGTGACGCCGAAGGCGGGGAGAATGACGACGTCGTCCGCGCGGACGTGCGCGTAGTCGAAGCCCGTCTCGCCGCGCGACAGAAAGACGATCCCCATGTCGCGGAGCTTCGTGTTCACGTGCGGATTGTGGATGATCTCGCCGGCGAGGGAGATGCGCCGATCGGGGAACTTGGCGCGGGTCTGGTAGGCGTACTCCACCGCGCGCTCGACGCCGTAGCAGAAGCCGAACTCGCGCGCGAGCCGGATGGTGACCGGCCCCGCGTCGAGCGTGAACGCGCGCGCGCGCAGCAGGTCCACGAGCCGCCCGGTGTAGTCGGCGGCGAGCGTGTCCTGGACCTCGGCCTTGAGGCCGAAGCCCTTGCGGTAGTAGGTGCTGCTGTCGGACGGAGGCATGGCGGGTCCTGAAACCTACTGTCTCCTCCGGGACCGGGGACAAGTGCGAGGGACAGGGGACCGGTCCCTTGTCCCTGTGGCCGCTTTGGCCCAACTTCCGCGACGATGTCCGACCACTTTGACCTCCTCGTCATCGGCGCCGGCCCCGCCGGCGAGAAGGGGGCCGCCCAGGCCGCGTACTTCGGCAAGCGCGTCTGCCTGGTGGAGCGCGCGCCCAAGCCCGGCGGCGCCGCCGTGAACACGGGCACGATCCCGTCCAAGACGCTGCGCGAGACCGCGCTCTTCTTCTCGGGGCTCAAGCAGCGCGGACTCTACGGCGTCGAGTACCACATCAAGCCCGACATCACCATCTCCGACTTCATGTACCGCGAGCGCGCGGTCATCGAGTCGGAGTGGCAGCTCATCAACGAGAACCTCGCGCGACACCAGATCACGACCGTGCAGGGCACCGCGAAGCTGCTCGACGCGCACACCATTGAGGTCACGCGCTACAAGGACCAGCCGCGACGGCTCACCGCCGACTTCATCCTTCTCGCCACGGGATCGCATCCGCTCCGCCCCGCCACCATCTCGTTCGACGGCGAGGTCGTGGTGGACTCGGACTCGCTGCTGACCCTCACCGAGATCCCCGGCCGGCTCATCGTGATCGGCGGCGGCGTCATCGGGTGCGAGTACGCCAGCATCTTCGCCGCGCTCGGCGTGCGCGTGACGATCGTCAACGCCCGCGAACGCCTGCTGACGCAGCTCGACGCCGAGGTGAGCGAAGCGCTCCGCGCCGAGATGACGCGGCGCCTCGGCGTGCAGGTGCTGCTCAACGCCAGCCCGCAGGACGTCCTGGTCGAGGGCGACGACAGGAAATTCGCGACGGTCACGCTCACCGACGGCACCCATCTGGTGGGCGACTGCGTGCTCTGCTGCGTCGGACGCGAGGGCAGCACGCGCGGGCTCGGCCTCGAGGACGTCGGCGTCCGCGTGAACCCGTGCGGCTTCGTGCTGGTGGATGACCGCTTTCGCACGACCGTGCCGAGCGTCTTCGCGGCCGGCGACGTGGTCGGCTTCCCCGCGCTTGCGTCCACCTCGATGGAGCAGGCGCGGGTCGCGATGTGTCACGCCTTCGACCTCAAGTTCAAGGAGCAGGTTTCGCCCGTCCTTCCCTACGGGGTCTGGACCGTGCCGGAGATCGCGATGGTGGGCGAGACCGAGGAGAGCGCGCGCGGGAAGGGACTGCGCTACGAGATCGGCAAGTCGAGCTTCCGCCTCAACGCGCGCGGGCAGATCATCGGCGACCTCGACGGCTTCGTAAAGCTCATCTTCCGCCGCGACGACAAGATGCTGCTCGGCTGCTCGATCCTCGGCGAGAACGCGTGCGAGATGATCCACGTCGCCGCCGCCGTGATGAGCTTCGGCGGCTCGCTCGACTATTTCATCCACGGCGTCTTCAACTACCCCACCCTGAGCGAGGCCTACAAGTACGCCGCGTACGACGGGCTGCAGCGGCTCGCGAAGCGCGTGAGCCAGAGCGCCGGACTACCGGCTGTCACGGCGGTAGCGCCCTAGCATCACCTTCACGTCCGGCGGCACCGGCCGCTTCTTCATCGTCGCCTTGTCCACGCTGACGACGGTGAGCGAGCCGGTGGCCCGATGCGCGCGATCCGACGCGCGATAGACCTCGAACTGCAGCGTGAGCGACGTGGTGCCGATTTTCGCGAACCACGCCTGCACCAGAACCTCCTCGTCCATCTCGGCGGGCGAGTGGAACTCCACGTGGAGCGCCTTCCGCGGGATCCAGACTCCCTTCTGCCGGCGCAGCACCTCGAACGGCAGCCCGCAGGCGCGGAACAGCTCCTCCTCGGCGACCTCGAACAGGCGCACGTAGGCGCCGTAGTGGATGATGCCGAGGGGGTCGCAGTCGCTCCAGCGCACGCGATCGCGAATCTCGAAGATGTTGTCGCCAGCGGACTTATCGTGTGCGGTCACGGTGCCAGAGGCGTGGGCGGAGGCCGTTCGTCAGGGAAACCCCCTCGCAGGATGCGGGGTTATCCGACGGCCGTACGAGAGACGCGTACCTAATCTAGCGGTGTCGGGTCGGGGCGCCCGTGCACCAGTGGGTGGCGACCTGACGGCTGGCATCCCGCCGGAGGTTGTCGTGCTCTCCGAACTGCTTGTCCCGCTCGACGGTTCGCCCCTGGCGGACGCCGCCGTTCCGCACGCCGTCGAACTCGCGCGCCGCGTGGGCGGCGCGTTGCACCTCGTCCGCGCGCACGTGCCCGCGGCCGCGATCGCGTCGCCGCCCGAAGCGGCCATCTTCATTCCGGATCCCTCGTGGGACGTGCAGCTCCGCGAGGACACCCGGACCTGGCTCGCGCAGCGCGCGCAGGAGGTCCGCAAGCGCTTCGACCTGCCGACGAGCTTCGAGCTGTGCGTGGGCACGCCCGTGGATGAGATCGTCCGCGTGGCTGAGGAGCGAGCGGTGCGCGCGATCGTGTGCAGCACGCACGGACTCGGCGGCTGGGCGCCGCACTGGCTCGGCAGCGTGGCCGACGGAGTGATCCGGCGCGCGCCCTGCCCCGTGTTCGCGATGTCGGAGGCCGCCGTCGCGCGCGGCGAGGAGATCAGGAAACTCCTCGTTCTGCTCGACGGATCGGACGTGTCGGAGGCGATCGTGCCGCACGCGGCGTGGCTCGCCCGCGCGTTCGGAGCGGAGATCCACATGCTGCGCGTGGTGGCGCCGCCGTGGGTCGGCGACTCGCTGACGGCACTGACCGCCGGGGAGGAGGATCCGTTCGGGGTGGACGCCTTCGCGGACGCGGCCAAGCGGACGCTGGAGCAGATCACCTCGGCGCTCCGGCGCAAGGGCTTCAGCGTCACGTCCACGGTGCAGATCCACCTGAGCCCGGCCCGCGCGATCCTCGAGCACATCAACGAGACAAACCCGGACGCGATCGCGCTGGCCACGTACGGGCGCGGCCTCTCCCGGCTCTTCCTCGGAAGCGTGGCCGACAAGGTGCTGCGCGCGGGCGGCCGCCCGACGCTGCTCTTCCGGCCGCGTCAGCCAGCGCCCGATGCGCTCGAGGCCGTGGAGCCCGCGCACGCGGAGTCGTTCACGGCCAGTGGTCCGGCGTGAGCAAGGGCGCGAGCGCATACGTGACGAGCATCTCGTACGCGCGCTGCCGGTCCACGAGGCCGCCGGTGAGGATGCCGACGGCTCCCGCGCCCTGCTTGGTGTTGTGGCCGGCCACGAGCGCGTCCATCGCGTCGCCAAGCTCCGCCCCGTCCCGGATCATCCGGGCGACGCGCGACGGGAGCGGCATCGCGAGCGAGCCGAGCACGGCGCGCACCGCCGCGAGCTTCACCGGGTTCGTGGACCCGACGGCCACGAGTCGCACCGAATCGAGCGGCATTCCGCACAAGCTAGCGGCCGGCGTCCTTGCCCGCCGCCGTCTCCACCCCTAACCTAGCCTCCCATGTCCACCGCTTCCCTCTCTCTCGTGCACGACCACGCTGGATCGTCGCCGGAGTCCCTCGTGTTCATCGGTGAGCGCCTCTGGCTCGACTTCGTGAACAGCGACGACGCGTCGCGCACCCGCAAAGGTACGCGGACCGACGCGCTCGACACCTTCGACGGGTTCATTCGCTGGCTCTGCCTCGCGCGCCTGCTCGACGAGGAGCGCGCGGCCGCGATGACGCGGCGCGCGCAGCAGCAGCCCACGGGCGCGAGCGCGGCGCTCCACGAGGCCCGCCGTCTCCGCAACGTGCTGCGCGCGCTCGCCGAGCGCGGCGCCGACTCGGCGGATCGCGCGACGCAGGTCGCGATCGCGGAGATCAACCGGGTGCTCGGCCGGAGCGCCGGCACGCGGCGCGTCGAGCCGCGCTCGGACGGCGGCTTCGTGCGCAACTTCGTGACGGTGGGCGACGTCTTCGCCGGACTGCTCATCCCGGTCATCGAATCGGCCGCCGACGCGCTCGTGAACGGTGAGATGGCCCGCGTGCGACGCTGCGCCGACCCGCGCTGCGCGCGCGTGTTCTTCGACGGCAGCCGCAACGGCAAGCGCCGCTGGTGCGAGATGGCGACCTGCGGCAACCGCGCGAAAGCGGCCCGCCATCGCCGGAAGCTGAAGCTCGAATCGTAGAAGCAAACGGCTTCACCACGGAACGGCTTCACCACGGAGGCACGGAGTTCCACGGAGGGCCACGGAGAGATGCTTGGGGGAACAAAAGCCCGCCTTCGGGCTGTCGTTCCCCCAGGAAGTCTCCGTGGCCCTCCGTGCTCCTCAGTGTCTCCGTGGTGAAAGTTCCGTGCCTCCGTGGTGAGCAGTTCCCCTACACGTCGCAGATCGCGAACGCCTGACGGAGCGAGGCGAGCGGCTCCCGCTTCGGCACGAACTCGTGCGCGAGGTAGCCGCCGAACCCCGTCTCGGCGATCGCCTGCGCCACGCGGCGGTAGTTCAGCTCCTGGGTGTCGTCAATCTCGTTGCGTCCCGGCACCCCGCCGGTGTGATAGTGCGCGATGTGCGGCACGTGCGCGCGAATCGTCGCCACGACATCCCCTTCCATGATCTGCATGTGGTAGATGTCGTAGAGCAGCTTCACGCGTGGTGAGCCGACGCCCTGAATGACCTGGACACCCCACGCGGTGTGGTCGGCGTGGTAGTCCCTGTGGTCCACCTTGCTGTTCAGGAGCTCCAGACAGAGCGTCACGCCGTGGCGCTCCGCGGCCGGCGCGAGGCGCTTGAGTCCCGCGACGCAGTTCGCGATCCCCTCGCCGGCCGACATCCCGGCCCGGTTCCCGCTGAAGCAGACGATGTTCGGCACCCCCGCCGCCGCCGCGAGCGGGATCATCCGCTCCCCGTCGGCCACGAGCTTGTCGTGCAGCTCCGGGCGGTTGAACCCGCGCGGGATCGAGCCGAAGCCGTTCGCCATCGCGCAGGCGAGGCCGTGCTGCTTCGGCACGGGCCAGTCCTTTTCGTCGAGGAGATCAATCGCCACGAGCCCGATCTCCTTCGCCGCAGCGCAGAGATCATCGAGCGGGATTCTGGCGTAGCACCAGCGCGAGACCGACTGCCTGAGTCGGCCGGCCGACCGAGCGCTGAGAGCTGACAGCTGACGGCTGTGAACTCTCGGCAGCGCAGCCGTCGCAGCGAGGCCCGCCATCGCTCCGAGCGCCTCCCTCCTCTTCACAGCGCCCCCCTCTTCATCTCACCCACCGCGTGCGCCGCCGCCCGCGCCGTCAGCGCCATGTACGTGATGCTCGGGTTCTGGCACGCCGTGCTCGCCATGCACGCCCCGTCCGTGACGAGGAGGTTCGGCACCTCCCACGCCTGGTTCCACCGGTTCAGCACGGAATCGCCCGACACCGTCCCCATGCGCGCGCCCCCCATCTCGTGGATGCAGTGCCCCGGCGGGTTGCTGGAGCCGTGCTGGCGCACGTCCGTGCACCCGGCCGCCTCCAGCATCTCCGCCGCGGCGGCCATCATGTCCCGGTCCATCGCGCGCTCGTTCTCGCGCCAGCGCACGTCAATGCGCGCCGCGGGAATCCCCCACTTGTCCTTCACGTCCGGATCGAGCGTCACCCGGTCGTTCGCGTTCGGCAGCGTCTCGCCCCACCCGGAGATCGAGAGCGACCACGGGCCCAGGTCATCCACGAGCGACTGCTTGAACGCCGCGCCGTAGCCCGGCATCGAGCCGCCGCGTCCCCACCCCGATCGTCCCGAGCCGCCCTGCATGCCGTAGCCGCGCAGGAAACCGGGGTGCTGTGCCTTCACGTTGCGGAAGCGCGCGACGTAGATCCCGTTCGGCCGCCGGCCGAAGGTGCGCCTGTCGAGGAACCCGGGCACACGCCCGCTCGCGCCCGAACCGTAGTGATGGTCCATCACGGAGCGGCCGAGGAGGCCGCTCGCGTTCGCCATCCCGTCGGGGAATCGCCCGCCGTGCGTCGAGTTGAGCAGGAGACGCACCGATTCGATCGTCGAGGCGCAGAGGAAGACGAGCCGCGCCTCGAATTCCGTCTCCTCCAGACTGTTCGCGTCAATCACGCGCGCGCCTCGCGCGCGGCCTTTCCTCGAATCGTACAGCACCTCGGCCACGACGCTGTGCGGGCGGAGCGTGAGCCGTCCGGTCTTGGCCGCGGCGGGAAGCGTCGAGCCGAGACTGTTGAAGTACGACTGCGTGACGCATCCGCGTTCGCACGGACCGCAGTAGTGGCACTCGAGGCGGCCGTTGTGGTCCCTCGTGAGGACCGCCGCGCGGCCGATCGTCATCACGCGCTCGCCGCCGAACGCCGCGAGGATCTTCTCGCGCGCGTGCCGCTCGACGACGGTCATCATCATCGGCGGCAGGAACTCGCCGTCCGGCAGCTGCGCGAGCCCCTCCTTCGCGCCCGACACGCCGATGAAGCGTTCCACGTACGCATACCACGGCGCGAGGTCGCGGTAGCGGATCGGCCAGTCGTTCCCGTGGCCGTCCTTCGCGTTCGCCTCGAAGTCGAGGTCGCTCCAGCGATAGACCTGGCGCCCCCACGTGATCGAGCGCCCGCCCACCTGCCGGCCGCGGAACCAGCGGAAGGGCGCGTCGGCCGGCGTGGTGTACGGGTTCTCGTGGTCGTTCACGAAGAACTTGTGCCCCATCTCGTCGCAGGCGTAGCACTCGCGCTGGATCGGGTGTGCCTTCGCGATCGCCTTCCGGTCGCCCATCCCGCGGAAGTGCATCTCCCACGGCTGCACGTGCTCCACGAAGTCCCGCGCCGGGTCCACCGGTCCGCCGGCCTCGAGCACGAGCGTCCTGAGGCCGCGTTCGCAGAGCTCCTTGGCGGCCCAGCCGCCGCTGATGCCGGAGCCGACGACGATGGCGTCGTACGTGCGGGCCTGGCGCATCACGATCGAGCCGGCCGCATCACGACCGCCCCGCGCGTGCCGGATGCGGCGCCGCACCGTCGAACCGTCCCGGCATCGGGTTCACCCGGAGCACTTCCTGCTGCGCGCGCTCGCTCGTGAAGTAGCCGTGGACGATGAGACCCTTCAGCCGCCACCACGTGCGGGCGGGCTCGGCGCGGCGATCGCCCGCGCGCTCGAGCGACTCGACGGCGACGGCACGCACGCGCTCCGGCAGCTCGGCGAACGGCGCGCCCTGCGCGGCGCGCACGTGCGCGTCCACCGCGTCCAGCCCCGCGAGGAATGCCGCGCGCTCGTCGTCCGCGTAGTACTCGGCGACGATGACGTCCACGAAGGCCGGCACGCCGACGTCGGTGGCGCCGGGCGTGTCGGTCCGCGGGAGGACGGTGTCGGCGATGGCGCCGACGAGCGCGAGTTGCCGCCCGGAAAGGCCGCCGGCGGTCTGGCGCGCAGCCGCGAGCGCGGCCACGCGCGACCAGACCGCGTGCGCCTCGCGCGGCACGAACGAAAGCGCGGCGGCGGCACCGAGCGTGCGCAGGAGATCGCGGCGTTCCACGTGCTCCCTCGGGGAAGGCGTTCGCGCCGAACGTACGACGAGGCGCTCCGAGCGTCCAGCGCCCCTAGCCCCGCCCCCTGCGCTTCCCGCGCCCCGCGGGCGAGCCCGGCCGGTTCGTGCCCTTGTCGTGGCCGCCGCGCGCGCCCCCGCGATGGGACGCTCCGCCGCGATCGTCACGCGACCTGCGCGACTCCCGCGACCCGGGCGCGCCGCGCGCATCGCGCCACGGTCGCGGGCCGCGGAACTCCCGACTCGGCGAGGCCGCCTGCCGCCTCGCCTCGTCGTCCGTGAACGGCCGCTCCAGCGCCTCCCGCAACTCGTCCAGCGACTCCGCCTTCACCGACCCGCGCGCGCCACGCGCCACCGTGAACCGCACGGGCCGGTCGAACGCCGGCAGCTCCTCGGCCACGAGCCCGCGCGCGACTTTCTCCGGCAGGACGAGCCGCACGATGGCTCGCGGCCCCGCGGGCGTCTCTTCGACCTCGTAGTGCATGGGCACGGTCCGGTCGCGGATTTCGACCGCGCCGGGCAGCGCCATCAGCCGCGCGCGGACGTCGCGCGGCACGAACGCGTCGGCGTCGAGCCGGAGCGCGGCCGCGCGATACTCCTGCAGTGATCGCACACCGCGCAGTCCTTCGGCGTACCACGCCGCGAGTTCCGCCTGGCTGAGCCCCGGCGTGGTGCCGCCCGAGCGCCGCCAGCACTCGCGCACCGTCTCGATCGCCTCGCGGTTCCGCTGCACCGCCGCGTGCCGCGCCTCGCCCCGCGCGAGCGCGTCCGCGAGCACGCGGCGCGCGTCGTCCTCGAGGCCCGGCGGAAAGTCGTGCACCGGCTCGCGCTCGCGCGACAGCTCGAACCCGAAGTAGTCCACCCGCCGCTCCAGCGCGAGCGGCGCGTGCTTGTGCTTGCCGTCGAACACGAGCGCCGGGGCGCTCTCCGTCGCGAACCGCCGCACGAGCGAGAGGGGGACGTTCGTCCCCTCGATCGCCGCGCGCGGATTCCCGTACGCGTCCGCGAAGTAGCGGAGCGTGCCGCTCACCGCGCCCCAGCTCCCCGCGACGCTCGTCTTCGACACGCGCGCCTCGAACCCCTCCGCGGTCTGCTCGTCCATCACGAGGTCGAACGGCTGAATGCGCGCGAGCAGATCCACGAACGCGCGCTCGATGGCGTCGGTCACGAGCGGCATCGCCGCGGGCAGGGGGAGCTTCACCGCCCGATACACGCTCGCCATCCCGAGCCCGGCGTCCTCGATGGACTTGACCAGCACACCGCGCCCGTCCGCCCAGCGCTCGATGCTCTCGTCGAAGAGATGCCGGGGGAGCCCGTACACCTCGCCGACGTACCCGCACTTCCGGTACGCCTCGGCGTACACGTTGTACGCGGTGAGATGGTCGCTTCCGCGCACGATGAGCCCTCCGAGGTCGCGATCCTCGCGCGTCATCCGGTGCAGGGACTCGATGGCGCTCATCACCGCCACGTACGGCAGGAGGGCGTCGTCGCAGTGCACGAGCAGCTCGGCCCACGGCCGGTCCACGGGCATCGCCTCGACGGACTTCCCGTACGCCGAGAGCCGCCCCCGCTCGATGATCCCGCGCGCCTCGAGCCGGGCGACCGCCGCGCGGTAGCTCGCCCGGTCGAGCGGCACCGGCAACTCCAGCTCGTCCGCGCGCACGCCCAGATCGGCGCAGGTGAGCGCGACGCGCTCGCTGTCGCCCGCGAGCTGGAACTCCGGCTCCGTGGGCCGGAGCGCGTCGAACGCGATCTCGCGGTCGGAGAGGATGAAGACGCGTCCGCCCGCCACGCGCCCGTGCACCCGCCCCGCCATCTGCAGGAGTTCGTTCGCGCCCAGGTGGAGCCGCGTGAGCACGTTCTTCCCGCGGTCCACGAGGTTCGAGAACCGCGTGTCGTCAATGATCACGGTGTCCAGCCCCTGCACGTTGAGCGCGCTCTGGCCGGCCGCCGTCATCGCGAGCAGGTAGGGCTTTTCGACCGTCCCCTCGAGAAACGGCCGGATCACCCGGATCGGCTCCCCGCCGTGATAGAACTGCGCGTGCAGGCGCGGGAAGCGCGCGCCCACCAGTGCCGCCACCTGCTCGACACCCGCGCGGGTCGGCAGAAAGACGCCGATCCCGCGCTTCTCCTTGATCGCGCGTTGCACGAACTTGTCGTCGAGGAAGTGCAGCGGATCGGCGTTCACCACCTGCACCTCCGCGGCCTTCGCCGGATCGAACGCGCGCGACTCGACCACGTGCGCCGCGTTCAGGTAGCGTGCGTAGAACGACGGGTCCACCGTCGCCGAGAGCCAGAGGAACCGGCAGCCGACGCGCTTGCCGAGCGCGAGACAGAGTTCCAGCTCCGCGCTCGTCTGGTGGATTTCGTCCACCACGAGCGTGTCCTGCGCGCGGATGTCGCCGTCCTGGAACCAGCGACGCGCGATCCCCGTGGTGACGATCACCACGTTCCAGGTGGGGGACTCGGGCGTCGCCTCGCGCTCGCGGTTGATCACGCCGACGCGCAGCGCCTCGCCGCCCAGGAGCGCGTGGGCGACCGGCCGGATGGCGAACGTCTTGCCCGTGCCCGTGCCCGCGACCACGCCGAAGCCGCGCCGCGTCGCGCCCCTGAGCGCGCGCAGCTCCTCCTCGCGAAAACCCGCGGCGAGCGCCGCGAGCTCCTCGCCGTGCTCCCGCCAGAGCACGGTCTCGATGTCGAGCGTGAACGACAGCTCGATGGTCTCGCACGCCGCGCGCGTGGGCGCGATGACGATGATGCGGCGCGTCGCACCCGAGCCGACAAACGCGTCGTGGTCGGGCGGGAGGTAGGGATCCCGGACGCGGCGCAGCGCGGCGTCTACGACCGAGGTTTCTCCGGCGGCTTCACGGGCGGCGGTACACTCGGCCGCACCGGCGGGCCTGTCGTGCCCACGGGCGTCGCGCGCGCGCCGCGGCCCGGCTCGAGCGAGCGGCCCGGCGCCGCGCGCGACGCGCTCGGGCCCAGATTTCCCGGCGCCGCGCGCGATGCGTTCGGGCCGAAGATCCCCGGCATCGGGGCGATCAGGCGCGGCGACTCCGCGCGAGCGCGCACGCCCGCGCCGGCCGCGCCCGCCGCGCCGGCCGCGCCCGCCGCCGTGGCGGCACCGCGCGGCGGCTGTGCCGCCTCGTGGCGCAGGTCGCCGAACAGGATCGTCGCACTCTTCGGCGCCTTGCGGATCGCCGTGGCGCAATCGGTCGGGGCGGGTTGCTGGCCCGCCGGCACGTCCTTCAGCCACACGCGGCACATCCCCGCGGGCGGCAGTGCGGACGACGGAATGGCGGGCAAACCCCTCGCCTCCCTCACGGGCTCCTGCGCCGCCAGCGGAACGAGGGCGGCCAGGCCAAGTACGGCAATCGCGCGAGCGGGCGAACGGACCAACGGATCCTCCAGTGCGGCTCCCCGGGTACCAAGCCGTCCCGCCGGAAGACGACCCACGGCGGACGGCCGCCACAATCATATCACCACGGGGCCGAGATGCTACTACCCCGCAACTTCCCGCGTGTTCAGCGGCTCAATCGCCGAAGGAAATGCCCAGACGCCGCGCCGTCTTCACCAGGTCGTGCGACAGGTCTACCCGCTTGGGCTCCCGCAGCGCCTCCTCGACCGGGATCGTCACGATGTGCGGCGACTGGAGCGCCACCATCTGTCCCCACTTGCCGTCCTCCACCGCCTGCACGGCCGCGCCGCCGAAGCGCGTCGCGAGCAGCCGGTCGTACCCCGTCGGCATGCCGCCGCGCTGGAGGTGCCCGAGCACGATCGAGCGGCACTCCTTCCCCGTGCGCTCCTGGATGTCCTTCGCGATCCGCTGGCCGACCCCGCCGATGCGGCGCTCCTGCCCGGGAACCGGACCGCCGATCATCGAGACCTCACCCCCCATCGGGTGCGCGCCCTCGGCCACGACGACGACATCGAAGTGCCGGCCGCGCTTTTCCCGCTCCATGATCGCCGCGCACACCTCGTCGAGGTCGTAGGGAATCTCGGGAATGAGAATCGCGTGCGCCGCGCCCGCCACGCCCGAATGCAGCGCGATGAACCCCGCGTGGCGCCCCATCACCTCCATCACGATGACCCGGTCGTGGCTCTCCGCCGTGGTGTGCAGCTTGTCAATCGCCTCCATCGCCGTGTTGACGGCGGTGTCGAACCCGAACGAGGTGATCGTGCCGCTTACGTCGTTGTCAATCGTCTTGGGCACGCACACGACGCGTGCCCCCTTCTGCGCGAGCCGCTGCGCGATCTTGAGGGAGCCGTCGCCGCCGATCGAGATGAACGCGTTGATGCCGAGGTTGCGCGCGTTCTCGAGCAGCTCGTCGGAGCGGTCCACTTCCTTGAGTGTTCCGTCCGGCTGCTTCACCGGATAGCTGAAGGGATTCCCGCGGTTCGTCGTGCGGAGGATCGTGCCGCCGAGGTGGCCGATGCCGCGCACGACGTCGCGCGTGAGCGGAACGACCTCGTCGTCGCCGAGCAGCCCGGCGTACCCCTTCTTGACGCCCAGCACGTGCCAGCCGCGATCGGTGGCGGAGAGCACCGCGGCGCGGATGACGGCGTTGAGGCCCGGCGCGTCGCCGCCGCCGGTGGAAAGCGCGATTCTCACGTGGCGAGCTTCTGCGTGATGAGCCCGAGCACCTCACCCGGCTGCGCGTGGCGGCCGAGCTTCGACTTTTCGAAGATCGGCGTGCCGTCGAGCATGACCTCGAAGCGACCGCCCCCCGAGGGAATCATCTCGACGTCGGCCTTCGGGTACGCGTCACGAATGGTGGCCGCCAGACTGACGGCCCGGGGTTCGTAGTTTCAGACGGTGCAGAATTCTATGGTGACTTTCATCGGAACGAAGGGTTGGGCCCGCGTTGAAAGATACGCCAACGTCCCGGGGACGGGGGCCGTTCAGAAACTCAACTCCCGAGCGCGCGCACGACCGTCTCGATCGCCAGCTCCACCCACCGCGCGTATTGCCGCCCCGACGGGTGCAGGCCGTCGGCCGTCACCCATCCCTCGCGCGCCTCGCGTGAGGCGGCGGTGACGTCCACCCAGCGCGCGCCGGCACGAAGCGCCTCCTCCCGGTTGATGGCGTTGAACCGGTCAATGGCGCTCGCGATCCGGGCCCGGTCGCGCCCCGCCGCGAACAGCGTGACGCCCCAGTCGGGAATCGAGAGCACGACGACCCGGGCCGGGCGGCCGCCCGCGAACTCCACGGCCTGCGCAAGCAGTGACTTGAACTCCTCGCGATAGCGCTCGGCCTCGCGCCCGCGGTACTGGTTGTTCACGCCGATGAGGAGCGTGACGAGATCGTAGGGGCCCAGCGGCGCGGCGACGGCGATCCCCGCCGCCAGCTCGTCGGTCGTCCAACCCGTGCGGGCGACGATCTCGGGGTCCGCGATCGCGAGCCGGCGCGCGCGCAGCGCGCGCACGAGCTGCACCGGCCACCGGTCGGCGGAGTCCACCTGCTCGCCGATCGTGTAGGAGTCGCCCAGCGCGAGGAACCGCGCCGCGCGCGCAGTCGGCTGCGCGCCCCGCTGCGCCGCCGCGGAAAGCGGTAACGTGAAGGCAAGCGCGGAGGGAACGAGCCACGCCACGACGGACCGCTTCACTTCACAACCACGACGCCGGTGACGTTCGCCAGCCGCGCAATCGTCGTGTCCTGCTTCGCGACCACCGCCGTCAGGGAGTCGAGCGTGCCGGCTATCGTGGAGAGGGTGACCCGCATGTCGTTGAGCGCGTCGCCCATCTCCTGCAACTGCTGCTGCCGGATCGCTTCGGCCTTGGGGCTCATCAGGCAGCCGCTCGCGGCCGGGAGGAGGCCGGCCAGGACCAGCACGCGAAGCGCGCGTCGAAGGGGTGGCGGGGGAGGGAGGGCAGGCAGCGAAGGCATCAGGCGGCTCTCCGGACGGTGGGCGGGGGCGGGGGCGGGCGCCGGGACGCGCGCGTCGCGCGGCGCACGCGGAGGAACGGCGGCAACGAAACGCCACGCGCCGCGTTCGCGCGGTGACGCTTCCGGCAACCCGGGAACGTATATCGAGACCGACTCGTTCGGGAGCCGGTCATGTCACACCGCACCCGCGGCGCGACGCTCGTGGAACTCGCCCTTGTCCTCGTCCTGCTCGCCATCCTCACCGCGTTCGCCGTGCCGCGCGCGGCCGGCGTCGTGAACCGGTTCAACCTGCGGAGCGCCACGCAGGACGTCGTGCTGGGCCTCGCCGCCGCCCGTGCCGCCGCCACCCGGCGCGGCGACTACGCGTCGTTCATCGCGGACCCGCGCGCGGGCCGCGTGCGCGTCGTGTGCGGCGGCGAAGTCCTCTTCGAGCGCGACCTCGCGCGGCGCCGCGGCGTGCGCCTCGAAGCGACGCGTGAGTCGGTCACGTTCGCGCCGACCGGGCTTGGCTGGGGCGCGGCGAATACCACCATCGTGGTCAGTCGCGGAGGGAGAGCGGATACGATCACGACATCAAGATTAGGGCGGGTGCGGCACAACTGAGGCGTCTCTCCCGCCGCTCACGTCCCGAAGTCGAACCCCGCCACCGAGATCCGCGGAATCGGCTTCCCCAACAGGCGCTCGATCGTCCGCACCATCGCGATCTCGTCGGCGCACATGAACGTGAACGCATCCCCCGTCGCCGCCGCGCGGCCCGTGCGGCCGATGCGGTGCACGTAATCCTCCGCTTGGTGCGGTACGTCGTAGTTGACCACGTGCGATATCCCCGTGACGTCGAGCCCGCGCTGCGCGATGTCCGTCGCCACGAGCACGCGCAGCTTCCCCTTCCGGAAGTCGGTCAGCGCCTTCGTGCGCTGGCCCTGCGTCCGGTCCGCGTGCAGCGCGTTCGCCTGGACGCCCGCGCGCTCGAGGTGCCGCACCACCCGGTCCGCGCCGTGCTTCGTCCGCGTGAAGACGAGCACCGTGTCGAGCACGTCGTCGCGCGTGAGCAGCTCCACCAGCAGCGCGCTCTTCTTGTCCTTCGGGCAGGGATAGACGAAATGCTGCACCGTCGCCGCCGCGGCCGACCGGCGACCGACCTGCACGACCACCGGCTTGCGCATGTACTTGCGCGCGAGCACCTCGACCTCCGGCGGCATCGTCGCGCTGAACAGCATCGTTTGCCGGTACGGATGGAGCTGCGCCACGATGCGGTTCAGCTGCGGCGCGAAGCCCATGTCGAGCATCCGATCGGCCTCGTCCAGCACGAGCACCTCGAGATCGTCGAACGCGACGTTCTGCCGCTCGAGATGGTCGAGCAGTCGCCCCGGCGTCGCCACCACCACATCCACGCCCCCGCGCAGTGCCTTCGTCTGCGGCTCGTACCCCACGCCCCCGTACACCGGGATCACGGTCAGCTCCGAATGCCGTCCGTACTTGCGGAACATCTCCTCGACCTGCTGGCACAGCTCGCGCGTGGGAGTGAGGATGAGCGCCCGCGTGCGCCCAACCTCGCCGGCGAGCCGCTCGACGATCGGAATCGTGAAGGCGGCGGTCTTCCCCGTCCCCGTCTGCGCCAGCCCGATCAGGTCGCGCCCCTTGAGCGCGAGCGGCACGGCCTGCACCTGGATCGGCGTGGGGTGGCGGTACCCGGCGTCCTTGATCGCCCGGAGCATCGGCGGCGCCAGGCCGAGGTCGGCGAACGTGAGGTGCGTGGTGGATGCTTCGGCCACCGCGAGGGCGGCCGCTTCATCCAGCGCCCCCGAGGGCACGGCCTTCTTCGACGTCATCGCAGAAACTCCGTGAGCATCCGGTTCACGCGCTCGGGCACTTCCTCCATCACCACGTGCCCGCCCTCCTCGATCCATTCCAGCCGGCCACACGGCAACGCCCGGACGAGCCGCTCCGCCTGCGCGGGCCGCACCGTACGATCCAGCGTGCCGAACACCACGAGCGTCGGGACATCGAGCCGCGAGAGCACCGCGGGATCGTACGTCTCCCACGCGAACTCACGCAGCATCTGCAGCTGGGCGCGCACCACGTCGGGAAACTGCGTCGGCGCCCAGTACTCATCAATGTCGCGTTCGGTGAACCAGCCCAGCTTCCCGTGCACGCGACGCTGCACCAGTTCCACGGCCCGCCGCGTCACGAACAGCGACGGGAGCGGCCCCGGGAGCATCGGCACGAAGGGCGCGAAGCCGAGCCGCTCGGTCACGTCGCCGAATCCCACCGGGCCGAAGAGCGCGAGCTGCCGCACCCGACCCGTGTCGCGCCGAGCGAGCTCGAGCGCGATCCGCGCGCCCATGGATTGCGCCACGAGCGGCACCTGCTCCAGCTCCAGCGCATCGAGGAGGCCGCCGACGCGGCCGGTCAGCGCCGCGAGCGCGTAGCTCCCGCGGGCCGTCGGCACGTCGGAGAGCCCGTGCCCGGGGAGGTCCGGCGCGAGAACGCGAAACCCCGCCTCCGCCAGAGCGGGAATGGTGTGCCGCCAGAGGTACGCCGACACGGCCCAGCCGTGGAGAAGCACCACGGGCGGACCGCCCGGCGGCCCCGCTTCGAGCACGCGAAGGGTGAGCCCGTCGGCCAGCGTCACCCGCCGCGCGACGATGTCGGTACGACCGGAGGGAAACCACTCGGCTGGTGGAAGGCGGCGGGGACGCAACTCAGAGGACTTCGATCGGTCGCCCGGAGAGTCGCGCAATGAGCCCGATCCGGAACGTCGCGTCCGCCCACCGCTCGTCGCCCTGATGCGACGGTTCGAGCGGATACGCCGACCAGACCCACGGGATGGAGCTCCTCGGCATCGCCATTCCCTTGTGGGGATGCCACACGCCGTCCTTGCCGCAGTCGTCCACGAATCGCTCGAACAGCTTCGTCCAGTTCTCATTGCGGCGCAGGTACCCCATCCGGGCCATCAACTCCAGCCACGCGAGCGCAGCCGGCACGTCGGCTTCGACCGCGTTCCGATGCGGGAGCCGGTCGCCCATCACGAAGAGCGGCACCGCGACGATGTGACGTCCGACGAGTTGCATCTGCTCCTGCCGCGGGAGTGGCCGCGTCAGCCAGCGGTAGAGCAGCTCCATCCCCTCGTAGTGCTCGCTCCGGAAGAGCGGCATGTGCGAGAGCATCTGGAGGGCGTAGATGGACGGCGGGAAGGCGTCCGGCGAAAGCACTTGCCGGTTGGCGACGCGAATCCACGGCTTGTTGCCCGTGGGCGACTTGAGGAACTCCATCATCCGGTCGAGCGTGCGCCGCGCCGCTCCCCGCAATCGCGGGTCGTTCTCGAACCCCGACTGCGCGAGCGCCGCGCCCGCCGCTTCGCGGAGCGTCTGCCGCGTCATCTTCAGCAGATCGTCGTCGGGCCGCCCCTTCGGCGCCGTGCGCGGCGCCAGCTCGAACAGGAGCGACGGATCGTCATCCTCCGCCAGCAGGCGAAAGAGGATCCGTCGCGCCTGATAGACGGGAGGCGCGTCCTTGTCCCACCCGTACTCCAGGAGTCGCCGCACCGCGTGCACCGTGCCGACACCCTCGAAGCCCTCGACGCGCTGCGGCGGTAGCGAGAGCATCGCGTTGTTCCACACGCCATCGGCGGCCTGCATCACCGCGAGTTCGATCGCCGGACGGAACCCGTACGGCAGATGGTGAAACGCGGTGCTGACCGCATCACCCAGCCGGGCCACCTCCACCGTGGCGCGATACTGCAGGGGAGCGGACGCGTGCTCGAGGAACCAGCCGACGGGGAACCGCACTGCGGCCGGGGGCGGTGGCGGCGGCGGAAACACCGGAGCGACCGGGGCGGCGGGTGCGGTCAAGTGAGGAGTGCCCAGCGCTAACTCGTTGAAGGCAAATGCGATATGATGTTACCAGCCCGCGAACAGCGGACGCGACCGGGAAGGATACTCGTTTTGTCGCCAAACGCTAGGGCGCGTCGCGTGCCCGCGCGCGCTTTCGGCGCGCGGTGGCGCGCGGTGTGGCGCGCATCGGGACCCCGTGCCGCGCTTGTTCGGCCCTTCCTCCGCACCCATCTTGCCGCGATGCGCGGCGAGTTTGTGGATGTCGGCGGATGCCGGTTGTACTACTACGCCGCCGGCACTCGCGGGGCGGGCGAACCCGTGATCTTCGTCCACGGGTTCCCCGC
>DATEDF010000073.1:0-6253 GCA_035286465.1 Gemmatimonadaceae bacterium | reverse complement strand
GGCCCGTTCCAGCTCCACGCCGGCTCGGTACGGCGCATCCGCTCGACGACGGCGTCGCGCGCCGAGTCGCGCTCGTGGCGCGTCACGCTCACCGCCTCCACGTTCCGCCGCACGCTCGTCACGGGGCGCCCGGGCACCGCGTGGATCTCGAACGCGTAGCGATCAGCGAGGCCGGTGACGAGGTGGCCGAGTGGGCTCATCACCGTCCGCGGCGTCGGCGCGAAGGGGACGCCCATCGAGGTCGTCGCGCGCCCCCCGGGGCTCGCCGCCGTGAGCAGCATCGCTTGCGCGGTGAAGCGCGGCGGCCCGATCGTGTCAAGCGGCGTGCCGTCGGGTCGGTAGCGAATCCACACCGTCCGGCTCTCGCTCGGCGCGCGTGCGCCGAACAGCCGGCGGCGGACGTAGGTGCGCCCCGCCGTGTCCACCATCAACGACCGCCCCGTGCTCATTGACACATTGCCCCCCGCCCCGCTCAGGGTGGACCACGACGGGAGCACCGTGCCGTCGGGTGAATAGACGTTGATGCGCCAGTTCCCCGTGTCCCAGAGGAGCACGCGCCCGTCGGCCGTGAGCGCGAGCCCGCCGGCGTCGAGATACTCGCCGGGACCGCGCCCCTTGCGGCCGAACGTCTTCACGAACTTCCCCTGCGCGTCGTACTTCCGGAGCGCGGGCGCCTGCCGGTCGTAGACGTAGATCGAGCCGTCGCGCGCGACGGCGATCTCGCTCACGGACCCCAGCATGTACTCGTCGGCGCCGTCCACCACGCCGATGCTCATCTCCTTCACGAGCGTCGCGACGCCGGGGTGTCGGGGCGCGCCGGCCTGCTTCACGATCGTGTCGGGGCGCTGGGCCAGCGCGGGCAGCGCGGGCCAGGCCAGGAGCACGGCCGCGGCGAGAGTCGCCAGACGAGCGAGGGGCATCAACCGGGTCCGGTGGGAGGTCGGGGGGTTGCGGCGCGTGGGCACCGCATGGTTGGACGGCGGAACCGTGCCGGATCGTTGCCTCTTCGATCCCTCCGTTCACCGTGGCACGCTACCGCGGTGGCCTCTCGCCGCCGTCAACATGCACGGCGCACGGCTCGGCCCGATTCACTCCCGGCGCGGCCACCTGAACACCGTCACGTCGAACGAGGATGAGAGCGACGTGCCATTTCTCACGTTGGCGGCGCCGCCTACTCCGGCACCTGCGGCACCTCCCCGCGCGTCCGCAGCTCGCCGGCCCGCCTGCCCAGCAGGAACACCTTCACCGCGTCGCCGGCCTGGTGCACGATCACGTACATCCCCGGCACCACGAAGAGCGTGAGGAGGGTCGAGAGCGAAAGCCCGCCCACCACGGAAATGGCGAGGGGCCGCATCAGCTCGCCGCCGCTGCCGAGCCCCAGCGCCAGCGGCATCGCGCCCACGACCGACGTAAAGGCCGTCATGAGAATGGGACGCATGCGCACGACGCCCGCCTGGACCACCGCGGCCTCTGCCGTGCCCCCTTGTTCGCGGTGGAAGTGCTTGGCGAACTCCACGAGGAGGATCGAGTTGTTCACGACGATGCCCGCGAGCATGATCATGCCGAGGTACACCGGGGCGGAGAGCGCAGTCCCCGTGACGCCGAGAATCCCCACCACGCCGATCAGCGCGAGCGGCACCGCTCCCAGGATGATGAGCGGGTCGAGCACGCTCTCGTACTGAACCGCGAGCACGACGAACACCAGGAAGATCGCGAGCCCGATGACGAGCGCCATCTGCGAGTTCGTGTCGTTGATGGCCTCCTGTTCGCCGCCGATGATGAGACCGTAGCCGTCCGGCAGGGGCATCTCGGCCAGGCGCGCGCGAATCGAATCCGCCACACGCCCCACCGGCGCGACGGCGGTGATCACGTCGCCGTTGACTTCCACGCGCCGATTCTGGTTCTCGCGCCGGATGTTCGCCGGGCTCAGGGCGGGGCGGAGCGTGGCCACGTCCCGCAGGAAGACGGGATCGGTGCCCCGGCCGCCCGGAAAGAGGAGGATGTTGGCGAGGTCCGACGTGTTGGTCACGCGCGACTTGGGGAAGAGCACGCGGACGTCGTACTCGAAGTTTCCTTCGGTGTAGCGCGTGGCGATGGTGCCGTCGAGCGCCGTCCGGACGGTCTGGCCGACCGCCGCCACGTCGAGCCCGAGGTTGCGCGCGCGCTCGCGGTCGAGGGCGATCGCGAGCATCGGATTGGGCTCCTGCTGCTGCATCTGCACGTTCTCGAGGCCGGGAATGCCGCGGAGCCGGCGGACGATCTCGTTGCCGATCTCGTCGAGCACGGGGAGCTCGTCACCGACGACGGCGACCGACACGTCAGCGCCGGCCACGGACGTGCGGAGCCCCCGGATGCGCGGCGGCCGCACGAAGATGCGCGCGCCGGGGAAGCCCTTCTGGTCCACGCGGCGCTGGAGCGTCTGCACCCACTGGTCCGAGGTCAGCGTGCGCTCGTGGGGGGGCGAGAGCCGGATGTCAATGTTGCCGCGGCCGCCGGCGTTGGCGAACAGGCTCGTCACCGCCGGCATCTCGCGGATCATCTTCTCCACCTCGAGGGAGAGCCGGTTGCCCACGGGCGGCGGCGTGCCGGGGCCCATGAACACGCTTGCCGTGACGGTGCCGTCGTCAACCTGCGGGATGAACTCCGTGGGATACGTCCGGGCCAGCAGCCACGCCGCGACGGCGAGCACCGCCACGCCCCCCATCATCGCCCAGCGGTGCCGCACGGCGCGGGTCGCGAGCGAGCGGTACCCGTTCAGCATCCGGGCGAAGCCGCGCTCGAACGCCAGGAGCGGTCGCGCACGCTCGAGCCCGCTTTCGAAGCGCACCTTGCCGAGCTGCGCGGCGAGCATCGGGATGAGCGTCAACGCCAGCGGCAACGAGGCCAGGATCGCGAACGAGACGGTGAGGATCAGTTCGCGGAAGAGGAGCGCGGAGAGCCCCGTGATGAGGAGGAACGGGGCGACGGAGGCGAGGTTGGTCGTGGTGGAGGCCACCACGGGGCTCGTCACCTCGGCGGCGCCCACGTGCGCCGCCTCCTCCGAGTCGAGCCCCTCGGCGGCCCGGCGCCGGTAGATGTTCTCCAGCATCACGATCGCGTTGTCGAGCAGGAGCCCCGTGCCGAGCGCGAGCCCGCCGAGCGACATGATGTTGAGCGTGAGGTCGGCGATGCCCATCATCACGAACGTCGCGAGGATGGCCAGCGGGATCGAGAGGCAGACGATGAACGTCTTGCGGAAGGAACGGAGGAAGACGATCACCACGAGCATCGAGAGGATCGCGCCGATGATCGCGGCGTCGCGCACGGTCCTGAGCGCGTCGTTGATGAACCCCGACTGGTCGTAGGTGACCTCGAACCTGATGTCCGGAGGCATGTAGCCGCTGGTCGCGAGCTGCTCGAGCTTCGCCTGCACGCCGCGCGCGACCTCGACCGTGTTGGCTTCGGGCTGCTTCTGGATGCCGATGCGGACGGCGGGGACTCCGTTGAGCCGCGCCCACGACCGCTGTTCCTGGCTCGTGTCGCGCACCACCGCAACGTCGCGCAGCGGGATGCGCGCGCCGCGCGACGTCGTCATCAGCACGCCGCGGAGGTCCTCGACCGTGTGGAACTTCCCGGTGGTGGTGCCCACCATTTCGCGGTCCACGGTGCTGATGCGCCCCGCGGCGACGTCCTGGTTCTCGTTCCGGAGCGCCGAGATCACCTGCGACACCGAGAGCCCGTAGCCCCGGAGGCGCTCGGGATCGAGCACGACCTGGATCTCGCGCACGAAGCCGCCGAAGATGTCCACCGCGGCGATGCCGTTGACCGACAGGAGCTGCGGCCGGAGCCGCTGGTCCACCCACTGGCGGAGCGCGGTCTGGTTCCGCGCGTCCGACGAGAACGCCACCTGGTAGATCTGCTGCTGTGTCGGGTCCGACTTCGAGACATTCGGCGGATCGGCTTCGTCCGGAAGCCGGCCGCGCACGCGCTCGACGTTCTTCGCCGCGTCCTGGAGCGCGAAGTCCACGTTCGTGCCGAACGAGAAGTCGAGCGTGATGCGGACGTTGCCCTGCGAGACCGTCGTCCCGATCCGCGTGAGCCCCTCGGTGGTGGCCAGCGCCGCCTCGAGCGGCTTGGCGATGGTCTCCTCCATCACGGACGGCTCGACACCGGGATTCGAGACCGAGACGTTGACCTGCGGGTACACGATCCGCGGGAGGAGGTCCACCGGGAGGCGGCCCACGTACACCACACCGAGCACGAGGAGCGTGCTCGTGATCATCAGCGTGCCGATCGGCCGTCTGATGGACCAGCTGGCAATACCGCGATGGTGCGTCGTCACCTGGCGCGTCCCCTCCCCGGCGGGCGCGCGGCCGTGTCGCGGCGGGTCCCGCCTCGCGCGCGTGCGGGGGACGCGTCATCGCCCAGCGGCCCGACGATGCGGGCCACCGCGCCCTCGCGCAGCAGCGACGCCCCGGACACGATGACGGAATCCCCGTCTTTCAGCCCGTCGTGCACTTCCGTGCGGCCGTCAAGGTCGGGCCCGACACTCACCGCCCGCCGCGCGATCTTGCCGTAGCTCACGAGGTACACGGCTCGGGCGCCGATGGGGCCCGAGACCGCGCGGGACGGCACGAGCAACGCGTCGCGCCGCAGGTCGAGCGCGAAGGTGGCGCGCACGGTGTAGCCCGGCCTGAGCCGCTGCAGCGCCGGGCCGGTCAGCGCCACTTCGACCGGCACAAGGCGCGTCGCGCTGTCGGCGGTCGGGAATACGCGCCGGATGCGACCGGTCACGCGCTCGCCGCCCAGGGCGTCCACGCTGAGCGGCACCGAGTCGCCGGCCGCGAGCGACCGGACCTCGAGCTCGCTCACCTGCACCCGCGTCACCAGCATCGAGACGTCGGCGACGGTGAAGAGGCGCGTCTGGTTGGAGACGACGTCGCCCGCCTCGACGCGTTTCTCCGTCACGACGCCGTTGGTCGGGGAGACGATCCGCGCGTAGCCCAGGCGCGTGCGGATGCCGTCGAGGGTGGCGCGCGCCGACTCGGAGGCGGCGCGATCGCGGTCGTATTCGACCGCCGTGATGATCTTGTCGCGGAAGAGCTGCTCCGACCGCTGGAAGTTCGCCTCGGCGAGCCGGAGCGACGCCTCGGCACTGCGCTCCTGCGCCTGCAGTTCCCGGATGTCCACCTCCGCCAGGAGCTGGCCCCGTCTCACGCGGGTTCCCTCTTCGGCTCGCACGGAGAGGAGAATGCCCGCGAGCTGGGCATTCACCCCGACCGTGCGCACGGGCTCGAGGATGCCCGCGATGGTCGCGGTGCGCGAGACGGTGCCCCGGCGCACGGGTTCGATCTCGACCGGGATCGGGCGATCGGAGGGAATGCCGCGGCCGAACGCCCCCCGCCCATCTCCGCGCGCACGGCCTCCTCCCCCGGTGGCAGGCGAGCCGCCCCCGGCCTGCGGCCCGCAGGCGGCGAGCACCGCCGTGAGGCACAGGACGGCAAGTGTGGCGAGGCGAAGGAGGCGCGTACTGGGCAAGTGTGCTCCGGGGCGTCGCAGGATGCGGACGCGGCGTCATTCAAACGCGCGGCGAGCCCGAAACGCTCAGGGCGACTAACCGGACGGCGGGCGGCGCGGGCGGGAGCGGGGGCGGCCGCGAAGGCCCCACACCGGGGGCGCGGGCGGGGCGCGCCAGGACCGTGAGGCCGGCGTACATGGGAGTGTTGCCCCGGCCGCTCCGGCGACCGGCCCTACCTCCTGAGCATTAAGTGGCGCACGCTCGAAGCTTCACGGGTTCTTTGTGATGCTTGCGGTGTACGCCCCCACGATCGGGCCGGCCGTCGCGCCGCTTGAATTGAATTCGACGCGGAGGTCCGCGAGTACGGCAGGCGCCGTAAAGGTCAGTGTACTGCTGCAGACCGTCGGCGTGACTGGATTGCACGAACTGACGCCGGTATACACCGTAGTGGGCACGGGCCCCCCGCTGTGAATCAGGCGCACCACAGGCTGATAGGCGGAAGAGGTCTGCACTATCGTGATGCTCTCATTCGCCTTGAGCGCAAGGAAGATCTGGTCGTGGCGCGACTCGCCCGCGCCCGGAACGAACCGGTCGAAGCCAAAACAGTCGGTCAATGAGAGTGTCTGGGAGTTCAGCGTAATGCCGGGTCTCGCGTACACCTGGCTGCAACTGCCGAGGTCCTCATCCGCGGCCGGGCCGATCGCGATGCTGTAGCTCGGATCGGGCGACGTACCGGTGCCCGCGCTGAGTCGCGCC
>DATEDF010000072.1:0-3174 GCA_035286465.1 Gemmatimonadaceae bacterium | reverse complement strand
TCGCCGCAGTTCCTGCAGGCGAGCGTCTGCGCCGTGAGCTGGTGCGTACGCTGCTTCGGATCCGCCGACGTCTTCGGCTTCGAGGTGTCGGGGTAGGTGCCGAGGAGCTTTCTGCGCTTCGCCTCACCCATCGTCGTCCTCCTCGTAGTGGTCGTCGTCATTCGGTCCTGCTGACGGGAGCCTGCGGCTGCAGATTGGGCACTCGCCGTCCTCGTACATCTCCCGGTGGAGGCGGTCGAGATACGCACCCTCGATCCGCAGGCGGATCGTCTGCAACGGATGGAAGATCATCCAGAGGATACGCCTCACCCGCCACCAGAACCCGCCGTACGTCACGGTCTCGTACTTGTCGTCCTCGTGGAGGTCGCTGATCGTGTACGACTTGCCGGTTGCAGTGTCGAAGAAGGCTCCCGGTTCGCCCTTCACCTCGCGGAGCGCCATCAGATCGGCTCCTTCCCGGCCGGAACTCTCTTCGTGTACGACACCAGCAGTTCGATGATGTCCTCGTCCGTCAGGTGCGCCGACCGGCCGGTAATCACAGTGGCCGAGACGAACGCCGCAACGGCGTCCTGATGCGGAGAACTGGCCGCCAGTGCGAGGAGCGCACGGCGCAGCGCGACCATGCCTTCGTAGGTCGGCCTCATCGGCGGGTTCCTTCACCTTCGTAAGATGGTCCGACCGTCATCGTGAAGCCACTGATCGACACGTCGCGCAAGTTGTACGAGATCAGGTGCTCGCGCGCCCAGAGGATGGCGCTGCGGCCCGCTTCGGTGTCGCCGGCCAGCACCGAGAAGAGCGCCAAGGGCTCGACGTCGCGATCCGACGCGAAGACGCCGACCCACTCCGCGTGATCGACCTCGTAGCTCGTCATGCCGCCTCGCTCCAACGCTTCGCGCCGCACTTCACGTCGATGGGGAACACCGCGCGCGTCCCGCCGATGTCCACCGGCCGCTCCGTGACCTTCTGACAGAGCTTCGCGATCCGATCCGCCTGGGCCGGAGCGCACTCGATGATGGCCGCGTCGTGGATCTGCGCGGTGATGAACGCACCTCGCGGCAGGGCGTCTTCGATCTCGGGGAGGAACATGTTCATGAGGTCGGCCGCGCCTCCTTGGATGGGGTAGTTTGCCACCTCGGTCGGCATCGGCTCGTGACCGAACCACCGGATCCGGCCGGACAGCGGCAGCCGCAGATACCCCTGCTGCTGCACCAGTCGGAGCTGCTCCTCCTGCCACTCGAAGTATCGGCTGTACGTGCGCTTGAGCCGCTGGAGCATCGCCTCGACCTGCTGCAACGAGACGCCCATGCCGTCGGCGGCGAGCCGCGCGTGAACCGTCTCGGCCGTCGCCAGGTAGTTCACCGCGAAGCCGGCCGACTTCGCAATCGTCCTCAACCGCTTGTACTCCTCCGGCTGCTCGTCCTTGTCCGGCAACTCCCCGAAGAGCACGAGCGCGTTCTCCCGATGGAGATCCTCGGACTCGCACGCGGCGATGAAGTTCTTGTCGCCGGACGAGTAGGCGGCGATCTTCATCTCGAGCTGCTTGAAGTCGAACGCGACGAGGTCTCGGCCGCGCGGCGCGACGTACATCGAGCGGATGATAGACCCACGCTTGAGGTTCTGCAGGTTCGGCTCTCGACATGAGAGCCGCCCCGAGACGGTGCCCCACGCGCGCCAGCTCGGATGGACACGGCCGTCGCGCTCCGGGTGGATGCCATCGACGTACGTGCTCCGCAGCTTCCAGGCCTCACGCCACTTCAAGAGCAGCCGGCTGAACTTGCCGGCCGCCGTCTGGGTCTGCGCGAGCGCCTGGAGCGTATCGACCGACGTAGACGGCAGCCCCGTCTGGATCGACCGGAACAGGACCGGCCCGTGCAGCACCTTGAAGAGCACCTTGCGGAGGTGGTCGAGCTTCGTCGGCTGGATCTCGAACCCGGCCTGCTGCCGCAAAGCTCCCAGGTAGTAGTTCTGTCGGCCGAGCAGCTCGCGCCGCACCTCTTCGCGGCGACGCTGATCGACGGCGACGCCGCGCTCCTGCATGCCACGGCAGAGGAGACCGAGCCGCTTGTCCTCCTCGTAGACCTTCTTCTCGGGGTGCAGATCCTTCCGCATCGTCGGCATCTTCCAGAGACGCGCAGTCAGGACGGCGTCCATCGCGTTGTAGGACCAGAGTTCTTCGTCGCGCAGTTTTCCCGGATCCCACGCGCCGCGCTCGTCGCTCTTCGCCGGCTTCCGACTCAGGATCTTCCAAGGCGGCGCGTCGAGATACATCGAGACGACGTGGTCGAGCCGTTGCGGCATGTGGCTCGCGTACGCGTGGTGCGCGAGCAGCGTGTCCTCCCAGGAGGCGCTCTCGCTCAACTCGAGGCCGTAGCGCGCGAGGACGACGTGGTCGAAGCCTGGCCCGTTGTGCGTTACGACCGTACGCTTCGAGAGCCAGCGGCGCAGGATGTCCATCACCGCGCTCTGCTTCGAGCCGTAGAAGCGTCGCCTCGGGGATTGCGTACTCGCCCAGGGGATGACGACGGCAGATGCGCCGTCGGAGACGCCGATGCAGAGCAGCGCGCACGACGTCGCGCCGAGCTTGGTCGTCTCGACGTCCACGGCGACGGTCGGGCCGAGCTTGTCGAGGAGGCCACGTAGGAGACGCGGATCCGGCGCGAGATGCGACGTCGCCTGGGGGAGACCCAGGCGACCGCGAGAGGCGCGAGCGGCGCGGTCGAAGTCGGAGACGAGGACGGCTTCCCAGGCCGGCGCACGGAGGACGAAGGCCGGATGGACGCTCGGCACGACGGACGCATCGCCGGTCGCCTCGGTCTCCCAGACGAAGCCGCGCGCGGCGAGGATCGAGAGGTTCTTGCGGTTCGTGAGACTGCGGACGGCCGTCGCGCCAAGCGGCACGACCGACCGGAGGGTCGGCTTGAGGCGCTTCAGCTCGCGCAGCAGGCGCGGCCGGCAGCACGCGACGGCCTTCTTGAGCGAAGCCTGGTCGGTCGAGACCTCGGAGCCGACGCGCAGCTCTGGGGCGCGGCAGAGGATGGCGTTCGTGACGAAGACGTGCTCGCGGTCGATGCCCTGGTGGGTGAAGAGCCGGTTGAGGAGCTGGCCGGACGGCCCGACGAAGGGGTGCCCGGTCTGCTCTTCGTTCCAGCCGGGGGCCTCACCGATGATGGCGAG
>DATEDF010000071.1:0-102251 GCA_035286465.1 Gemmatimonadaceae bacterium | reverse complement strand
CCGGCGGCGCCCGGCCGCGACCGGTGACGACCCCGCCGGCCCCCCGCACGCGCGACGATTCGCTCAAGGCGCGTCGCGATTCGCTCAAGAACCTGCCCCTCGTGACGTGGGAGCCCTTCGACTCGGTCGCGCTTTCCCTCGTGCAGCGGAAGGGCTATCAGGTGGTGCGCTACCGGGCCGACAGCGTCAACTTCGCCGCAACGGAGCGGCTGATCTCGATCGTCGGGAAGCCGGGCGCGCGCGCGGCCGTGCAGCGCGAACCCACGGTGCTCGTCGCCGACACCATCGCGTACAACGACAGCGCGAGCACCGTCGCGGCGCGGGGCGACTCCATCGTGATGCGCGATGCCTCCAAGGCCGAGGACATCTTCGCGCAGCACAACATGGCCTACGACCTGCGCACCAAGGAGGGGAGAGCGTCGGAGATCGCGGGCGCCAACACGAGCGGGGGGCAAAAGTGGTACGTGGAGGCCCACACGGGCGCCTTCGCCGGCGACACCACGTCGGGGCAGCGCAACGCCTTCTTCGGCCTGCGCGGGAGCATCACGAGCTGCGACGACTCCGTCCCGCACTACCACTTCGGGGCGCGCGAGATCAAGCGCGTCGCCGGGGACATCGTGGTGGCGCGCCCCGCCGTGCTCTACATCCTCGACGTCCCGGTGATGTGGTTCCCCTTCATCTTCCAGGACGCGCGCGAGGGGCGACGGAGCGGGATGCTCACGCCCCGCTTCGGCATCACCGAGCTCGTGCGCAACAGCCCGACCTACCGCCGCACCGTCGAAAACCTCGGCTACTACCTCGCGCTGAGCGACTACTACGACTTCTCGGCTTCGATGGACTGGCGCAGCAACGCGAACGCCACGGACCAGGACCCGGGATGGGTGCGCTTCAACGGCGAGGTCCGCTACCGCTGGCTCGGCCGCTTTCTCTCGGGCCGGATCGCGATGTCGCGGCACACGCTGAGCAGCGGAAGCGCCAACACCTCCATCTCCTGGTCGCACCAGCAGGACTTCTCGATCCGGTCGCACCTCACCGCGAACCTCAACTACGTCACGAGCACGACGGTGCAGCGCCAGACCGTGCTCAATCCGCTCGCGGCGGTCGCGACGATTGCCTCGCAGCTCAACTACCAGCGCGACCTGGGGGCGGTCTCCATGAGCCTGGGCGGCACGCGCCGGCAGTATCCCGGCCGCTCGCAGGTGGATCAGGACCTTCCGAGCCTCAACCTCACGGCGAAGCCGCTCAACCTCGCGCGCTGGCTCGTCTGGACGCCGACCTTTTCCCTGAGCTCCTCCGAGAGCCGGCACATGGACTCGCAGGGCGACTTCTCGAAGCGCTACGTGACGCGCGCGGACGGCTCGCTCGACAGCGTGAAGGTGGACCGCGGCACGCGCACCACGCAGATGACCTTCAACACCCCGTTCAAGGTCTTCGACTTCCAGGTCACCATGGCCGTGCGCGCGCAGGACCGCGAGAACGACTTCCCGGAGCTCCGCACGATCGTGGATCCGGTGGATACGGCGAAGAAGAGCACGCGCGTCTATTCGCGCACCTACCTGAGCACGGTGGATTTCGACCTCAACGTGAACCTGCCCACCATCCGGCTCGACCGGTTCAACCTCGACAAGCTGAACCTCGTGCCGAGTGTCTCCATCGCGAACGTGGACCCCGGCGCGTACTTCGCGCGCAGCGAGCGCACCGGCACGCGCTGGGTGTCGCAGAGCAAGCGGCTCTCCTACGGGGTCTCGATGTCGCCGACGTTCTTCGGCCTCTTCCCGGGGCTCGGGCCGGTGGAGAAGTTCCGCCACTCGATCACGCCCAGCTTCAGCTACGCGTACTCGCCCGCGGCGGCCGTCAGCGACGAGTACCTCGCCGCGCTCGGCCGGACGAGCGCGGGCTATCTCGGCTCGCTCGCGCAGAACCGGGTGACGTTCTCCCTCGCGCAGAACGTGGAGGCCAAGCTCCGCCTGCACGGCGACTCGGCGCTCACCTCGCCTGAGGCGGCACGGAAGGTCAAGGTGCTCTCGCTCCAGTTCACGCCGCTGACGTGGGACTTCGAGCGCGCGCGAAAGACCGGCAAGTCGGGCTTCGCCACGGACAACTTCGGCTACACGCTGCGCTCCGACCTCCTGCCCGGCTTCGACTTCGGCGCCGACTACTCGCTCTTCCAGGGGAGCGTGCTCTCCGACAGCGCGACGTTCAGTCCCTACCTCACCTCCATTCGCGCGAGCCTGAATCTCGACGCGCGGAACCCGCTCGTGCAGTTCGTCACGCGGCTCCTCGGCGTCCGGAGCGTGCCGGCCTCGCGCGACACGGCGGTCGCGTCCGCGGCGCGCGGGGCCCCCGACCAGCCCGGCTCGCGCCTGGGCGGCACGACCAGCGTGGCGGGGCAGGCGATCCGGGGCGGCGTGGAGCTTCCGTCGGGCCGCGGCTTCGACGCCCAGCTCTCGTTCAGCAAGTCGCAGCAGCGCCCGCCCGTGGGCGGCCACGTCATCCAGTACGATCCCGCCCTGCAGTGCGCGCCGCTCAAGGACCTCAACCCGCTCCAGTACGACCTCTGCGTCCGGAGCGCGCTCGCCGCGCCGCCGCAGGACGTCTCGAACACGCAGACGACCGCGGGCGGCTCCTTCATCCGGTACCCGCCGCAGACCAACATCCAGGGGCGGACGAACTTCAACCTCACCGAGCGCTGGTCGGCGTCGTGGTCCACCAACTACGACCTGGAACGGAAGGAGTTCGGCTCGCAGACCGTTTCGCTGCAGCGCGACCTGCACGACTGGCGCGCCGCCTTCGGCTTCACGCAGGCGCCGAACGGCAATTTCGCCTTTACATTCTTCATCTCGCTGAAGGCGGAGCCCGATGTGAAGTTCGACTACAACCGCACGAGCTACCGCCAGGGCGGCGCCCTCCCGTGATGACGGGCGACGCCGTCCGGCTCGACGGCCACTCCCTCACGCTCGCGGCGGTGCGCGCGGTCGCCGACGGCGGGGCGCGCGTCGCCATCGCGGACGCCGTGCGTGAACGGATGGCGGCGACGCGTCGCGTGGTGGACGCTCTCGTGGCCCGAGGCGCCGTCACGTACGGCGTGACCACGGGCTTCGGCAAGCTCGCCGACGTCGCGATTCCGCGCGACAAGCTCGCCGAGCTGCAGGTGAACCTCGTGCGCAGCCACGCGTCGGGAGTGGGGCCGCTCCTCCCCAGACGCGAGGTGCGCGCGATGATGCTCCTGCGCGCGAACGTGCTCGCGAAGGGGCTGAGCGGCGCGCGCGCCGCGGTCCCGGAGCTGCTCTGCGCGATGCTCAACGCGGACCTCTGGCCGCCGGTGCCGGAGCAGGGATCGGTGGGCGCGAGCGGCGACCTGGCCCCGCTCGCGCACCTGGCGCTCGCGCTCATCGGCGAGGGCGACCTCTTTCGCGCCGACGCGCGCGGGCGCGCGGCGGAGCTGCTCGCAGCCGCGCGCCTGTCCCCGCTCGTCCTGGCCCCGAAGGAAGGGATCACGCTGATCAACGGCACGCAGGCGCACACCGGCGTGGGCGCGCTCGCCGTCGGCGACGCGCGCACGCTCTGGCACGCCGCGCACGTCGCGGGCGCCGCGTCACTCGAGGCGCTCCTCGGCACGCCCGCCGCGTTCGACGCGCGCATCCAGGCGGCGCGCGGTCAGGCCGGCCAGACCGAGTCCGCCGCGCTCCTTCGCGCCCTCCTCGAGGGAAGCGAGATCCGGGAGTCGCACCGCACCAACGACTCGCGCGTGCAGGACGCGTACGCGCTCCGCTGCATGCCGCAGGTCCACGGCCCCGTGCTCGACGCGATCCGCTTCGCCGAGGAGGTCATCGGCCGCGAGCTCAACGCCGCCACGGACAACCCGCTCGTCTTCGAGGATGGCGCGATGCTCCTCGGCGGGAACTTCCACGGCCTGTCGGTCGCGATGGTGCTCGACCTGCTCGCGATCGCGCTGACCAACCTCGCCACCATCTCCGAGCGCCGCATTGACCGGCTCGTCAACCCCGACCTCAACGAGGGGTTGCCGCCATTCCTTGCCCGCGAGGCCGGGCTGCACTCGGGCTTCATGATCGCCCAGGTCGCGGCGGCGTCGCTCGCGAGCGAGTGCAAGGTCCTCTCGCACCCGGCGAGCGTGGACACGATTCCCACCGACGGCGGCAAGGAAGACGTGGTCCCGATGGCGATGGGCGCCGCGTGGAAGCTCCGGCGCGTGGTGCGCAACGTGCAGCACGTGCTCGGCATCGAGCTGATGTGCGCGATGCAGGGCATCGAGTACCGGCGGCCGCTCAAGGCCGGCCACGGCGTGGAGGAGGCGTTCGGCCGCGTGCGGCGACTCGTGCCGCCGCTGGGTGACGACCGTGCGCTCTCGGGCGACATCACCGCGCTCGCGGACGCCATCGCGCGGCGTGAGTTCGGGCCGGGCGGCGAACGTTAGATTCCACCACGGAGCCGCGGCTCTTCTTCACCACGGAGGCACTCTTTTTCACCACGGAGGCACGGTGACTCACGGAGGGCCACGAAGACTTCCTGGGGGAACAAAAGCCCGCGTTCCGGCTGTCGTTCCCCCAGTCATTCCTCCGTGGCCCTCCGTGGATCTCCGCGCCTCCGTGGTGAGCAGTTGTCCTTCCACTGCCTCCGTGGTGAGCCGTTGCGGCTTCCTCGTCTTGCTTTCCCCCGACTGATGACCACCACCGCCGAGCCCGAAACGAGAGTCGTCCGCGCCCCGCGCGGCCGTGCCATCAGCTGCAAGGGCTGGCAGCAGGAAGCCGCCCTGCGCATGCTGATGAACAACCTCGATCCCGACGTGGCCGAACGGCCGGGCGAGCTCATCGTCTACGGCGGCACGGGCAAGGCCGCGCGCAACTGGGAGTGCTTCGACGCGATTGTCGCGGCGCTCCGCGCCCTCGAGAACGACGAGACGCTGCTGATCCAGAGCGGCAAGCCCGTCGCCGTGTTCCGGACGCACGCGCACGCCCCGCGCGTCCTCATCGCCAACGCGAATCTCGTCGGCCGCTGGGCCACGTGGGAGCACTTCCGCGAGCTGGAGCGCGCCGGGCTCATCATGTTCGGCCAGATGACCGCGGGCTCGTGGATCTACATCGGGTCGCAGGGCATCGTGCAGGGCACGTACGAGACGCTTGGCAGCCTGGCACGCAAGCACTTCGGCGGCTCGCTCGCGGGGCGATTCGTCCTCACCGCCGGGCTCGGCGGGATGGGCGGCGCGCAACCGCTGGCCGCCACGATGCAGGGCGCGGCGTTCCTCGGCGTGGAGGTGGACCGCGCGCGCATCGAGAAGCGCCTCGCCACCGCCTACTGCGACCGGGTGACGGCGTCGCTCGACGAAGCGCTGGCGTGGGTGAGCGCGGCCCGGCGCGACAAGCGCGCGCTCTCCGTCGGGCTCGTCGGCAATGCCGCCGACGTGGTCCCCGAGCTCGTCCGGCGCGGCATCACCCCCGACGTCGTCACCGACCAGACCAGCGCGCACGACATGCTGAACGGCTACGTGCCCACGGGCCTCTCCCTCGACGACGCGGCGGCGCTCCGCGGGCGCGACCCGCGGGAGTACGTACGTCGCTCCACCGCGAGCGCGGTCGAGCACGTGCGTGCGATGCGCGCGATGCAGGACCGGGGCGCCGTCGCCTTCGACTACGGTAACAACATCCGCACCGTCGCCTTCGACGCCGGGCTCACCGACGCCTTCACCATTCCCGGCTTCGTCCCCGAGTACATCCGGCCGCTCTTCTGCGAGGGGAAGGGCCCGTTCCGCTGGGCGGCGCTCTCCGGCGAACCCGCCGACATCGCGCGCACCGATCGCCTCGTCCTCGATCTCTTCCCGCACGACCGCCACCTCCGCACCTGGATCGAGCAGGCGCGGGAGAAGGTCCGCTTCCAGGGGCTTCCCGCGCGCATCTGCTGGCTGGGGCAGGGGGACCGCGCGAAGTTCGGCGTCGCGCTCAACGACCTCGTCGCGAACGGCGAGCTGTCCGCGCCGATCGTGATCGGCCGTGACCACCTCGACACGGGGAGCGTCGCGTCTCCCTTCCGCGAGACCGAGGGTATGAAGGACGGGAGCGACGCGATCGCCGATTGGCCGATCCTCAACGCGCTGCTCAACGTCGCGAGCGGCGCGAGCTGGGTGAGCTTCCACCACGGCGGCGGCGTGGGCATCGGCAACGCGCTCCACGCCGGCCAGGTGATCGTCGCCGACGGCACGCCGGAAATGCGGCTCCGCCTCGAGCGCGTGCTCACCAACGATCCGGGTCTGGGCGTCGCGCGGCACGCGGACGCGGGGTACGAGGCGGCGGTCGAGACGGCAACTCGCACCGGGATCAGGATCCCGATGCGGCCGTGAACCGTAACGGCGCGTAGGCAGCCGTCAGCCGTCGGCCGACAGCCGCTCCCACGGCGAAACTGCTGACAGCTGATGACTGACAGCTGTCTACTCGCTTCTCAAGGCGCCTGTATGCTCTCGAAGAAGTACCGCCCCTGGCACCTCCTCCCCTTCACGTCCAGGTACGTGAAGCTCCGGCTCGCGCGTCGCCCCGTCCTCGTGCACTTCGAGGTCACGATGCGCTGCAACGCCGCCTGCGACTTCTGCGACTACTGGAGGACCGACCCCGGCGCGAAGGCGCGCGAGCTGCGGTCCTTCGCCGACGCGGCCCGCCGCTTCGCTCCGATGATGATCACCTTCACCGGCGGCGAACCGCTCCTCCGCGCCGACGTTGAGGCGATCGTCGCGGAAGTGCGGCACGCGGTGCCGGGCACCTATCTCACGCTCATCACGCACGGCGGGATGCTCACGCTCGAGCGCGCGCGCGCGCTGTGGGACGCGGGCCTCGACCAGCTCAGCGTGTCGCTGGACTATCCCGACTCGCGGCACGATCGCGCGCGCGGCATCCCGGGGCTCGCCGCGAAGATCCTCCGCACCGTCCCCGAGATCGCCGCGCGCGGGATGACGGTGCGCTACAACACCGTCATCAAGCGTGACAACCTCGACGCCATCCTGCCGATCGTGTATCAGGCGGCGTCGGTCGGCGCCGGCGTCAACCTCTCGGTCTACACCGACTTCAAGAACGGCAACACGGACCACTGCATCAGCGCCGCGCAGGCGGAGGCGGTGGAGGCGCTCGTCGCCGAGCTGCTCGCGTTCAAGCGCCATCACCGTGGCGTGATCAGCAGCTCCGACTGGTACCTCGCCCAGATTCCGCGCTTCGTGCGGGGCGAGATGCGCAAACCCTGCCGCTCGGGCGAGACGACGATTCACATCGGCCCGACCGGCCACGTCCGCCGCTGCCCCGACTTCCCGCCCGACGGGCACTGGACCACGCACGAGCGCTACGTCCCCGTCGCCTGCAACCGCTGCTACTACGCGTGCCGCGGTGAGGCGCAGGCGCCGCTCACGCTCTCGCGGTTCCGGGACCTGCTGGCGAGCACCTAGGAGGAGTGTCGCTCGTCTCGCGCCCTGGTGAAACCGCGCGACCCGAGCCCGCGTACGGAAGTCACGATGATCCACGCGGCCACCGCCAGCCAGGCCCAGTCGCGACCCGCCGCGGCGCCGGGCGTCGCCGCCCCGTCAGAAGGGGCCGGCGGGACCGCGATCACCGAGGCGTACGTCGCCGGCTTGCGTGCCAGGGCCGAGGAGTTGCGCGACCAGCGCCAGACCGCTGTCAACCTGAAGTCGAACGTCGCGAGTCAGTTGCGGAACGCGTCCGCGGCCGAAGCGCCGGGGCTCCAGGGCCGCATCAAGCTCCTGGACGATCGGATTCTCCTGCTCGAACAGCAGATCACCGACAACGGAAAGGAGCTGGCGTCCATGCCGGGCGAGCTCCTCGCCAGCACGTCCCATTCACCGCCGCCTTCGAACGAGCCTTCCGCCGGCCAGATCACCGCCTTCTCCATCGTCTTCACGGTGGTCGTGCTGATGCCGCTCTCGATCGCCTTCGCCCGCATGCTCTGGCGGCGTGCCACGCACGCGTCCAGACCCCTCCCGCCCGCGCCCGAGGTCACCGACCGCCTCGAGCGCATGGAGCGGGGGATCGAGGCGATCGCCATCGAGGTGGAGCGAATCTCCGAGGGCCAGCGTTTCGTCGTCAACCTCGTCGGCGAGAGCGCGCAGCGCGCGCTCGGCCCGGGTGAGCGCCCGGCCGAGCCGATCAAGATGAGGGTGCCCGAGGCCGCCCGCGTGCGCGACTGAGGACACCGCGGCCGGCCGGCGTTCGGAGCCACGAACGAACAGCAACTTCAACAGCTCTCACCACGGAGACACCGAGTTCCACGGAGTTCCACGGAGTTCCACGGAGGGCCACGAAGGAATGCCTGGGGGAACGACAGCCCGCGTGCGGGCTTTTGTTCCCCCAAGATGACTCCGTGGCCCTCCGTGGAACTCCGTGTCTCCGTGGTGAGAGCGGTTGCCGTACGGCCGTGGTGAGAGCCGTTGCCGCGTTTAACCTCGCCCGACGCACCCCCTAGATTCACGCACGATGCCCACGCTCCTCGTCAACGCGGCTCAGGTCGTCACCTGCGCCGGCCCGCCGCGTGCCCGCCGCGGCGCGGAGCTCCTCGACGCGAAGATCCTCACCGACGCCGCCGTCGCCATCGAGAGTGACCGCATCGCCGCCGTTGGGCCGCAGCCGGAGCTCGAGCGGCAGTTCCGGGACGCCGCGCGCGTGGACTGCGATCGCGGGGTCCTCACCCCCGGCCTCGTGGACTCGCACACCCACGCCATCTTCGGCAAGCCCCGGCACGAGGAACAGGAACTCCGCGCCTCGGGCCTGGGCTACCTCGACATCGCGAAGCAGGGCGGGGGGATCCACGCCTCCGTGCGCGACCTCCGCGCGCGCGACGAGGACGACCTTCTCGCGCTCGCCCTCCCGCGCCTCCGCCGCCTCGCCGCGCACGGCACCACCACCGTGGAAGTGAAGAGCGGCTACGGGCTCTCGCTCGACGACGAGCTCAAGTCGCTGCGCGTGATCCGCCGACTTCAGGCCGCGCTCCCGATGCGGATCGTCCCCACGTTCCTCGGCGCGCACGAGATCCCCCTCGAGTACCGCGCCGCGCCGCGCACCCGCGACGACTACGTCGCACTCCTCGTTCACGAGATGATCCCGCGCGTCGCGGCCGACGGGCTCGCCGAGTTCGCCGACGTCTTCTGCGAGCCCGGCGTCTATACGCTCGACGAGACGCGCCGCATCCTCGGCGCCGCACGCGCGAACGGCCTGAAACTCAAGCTCCACGCCGACGAGCTCGAGCCCGGCGGCGCCGCCGAGCTGGCCGCCGAGCTGCGCGCGACCAGCGCCGACCACCTCGCCGCCGTTTCCGACGCCGGCATCAGTGCGCTCGCCGCGTGCGACACCGTCGCCACGCTTCTCCCCGGGACGATGCTCTTCCTCGGCCGGCCGAAGCAGGCGCCGGCACGCGCCCTGATCGCCGCGGGCGCGGCGGTCGCGCTCGCCACCGACTTCAATCCCGGCACGTCACCGACTGTCAACTTTCCACTCATCCTCACACTGGCCGTGAGCCAGCTCCGCCTGAGTGTCGCGGAGGCCATCGTCGCCGCGACCGTCAACGGGGCCTCCGCCCTCGGATTGGCGCCCGAAACCGGGCAGCTCGCGACCGGATTCTCCGCTGACATCGCCCTCTTCGACATCGGCGACATCAGGGAGCTGCCCTACTGGTACGGCGATCAGCGCTGCCGCCGGTCCTGGTCGCGGGGAAAAGCTTGTCACGGCTAGGGTTTACGGCGTAACTTTGCAGACTCGGGGCGCTCCGCCGAAACGCTCGACGCGCCCTCACGCCGTTCGGTTCTTTCAGTGTCCGCCATGGCCAATGTTGCCACGCTGAAAAAGAAGGCCACAGAGTTCGAGCAGAAGAAGCAGCTCGACAAGGCCATCGCCGCGTATCGCGAGATTCTCGACGTCTACGACGCCGGGGACGAAGAGAACGTGGACGTCGGCCTGTACAATCGCGTGGGTGACCTCCTCGTCCGCCAGGGCAACACCCCCGATGCGGTGACGCTCTACGAGCGCGCGGTGGACCTCTACACCGAAGGCGGCTTCTTCAACAACGCGATCGCGCTCTGCAACAAGGTGCTCCGCACGTCGCCCGGGCGCGCCTCGGTCTATTACAAGCTTGGCAAGATCAGCGCGGCGAAGGGCTTCAAGGCCGACGCGAAGCAGAACTTCCTCGAGTACGCCGATCGGATGCAGAAGTCCGGCCACGTCACGGAGGCGTTCCGCGCGCTGAAGGAGTTTGCGGACCTCTGTCCCGATCAGGATGATATCCGCCTGATGCTCGCGGAGCAGCTCACGAAGGCCGACAAGAAGCCCGAGGCGCTCGAGCAGCTGCAGCTCCTGTACGCTCGCTACGAGTCGGAGGGACGCGGCGCGGAAGCGCAGGCCACCGTCGAGCGCATGAAGGCGATTGACCCGAAGGCCGAGGTGAAGTCCGCGGGGACGACGGCCAAGGCGAAGCACGACGACGACCTGATCTTCATTGACCTCAACCAGCCGGTGACGCGCCAGACGCGGCGCACCAAGGCGGTCAAGTTCGAGCCGCCCCTGCCGCAGGTGGAGATCGTGCCGACCGTCGAGGCCGCCGCGCCGGTGAGCGAGCCACCCGCGGCCGGCGGGATGCTCGGCCTCGAGCCCACGGCACTGGGCGAGGCGCCCAGTGCGGAACCCGCCCCGCTCCCGGCGAGCGAGTTCGCCGAGATGGACCTGAGCGCGATCCCCGAGGCGGAGACGCCGGCGCTGCGCACCTCGGAGCGCGACCTCGCGCTTCCCGGCGACCTCCCGCTGCTGGGCACGGTCGAGACCGGCGAGCCGCCGCGCGCCTCGCTCGCGCTCGACGCCGTGGAAACGGTCGGCGGGGGCGCGCTTGGCGGCCTCTCGTTCGTGGAGGACATCGGCGCCGCGCCTGAAGGCCCGCTCCTCGACCTCGAGCCGACGGCGGTCGGCGAAGAGGGCACCGGGGCCGAAGCGGCGCTGCTCGACCTCCCGCCGCTCGAAGAAGCGCGGGAAACGGCTGCGGAGCACGTCGAGGAGTTGATCGGAGCGGCGCCCGAGACGCCGATCGCATTCGGCGCCGTGCCGCTCGAGCAGGTCGAGGAGCCGCCGCCGGTGCGCCGCACGTCGTCGCTGCTCGCGGACTCCGTGGCGCTGCTCAGCGTGAAGGTCGAGGAGGAGCCCGCGAACTGGCCTCTGCGTCGCCAGTACGCCGAGGCGCTGCTCGACGAGGGCAACCGCGACGAGGGGCTCAGGCAGCTCGAGCAGACGCTCGTCGGCCTCGAGAAGGCGGACGACCTCGAGAGCGCGCGTTCCGTCGCGGACGAGGTCATCCGGCTCAACCCCGGCTCGGTGCGCCATCACCAGAAGCGCGTCGAGTACGCCTTCCGTTCCAACGACAAGCCGCGCCTCGCCGAGGCGTACATCGAGCTCGCCAACGCGCTCTTCCGCGACGGCCAGGCCGACAAGGCCAAGGTGGTCTACCATCGCGTGCTCGAGATCGCGCCGGACGACGCGCGCGCGAAGGCGGCGCTCGAGGCCTTCGGTCCGGAACCCGTGAAGGCGCGCGAGCCCGAGCCCGTCCGCACGACGCAGCCGCCGAAGAGCAAGCGCTACACGGCCACGATGGAGTCCGCGCAGATCGAGAAGGCCGCGCCCGCGCCGGCCGCCGGCGAGGAGGGCTTCGTCTCGCTCGGCGACTGGCTCCGCGACCAGGAAGGCCCGAAGTCCACGCGCATGGTCGTCGAGGAGGAGGAACCGACCGGCGACGAGCAGGCGGACTTCGCCGACATGCTGAAGAAGTTCAAGCAGGGCGTCGCCGAAAACGTCGAGGAGGAGGACCACGAGTCGCACTACGACCTCGGCGTCGCGTTCAAGGAGATGGGCCTCGTGGACGAGGCGATCGTCGAGTTCCAGAAGGCGCTCCGCGGGACGCAGCACCGCGTGCGCACCTGTGAGGCGCTCGGCCACTGCTTCCTCGAGAAGAAGCAGCTTCCGATGGCTGTCACCGTGCTCAAGCGCGCGCTCGGCGAGCCCGGCGTCTCCGACGACCAGCTCGTCGGCGTGCTCTATTTGCTCGGGTACGCGGCCGAGGCGCAGTCGAAGCACGCCGACGCAAAGGAGTACTACGAGCGCGTCTTCGCCGTGGACATCCAGTTCCGTGATGTGGGCGACCGGCTCGAGGCCGTGGAAAAGGCGCTCAAGTGACCCTCGACGCGCGCCTGCGCGTGCCCGTCGCGGCTCAGCTCCGCGACGTTCAGTCACCGGTGCGCGCGCCGCTCGACCGCGTGCCCGAGGAGATCTGGCGCATCGTCAGGGCCGACGCGCCCATCATCGCCGCGGTCAACGCGCACCTGATGGGGATGAAGGGGAAGATGTTCCGGCCCACGCTCCTCCTCCTGTCGGCGGCGCTGGAAGAGCGGATGAGCGAGCACGCCACGGCGATGGCCGCCGTCGCGGAGCTGGTGCATCTGGCGAGCGTCGTACACGACGACTCGGTGGATCATTCCAACGTGCGGCGGGGCCAGCCCACGATCAACGCGCTCTTCTCGCACCAGATCGCGGTGATCATGGGGGATTATCTCTACTCGAAGGCGCTCGCCGAGCTGGTGCGCATCGGCGAGCTCGAACCGCTGCGGGCCTTCACGGCCGCGTCGAACGACATGACGCTGGGGGAAATGCGTCAACTCGCCGCCTACGACGCGCTGAGCTTCAGCGAAGCGGACTACTTCGCGCTCAACCGCGCGAAGACGGCCTCGCTCCTGAGCGCCGCGTGTGAGGTGGGCGCGCTCTGCGGCGCGCCGCGCCATCGCGCGGCACTCCGGCGCTATGGCGAGCAGCTCGGGATGGCGTTCCAGGTCGCCGACGACCTCCTCGATTACACCGAAGGAGAGGACGTCACCGGCAAGCCGGGCGGGAGCGACCTGCGCGAGCACAAGGTGACGCTCCCGCTCATCGCCGCGCTGCCGCAGATGTCGGCGGCCCAGCGCGCGCCCGTAGACGCCCTTTTCGCCAACTCCGGGCCGGACGACACCGAGATCGCCGAGGTCATCGCGATCGTCACGGAGTGCGGCGGGCTCGAGTACGCGCGCGGGAAGGGCGAGGAGTTCGGCGCCGCGGCCGAGGAGGCGCTCGAGGCCCTCCCCGAGTCGGAGGCGCGCCAGGCGCTCGCCGACGCCATCGTCTACGTGCTCGACCGCCGCTCGTAACGATGCCGCCCAAGGGATCGTCCAAGTTCCGGCCGGGGTTCCACGCCCTGGTGCTGGCGATCGGCTTCGTCGTGGGCGGGCTCTTCACGCAACTCGCGCGCGCCTGGCTGCCCGCGGGGGCAGTGAAGGAGTTCCTCACGACCGGGGTGCAGTTCTCGATCGGCCCGCTCCCGCTCGATTTGGTTATCTTGAAGTTCGGGATCCCCGCGATCGCGATTGACGTCTCATTGATGGCGGTGCTCGGGGTCCTGGTCGCCTATCTCATCGCCCGGTCGCTGTTCTAGGAGGGGCATATGTTCGGCATGGGTCCCACCGAGATGTTTCTGGCGCTGGTGGTCGTGCTGCTGCTGTTCGGCGCCAAGCGGATCCCCGAGATCGCCGGGTCGTTCGGGAAGGGAATTCGCGAGTTCAAGAAGAACATGAGTGACGTGCAGCGGGAGATTCAGGAGCCGCCGCGCTCCGAGTCGCTCCCGCCGGCCTCCACGCCGGTGCGCGAGGAGCAGGCCGAGTCGCGCGAGCCGAAGCGTCTGATGTAGCTCCGGAGTCCGGGAACTGCTCTCAACACGGAGGCACGGAGTTCCACGGAGTTCCACGGAGGGCCACGGAGAATGCTTTGGGGGAACGACAGCCTGAAGGCGGGCTGTCGTTCCCCCAAGTATTCCTCCGTGGCCCTCCGTGCTCCTCAGTGTCTCCGTGGTGAAGAAAACCGTGTCTCCGTGGTGAAGAAAACCGTGTCTCCGTGGTGAGGGCCGTTCAGGAGACCGCGCGCCGCTGCGATGCCTGGATGTCCTTGCGGCGGTCGTCAATCTTCGCCGTCTTCCGCAAGCCCTCCATGAAGAGCCGGATGCGTTGGTCGCGCATGCCCCGCGTGACCTGCGTGCGCTGCGCGGCGAGCTGCACCTCCCACGCTTTCCGGTCGGCGTTCACGCGCCTGTCGGTCCGTAGCACGTAGACCGCGGCGTCGGTGCGAATCGGCGCGCTCACCGTGCCCGGTGGCACGCTGAACGCGGCGCCGATCGCCTCACTCACGAAGCCCAGTGACGCGACCGTCGTGCTCCGCGCGAATGGGCCCTCCTTCTGCACCTTGACGCCTTGCGCGGCGGCGGCCGCCTCCAGCGTACTCCGCGCCGCCGCGTCCGTGAGCGAACGGGCCCGCACGACGAGTGAGTCCAGCGCCTGCTCCCGCGCCACCGCTTCGCGCACATCGTTCTCGACCGCCGAGAGCGGCTGCACGCCGCCCTCCAGCAGCGAGTCGAGCCGGACGAGGTAGTACCCCTGCTCGTCGTCGAAGAGGTCGCTCGATTCGCCCACGCGCGCGCCGCTGAACGCCCACGCGCTCGCGCTCGGGACGACGCGCCCCAGATACTCCGCCGGCGCGCCCTCGCTCGCCTCGATGCGCGAAACCAGCAGCGAGAGCTTCGTCGCCGCCGTGTCGAACTTGCCGGGAGACTCTGCGCTCGCCGCGTCGCGCGCGAGCGAGTCGGCGAGACGGTCGGTCGCCGTGGCGGCGGAGTCACCCTGGCGGATGATTTTCAGAATGTGCCGCACGGCGATCGTGTCGCCCTTCCGCTCATCCACGCGCAACAGATGCCAGCCGAACTGCGTCGGCACCGGTTGCGAGAGCTCACCCACCTTGAGCCGGAACGCGACGTCCTCGAAGGCCTTCACGAAGCGCCCCTTCGGGCCGCGCTGCAGGTCGCCGCCGTCCTTCCCCGAGACCGAGTCGTCCGACTCGCGCCGGGCCACCTCCTCGAACTTCGCGCCCTTCACGATCTCCCCTCGGAGCGCCTCGACATTTCTCCGCGTCTCCAGCGAGTCGGCAGCCGTGGGACGGCGCGAAATCTCGACGATGGACAACACGGCCCGGCCGCGCCGGTCATACTCCTGCCGGTGCGCGGTGTAGTACCGCTGCAGCTCCGCGGCGCTCACCGCCGCCCTCGCCTCCTTCGTCACGCTCGGACGGAAGGCGACCAACGAGACCGTCGCCGAGTCGTGGCCGTCGCGCCAGATCTGCCAGAGCCGCGTGTCCGAGACGTACACGTCGCCGGCGACCTGCGTGAAGAGCTTCTCCTTCGGGATCTCGGCGCGGTAGTACCCTTCGAGCTGGGCGAGCAACCCCTGCTGGCGAGCGCCGGGACTCGTGAGGAAACGCTGGTACTTTGCGGGATCGAACTGGCCGTCGGTCTGCAGCTCCGGCGCCTGCAAGAACTGCGGCGGCGGCGCGTAGCGCGCCGCCTCGATGATCTCCGCGTTCGTGACCCGGATGCGCCGCCTCTTGTATTCCTGCTGGAGCAGTCGCTCGTTCACCATCTCATCGAAGGCCTGCTCGTCAATCTGGCGCCGCTCGTCCATCGTGAGCCCGCGACCGCTACGCTGCTCCTGCTGCTGCGCCAGCGAGGCGGCCGTGTTCTGCCAGGCGAGATAGGAAATCTCGTCGCCGTTCACCTTCGCGACCGCCGTAGACGTCGAGACGGGCGAGCGCCCCAGCAGGCCTGAGGTCTCCGCGAGGAGGAAGCCGCCGACGAAGGCGACGAACATCAGGAGCCAGATGTACTTCGCGGCGCTCCGCATCTGTTGCAGCACGGGGCGATACTCCCTTGCACAGTTCCAGAGGTGTTCAAACGCGCGACAGAGCCATAAAAACTATCGGCGCGAATGCGCTAAAATCAAGGGACAGTGGCACTTCTGATTGACTTGGCGAGCCAGCGCATGGTATCTTCGCACGAGACCTGCGCGTGCAGGCTCCGACTTCGCGAGGCCGTCCAGTAAATGAGCGCCGCCGCCGCCCGCATCGAGGAACTCAGGAAGCGTTACGACGAGAACCCGCGTCGGTTCTTCGCGCCGCTCGCCAACGAGTACCGCAAGGCGGGCGACCTCGAGCAGGCGATCACGCTCTGCCAGCAGCATCTCGCCGAGCAGCCGGGCAACATGAACGGCCACGTCGTCTACGGTCAGGCGCTCTTCGAGGCGGGCAGAGCCGAGGAAGCCAAGGGCACGTTCGAGACGGCACTCTCGCTCGATCCCGAGAATCTCATCGCGCTGCGCCACCTGGGCGAAATCGCGCGCGGGAACGGGGACAACGAGAAAGCGCGCGAGTGGTACACGCGCGTGCTCGACGCGGACCCGCGCAACGAAGAGATCATCGCGTTCATCGCGGAACTTGACGCGGCCTTCCTCGCGGCGCCGGCCGCGCCTGCGGCCCCGGCACCCGAGCCGACGGCCGTGGCGCGCACCGAGCCGCTCGGCGAGGCCGTCACGGTGCAGGTCGAGGCGCAGCGGCCGCCCGAGGCTGTCGCCGGCGCGAGCACGCCGGAGCCCGCCCCGCCCGCCGCACCGGTCGAGAGCGCTGCGCGCGACACGCCGATCGTGCCCATCGAGAGCATCGCGACGCCGGTCTCCCCGCAGCCGGCGGCTCTTCCTCCGGAACCGCCGCCGGCCGCCCCGCGCCGGTCGTTCGGGCTTATGGATCTCTCGATTGACTTGGGCGCTACGGTCGAGTCGGGTCAGGATACGGCTGCCCCCTTCGCGGAGTTGGAGAGCGCCGCCGCCGTCCCCGATGACGACCTCGAGACGTTCGGCGAGATCACCTTCGGGGAGGCACCCGAGCCGCCCAGCGCGCTCGGCCTCGACCCCGAGGCGTCCCCCACGGACGCCACGAGGCTGGAATTCGATTTGCCTGATCTCTCGGTTCCGGTCGCGGGCGCCGCCGGCGCGGAGCCCACGGCCGCCGAGTCCGCGTTGGAGAGCGGTGTCCTCGAGCTCGACGCGGTTGCCATCGAGCCCGAGCCGACGGACGCGCCCGGAGCCGCGCCGAGCGTCACCGTCACGCCGCCCTTCGTCACGGAGACGATGGCTGAGCTGTACCTCCAGCAGGGATTCCGCGACGAGGCGCTCGCCGTGTACCGGCAGCTCGCGTCGCAAAGCCCGGACGACGCGGGATTGCAGGACCGCGTGCGGCTGCTCGAGAGTGGAGGGCGTGCGAGTCTGCCTCTCGAACCCCCGGGGGCGGTCGCCGCCGACGAGGCCCCCGCGGCCCCGGAGGCCAGCGCGGCTGTCGAAGCGCCGGATGCCGGGTTGGTGGCCGCGGAGCCACCGCCGGCCGCCGAAGCGCCGGCCGCCGAAGCGCCGGCCGCCGCCGTGCGCACCGCCCGCGACTTCTTCTCCTCGCTCGCTTCGCGGCGCGCCCTGCGAAGAGACGGGACGCCGCCCTTGGGGATCGCCGCGGCCGACGTCATCTCGGCGGCGCCCCCCATCGCACTCGCGGCGGCCGTCGCCGCCGGTGGCACGCTGGACCATCTCTTCGGCGCCGCCGCGGTGGCGGCCGCCGACGAGAACATCGCCCTCGCGTTCGCGCGCATCGCCGAAGCCGTCGAGCCCACACCCGGTGTCAAGGGGAAACCCACGCAGCCCGCGCAGGACGAACTCTCGCTCGACGCCGTGTTCCGCGAGACGCCGACGCGCCAGAGCAAAGTCGTGCCGCGTCAATCGGAGAAGCTCCGCTTCGACCAGTTCTTCACACCCGCGCCGGAGGAAAGCGCGAGCGCGCCCGCGAGCGCGCCGGCGAGCGCGCCGTCCGCGCCGGCCGGCGAGCCGGGCAGTCCCGCCGAGCTCGAGGAGTTCCAGGACTGGCTCCAGAGGTTGAAGAAGCCGTGAGACTCGCCGTCCTCAACGGGCCGAACCTGAACCTCCTGGGGACGCGTGAACCGGAGCTTTACGGCACCACGACGCTCGCCGAGGTCGAAGCCCGGCTCCACGAGGTCGCGCAAGAGCTGGGCGTGAAGCTCGCCTTCGCGCAGTTCAATCACGAGGGCGACATGATTGACGCGATCCACGCCCTGGGAGGCCGGCACGCCGCGCCCGGCGTGGCGCCGGAGCTGCGGGAGAAGGCCGACGGCGCCCTCGTGAACGCGGGCGCCTGGACGCACACGAGCCTCGCGCTCCGCGACGCGTTCAGTGCCGTCGCCCTGCCGTACGCGGAAGTGCACCTGACCAACATCTTCGCGCGCGAGCCGGAGCGCCGGGTCTCGGTGCTCGCCGCGGGCGCGCAGGCGGTGCTCTGCGGGTTCGGGTCGCGCGGCTACGAGCTCGCGCTGCGCGGGCTCGTCGCGGTGCTTCGCGAGCGGCGCAAGTGAATCGCGCGGATCGCCGCCCCGCGCGCCCGTGAGCGACCCGCGGGAGCGCCGGCTCTCGGCGCTCCGCGCGTCGCTCGCCGCCGAGGGGCTCGACGCGCTCCTCGTCACGTCGCTGGCGAACGTCCGTTACCTCAGCGGCTTCTCCGGGTCCAGCGCGCTGCTCGTCGTGAACGCCTCGGACGCACTCCTCCTCACCGACTTCCGCTACGCGGTGCAGGCGCGCGCCGAGGCCGGCGACGCGGCCCGCGTGCTCGTCGAGACCACCTCGCTCTGGGCGCGCCTCTGGGCCGCGCTCCCGCAGCTCGGCACGCTCGACGTGGTCGGCTTCGAGAGCGCCTCGCTGATGCACGCCGACTTCCAGCGCTTCGCGGACGCCGCCAAGGACGGGGCGCGCGTCGGGTGGCGGCCCACGACGAACCTCGTCGAGGCGCTCCGCGAGCGGAAGGACGCGCAGGAGGTCGCCTGCATCAGGGACGCGGTACGCATCGCCGAGCTGGCGCTGGCCGGAACGCTCGAGTCCGTGCGGGCGGGGGTGACGGAACTCGAGATCTGCGGCACGCTCGAGGCGCGCCTCCGCGCCGAGGGAAGCGAGGCGCATCCCTTCGACGCGATCGTGGCGAGCGGGGAGCGCTCGGCGCTCCCGCACGCGAGGAGCAGCGCGCGAGTGCTCGCGCGCGGCGAACTGCTGCTCGTGGACTTCGGCGCGGTCTCGGGCGGCTACTGCTCCGATCTGACGCGCACCTTCGTGGTGGGCGGTGCGACCGTGGAACAGCGCGACACGTTCGCGATCGTTCGCGAAAGTAACGCGACGGCTTCGGCCTCCGTTCGGGCAGGAATGCGCGGAAAGGATGCCGATGCGCTCGCGCGGGGCTACATTGAGCGCCGCGGATTCGGGGAGGCGTTCGGCCATTCGCTGGGGCACGGCATCGGCCTCGAAGTGCACGAAGCGCCCCGCCTCGCCAGGTCCGCCGATGCCCTCCTCCCGGTGGGCGCGGTCGTGACGATCGAGCCGGGAATCTACCGCCAGGGGTGGGGCGGGATTCGCATCGAGGATGACGTGCTGCTGACGGCAGATGGACCGCAGGTGCTGACGGGCTTCTCGCGGGAGTTGATCGAACTGTAGGCCGCATCGTCGTGAGGAGGGAGGCGGACCACGGTGAGGCCCTCACCTCTCCCCCTTCCCCCTTCTGGCTCCCCTTCGTCCGCCGATGATTGACCTTCGCTACGTCAAGAAGCTGGTGGAACTCCTCGATCAGTCGAGCGTGGACTCCATCGAGATCTCCTCCGACAAGGGGATGAAGATCCGCATCAACAAGACGCCGGCACAGCGCGGCGCGGCGTCCGCCGCGGCGCTGCAGGCGATGCCTGGAGCCGTCCCGGATGCCCGTGCCACTCCGGCGGCCGGCATCCCGGCGGTGAGCGACGCGGACCTCGCCGCGAAGGCCGAAGCGTCCAGGCCGCAGTACCTCGAGGTCAAGTCCCCGATGGTCGGCACCTTCTACGGAGCCCCCGAGCCGGGAGCCAAGCCCTACGTCTCGGTCGGCTCGAAGATCCGGAAGGGGCAGATTCTCTGCATCATCGAGGCAATGAAGATCATGAACGAGATCGAGTCCGAGTTCGCGGGCGTCGTGAAGGAAGTCGGCGTTCAGGACGCGCATCCGGTAGAGTACGGTCAGGTGCTTTTCAGGATTGATCCCAATGGCTGAGTCTCCTCCTCCTCCTCCTCCTCCGCGAGCGTCGCAGGTCGCCTCGGCGACGGGCGCCGCCGGGCCCGGCGCGCCGCCGGGACCCGCCTACAACTACAAGGCCATCCTGCAGGCGATGGTCCAGCAGAACGCGTCGGACCTGCACCTCAAGGTCGGGCGCCCCCCCACGCTGCGCGTGGACGGCGACCTGCGGCCGCTCGAACTGCCGGCGATGAAGCCCGAGGACCTCCGCTCGGTGGGCGAGCAGATCCTCCCACCCAAGCAGCGCCGCGAGTTCGAGACGGAGAAGGAGGCCGACTTCGCCATCGGCGTGCCGGGGATCGGGCGCTTCCGCGTGAACATGTATCAGCAACGCGGCTCCATCGCGTACGCGTTCCGCGCGATCGCGTTCCAGGCGCTCTCGATCAAGGAGCTGAACCTGCCGCCGGTGCTCGAGGAGATCGCGCTGAAGCCGCGCGGGCTGGTGCTCGTCACCGGCATCACCGGATCGGGCAAGTCCACCGCGCTGGCCTCGATGATCCAGCACATCAACGAGAACCGGCACGCGAACATCATCACGATCGAGGACCCGATCGAGTTCCTCCATCGCGACATCAACTGCAACATCAATCAGCGCGAAATCGGCACGGACACGGGCTCCTTCGGGCAGGCGCTGCGCCGCGTGCTCCGGCAGGACCCGGACATCGTGCTCATCGGCGAAGTGCGCGACCTCGAGACGCTCGAGATCGGGCTCAAGGCGGCCGACACGGGGCACCTCGTCTTTTCCACGCTGCACACCACCGACGCGACGAACACGATCAACCGCGTCCTCTCGTTCTATCCGCCGCATCAGCAGGCCGACGTGCGCTTCGCGCTCTCGAGCGCGCTGCAGGCGGTGATCTCGCTGCGACTCGTGCCGCGCGCCGACCGCGCCGGGCGCGTTCCGGCGACCGAGGTGCTGATCAACACCGCCGCTGTGCGCGACAACATCCGCGACATGACGAGGTCGCTCAGCATCCCCGATCTCATCAAAGAGGGCACGGTGCAGTACGGGATGCAGAGCTTCGACCAGTCGCTGATGAACTGGTACTCGAAGGGCGTGGTCTCGTACGAGAGCGCGCTCTTCTACGCCACGAGCCCGAGCGAGTTCGCGCTGCACGTGCAGGGGATCGCGGGCGCGAGCGACACGACGTTCGGCGGATTGCAGCACGATGTGAGCTAGTCGTTGTTCAAGAAGATTCTCATCGCCAATCGCGGCGAGATCGCGCTGCGCATCGTGCGCGCCGCGCGCGAGCTGGGCATCGCGACCGTGGCCGTGTACAGCGAGGCCGACCGCGAGTCGCTGCACGTGCGCTTCGCCGACGACGACGTCTGCCTGGGCCCGCCGCCCGCCCGCGACAGCTACCTCAAGATCCCGCGCATCATCGCCGCCGCCGAGATCACCGGCGCTGATGCCATCCATCCCGGCTACGGCTTCCTCGCCGAGAACGCCGAGTTCGCCGAGACGTGCGCCGCGTCGAAGATCGCGTTCATCGGCCCGACGCCGGAGCAGATCCGGCTGATGGGCGACAAGGCGGTCGCGCGCAAGACGATGGCCGCGACCGGCGTCCCCGTGATCCCCGGCACGCCGGGTCCCGTGGAGGACGTGGACGAGGCGTGCGCGGCGGCCGGGACGATCGGCTTCCCCGTCATCATCAAGGCGGCCGCGGGTGGCGGCGGCAAGGGCATGCGCGTCGCGCGCGACGCCGACGACTTCGCGCGCAGCTTCCAGCTCGCCCGCTCCGAGGCGCTCTCGGCGTTCGGCAACGGCGAGGTCTACGTCGAGAAGTACCTCGATCGTCCCCGCCACGTCGAGTTCCAGGTGCTCGGCGACACGCACGGGAACGTCATCCACCTCGGCGAGCGCGACTGCTCCGTGCAGCGCCGCCACCAGAAGCTCATCGAGGAGGCGCCGAGCCCCGCCCTGACCCCCGCGCTGCGCGAGCGGATGGGCGAAGCGGCGGTCGCGGGCGCCAAGGCCATCAACTACGTCGGCGCCGGCACGGTCGAGATGCTCCTCGACGAGGACGGCGCCTTCTACTTCATGGAGATGAACACGCGCATCCAGGTGGAGCACCCGGTGACGGAGATGCTCACGGGCGTGGATCTCGTGAAGGAGCAGATTCGCGTCGCCGCGGGGCTCGAGATGCTGCAGAAGGAAACGCCGCCGCTCCGCGGCCACGCGATCGAGTGCCGCATCAACGCGGAGGACCCGTCCCGCGGCTTCCAGCCCTCTCCGGGAAAGATCGACGTCTTCCATCCGCCCGGCGGCAACGGCGTGCGCGTGGATACGCACGCCTACGCGGGCTACGTCGTGCCGCCGTTCTACGATTCGATGATCGCGAAGCTCATCGTCCACGGCCGTGACCGCGAGGAGGCGATCGCGAAGATGCGCCTCGCGCTCGACACCTTCGTCGTCGAGGGCGTGGCGACGACGATCGGGTTCCTCGGCCGGGTGATGCTCGACGAGCAGTTCGTGGCGGGGAAGGTGCACACGAAGTTCCTGGAGCAGGAGGGGGCGTACCTTCTCAAGGAACCGGGGTGACGGCGGGGCGGGGGCGGGGGAGGGGATGGTGCGGGGTGAGGGGTACAGGTGCTGCGTGCTGCGTGCTGCGTGCTGGGGCTCGGTGAAGGGGAATGGGATCGGGGAGGGGGCGAGCCGCAGCGGGACCGGAGCTCAGGGCGTGAACAAGCGGCCGCTGGAACGATGCGTGGCCTTGAGCATGCCGAGGGTGATCTTGCGCAGGCGGGAGAGCAGCTCGATGCGATCGAGCACCGTGGTCTCGCCCAGCGCATCGCTGAGCGACGAGTACCACACGATGGCTTCACGAACAGAGCCGAGTGAGTAGGCGAAGAAGCGGGCGCGGTCCGGACCCGTCGGCCGGCTGTAGCCCTCTGCGATGTTCGAGCTGACAGAGGCGACGGCGCTCAGCAGCTGATCGCGCGCCTGCTTCGGTGCGCGCGCCGGGGCCGCCCTGAGGTCCTCACGAGCGCGATCGAGCGCCAGGCGCGACAGGCGGTACGCCACCAGCCCCCACAGCGGATCCCCCCGCTCGCACGCCGCCTGTTTCCGCTCCCACTCCGCGAGCGCTGCATCGGTCTTTTCGTCCATGCGCCCAGTGTAGCTGCTCGCCCCACGTTTGCCATCACCATTCGCACGCGCCGCGCATCCCCCCACTCCGCGAACCCGTCCCCCTTCACCGAGCCCCAGCACCCTTCACCTGCACCCATTCCCCCGCACCAGCCCCTCACCCGTGACCGCCGCCCTCTCATAAGAGTCAAAGCATCGGCATTCCTGTCTCCATCTCCTCCTGGCCGATGCCCAAGAAGCCGCGCGAAAAAGCGGGATCTCCCGCCGTCTCCTCACCTGAACCCGCGACGCTCGCCAGAATGGCCCGCCGCGCGCATCTCCGTCGCGAGCTCGGGGGCATCGCGCTGGCCCTCGGCGCCGTGTTCATCGCGGGCGCACTCCTGGCGGACGGCGTCCCGAGCGGGGCGAGTTGCACCGCCGCGGGCGGCATCTTCGGGCCGGTGGGTGCCTGCCTCCGCTCGGGCGTGCTGCTCACGATGGGTGCGCTCGCCGCCGTCGTCGTGCCGTTCATTCCCGCGGTGCACGCGCTGCGCCTGCTCGGCCGCATCGAGGAGAACGAGGACCGGCGTTGGCTCTTCTTCACCATCGGTCTTGCTGCGATCGTCCCCGTCGCCGTCGCGCTCGCGCGCACGGGCGCCGTGGAGGCGGGCACGACGGACCCGCTCGCGGGCGTCGTCGGCGGCTTCGTCGCGTTCTACCTGACCAGGGCACTCGGCCAGGGTGGCGCGTGGGTCGCCGTGGCGCTCGCCACGAGCGCCTTGATGGCCGGCACGCTCGCGTGGAACCCGATCCGGCTCCTCATCGGCGGGTCGGCGCGGCCCGCACTGAAGAGCGACGACAGCCTGGCCTTGGAGGCACACCGGCCGGCGGCGACGCTCGGCACTGCGACCTCGGTTCCCGGGCTGCTCGCGTCGCCGGCCGCCGATGGGCTCACGCGCGCCGAGCGCCTCGAGCCACACTCGGCGGAGATGCCCCAGCTCGACCTCGGCCTCATGGACACGGACGGGGGCGAGGAAGCGGATGCCGGTGAGGAGGCCGGCGCCGGGGCGAGCCGCACGACCGAGGCGTCGCTCCGCGGCAGGAGGCGAAAGCTCACGAAGGCGGAGCGACAGGCGCGGCACGCCGATGCCGTCGCCGAGGCGATCCGCACCGGCGCCGATCCGCTCGACGCGCTCGCCGACGAACTGCCCTCACCCGAGCTGCTGACCGCCCCGCCGGCGAAGAACGTCGAGCAGAGCCGTGCGCAGCTCGACGCGATGGGACTGAAGCTGATGGAGGCGCTCCGCACCTTCCGCGTGGAGGGCCAGCTCGTCGGCCGGACCACGGGCCCGACGGTGACGCAGTTCGAGATCGAGCCGTCGCCCGGCGTGAAAGTCCGCCAGTTCGCCAACCTCGCCAACGACCTGGCGCTCGCGATGCGCGCCCAGTCCATTCGCATCGTCGCGCCCATCCCGGGCAAGGGCGCCGTCGGCGTCGAGGTGCCAAACCCCGCGAGCGAGCTGGTCTTCTGCCGCGACATGATCGAGTCACGCGACTACCAGGCGATGCCGCGTGCGCTCCCCATCGCCCTCGGCAAGGACCTCGAGGGCCGTCCCGTCATCGCCGACCTGGCGAAGATGCCGCACCTGCTCATCGCCGGCGCGACGGGGAGCGGGAAGTCCATCTGCGTGAACACCCTGATCACGTCGCTCATCTACCGGCACACGCCGAAGACGCTCCGGTTCCTGATGGTGGACCCGAAGATGGTCGAGCTGAGCGTCTACAACGTGCTCCCGCACCAGCGGCACAGGGTCGTCACCGACAACCGCGACGCGGCCGCGCTCCTGAAGTGGGCGGTGATCGAAATGCAGGAGCGCTACGAGCTGCTGGCGGCGAACAGCGCGCGCAACATCCAGGACTTCAATCAGAAGGTGCGTGACGGCCACGCGATGCTGAAGCCGAAGGACCCGAACGTGGCGTTCGAGGAGCGCGCGTGGAGGAATGGCGTGCTCCCCTACATCGTCGTGGTGATTGACGAGTTGGCGGACCTGATCATGACGTGCGCCGCCGAAGTGGAGACGCCGCTCGCCCTGCTCGCACAGAAGGCGCGGGCGATCGGGATCCACCTGATCCTCGCGACCCAGCGGCCGAGCGTGAACGTGATCACCGGGCTCATCAAGGCGAACTTCCCGAGCCGGATCGCCTTCCGCGTGGCCTCGCAGATTGACTCGCGCACCATCCTCGACCAGAACGGGGCCGAGGCGCTGCTCGGCAACGGCGACATGCTGTTCATCCCGCCGGGGAAGGCGGAGCCCGCGCGGCTGCAGGGCGCGTTCATCTCGAATGAGGACACGGAGCGCCTCCTCAAGTGGTTCGTGGAGCGGCGCGAGGCGCGGAAGGCCGCCACCGAGGCGCACGGGCTGATGAGCGTCGAGGAGACCGCGCGCGAGGAGGACATCCTCGAGAAAGTCCGGGCCCAGGAAGCGCTGGAGGCCGGCGCGGGGCAGGAGGGCGACGCCGAGGACGGCGATCGCGACAAGCTCTTCCGGGAGGCGGCGGAGTGCTGCATCCAGAACCAGGGCGGGAGCACGTCGCTCCTGCAGCGGCGACTCAAGATCGGCTACGGCCGCGCCGCGCGGATCATTGACCAGCTCCACCTGGCGGGAATCCTCGGGCCGCCCGACGGATCGAAACCGCGGGACGTGCTGATGGGGCTCGACGATCTCGACCGGATCGCAGGGGAGAGATCGACCGCCGCGGCGTGACGGCGGGGCGTGGGAAGGGGAACGGAGGGTACAGGGCTCGTTCTGGGTGCGGGGTGCAGGTGCTGCGTGCTGGGGGCGCTCCTGCGGCGTGCGGGGCGTAGGGCACCCCACCCCGAGTCCCGGACGCCGCCCCCCTCACCGAGCCCCAGCACCCAGCACCTGCACCCTTCACCCAACACCGAGCCCCTCCCCCCGCACCCGTCCCATCCCCGCGCTTTTCCGCTCCACCCCGCACTGGATTGGTGACACATTTCTGAAAGTGGCGCCCTACTTTGGCGCCCATGACGAAACTCACCAACCAATTCGGCGAGCTGGGCGAGCGCATCGCCGCCCGCTGGCTCGAGCGCACGGGCTGGAAGATCCTCGCCCGTCGCTTCCGCAACGGCCGCCGCGACATTGACGTCGTCGCCGAGCGCGACGGAACGGTCGCCTTCGTCGAGGTCAAGGCCCGCTCGGGCGAGGAGTTCGGCGACCCCGTCGAGGCCGTCCACCGCCGGAAGCAGCGGGAGCTGACCAAGTCCGCGCAGTCGTGGATTGACCGACACGGGCGTTCCGGGGAGACCTACCGGTTCGATGTCTTCGGCGTGCTGATCCGTGACAAGCGGGTCTTCATCCGGCACGTCCCCGGCGCCTTTCAAATGAACTAACCCTGGTCCGGGCCGCCGGATCAGCGGTCGGCCCGCCGAATCAACCGCAGAGCACACAGAACACGCAGATGGCCTTTGTTCCCAATGACTTGCGGCTCGTGTGCAAAGCGACGCTTCGAAAGCTTTGTGATGCGCCTTCTCCGTGTTCTGCGTGTTCTGCGGCCGACGAGTTTCTGGCTTGCACTTTCGAAGACGCTTCGTATTTTGTTCGGTATCCGATTCGACCTGGTTTCCGCCCTACCGGCGGGATTAGCTCCCCTTCCTCCCGCAGGTAGATTTCCCACCACGGGCGCCGCCTGAAAGCCGGCTCTCCCGCACAGGCAGTCCCCTTCGAGGCACCGATGGCCGTCACCGCCGTAAACGACGAGAAGAAGAAGGCGCTGAACCTCGCGATCGCGCAGATCGAGAAGGCGTACGGCCGAGGCGCCATCATGAAGATGGGCCCCGACGCGCCCAGGGTGCGCGTCGAGGTCATCCCCACGGGCGCGATCAACCTCGACGCCGCGATCGGCGTCGGCGGCATCCCCCGTGGGCGGGTCACCGAGGTCTTCGGCCCCGAAGCGAGCGGCAAGACCACGCTCGCGCTCCACGTCGTCGCCAACGCGCAGAAGGCGGGTGGCACGGCGGCCTTCATTGACGCCGAGCACGCGCTCGACACCGACTACGCCACGAAGCTCGGCGTGGACGTCGAGAAGCTCCTCGTCTCCCAACCCGACACCGGCGAGCAGGCGCTCGAGATCTGCGAGATCCTCGTGCGCTCGGGCGCGGTGGACGTCGTCGTGATTGACTCCGTCGCCGCGCTCGTGCCCAGGGCCGAGATCGAGGGCGAGATGGGCGACTCGCACGTCGGTCTCCAGGCGCGGCTGATGAGCCAGGCGCTTCGCAAGCTCACCGGGGCCATCGCGCGATCCAAGACGAGCGTGATCTTCATCAACCAGCTGCGTGAGAAGATCGGCGTGATGTTCGGCAACCCGGAGACGACCACCGGGGGTAGGGCGCTCAAGTTCTACGCCTCGCTCCGCCTCGACATCCGGCGCATCGGGCCGGTGAAGGAGAAGGAGGACGTGATCGGTTCGCACGTCCGCGTGAAGGTCGTGAAAAACAAGGTGGCACCGCCGTTCAAGCAGGCGGAGTTCGACATCATGTACGCCGAGGGGATCTCGCACGCGTCGCTCCTCGTGGACATCGGCGCGGAGAGCGGGATCATCGAGAAGAGCGGCGCCTGGTACAGCTACAACGGCCAGCGCATCGGGCAGGGGCGGGAGAACGCGAAGCTCTTCCTGAAGGACAATCCGGCGGTGATGGCGGAGCTCGAGGAGAAGGTCAAGGGCGTGCTCGGCATCAACAAGCCGGCCCCGCTCGCGGACGGGGAGGTCGTCGAGGAGTCGGGTGAAGGGTGAAGGGGGTGAGGGGTAAGGCGGGTGGTGAAGCGCGAAGAGCGAATGGCGAAGCGCGAAGGGTAGGCGAAGCGCGAAGGGTAGTCTGTTGGGGCCGGGTGGATGAGCTTGGATGTGGCGGAGGCCCGGAATCCTCCAAACCATCCCGGTTCTCCACCCGGTTCCTTTTTCCGTCTGGCCCGCACTGCGGCACCGGGCGCTCCCTCGCTGTCCGCGCTCGTTCATTCCCTCGCTCCCTCGCTCCCTCGCTCCCTCCTACCTTCCCTCCCTCCTACCTTCCTGCCCTATCTCTCTCCTGGCCTGCGTGAGCTGACCGTCCGATGAGCGCTGACGAGCCGGCGTGGCGCGCGACGTATGCGAAGGCGCTCGACGCGCTCGCCCGGCGCGCGCGGTCGAGCGCCGAGCTCACGCGCTGGCTCGCGCAGCGCGACCATTCACCGGAGCACGTCGCGCGGACCATCGAGCGGCTCACGGCGGTCGGATTGCTGGACGATGCCGCGTACGCCCGCTCCTTTGCTCGCTCGCGGGCGACCGGCCGAGGGATGAGCCGCCGCCGCATCCAGGCGGAGCTGGCGCGGCGCGGGGTCGCCCGCGCGCAGGTGGATGCCGCGATCGCGGAAGTGATGGCCGACGAGGACGTGGACGAGCGGGCGCTGGTCGAGGCCGCGGCCGCGAAGAAGCTGCGCGCGCTCGCGACGCTCGCACCCGACGTTCGGCGGCGCCGGCTGTACGGCTTTCTCACGCGCCGCGGGTACGCGCAGGATCTCGTGCGCGAAACGGTCGCGAAGCTGACCGCGAGCGAGCGTTGAGCGCGGGGCGGGCCCGCCCGGGCGCGTCGCGCTGAGACCGGCCGTGTCCGGCCGTCGGTCGGGCCGTCGGTCGGGCCGTCGGTCGGGTGTGTAACTTTTCGTCGTGCAAAACGACGTCGCGGTGATCGGCGGCGGGCTCGTCGGCCTCGGCACCGCGCACGCGTTGCTCCGGTGCCATCCGCGGCTCCGCGTCGTCGTCCTCGAGAAGGAGCCCGCTCCCGGTGCGCACCAGAGCACGCACAACTCCGGTGTGCTGCACGCGGGACTGCACTACGCGTCGGGCTCGGCGAAGGCGCGGCTCGCGGTGAGCGGCATTCGCGCGATGACGGCGTTCTGCCACGAGCACGGCATAGCGCACGAGATCTGCGGCAACCTCGTCGTGGCGGTGACTCCCGACGAGATTCCGCGGCTCCGCGCACTGCACGAGCGCGGGACCGCGAACGGGCTCCGCGGGCTCGAATTGCTCTCGCCGGAGCGCGCGCAGGCGGTGGAACCGCACGTGCGATGCGTGGCGGCGCTGTGCGTCCCGGAGGAGGGGATCGTGGACTTCGCGGCGGTCGTGTCCACGCTCCGCCGGCTCATCGAGCACGCCGGCGGCGAAGTGCGAACGAGCACCGCGGTCCGGTCGCTCGCGCGCACGCCGGCCGGCTGGCGCGTCGGCTCGGGACTCACCGCCCGCTTCATCGTGAACTGCGCCGGACTCCACGCCGACCGCGTGGCCACGATGGCGGGGGAGCGCCCGACCTGCCGCGTCGTCCCCTTCCGCGGCGAGTACTACGTCCTGCGGCCCGAACGCGCGGGCCTCGTGCGCAACCTCGTCTATCCGGTGCCGGACCCCGCCTTCCCGTTCCTCGGCCTCCATTTCACGCGAATGATCAGCGGTGGCATCGAGTGCGGCCCCAACGCCGTGCTCGCCCTCGCGCGCGAGGGGTATCGCCGCACGACCGTGAGCGCGCGCGACGCCATCGAAGCGCTCGCCTTTCCCGGCCTCTGGCGCTTCCTCGCCCGCTACCCGCGGATGGCGTGGTTCGAGGTTGCCCGCTCGCTCAGCAAGCCGCTTTTCACACGCTCGCTCCGGCGCCTCATCCCCGAGCTCCGCGAAGGCGACCTCCTCCCCGGAGGCACGGGCGTCCGCGCGCAGGCCATGCGCCCCGACGGCACCCTCGTCGAGGACTTCCTCTTCGTGGAGCGGAAGGATGCGCTCCACGTCCTCAACGCCCCGAGCCCGGCCGCGACCGCCTGTCTCGTCATCGGCGAGGAGATCGCGAGGAAAGTCGAGCTGGCGCTCTCCGCGTAGCGCTGCCGGCCGCGGGGCGGGCGCGACCGACCGGCAAAGGGCGCAGCTCCCGCGCCCCCGCACCCCGTGCGCGTAACCCGCTGCGAGCGCTACCTTTGACGGCGTATGCGATCCGCCGAAATCCGCCGCCGCTTCCTCGACTACTTCGTTCGTCGGGGCCACGCCGAACGCCCCAGCTCGTCCCTCGTCCCGAGTGACGACCCGACGCTCCTGTTCACCAACGCCGGGATGGTGCAGTTCAAGCGCGTCTTCCTCGGCGCGCAGGAGCCGCCCGACGGCAGTCGCCGCGCGACCACGAGCCAGAAGTGCGTCCGCGCCGGCGGCAAGCACAACGACCTCGAGCAGGTGGGGCACACCGCGCGCCACCACACGTTCTTCGAGATGCTCGGCAACTTCTCCTTCGGCGACTACTTCAAGGAGGAGGCGATCCGCTTCGCCTGGGAGTTCATCACGGGCGACGTCGCGAAGGGAAACCTCGGCCTGCCGAAGGACGTCATCCGCGTCTCCGTGTTCCACGAAGACCAGGAGGCGCGCGCGCTCTGGCGCGAGGTCGCCGGCCTTCCCGACTCCCGCATCTACGGCCTCGGCGCCGCCGACAACTTCTGGCAGATGGCCGACACGGGCCCGTGCGGGCCGTGCAGCGAGATCTACGTGGACCTCGCGCGACTGGCCGACGACTGGGTGATGCCGGCCGAGGCCGCCCTCGTCGGCCGCGAGTGGACGCGCACCGACGCCACGGAGTTCTCACTCGAGGCGTTCGTCGAGGGCGCCGAAGCGGACCGCTTTCTCGAGGTCTGGAACCTCGTCTTCATGCAGTTCGACCGGCAGGCCGACGGCAAGCTGGTGCCGCTCCCCAGGCCGAGCGTGGACACGGGCGCCGGGCTCGAGCGCCTCGCCGCGGTGATGCAGCGCGTGTCGAACGACTTCCACACCGATCTCTTTCTTCCGCTCATTCGCGAGGTCGAGCGCGTGGTCGGACGGAAGTACGAGCAGGCGACCGCCGGCGCCCCCGCCGAGACCCCCGAGTCGCGACGCGCGGCGTCCTTCCGCGTCCTCGCCGACCACGCGCGCGCGGTGGCCTTCCTCCTCGCCGACGGCGTCTTCCCGAGCAACGACGGCCGCGGCTACGTCGTGCGGCGCATCCTGCGCCGCGCCGTGCGCCACGCCTGGCTCCTCGGCCGGCGCGCGCCCACGCTCGTCCACGCCGTCGAGCGGGTCATCGAGACGATGCGCGACGTGTATCCCGAACTGCACGTGCGCAAGACGCACATCGTGGACACCACGCGCGCCGAGGAGGAACGCTTCCTCCAGACGATTGACGGCGGAATGACGCGCTTCGACGAGCTGGCGCCGGTGGCGAGCACGCAGGGCTCGAGCGCGATCCACGGCACCATCGCCGGCGATGACGCCTTCCGCCTGTACGACACCTACGGCTTCCCCATTGATCTCACCGAGCTGATGGCGCGCGAGCGCGGCTATCTGGTGGACATCGCGGGATTCGAGGCGGCGCTCGCGCGGCAGCGCGCGCTCTCGCAGGAGGAGCGCAAGTCGAAGCGGATCTCGATGGTCACCGACGACCTGGGCGACGCGGAAAAGTGGGAGCAGACGGCCGAGCACGGGGCGGTGCAGCGCTTCGTCGGCTACGACACCGTGGAGATCGAGACGATCGTCACCGCCGTGCGCCACCTCGGCGACGGCCGCGTGGCCGTGATGCTGCGCGAGACGCCGTTCTACGCGGAGAGCGGCGGGCAGATCTCGGATCGCGGCGAGATCCTGGGCGACGGCTGGCGCGTGGACGTGGACGAGGTGAAGAACGTCGAGGGGAAGATCGCCGCGATCGGCGCGCTCACCGGCAAGGTGGAGTTCGACCTCGCCGTCGCGCGCGTGCCGGCGGAACGCCGCCGCGACACCGAGCGCAATCACACCGCCACGCACCTGCTGCACGCCGCGTTGCGCGAGGTGCTCGGCGAGCACGTGCACCAGGCGGGCTCGGTCGTGGAGCCCGATCGCCTGCGTTTCGACTTCACGCATCACGGCCCGCTCAAGCCCGCGCAGCTCGAGACGATCGAGCGCCGGGTGAACGACGCTGTCTGGCGCGGTGTCGAGGTGAAGTTCTCGGAGAAGAAGTACGCCGACGCCGTGAAGGCGGGCGCGATGGCGCTCTTCGGCGAGAAGTACGGGGACGTGGTGCGCGTGGTGGAGATTCCGGGGCTCTCGACGGAACTCTGCGGCGGCTGCCACGTGCGGAACACGGGGCTCATCGGCGGCTTCCGGATCCTCTCCGAGAGCGGCGTCTCGGCCGGCGTGCGGCGCATCGTCGCGGCGACGGGGCCCCGGGCGTTCGAGGCGATGCGCGCGCGCGAGCGGACGCTCGAGGCGCTCGCCGAGCGGCTCAAGGTGAACGTGCACGCCGTCCCGGGCGACGTGCTCGAGAAGAAGCTCGACGCGCTGATCGGCGAACGGAAGGCGCTCGAGAAGCAGGTCGCCGAGCTGCGGAAGAGCGGCGGCTCGGCCTCGGTCGTGGCGCAGCTCGCCCCCGGAGGCGACGCGCCGCCCGGCGTGCCGGGCGGCGGCCGCACCAGCGCGGGCGCGTTCGAGCCCGTGGGTGCACACCGGCTCGTCGCCACGCGCGTGCGGGCCGAGAACGTGAAGCAGTTGCAGGCCATCGGCGACAGCGTGCGCGAGCAGATGGGGAGCGTGGTGGGGGTGCTGGGCGCCGCGTTCGCGGACGGCAAGGCGGCGCTCCTCGTGGTGGTGAGCGACGCCCTGCGCGAGAAGGGCGTCTCGGCGAGCGACCTCGTGAAGGCGTTCGCGAAGCAGACCGGCGCGCGGGGCGGCGGCAAACCGCACATGGCGCAGGCGGGGCTCGAGAGCGAGGCGCTCGACGAGGCGGTGCTGGCCGCCGCCGAGCTCGCGCGCGCGGCGCTCCGGAAGGTGGAATGACCCACGCCCAGTGGCTGCGCGCGCGCACGCCCGCGGCGCCTCCGGCGCTCGTCGCGTGCATCGCGGAGCTGCTCGCCGCGCACCCCGAGTGGGAATCGCTGCCGGGCGCCGAGGCGTTCGTCGCCGCGTCCGAGGAGCTGCTCCGCCGCGTGCTGAACGGGAGCGCGATGGAACGCGCGAGTGCGCTCGACCTGCTGGCCGCCGACGCGTGCGTGACGTACGCGTTCGAGGCGGCCGCCGACGAACCGCAGAGCATCGGCGACCGGGCCGCGCACGCCAAGCGCCGCATCGCGGCGATCGCCGCCGAGTTCTCCACCGTCTCGCGCCCCTGAGCGTCCGCCCATGCCCGATCCCGTCTCGCATCTGAGCGACCTGGCCGCCGCCGCCGCCGCCGCGGCGAGAGTCCTCGGCCCGGCCATCGCGGAGGCTGGCGAGCTGGTCCGCGCCACCGTGCGGCGAGGCGGCACGCTCTTTTTCTGCGGGAACGGCGGGAGCGCCGCCGACGCGCAGCACCTCGCCACCGAGTACGTGGTGCGCTACAAACGCGAGCGCCGCGCCATCGCGGCCGTCGCGCTCACCACCGACTCGAGCCTCCTCACCGCCGCGGCGAACGACTACGCGTTCGACCAGGTCTTCGCCCGCCAGGTCGAGGCGCTCTGCCGGCCGGGCGACTTGCTGATCCTGCACACCACGAGCGGCAACTCGCCGAACCTCCTGAGGGCGGTCGAGGCCGCGAAGAAGAAGGGCGTCGCGACGCTCGCGCTCTCGGCCAAGGGGGGCGGGAAGATCGCGGCGATGGCGGATCAGTGCATCGTCGTGCCGACCGACCGCACCGACCGCGCGCAGGAACTCCAGCTCGCCATCGGGCACGCGATCTGCGAGCTGGTGGATGAGGACACGGCGAACAACAGTAGACCGTAGACGGTAGACCGTAGACGGCAGACCGCAGAGCTTGAGCTCGACGCTCACCGTCCACTGTCAACCGTCCACTGTCAACCGTCCACTGTAGTTGCCGTTCTCTCCTTACGCCGTCGCCGGCACCCCCGCCGGCACCGCGTGTTCCGCCGTCACGTGCAGCGGCGGGGCCAGCAGCCGGTACATCACCGGCGTCACCAGCCGCGCGATGAGCGTGCTCGAGACCAGCCCGCCGATGATCACCCACGCGAGCGGCGAGTAGAGACTCGACCCCTGGAGCGCCAGCGGCAGCAGCCCGCCGATCGCCGTCAACGACGTCAGCACGATCGGCACGAAGCGCACCTCGCCCGCGCGCTGGATCGCCTCGTCCAGCGAGTGCCCCTCCAGGCGCAGCTCCTCCGTGAAATCCACCAGCAGGATGGAGGTCTTGATCTCGATCCCGATCAGGGCCACGAAGCCGATCATCGCCGTGAAGCTGAGCGTGTTCCCGGTGAGGAGGAGCGCCGTGATCCCGCCCACAACGCCGAGCGGAATCACCGACGCCACCACCAGCGTGCTCCGGAAATTGCGGAACTCCAGCACCAGGATCGCGAGGATCCCGAAGGTCGCGATGATTACGGCCGAACCGACCCCGCCGAAACTCTCCTGTCGGCTCTCGATTTCGCCCGCGGGGATGAGGCGATACCCCGCCGGGAGCCGCACGCTCCCGAGCTTCGCGAGCGCGTCCTTCGTCACGCGATCCGTGTTGAAGCCCGTGCGCACCCAGGCCGTCACGGTCACCTCGCGCTGTTCGTCACGGTGGCGGATGCGCGTCGCCGAGGAGCGGAAGCCGAGCGTCGCGAGCTGCCGGAGCGGCACCATCGCCCCGGTGGTGCTCGCCACCTGCACGCGGTCCAGGATCGCGGGCGTGGGCCGGCCCTCGCGCGGCACGCGGAGGACGATCGGGTACTCCCGGCCGTCCGGGGCGCGGAACTTCCCCGCCTCGAGCCCCGTCGTCGCGAGCCGGACCGTCCGGTCCAGCTCGGCGGTCGCCACGCCCACGAGCCCGGCCTTCTGCCGGTCCGTGACGAGCGCGAGGTCGGTGCGCGCGAGCGCGACGGGATTGCGCACGTACTGCGTTCCCGGCGTGGCGGCGAGCACGGCTTCCACGCGCTCGGCGATCGCGCCGAGCGAGTCCAGGCGCGGACCCTCGATCCGGAGCGCGATCGGCGCGTCAATCGGCGGGCCGTTCTCGAACTCCCGCACTTCGATGCGCGCCCCCGGATACTGCGCGACTTCCGTGCGTAGTGTGTCGAGCATCGCAGGGGTGCGAGACGGATCGTATGCGTGGATCAGCACGAAGAGCTGCGCCCGGTTCGCCCCCTCCGCGCGCGGCCCCACGTTGTAGTACACGAACGGATTGTCCTTGCCCACGTTGGTGAACACGCCGCGCACCGCGGGCCGCCTGGCCAGCGTGCGCTCGGCGAACCGCGCCGCGCTGTCGGTCATCGCCAGCGTCGCCCCTTCCGGGGTCTCGATCTCCACGAGGAACTGCGGCGTGCCCGCCTTCGGGAAGAGCGAGAAGCCGACCACCGGCACCAGCGCGGCCGACGCGACGATGAGCGCGCCGCTGACTGCCAGGGTGTGCCACGGCCGCGCGAGCGCGCGGTGCAGCAGGGGCGCATAGCTCCGGCGAATCCCCTCCTTCATCAGCCGGAGGAAGCGGTTCCCCTCGCGCGCCTCGCGGCGCGGCAGGATCGTGGACGCGAGCCACGGCACGATCGTGAGCGACACGAAGAGCGACGCCAGCACGGCGTACACCACCGCCAGCGGCAGCGACCGGATGTAGCGCCCGGCGAGCCCCGGCAGCGTCAGCAGCGGCACGAACGCGAACACGAGCGTCGCCGTGCACCCGAGGACCGCCACCGCGATCTGCCGCGTGGCGAGCATCGCGGCGTCGCGGCGCGAGTGCCCCTCGCGCAGGAAGCGCGTGATGTTCTCCACGACCACGATGGAGTCGTCCACGAGCAGGCCGAGCGCGATCACGAAGCCGACGATCGAGAGCTGGTTGATCGAGTAGCCCGTGACGTCGAGCAGGGTCACGCCGATCGCGAGCGAGAGCGGAATGGAGACCATCACCACCAGCGACGCGCGCAGGCCGAGCGGGAGCAGCGTGAGGAGCACCAGCCCGAGCGCGATCGCGAAATCCTCGCCGAGCCGCGAGAGCCGGCGGCTCACGTTCGTCGCCTGGTCGAACCCGCGCGCGAGCGTCACGCCCCCGGGCAGGGCGCGCTCGAAGCGGTCCAGCTCGGGCCACGTCCGCGCGCGAACGTCGGCGATGTTGAACCCCTCCTGCATCGCCGCCGTCACGAACACGGCGCGATGGCCGTTCCATCGCCCGATGTGCGTCGCGTCGCCGTATCCCCAGCCCACGTCGGCGACGTCGGCGAGGCGCACGAGGCCGGCCGGTGAGCCGCCGACCACCGTGCGCTGTACTTCGTCCGGCGTCCGGTAGCGCCCCTGCGGGGTGAGGTTGAACCGCCGGTCGCCGGCATCCACGCTCCCGCCGGGGATCGAGGAGTTGTCGCTGGCGACCGCCTGAAAGAGCTGGCCCGGCGCCATCCCGAGGCGCGCGAGTCGCTCGAGGTCCACGTTCACGTGGAGCTGGCGCTCCGGCGCCGCCCACCGCTCGGCCTTCTTGATCCCCTGGAGCCGGCCGAGCGCGTCCTCCAGGCGCTTCGCGAGCGAGTCGAGCTGCGCGTACGGCGCGACGTCGCTCACGATCGCCACCTGCAGGATGTTCACGTTCGTGGACGAGGCCCGCATCACGCTCAGCCGCGCGAGCCCCGACGGCAAGTCGGGGCGCAGCGAGTTCATCTCGCGCAGCACCTCGTCCTCCTTGCGGTCGGCGTCCACGTCGGGCTCGAACTCGATCTCCACGACCGCCACCCCGTCCTCGGCCCCCGAGGTCAGGCGCTTCACGCGCTCGAGCGCGCGCAGCTTGTCCTCGATCTTGTCCACGACGAGCTGTTCCATGTCCTCCGGCGTCGCGCCGGGATACACGGCGACGATGCTGACGATCGGAATCGGGAAGACCGGATCCTCGGAGCGGGGAATCCGGCGCCAGCTCGTGACGCCCAGCGCCGTGAGCATCAGGAAGAGGATGACGGTGAACTGCCATCGCTTGACCGCGAAGTCGGAGATCTTCACGGCTTCACCTCCACGCGCGCGGAGTCCTTGAGCCAGGCCGCCCCCGCCGTGATCACCTGCGTGGCGCCCGCGAGCCCGCGCACCAGCACGCGGTCGCCGTCCATCCCGACGAGCGTCACGGAGCGGCGCACCGCGCGCTGGCGCGACGCGTCCAGCGTGAAGACCGTGCCGCGCGTGCCGTTGCCGTCCACGAGCGCGTCGGCCGGCACGGAGGTCACGCCGGGGGGCGCCGTCGCCCCGCGCGCCCCGCGCGGGCCGCTCGGGCGGTTGGGGCCGCGCGCGGTGATCCGCACGCGCGCGACGAGCCCGCTCGGCAGCCCCGACACGTCGTCCACCGCCACCTCCACCGGGAAGGTCCCGGTGCGGGCGTCGGCCGACGCGCCCACCTGCCGCACGCGCCCCGTGAACTCGCGATCCGGATACGCGTCGAAGACCACGGTCGCCGCGTCGCCCGGGCGCACGCGCAGCACGTCGCGGTCGGCGAGGCCCACGCGCACCACGCTGCCGCGGCCGGCGGAGCCGAAGAGCAGCACCGGCGCGCCCGAGGCGATCTGCGCGCCCGCGTTCACGTTCCGGCGGAGCACGACGCCCGCCCCGGGCGCGGTGATCACCGCGTACTCGCGGTTCACGCGTGCCGCGCGGAGATCGGCCTCGGCGGCCTCGCGCGCTGTCTGCGCGTCCTGCCATTGCGCGAGCGTCGCCACCGAGTCGTGGTAGAGGCGCTCCACGCGCGCGGCGTCGCGCCGCGCCTTCTCGGCGCCCAGCGTCGCCTTCGCGACCCCCGCGTCAATCTCACGCAGGTCGAGCTCGGCCAGGAGGTCGCCGGCGCGCGCGCGCGCGCCCTCGTCCACGAGCACGCGCGCCACCACGCCGCCGATCTTGAACCCGAGCGGAATCTCGTCCTTGGCGCCGAGCGTGCCCGTCGCGGCGACCGTGAGCGCGCCCGGCTCGCTCACGGGGGCGACGCGCACCGGCACCGTGACGTCGGTGGATGGGTTCGCGTCCGCCGAGGCGCCGGAGCACCCGGCGAGCGCGAGGGAGCCGGCAAGGAGCAGCGAGGCGCCGATGGGCGCCGGACGTCGCAAGGTGTGCATCGTCGTCTTCCGGATCAGTTGAAGGTGACCGTGCGGAGCGCGGCGGCCCGCTCGAGATTCACGACGCGCGCCGCGAGCGCGTAGCGCGAGAGCGCCACGTTCAGCTCCGCCGCGGTGAGCCTGGCGCGCGCGTCGGACCACTCGAGGTGCGGCGCGAAGCCCTCGGTGAATCGCCGGTCCACGAGGGTGAACGCGGCGCGTGCGGCGCCGAGACGTTCGGTGCTCGCGGCGAGGGCTTCGCGCGCGACCGCCACGGCGTCCCACGCCATGCGCACGTCGAGCGCCACCTGACGTTCGACCTCAGTGCGCTGCAGCTCGGCGCCGCGCTCGGCCGCGGCCGCCGCGCCCCGCCGCGCCGCGTCCTGCGCGCCGTTGAACAGGTTCCACGAGAGCACGACCGTTCCCATCGCCACGTCGTGGCTCCGGTCGAACTGGTACGCGTTGCCCTGGATGCCGTACTCCGCCGCGAGCGACACGGACGGGAGATACGCGCTGGTCGCCGCGCGCCCCTGCGCGCGCGCGCCGTCCACCGCGGCTCCGGCCATCGCGAACTCCTCCCGCCGGCGGGACGCGGCGAGCGCGTCGGCCAGCGTCACGACCGGCAGCGGCGGGAGGGCGTCGTCGCCGAACGCGGGAACGGGTGCGTCAGGCGCGCGATCGAGGAGGAGGTTGAGCGCGCCCCGGGCCGCATCCCGGAGGCGCGCCGCGTCGCCCCGCAGCTGGCGCGCCTCGGCCAGGTCGGCGCGCGCGCGCAGCACCGCGTCGGGCGTGGCGCTCCCCGCGTCCACGAGGCGCTGCGCCGCGCGCGCGTTCTCCGCAATCACGGGGAGCGCGGCGTCCAGGATCTCCACCGCGCGAGCCGCGCGCGCCCAGTCAAGCCAGGCGATCCGCACGTCCGCGTCGAGCCGGCGCACCGCCGCGGCGCGCTCGGCGCCGCGGAGCGACCGCATCGAGCGGGCCGCCGCGAGGTTCGCGAAGAGCGCGCCGTTGAAGAGCGGCACCGTGCCGCGCAGCTTCGACTCCTGCCGGAACGGAAGCGTCGCGTCAATGTTCGTCGGAAAGGCCTCGCGCCCGATCAGCTCGTTGAGCGTGGCGTAGGCGGGATTGATGAAGTCGCCGATGTTCACCACCCCGTCGAACCGGGAGTAGCGCGCCTCTACGCCGAGGGCCGGGAGGAAGAGCCCGCGGGCCTGCGAGACCGCGGCGTCGGCCTGACGCTCGCTTTCGGCGGCGCGCCGTACGGCGAGGTTTCGCGCGATGGCGACGCGCGCGAGGGAGTCGAGCGCCGATCCCGGCTGTTGGGCCTGGAGCGTCGCAGCGGCTGAGAGCAGGAGTGTGAGGAACATCGGTATCTCGTGTAACGGTGTTATGTCTACGGACAAAAGAAAAAGGAAGTTTCACGGGGCCTGGAGGAGTCCCTGCATCAGGGCATCGCAGCAGACATCGGCCGTCTCCAACGGATCGCGAAGGTCGAGCCACTTGTGCCCCACTTCGGGCGTGTTCACGTGGATGGTCGCGATCCCGTGCACGGCCGCCCAGAGCGATTGCGCCACGACGTCGGGGTCCCGGAACTCCGGGCGGAAGCGCCCCTGGGCCATCGCTTCCCGCACGGAGCCGAGCAGGAACTGGTAGCCGTCCTCTCCCGGGTCGAGGCGATGGACCTCCTCGGGCCCGGGCATCGGCCGCTCGATGAGGAACATGAAGCGGAACTGCTCGGGGTGCTCCAGAGCGAACCGGACGTACGCGCGGCCCATCTGGCGGATGCGTTCGATCGGGTCGGCGACGCGGCCGATGGAGGTGAGCGCCCGGCCGAGTTCGCGGAAGTCGCCGGCGCACAGCTCGAGCATCAGCGACTCCTTGTCCGCGAAGTGATGATAGATGGCGGTGGCGGTGTAGCCGATGCGGTCCGCGATGCGCCGCATGGTGGTGTTGTGGTACCCGCCGCGGGTAAACAGCGCGCGCGCGGTGCCGAGGATGAGCCGGCGCGTCTCCGCTTTCTCGCGCTCGCGTCGGGCGAGCGAGGGCGTGGCGGAACGGGCGTCGGCTGCGGCGTTGGCTTTTCTCATGGTGTCGGCCAACCTAACAGCGTTAGGTGGGAATGTCAAGAGGCCCGGCGGGGGTGCGCTTTCGTGCCGCCCGGTCACACGGCATACTATGGTCCAGTCAACAGTGTCCCCTCCCTTCAGTCTCCACGGCCATCGCGCCCTCGTCACCGGGGGCACGCGCGGCATCGGCGCCGCCGTCGCGCGGCTCCTCGCGCGGTGCGGCGCGGACGTGTGCGTGGGGTACCGCGCGCGCCACGACGAGGCGAACGCGATGCGCATCGAGCTGTCCAGGCACGGCGTCAAGGGCGCCTCGTTCGCCGGCGACGTGGGCACCGTCGCCGGCGCCGAGGCGCTGGTCGCGCACGCGGTGCGCGAGCTGGGCGGGCTCGACATCTGCGTCCACTCCGCCGGCATCTGGCCCGCGGAGGACGTTCCCGCGAGCGATCTCACCGACGAGCGCTGGGCACGCACCATCCGGGAAAACCTCGACGCGACCTTCTTCGTCTCGCGCGCCGCGGCGCGGGCGATGCTGGCCCAGCGGGCGAAGTTCCTGGGCCAGGGCGGCCCGATGCGGGCGAGCGGCGAAACGCCCGCCGCGTGGCGTGGGGGGCGCATCGTGCTCGTCTCGAGCACGGCCGGCCAGCGCGGCGAGCCGATGCACGCCGACTACGCCGCGAGCAAGGGCGCGATGATCGCGTTCGTGAAGTCGTTCGCCGTGGAACTGGCGCCGCACGGCATCACGGTCAATTCCGTCGCCCCCGGCTGGGTGGACACGGAGATGTGCGCGGATCCCTTCGCCGGCGGCGGCAAGGAGCGCATCGCACGGACGATCCCGGTCGGCCGCGTGGCCACGCCCGACGACGTCGCGTTCCCGATCGTCTCGCTCTGCTTCGAGGGCGCGCGGCACGTCACGGGCGAGATCGTGAACGTCAATGGTGGCAGCGTGCTGTGTGGTTGAGCTGACGGCTGATGACTGACAGCCGAGAGCTGTCTACTGGCATGAAGTATCCGCGCGCGCTCCTGACCGGCGCGACCGGATTCCTCGGCGGCCATCTCGCGCGCCGCCTCGCCGCCGATGGGTGGGAGGTGCACGCGGTCGTGCGCCGTCCCGACGGCGACCCCCTCGTGCGCGCGCTCGCGGCGCGCGCGCGCACGCACCGGCACGACGGCTCGACCGACGGGCTCGCGCGCATCGTCGCCGACGCCGGGCCCGCGATCGTGTTCCACCTCGCGTCGCGCTTCGTCGCGGAGCATGGGGATGCCGACGTCGAGCCGCTGGTGCGCGACAACGTCGTCTTCGGCGCGCAGCTCCTCGACGCGATGCGCGCGGCCGGCGCCACGCGCCTCGTGCACGCGGGCTCGGCGTGGCGCCACTTCGCCGACCGCGCGTACTCGCCCGTGAACCTCTACGCGGCGACGAAACAGGCGTTCCTCGACCTGCTCGCGTACTACGTCGAGGGGCACGCGTTCCGCGCGGTCACGCTCGACCTCACCGACAGCTACGGCACGGGCGACCCGCGCCCGAAACTGATTCCGGCCCTGCTCGCCGCGGAGCGGGACGGCCGCGCGCTCTCGATGGTGCGCGCCGACCGGCCGTTGGACCTCGTCCACGTGAACGACGCCACCGGCGCGTTCGTGATCGCGGCGCGCCGCGTGCTCGAGATGAGCGGCGCGGGGCACGAGGTCTTCGCCGTGCGCTCCGGCGCGCCGATCACGATGCGGGAGCTCTTCGCTGCGTGGGAGCGCGCCCGCGGCGTCGTCCTGACCGCGAAGTGGGGCGAACGCCCCCTCCGGGCGCGCGAGGCCGCCGCGCCGTGGACCGAGGGGACGCCGCTTCCCGGCTGGGCGCCGTCGGTGTCGCTCGAGGCCGGACTGCGTTCCCTCGAGGCAGCCGCCGCGGAATCCGGGGACCGACCTCCGACGACCGACAACCGCCCACGCCCGTGAAGCATTCTCGTTCGCTCAAGAGCCTCGACCCCCCCGACACCGTCCGCGAGATCGTCGCGCGCCTCGAGCGCGAGGGCTTCGAGACCTGGTGCGTGGGCGGCGCCGTCCGCGACGCGCTCCTCGGCCACACGCACCTCGACTGGGACCTCGCCACCGCCGCCACGCCCGACCAGGTGATGAAGCTCTTCAAGCGTACCGTCCCCGTGGGCGTCGAGTTCGGCACCGTCGGCGTGCTCGACAGGAACCGGGTGATGCACGAAGTGACCACGTTCCGCCGCGACGTGCGCACCGACGGCCGGCACGCGGAGGTCGAGTTCGGCGCCTCGCTCGACGACGACCTCGCGCGGCGCGACTTCACGATCAACGCCATCGCGTACCATCCGAAGTCCGAGGAGATCCGCGACCCGTTCGACGGCCGGCTCGATCTCCAGCGCGGCGTCGTGCGGGCCGTGGGCACACCCGACGACCGGATGCGCGAGGACCGCCTGCGCGCGCTCCGCGCGATCCGCTTCGCCGCACGCTTCGGCTTCCACATCGAGCCGGAGACGTGGAAGGCGATCGCGGCGAGCGCTCCGCACCTGGGCCGCCTCTCGCCGGAGCGCGTCAGGCAGGAGCTGGAGAAGACGATGGAGCAGGTGGAGAGGCCGAGCGTGGCGCTGGAGTGGTGGAGGACGTCGGGCGCGCTCGCGAAGCTGGTGCCGGCGATTGCGGAGGCGCCGATCGAGAGGTTTCTGGCGGTGGATTATTTGCCGGGGGTGAGGGGTGACGAGTCTGTGAAGGGTGAAGGGCGAATGGTGAAGGGCGAAGGGTTGGCGAAGGGCGAAGGGTTGGCGAAGGGCGAAGAGAAAGGCGCGACGCTGAACCGGTTGGCGATGCTCTTCTTTGGGGAAGCCGGGAAGACCGCGGAGGCGGCGACGAGGGCGCTGCGCTTCTCCAACGCGGACGTCAGCTGGATCACTCGGCTCGCCGCGACGCGCCACGCGATCGGCCACGCGATGGATGGCGCGCTCTGGGCGGCGGATCCCGCCGACGCCGCGGTGCGCCGCTGGGTGGCGGCGGCCGGCAGGACGCGCACGGATGCCTTCATTTCGCTTTCTGAAGCCCTTTGGCGCGCAAAGCTGGCTCAGGAGCCCAACCCGGCGGTCGAAGCCCGCCTCGCGCCCCTTGCGGCGCGCGCGCGGCAGATCGCCTTTCGCGACCCGATCGAACTCGCCGACCTCGCGGTGGACGGGGAAGACCTCCGCGCGGTGGGAATCCAGCCGGGACGGCGGCTCGGCCGCATGCTCGCCCTCCTGCTCGATCGCGTGATCGAGGATCCCGCGCAGAACACCCGCGAGCGGCTACTCGAGCTGGCGCGAGAGACCACGGTGGCGGGGTAGCGCCGCGTCAACGCGCACTGAGCCGTGACCCCCCTCGCCTACGCCCTGATCGCCGCCGCCGCGAACGTCGCGGGAGCGGCGGCCGTCACCACGCGGCGCCGCTGGAGCGACCAGTCGCTCGAGCTGCTCATCGCGCTCTCGGCGGGCTTCATGCTGTCGGTGTCGCTCGGGGAGATCGTCCCGCAGGCGATCGCCGCCGACGTCGAAGGCGCCGCGCTCGTGATCCTCGCCGGGTTCGTCCTCGTCCACCTCACGCAGCACGCGCTGGTGGGGCACTTCCACTTCGGCCCGGAGACGCACGCCGTCTCGCGTGCGGTGAGCGCGTCGGCGCTCGTCGGGCTCCTCCTCCACACCTTCGTGGACGGCGTCGCGATCGCGAGCGCGTTCGCCGTGAGCCAGGGGCTCGGGCTCCTCGTCTTCGGCGCCATCTTCCTGCACAAGCTCCCCGAGGGGCTGGCCATCTCCTCACTCACGCTCGCCGCCGGCGGCTCGCGCGGCGCGGCCCTGGGCGCCGCCTCCCTGCTCGGCGCGGCGACCATCGCGGGCGTCGCGCTCACGGGCGCCGTCCAGCCGCTCGCCAGGTGGGGACTCGCGCTCGCCGGCGGCGTCACGCTCTACGTGGGCGCGTCGAACCTGATCCCGGAGTTCCAGGGAAAGCCCGGATGGCGGCACAACCTCGCCTTCTTCGCCGGGTGCGCGCTCTACCTGCTCGCGCGGACCGTGGCCCGCGCTTGACACGGAATCGTGCCCTCCTTACCCTGAGTAAGGAAACGAGAGCGAGGTAAGGATGTCGGAATCCACGATGACGAGCAAGGGCCAGATTACGATCCCCAAGGCGGTCCGCGAAACGCTGCATCTGCGTCAGGGCGACCGCGTGCACTTCGAAGTGCGTCCGGACGGCACGGTCGTGCTGCGGGCGCGCAACAAGCCGATTCTCCGACTCGCCGGGATTCTCAAGGGCAAGGGCGCCTTCCGGAAGCCGCTCACCATCGAGGAGATGAACCCGGGCTCAGACCCGGACTTTGATCCCGGTGGTCTCCGGTGATCGCCCTCGACACGAACGCGCTCCTGCGGTTCCTGCTCCGAGACGACGAAGCGCGGTTCACGACGGTGAATCGCGTGGTGCGACACGCGCGGCGGGACGCCGTCCCACTCTATGTGGCGGATGTTGTGCTCTGCGAGGTCGGCTGGGTACTCGCGTCGCGCGGCAAGATGGCGCGGGAGGCCATCGCCGAGTTGCTCGGCGAGCTGCTCGAGTCTGAGCTGGTCGAGTTCGAGGACGAGCCTGCCGTAGAGCGTGCGCTGCGCCGGTACTCCGCCGGCCGGGGAGACTTCCCGGATTACCTGCTGCGCGAGCGGGCGCTGGCCGCTGGCGCGACCGAGGTCGTCACCTTCGATCGCGACCTGCGGGGCGAGGCCGGCTTCCGGGTGCTCGGCGGCTGAACCAGGGGAACGTGCGCGCGGGGGATCGAAAAAGTAGCTTTGGAGCAATGCCCCGTACAAAGGCCGAAAAACCGGCCCCCTCGGTCTTCGCGTCGCTCGCAAGGCACGAACCACTGGCCGCGCGGATGCGCCCGCGCACGCTCGACGAGGTGGCCGGCCAGCAGCACCTGCTCGACAAGGGCCGCGCGCTCCGCGAGTCCATCGAGCGCGGCGACACGGGTTCGATCCTCCTCTGGGGCCCACCCGGGAGCGGGAAGACGACGATCGCCCGGCTCGTCGCGCGCTACGCGAAGGCCGAGTTCGTCGCGTTCAGCGCCGTCACCGAGGGGGTGCAGCGCATCCGCGAGATCGTGGCCGACGCGGAGAAGCGGCTCGCGATCGGCACGCGCACGATCCTCTTCATAGACGAGATCCACCGCTGGAACCGCGCGCAGCAGGACGCGCTCCTCCCGCACGTCGAGGCGGGGACGGTGACGCTCATCGGCGCGACGACGGAGAATCCGAGCTTCGAGCTGGTGGGCGCGCTCCTTTCTCGACTGCGCGTGTTCGTGCTGGAGCCCCTCACGACGGACGATCTGAAAGAGGTGGTCAAGCGCGCGCTCGGCGACGCTGACCGCGGGCTGGGCGCCGGGAAGATCGGGATTGACGACGGGGCGCTCGAGATGCTGGTGGAGGAGTCGGATGGGGATGCGCGGCGGGCGCTGACGGTGCTGGAGGCGGCCGCTTCGCTGAGCGCGGCAACACCAGCTCACGCGGGAACGGAAACACCAGCTTACAGTGAACAGTTGACAGTTAACAGTTCACTGTTAACGGCGGGCGTCATTCGGGAGGCGTTGCAGCTTCGCATCGCGCGGTACGACAAATCCGGCGAGGAGCACTACAACCTGATCTCCGCGTATCACAAGGCGCTGCGCGGGTCGGATCCGCAGGGGGCGCTCTACTGGCTCGCGCGGATGCTCCAGGGCGGGGAAGACCCGCTCTACATCGTGCGCCGGATGGTGCGCTTCGCCACCGAGGATATCGGGCTCGCCGATCCGCGCGCGCTGCAGATCACCGTCGCCGCGCGCGACGCGTACCACTTCCTCGGCTCGCCCGAGGGCGAGCTAGCGATCGCCGAGGCGTGCGTTTATCTGGCCACGGCGCCAAAGAGCAATCGCGTGTACGAGGCGTTCGGCGCGGCGCGCGAGGCGGCGGCAAAGACACCGATCGCGCCCGTGCCGCTCCACATCCGGAACGCGCCCACGAAGCTGATGAAGGAGCTGGGCTATGGGAAAGGGTACCAGTACGCGCACAGCGTGCCGGAGGCGTTCATCCCGCAGGAGTACCTGCCGGACGAGGTGCGGGGGGCGGAGTACTACGCGCCCGGCGAAATGGGATTCGAGAAGGAGATCGCGAAGCGGATGGCGTGGTGGAAGGCGATCAGGGAACGCGTGGGTCAGCGGGACCAGGGTTCGACGTGAAGGCCGGGGATCTTCCGGAAGTCGGCGGTGTCGAGGGTAACGACGGCGGCGTCGAGGGCGAGCGCGTGAGCGCCGATCAAGAGGTCCATCGCTCCGATCATTCGGCCCTTCCCCTTGAGTTTCGCGCGGACTTCGCCGTAACGCTCCGCCGCGGCCTCGCCGAATGGCTCCACAGTCAGGGACCGCACCAGGCGATCGAGTTTTTCGCGCTCCGCCGCGCGGTTCGTGGCGCTCGCCGGCCCTTCCAGCAGTTCCGCGAGCACGATGGAAGAGATGGAGAGGTGCGCAGCGTCCGCGGCGTCGAGCGATGCGTTCGAAGGGTGCGCCGGGGCGCGCAGCATCTCGATGCAGACGCTCGTGTCGAGCATGAGACGTGCCGGCTTCACCACTTCACATCCCGTGGCGGCTGTTGGCGATCTTCCTCCTGCGCCTCTCGTATTGCCGTCACGAACGAGTCGTCCACGCGTGCGTGTCTGGCAAGCAGGTCAATGATGTCACCCAGCGTCTTCGGAATCGGCGTGAGCACGAGGTCGCTCCCCTCCCAGTGGACGTGCACCTCGTCTCCCGGCAGACGGAACTCCTTGGGGAGACGAACCGCCTGGCTTCGACCGTTGTAGAATAGTTTGGCCCGGCCCTTCGCCATCAGAACATCCTGTTGGTATATACCGACAGGATATATCATACACTCACTCCGGTCAACGACTCGGAACGATGCAATCCTGCGCACACGAAACCACCACCATTTCATTGCGCCGCGGCGTGTTCCAACGCGGCGCCTGCATTCTCGCGCTCGCCGCGGCCACGCTCGCCGCGACCGCCTGTGCCCGCTTCATCCGCCACGAGTTCGGAAACCCGGTGGTGGAACTCAGAGACGTCCGCCTCAAAGGGCTCGGCGTGCAGGGCGGCTCCCTCGACCTCGTGCTCGACGTGTACAACCCCAACAACTACCGGCTCGACGCCTCGCGCGTGACCTACCGGCTCCTCGTGGACACCACGCAGGTCGCGATGGGCGAGGTCAACAAGCTCGTGACGCTCGAGACGAAGAAGAAGAGCGAGGTGATCCTGCCTGTGACCTTCACCACGCGCGAACTGCTCGGCGCGGCCGCCGCGATCACGCGCACGGGGAGCGTGGAGTACACGGTGAAGGGGGAACTCACCGTGGCGACGCCGTGGGGGAACTTCACGCGGCCGTATGAAGGGAAGGGGAGATTCGACTCGCTCCGGCCGTTTTAGGTGCAGGGGGTGGGGTGAGGGGCTCGGTGCGGGGTGAGGGGCGCAGGTGCTGCGTGCTGGGGCTCTGGTGCGGGGGGCGGCGCGAGGGGTAGCACCCCTCACGCGCACCCCTCACCCTTCACCGAGCCCCAGCACCCTTCACCGAGCCCCAGCACCCTTCACCTGCACCCTTCCCCCAGAACCAACCCCTCCCCCCTCCCCCCTCCCCCCATTCCCGTTTGATGCCCCGTGAGTTGATCTCCCTCGCTCCCCCCGTCGAGCGCGCCCTCCTCGTCGGCGCGCCGCTCAAGCGTACCGGCGCGCGCCACGAAGTGGACGAGCACCTCGACGAGCTGGCGCGCCTGGCCGACACCGCCGGCGCCGTCGTCGCCGGCACCCTCACGCAGGCCATCGAGCGTCCCGATTCCGCGACCTACATCGGAAGCGGCAAGCTCGAGGAGCTCCAGGCGCTCGTGGCCGAGCGTGAGGCCACGGTCGTGCTCTTCGACGACGAGCTGACGCCGGGGCAGGGGAAGAACCTCGAGGAGGCGATCGGCAAGCGCGTGATTGACCGCGCGGAGCTGATCCTCGACATCTTCGCGCTCCGCGCGCGGAGCGCCGAGGCGAAGCTGCAGGTGGAGCTGGCGCAGCTCGAGTACTCGCTCCCGCGCCTCAAGAACCTCTGGACGCACCTCGAGAAGTTCCGTGGCGGGATCGGCGTGCGGGGTCCGGGCGAGACCCAGCTCGAGTCGGACCGGCGGCTCGTGGCGCACCGGATCCGGCTCCTCAAGACGAAGCTGGGCGACGTGCAGCGCTCGCGCGCGGTGCAGCGGCAGTCACGGCGCGGGACGTTCCGCGCCGCGCTCGTGGGCTACACGAACGCGGGGAAGAGTTCGATCCTGAAGGCGATGAGCGGGGCGAACGACGTGTTCGTCGAGGACCGGCTGTTCGCGACGCTGGATCCGCTCACGCGGGAGGTTTCGCTCGAGGTGCGGGGTGAGGGCGAGACGGTGAGGGGGGAGGGAAAAACGGTGCGGGGTGCGGGCAACTCGGTGCGGGGTGCGGGGATACTCCTGACCGATACCGTCGGCTTCATCCGCAAGCTCCCGCACCATCTGGTGGCGAGCTTCCGCGCGACGCTGGACGAGGTCCGCGAGGCGAGCCTCCTCCTGCACGTGATAGACGCCGCGCATCCCGCGTGGGAGGAGCAGCGGCTGGTGGTGGACGACGTGCTCGCCGAGATCGGCGCGCATGAGACGCCGGTGCTGCACCTGTTCAACAAGATTGACCTGCTCGAGTCCGGCCGGCTCGCGGCGCTCAGGGAGCGGATGGCGAATCTGCTTCCCGACGCGGTGTTCGTGAGCGCCGCAACGAAGGACGGGCTCGACCCGTTGCGCGCGGCGCTGCTCGCCGCGACGCGGCGCGACCGGCCGGTGGTGGAACTGCGCGTCCCGGCGGGCGACGGGGCGCTCCTCGCGCGGATTCACCGCGAGAGCGAAGTGCTCTCGACCCGGTCCGACGACACGGAGATGGTGCTCACGGTGCGGGCGAGCGGGTCGGAGCTGGAGCGGCTGCGCGCGCTGGGAGCGCGGTAAGCTCCGCGAGGCGGGGCGCGCGCTGGGAGCGCGGCAAGTCCGCGAGGCGCTTCGCGCGCGGGTTGGTGCGGCGCGTCCTCGCCGCTGAAGCGGACTTCCTGCCTACCCGTCGAGCCGCTCGGGCCGCTGTGAACTCATCCGCCGGGCGTCCGCGAGCCCGGCGATGCCGAACGACGCGGGGTGCTCCCTGAGCCACTGCTCGAGCGCGGCTCCGAGCTTCGTGGCGATGCGCTCGATGCCGACGTGGCGCCGCTCGTCGGGGCGTTCGCACCAGAGCCGGAGCACCACCTCGTGCACCCGGCCGCCCTGTTCCCAGGCGATCGGGTAATCCACGCGGAACGGCCGCTCGGACAGCGGCGAGATCTGGCGCGCGGCGGGCCCGGGATAGTATGCAGCTCCCGCGACGACGGAGATCTCGAGGAAGCGGAACTCGGGTGCCCACTGGTCGAGCAGCGCCCGGATCTCCTCGATCGTGCCTGCCTTCACGATGTTCGCCGCGAGCTCGCCGGCGATGACCTTGTTGCGCACGTGGCTCCGGGCGTTCAGGAGCACACTCTGCACGCTCGCGCCGAACTCGAGGAACTCGCTGTAGTGGAGCCAGCGGACGCCGTAGAAGAAGGCGGCGAAGGCGAGAACGACTCCGGCCGCGCTGAGGGCGAGCGTCACGCGCGGCGGGGCGAAGACGATCGAAATCCCCATGAACGCGACGCAGAAGAAGAAGAGCCCGAGCAACTCGACCGTGCGCCTCGGGGAGAGCCCCAGCGCGAGAAGCTGGTGGTGAATGTGCCTGCCGTCGGCGCGCGAGATGGGGTGCCCGCGGAGCCATCGCCGGGCCATCGCGATGAACGTGTCGGTGAGCGGGTAGGCGAGGGCGAAGAGCGGGAGGAGCGCGAAGGTGATCTTCGGGTCGGCGATGGTGGCCGCGTACACCGTGCAGATGCTCAGGAAGTAGCCGAGCAGCATCGAGCCCGAGTCGCCGAGGAAGACGCGCGCGGGATGATGGTTGAAACGGAGGAACGCCAGGACGGCGCCGGCCATCGCGAGTGTCATCACCAGGCCGTTCACCTCGTGCAGGATGAACTCCACCGCGATGCACGAGGTGAGCCCGATCAGGGCCATCGTGCCGGCGAGCCCGTCCACGCCGTCAATCAGGTTGAACGCGTTCGTCATTCCCACGATCCAGAGGATCGTGATGGGGAGGGCGAGGACGCCGAGCGGGAACAGCGCGTTGCCGGCGACCGTGACGGTCTCGATGCCGAAGCCGTACGAGATGGCGGCGAGGGCGGCGATGGTCTGCGCGGTGAGCTTGAAGAGCGGCGTCACGCCGCGGACGTCGTCCAGGATGCCGGTGATGACCACGATGAAGGCGCCGGCGATGAAGCCGGGGAGCATCATTCCGTTGCGGAGCGCAATCGAGTCGTCGGCGCGTGCCCAGAGGAGCACGACCAGGGTGGCGACGGCGACGCCGATGAAGATGGCCAGGCCGCCGATGCGCGGGACGGGCTCGCCGTGCAGTCGTCGCTCGGCGTCCGGGAAATCGAGGATGCGGTACTCGCGCGCGAGGCGCATCACCCAGGGCATCAGTGCCAGGGTGGTGATGAAGCCGAGGAATGCCGCTGCGAGCAGGGGGAGCATTCGCGATGTGGGCGACCGGCTGCGGGTGTTGTCGAGTCCGCTTACTATACTACCCAGCCGGTTGACATAGTGTAACTGTCTGGCTCATTGCGGGTTGCGCGAGATGGGTCACGTTGCACTTGCTACGACAACGCGGCAACTTTGTCCGCCCGACGGATCTCGACTTCTGGCAAGGCGACTCGCGATGGTTTTGAGGGCGTTTCTGGGTACGTTCGCGGCACTCGTTGTGCCCGCCGTGGCACTGGCGCAGAATCCGCAGTCCACTCCCGTCTCCCGTCCGCCCATAACGCTCCGCGCGGGGGACGTTCTCAAGGTGCGCGTGTGGCCGGACTCCGTTCTCAGCGGCCAGTTCACGGTCGAGGACAACGGGGTCGTGGTACTCCCCGAGCTCGGAGACGTGTTGATTGCCGGCAAGGACATCCGCGACATTCAAACGATGCTGCGGGAACTCTATGGCCGGGTGCGCAAGTCCGCGATCGTTCATGTTTCGCCGATCTTCCGGGTCGGCGTGCTCGGTCAGGTGCAGCGGCCGGGGCTGTACGCCGCAGAGCCGACTATGACCTGGTTCGACATCATCTCATTGGCCGGCGGCTTCACCGACCGCGCGGCGCGCGACCGGGTCACGGTGGTGCGCGATGGACGGGAGCTGCTGATCAACACGGTCGCCAGCGACCTGGCGCTCGCGTCGTCGCTCAGCGTGGAAGTGCGCTCCGGCGACAAGGTGATCGTTCCCCAGCGACGCGGCTGGAACTGGATCACGGCCCTCGGCGTGGCGCAGTTCGTGGCGATCATGGCGAGCCTCGCCCTTCAGGCTCGTCGGTGAAGCAGGCGACAAGGCGCCGTCCGATGCCCCGACGCTCACGCAGCTTCCCGTTGACGAATGATGGCTGATCCTCTGCACGCTTCGCGCGACGGCGATGGGCCGAGCCCGCCGAACGCCACCGGCTCGCCGCACGCGCACCAGGTGGATTACGCCGCGCTGTTCGTACGGCGCTGGTGGCTCCTGCTGCTCCTGCCCGGCCTCGTCGCCGGCGGCGTCTGGCTCGTACAGTCTCGCCGGCCGGAGCGCTACACGGCGACCGCGATGCTGCAGCGGGAGGAGCGTCGCTCTCCGCTGGAGACGATCAGTCCCGACCGTCCCGACCCCTCGCTCTCGCAGGCGGTGCTCTCGGAGATCGAGATTCTGCGGAGTCGCGCCGTTCTGGGCGCGGTCGTTGACTCTCTGGGTCTGCGCGCGGAACTGCCAGGCCGGGGAGGCAGACGCACGGAGATCTTCGAGGAGTTGCGGCTTGCGCCGTCGGCGAACTCCGGAACGTGGCTGCTGAGTCGTGAGGGTGACACGGTCGAGCTGCGCCAGGCCTCGGGTCAGCTCGTCGCGGCGGCGCCGCTCCCCGGACCGCTGGATTTCGAGGGCGTACGAATCCGCTTGACGGCGGACGGAGGGAGTCATCTCCCGCTCAAGGTGGGCATCGTTGACCGCGAAAGCGCGATCTCCGACCTCACTACGGCCATCAGGACCGAGCCGATTCGGGCGACGACGTTGTTCCGTCTCAGCTTTCGCGACCCGGATCCCTTGATGGCCTCGCGAGTGGTGAACGCGATCACCGACGTGTTCATCCGGGCGGCAGCCGTGCGCAACAGACAGGAGGCGATTCGCAGGCGGCAGTTCATTTCAAAGCAGCTCGCCACGGTCGCCGAGTCGCTTTCGCTCGCGCAGACGAATCTCGCGACGTACCAGAAGCAGTCGCGCACCCTCGACCCGGAGGTGGAAGGTCAGGCGCTCGCGGGTGCGCTCATGCAGGCGGAATCCGACGTCCGCACGTTGCGCTTCCAGGAAGGGCTCATCCAGAGTCTGCTCTCGACGCTCCAGACCGCCGGCGCGACCGATGACGGATTGCAGCGGCTCCTGACGATCAGTCGCGACCTCGTGCCGGGCGCCGAAGACCAGTACCGGCGGCTTCGCGACCTGGAGACGGAGAAGGCCCGGCTCACGGCGGGCCGGTTCGGTCTCACGGGGCAGGGCGGCAACATCGAGGCGCTCGACTCGCTCATCACCGGCACGCGGGCGGAGATGCGCGGAGCGGCCGCTGAGACGCTCCGGCTGCTCAGGGAGAAGCGTGGAGCGGCCGACGACCACGTCGCGGATCTGACGCAGAAGGTCGGCACGATTCCGGCCCGGGCGGGCGAGTTCAAGGCGCTGCAGCAACGGGTGGACGCCGTGCAGCGCACGTTCGACATGCTGGCGGCGAAGCACTACGAGGCGCTGATCGTGGAGGCGGTCGAGGCGGGGAACGTCACGGTCATTGACCACGCCGATGTCCCACAGCGGGCGGATCCGGCGCACCTCGCGCGCAACGTCCTGCTCGCCCTGCTCGGCGGCCTTTTTCTGGCCATCAGCCTCGCGGTGTTGCTCGAGTCCCTGGATCGCAGCGTGCGGTCGTCCGCCGACGTCAAGCGCATCACCGGGTTGCCGGCGCTGGCGACGGTGCCGGACCTCAGGCACATCCACGATCGAGACGCCGTTTCGCGCGACGCATTCGACGGCCTCCGCACGAATCTGCAGTTCGCCCGCACGAAACCGTGTCAGGTAATCGCGATCACCAGCGCCGTACCCCGGGAGGGGAAGAGCTTCACCGCCCAGCACCTCGCGGCGACTCTGGCGAGTCACGGAAAGCGAGTGGTGCTCGTGGACCTCGACCTTCGCCGGCCCTCGCTCCATAAGAACCTGGAGATTCCGCGCGCACCGGGCGTGACCGACATTCTCGTGGGCAACGTGAGCGTGGTCGAAGCGGTCCACGCGCTGGCGGAGAAGAAGGAGTTCGTCGTCTGTTGTGGCTCCAGGGCCCCGAGCCCCACGGCGCTGATCGGCAGCGAGGCCTTTCCGGCGATGCTTGCTGAGCTGCGGTCAGGCTACGATATGGTGGTGGTGGACACGCCGCCGGTGCTTGCCGTCACCGATCCGTCCCTGCTCGCACCCCTGATGGACGGCATGGTCGTCGTGGTGCGCTGCGAGAAGACCGATCAGACGGCGCTTTCTCATGCGGTAGAACAGTTGCGGCGCGCAGGAGCCAACGTGCTCGGCGCGGTGATCAACCTCGCGCCCGTGCGCACTCGGGGCTACGGGTACCAGTATGGATACTTCTATTCATACGCGTACCACGACGCCGAGATGCCTGGCCGGATGTCGGCGATGCGCCGGCGGATTGCGGTGCTGTTCGGTCGCGAGGGGTAGTGGGAAGAGTTCTCGTGACCGGCGCCGCGGGCTTCATCGGCTACCACACGGCGGTGCGATTGCTGGGCCGGGGCGACGAGGTCATCGGGCTCGACAATCTCAGCGAGTACTACGACGTCCGATTGAAGCGAGCCCGGTTGGCGCGGCTGGAGGCGCAGCCCGGTTTCACCTTTCACCGGCTCGATCTCGGAGACCGCGAAGGGGTGGAGCGGTTCTTCGCGGGCCAGCGGCCCGACACGATCATCCATCTGGCCGCGCAGGCGGGCGTGCGCTACTCACTCACGAATCCGCACGCCTATGTCCACTCCAACCTGACGGGGTTTCTTCACGTCCTCGAGGGATGCCGGCAGCACGGCGTGCGGCACCTCGTCTATGCGTCCACGAGCAGCGTGTACGGCGCAAACACGCAGATGCCCTTCTCGGAGCGGCAGAGCGCCAACCATCCGATCACGCTCTACGCCGCCACCAAGAAGGCGAACGAGTTGATGGCGCACTCGTACAGCCATCTGTTCGGCATCCCGACGACCGGGCTCCGGTTCTTCACCGTGTATGGTCCCTGGGGTCGCCCTGACATGGCGCTCTTTGTGTTCACGAAGGCCATGCTCGAGGGACGGCCGATCCAGTTGTTCAACAGGGGACTCATGCGGCGCGACTTCACCTACGTGGACGACATCGTCGAGGGAGTCGTTCGCGTCGCCGACCAGCCGGCCACGGCAAGTCCGGCCTGGCGAGGTGACGCGCCCGATCCCTCCACGAGCGCCGCGCCTTGGCGGCTGTTCAACATCGGGAACAGCCGGCCGACGGATCTCCTGCGGTACATCCACGTGCTGGAAGAGTGCCTTGGCCGAAAGTCGGAGCGCGAGTTGCTGCCGATGCAGCCCGGGGACGTTCCCGAGACCTGGGCCGATGTGGACGCCCTTGACCAGGCGGTGGGGTACCGGCCTGCCACTCCCATCGAGGTCGGCGTCCGGCGGTTCGTGGAGTGGTATCGCACGTATTACGACGCGTGAAAACCGCGAGGAAGATCTACTCACTGCTCACCGTTGCCGAGCGCAGGTCGGCTGCGGTGCTGCTGGGATTGATGCTCATCGGCATGGTGCTGGAGACTCTCGGGATCGGCCTCGTGATTCCCGCCATGACGTTGCTGACGCAAGAGGACGTGGCTGCGCGTCTCCCCACGATGCAGTCCGTGATCGCGGTGTTCGGGACGCCGACGCAAAGCCAGATCGTCGCCGGCGGCATGCTTGCGCTCGTGGCCGTGTACCTCATCAAGGCGCTGTACCTGGCCTTTCTCGGTTGGCGGCAGGCGCGTTTCGCGTTTGACGGACAGGTGCGCCTCTCGCAGCGTCTGTTCGCGATATACCTGCGCCAGCCCTACACCTTTCACCTGCAGCGCAACTCAGCCCAACTGATTCAGAACGCTCTCTTTGAAGTAGACCAGTTCACGTTCAACGTCATCTTGCCCGCGATGGTCGTGATGGCCGAGGGGCTGGTGGTGCTGAGCCTGTGCACGTTGCTGTTGATAGTCGAGCCCCTGGGCGCGCTGATCGTAGTGCTGGTCGTCGGCGCTGCCGCGTGGGTGTTCCACGGCGTCACGGGTGCCTGGATCGCTCGCTGGGGGTTGGAGCGGCAGCTTCACCAGGGATTGCGGATCCTCCACCTCCAGCAGGGGCTCGGCGGCGCGAAGGAAGTGAAGTTGCTCGGCCGGGAGAAGGACTTCCTGGAGCGGTACGACTTGCACAACATCGCGAGTGCGCGGGTGGGTCGCCGGCAAGTCACGATCCAGCAACTCCCGCGCTTGTGGCTGGAGCTGCTCGCGGTGGCGGGCTTGGCCACGCTCGTCCTGAGTATGCTGGCCCTGGGACGAAACATGGCCGCCATCGTGCCGACACTGGGGCTCTTTGCCGCCGCGGCCTTCAGGCTGATACCGTCGATGAACCGATTGTTGGTCGCCGTACAGTCCCTGCGATACTGCCTGCCGGTCATCGACACTCTTCACGACGAACTCGGGCTCGGCGAGCCTGAACTGAGCTCACAAGGGTCGCAGCCGTTCGCCCCGGCAGATCGAACCGCGTTTCAAACCGACATTCGCCTCTCCGACATCGTGTACAGCTACCCCGGCGCCGCAGCCCCCGCGCTGAACGGCCTTTCCATCCGCGTCAGGAAAGGCGAATCGGTCGGCTTCACCGGCCCCAGCGGCTCGGGGAAAAGCACGCTTGTGGACGTGATCCTTGGACTGCTCACGCCGGGCGGCGGCCGGGTCGAGGTGGATGGGCAGGACATTCACCGGAATCCGCGCGCCTGGCAGGACCAGATCGGCTACGTTCCGCAATCCATTTACCTGACGGACGATACGCTCAGGCGCAATGTCGCCTTCGGCCTTTCCGATGCTCAGATCGACGATGCGGCGGTCAAGCGCGCCATCACGGCGGCACAACTCGAGGAATTCGTCGCAAGTCTCCCCGACGGGCTGGAGACCTTGGTCGGCGAGCGCGGCATCCGACTCTCCGGCGGACAGCGCCAGCGCATCGGGATTGCCCGGGCGCTCTATCACGACCCTGCCGTGCTGGTCCTGGATGAGGCGACCAGTTCGCTCGACGGCGCTACCGAGCGCGACGTGATGAAGGCGGTGACGGCCCTGCAAGGGACCAAGACCATCCTGATCGTGGCGCACCGGCTCTCCACGGTCGCGGAGTGCGGCCGGCTCTACCGGTTGGAGCACGGCAGAGTCACCCAGGAGAGCGGTCCCGACGCGAGGCATCACGCGGGAAGGTCGGTTACCGAGGTTCAGACATGAGGCGCGAGTTCGGCGTCATCCGGGACGACGCACAGGTCCGCCATGAATAGTCCGAATCCGGGAAAGATCCTCTCCCTTCGGGATCTGGTCACCGCCCTGGGTCAGCACAGGGCCGCGGGCCGGCGGGTCGCCCATTGTCACGGTGTTTTCGACGTCCTGCATCCCGGTCACGTTCGACATCTCAAGGCCGCAAGTGAGCTTGCCGATGTCCTCGTCGTGACGATCACGGCCGATCGCTTCGTCAACAAGGGACCAGGCCGTCCGGCATTCAACGAGTCGCTCCGTGCCGAGTTTCTCGCGGCGATCACTGCGGTTGACTACGTCTGCATCAACAATGCGGAGACGGCGACGGAGTTGATCAAGTCACTGAAACCGGATTTCTATGTCAAGGGCAGCGATTACGTCCGGCGCGATGACGACCCAACGGGCAAGATCTACGAGGAGGAGCAGGCGGTGCTCGCCGTCGGCGGCCAGATGCGCTTCACCGACGAGATCGTCTTCTCGAGTTCACACCTGATCAACACGCATTTTGACGTCTTTCCGCCTGAGGTCGAGAGCTGGCTGGGCGAGTTTCGCCGGAGGCGAACGGCCGGTGAAGTGCTCGAATGGCTCGATCGCGCGTCGGAGTTGAAGGTGGCGGTGGTCGGAGAACCCATCGTGGATGAGTACTCATTCTGCGAGGGGCTGGGGAAGTCCACGAAAGATCCCATCCTCGCCTTCAGGCACCGATCCATCGAACGCTACGCCGGTGGCAGTCTTGCGGTTGCGAACCACGTTGCCGGCCTGGGCTGCACCGTGCACCTCGTCGGTCAGCTCGGAGAGACGGATCGTCGTGAGGACTTCGTCCGCGAGCACCTCGCACCGACGGTCAAGGCGAGTTTCACGACGCGGCACAACGCGCCGACGATCGCGAAACGGCGTTTCGTGGATGCGTACACGGGCGTGCGGATGTTCGAGATGTACGTCATGGACGAACATGACTCCTCCTCCGCCGACCAGCAGGAAGTGGTGGAATCCGTGCGACGCGAATGCGCAGGTGCGGATGTCATCATCGTGGCAGACTACGGCCATGGCATGATCTCCGGCGGCGTGGTGGATGCGCTGGTGGCGTCTCCACGCTTTCTCGTGGTGAACACGCAGGCAAATGCCGGTAACCGCGGCTTCAACACGATCAGCAAGTACCCGCGTGCCGACTACGTCTGCATGGCAAGTCACGAGGTCCATCTCGAAGCTCGTGCGATGCACGCGGGCTGGCGCGAGCTGGTCGCCGTCCTGGCGGCGAGAGTGCGGTGCGAGAAATTCACCATCACCCGCGGGCGGTCAGGTACCGTGCACTGCACGCTGCCCGACGACGTCGTCGAGGCGCCGGCGCTCGCAACGCACGTGACCGACCGCGTCGGCGCCGGCGATGCCGTGCTGGCATTGACAGGACCGCTGGTCGCGGCCGGAGCACCGTGGGACGTCGTCGCTCTGCTGGCGAACCTGGCGGGCGCCCAGATGGTGGCCGACCTCGGTAACCGCTCGACGCTCAATCGCGTGAGTCTGACCAAGGCCGTACACGCGCTCCTTAAATGAAGAGGGCGTACAACCCGGTCATGCACATGAGGCCGCACGAATGAGGTTGCTGGTCACGGGGGCGTGCGGATACAAGGGCACGATGCTCGTCCCGAAACTCCTGAATGCCGGTCACGAGGTGGTCGGCCTGGACATCATGTGGTTTGGGAACTTCCTCCAGGCGCATCCGGCCCTCACGACGATCGAGGCCGACGTGCGGGATGTCGGGGCGATCGACCTCGAAGGCGTCGATGCCATCATCCATCTCGCGTCGATCGCGAACGATCCGTGCGGCGACCTGAATCCGAAGCTCACGTGGGAGGTGAGCGCGCTCGCGACCATGCGGCTGGCGGACAAGGCCGCCCGCGCGGGCATCCGGCAATTCCTCTACGCGTCCTCCGGCAGTGTGTACGGAGTGAAGGAAGAGGCGCAGGTGACCGAGAATCTCGATCTCGAGCCGATCTCGGAGTACAACAAGACGAAGATGGTCGCGGAGCGCGTGCTGCTCAGCTACGCGGGCCAGATGTCGGTGCAGATCATCCGGCCGGCCACGGTCTGTGGCTTCTCGCCGCGCATGCGCCTGGACCTGTCGGTGAACATGCTGACGATGCAGGCGTTGACCAACGGCCGGATCACCGTTCTGGGGGGCTCGCAGACGCGGCCGAACATCCACATTGACGACATCACCGACGTGTACCTGTTCATGCTTCAGCACCATGAGCACACGGGTATCTACAACGCCGGGTTTGAGAATCTCTCGATCATGGACATCGCCCGCAGGATCTCGAAACACGTGCCCGCGGAGATCGTCGTCAGCGCGTCAAACGACCCGCGCTCCTACCGGATCAACTCGGATAGACTGCTGGCCACGGGTTTTCGGCCGAAGAAGACCGTGAACGACGCGATTCAGGAGCTGAGCGCGAAATACCGGGCGGGGCAGCTCAAGGACGAGGATCGCTTCTACAATCTCAAGTGGATGCAGCGCGAGGTGCTCAAGTGACCTCCGCGCCGCATGGCCTTCGTGCCGCCGCGGCCGACTATGCCGCGCGCCTCCGCGAGGTGCTGGCGCGGCAGGATTGGTCGGGCGTCGAGCGCCTGGCCGACGAGCTGCGCGACTGCTGGAGCACAGGGCGCAACGTGTTCCTGTGCGGCAATGGCGGCAGCGCCGCCAACGCGATGCACCTGGCGAACGACTTCCTCTACCCCGTCTCGAACGCACGGGGATCGGGGCTACGCGTTACGGCGCTGCCGGCGAACCCCGCAACGCTCACTTGCCTCGCGAACGACGAGGGCTACGATGAGGTCTTCGCGATGCAGCTCGCGGTGCTGGCCCGTGCCGGCGACGTGCTCGTCGTGCTCTCGGGCAGCGGCAACTCCCCGAACATCCTCAGGGCGATCGAGCAGGCGAAGGCAATGTCGGTCAGGAGCTTTGCGATCGTCGGCTACTCCGGTGGCCGCGCCAAGGCGATGGCCGACGTGGCGATCCACGTCGCGGTGGATGACATGCAGATCGCCGAAGACATGCAGCTCATCGTAGGCCACGCCGTCATGCAGTGGCTCTACCGCAACCAGCCCGCCTCGGAGCCATAGTGGCGGGCCGGGAGCTGTTCCTCGTGCTAGGCAGCAACTCGTTCTCCGGCGCGACGTTTGTCGATCACATCCTCGGTCAGGGTGCAGCGGTGATCGGCGTGAGCCGGTCGGAGGAGCCTCACGCCGCGTTCCTTCCGTACCGGTGGTCTGGTCTCGACGCGAACTTCCGCTTTGCCAGGTTGGACATCAACCGGGACCTCGATGCGATTGACGCGCTCGTGAGGAATGAGCGGCCGCGATACATCGTGAACTTCGCGGCGCAGAGTATGGTCGCCGAGAGCTGGGAGCACCCCGAGCACTGGTTCACCACGAACGTCGTCTCGACGGTTCGCCTGCACGAGCGGCTGCGCCAGATGGAGTTCCTGAGGAAGTACGTGCACGTCACGACGCCCGAGGTCTACGGCAGCACCAGCGGGTTCGTGCGCGAGGACGCGCCGTTCAACCCGAGCACACCCTACGCCGTGTCGCGTGCGGCCGCCGACATGAGCCTGCGCACGTACTTCACCCAGTACGGGTTTCCCGTCGTGTTCACGCGGGCTGCCAACGTGTTCGGCCCCGGGCAAGGGCTCTACCGGATCATCCCGCGAACGATCCTGTCGGTGAGGAGCGGCCGGAAGCTGCAGCTTCAGGGCGGCGGTGTCTCAGAGCGGTCGTTCATTCACATGCGTGACGTCTCGGAGGCCACCTCCGTCGCGGCGCGCGAGGGTCGGCCGGGAGAGGCCTATCACATCGCGACCGACAGGCAGGTGAGCATCCGCCGGGTGGTGGGAATGATCTGCGAGCGACTCGGCGCGAAGTTCGAGGATTGCGTGGAGATGGCCGCCGAGCGGCCGGGAAACGACTCCGCCTACCGTCTGGACAGCACGAAGGTCCGGCGGGAGCTGGGTTGGACCGAGCGGATCTCGCTGGAGCAGGGGCTCGAAGACACCATCGCGTGGGTCGACCGCTTCTACGAGGCGCTGAACACACAGCCGCAGGTGTACCTGCATAAGCCGTAAGGAGTGTTGTCGCTCAGCGATTGAGCGGAGGGAACTCGCTCTCGGCTTGCCGGATGCGTTCCAGGTCCTCCGCCGGAATGCTGTAGAAGTGATCCTCACGCAGTGAAAAGCAGCCCTCCTTCACACTGGATTCAGGTCGAAGAGAATGTGTCCGTGAAAGGCCACATCTCCCCCAGCGCAACTGGTGAAAAGGTACCATTGGCGTTGCGCCTGAAGCCTTGCTTGAAGAGCATTTCCTGGTCGTCTGGCACCACCACTTCGCAGATCGCTGGGCCCTTGACCTTCAGGACGTCGGTTATCACCTTGCGAGCCGTCGCTTCACGGGCGACCCTGAAAAATGGAATATCAAAGGCAGCCGCTACCTTCTTGATGGCCGGGAACGACACTCCCCAGTCACGGTGGGTGCCCGCATAGCGTTGTTCGAGAAACGCCGCTTGGGTGTGCCGAATTGCCAGATATCCATTGTTGTTCAGCACAAAAACCTTGATGGGGAGTCGGTGATGAACGATCGTCTGCAGCTCTTGTACGTTGATCAAGAAGCTGCCATCGCCGATCAAACAGGTCGTCAGTCGCCTCTTGTTCGCGAGGCACGCGCCGACGCTCTCGGGGAGGCCGCTTCCCATCGCCGACATGCTGGAGGAGCAGACCAGCCGCTGTGTGTCGCGGATCTGGCTGCTTTGGAAGCCCGTGTACAGCGCGGTTCCACCGCCGTCGATGACGAGGCACACATTCTCTGGGAGACATCGCGTCAACAGATCGTTGAACACGTAAGAGTTCACACCAGCTGAGGTCTTGCTCCCTGTCTTCCGAAGCCCGCTGGAGACGCTATTCATTTCCTTGAACGACTTGCAGGAAGCCAGCCAATCTCGTTCGACACTGATCTCCAACGCGTAGGCCTTGACCCAATCAAAGAAGACGCCGACGTCTGCCACGACCGGCAACTCGACCTTGACGTTCAGATTCTCTAATTGATCCCTATCTATGTCGATGACGATCTTCTTGGCGTCCGGTGCAAACTGATCAAACAGCGTCGATGTTTGCGGTATCGACAGGTGACTCCCAAGTACGAGTAAGAGGTCGGCGCTATGGACGGCCTTGTTGGCACCTCGTTGCCCGCTGATGCCGAGAATACCGGTGTTGAGCGCATGGCTCGTCGGCAGGAAATCAGCTGCCGTCCAGGTCGTGACGAACGGAACGTTCAAGCGTGTGATGAACTCCCGGAACTTGGCGACAGCCTTCCCGGACCTAATGCCATGGCCCGCGATAACGAGCGGCTTGCGTGCCGCTCGAAGATGACGCGCCACCTCAGAAAACTCTCTGGCGCCTTCGCTGTTGACCACCACGGACGGACTCGGGCGCCGAGGCTCGAAATGTTCCCACTGCAGGTTCACGGGAATGTCCAGCCACACGGGTCCTGGTCTGCCGCTCACGCTGATCTGATACGCAAGTTCGAGCTCATCTTCGAGACCTGCGAGTGAGCTGATGAACTTGGCGTACTTGGTGATCGGCCTCACGATGTCGACGATGTTCAGCTCCTGCGTTCCAACCTGCCTGACCTTGAGGCCGTATGACGTGTGTTCCTTTCTTGTCTGGCCGGACAGGAACAGACACGGGATGGAGTCCTGCCACGCCGCGAGCAGTCCGGTGAGCGCGTTGGTCGCCCCGGGGCCAGTTGTAACGATCACGGCGCCGTTGTTCTCCGAGACTCTTGAATAGCTGACCGCCGCCAAGGCAGCGGCCTGCTCGTGGTGGCAGTAGATCGCCTGCAGACCGGGTATCTTGTCGATCGAGTCGAAGAGGTGTACGACTGCGCCTCCCTGCAAGCCGAAGACATGGCCTATTCCCTTCGACTTCAGGAAGCTCGCGATATAGTCTGACACTTTCACGAGCGACTATTCCAGGTAGTTGAAGTACATGAAATGCCTGGACTGACCCGCGTCGACCGGCACTATCGCTCCGTGACTGAACGACGCCTTTTCCGAGCAATAGAAGGCAACGACCGGACTGATCTCGTCCACGCTGCCGAATCTGCCAGCGGGGCATCGCTCCTTGAGATACGTCTCGGCGTGCTTCGGATTCGTCGCAAGGACCTTCTCCCAATGTCCGCCCTTCGTCAGGACAACCCCGGGGAAAACCGCGCTCATGACGACTCCAGGCTCCTCCGTGGCCAACACCCGACCCATCGATCTGGTGTACGCGGTCAATGCTGCCTTTGCAACGCTGAACGTGACCGGCCCACTGTTCTCGAGACCAGCACAGGACGTGATGTTGACGATGCGGCCCCATCTTCGTCGCTTCATATTCGGGATCATGAGGTTCGCGAGTTCGACCGCGACTTCGAAGTTCAGCCTCATGACATTGCGCCAGTCATCGATCGAGCAATATGGATCGGTGATGTCGAGCGTGTGGCCGGCATTGTTGACCAGGATGTCGATCTCCAGACTCGCCGTATGCAGGTCTGTGTCGATTGCCGCCACGCCGCCCGGTTCCGTGAGCTCACAGAGGATTCCGGAGGCTGCTTTCGCCAGCGGACCTAGATGAGCCAGATGCTCGGCGATCGCGGCCTCACTGCGCGAAGTGAAGAATACCCTCGCTCCTTCTCTCAGCAGCTCCTCGGTGATGGCTGCTCCGATCCCTTGCGCTCCGCCGGTGACGAGCGCCGTCTTGCCGTCTATTCCAAGGTCCATATTCAGTTCGAAACCAGGTGAAGGACATCCCCGCGCTATCGTTTTGCAACGACAGCAGGGCACTTCGACGTCGCGCTCGCCGACGCCGCGCTGTATGAGTTCCCGGTTCCGTTCGCGCGACGGTGCGCGATGGTGGATGGAGTGCGCAGTTCGGCACCTTGCATGGCGCGGCTTCAACCTACGATCTTTCACCCGGCGTCACAATGCTCGCACGCGTTCTACGACCGCAGCGGAGATGCACTCTCGTGTCGGCCCGATGCGCCTGCTCCTGTGGATGTTGCCGAACCGTCCGCTCGGAGGATCTCTTCCAGCCGTGAAGCCCATCGTGGAAGCCGTGTGACAGCGCGAGTCGACATCTCGGACCTCGACTGGCGTGCACGGACTCTTCGTGTGCGCATCATCGAGACGTCACACAGGACGAACACCCCCCATTTGGGTTCGTGTCTGTCGTGCGTCGATATCCTCACGACGCTGTACTTCTCGGTGCTGCGGATCGATGCGGCGGACGCGCGCGCGCCATCTCGCGACCGATTCATCCTCAGCAAGGGGCATGGCGCGGCTGCCCTGTTTCAGGTGTTGGCGATGCGCGGGTTCTATCCTGAAGCCATGCTCGACAACTATGGCCAGGACGGCAGCCTGTTCGCCGAGCATCCGCCGACGCCGGACCACCTGCCGGGCATCGAGGCGGCGACCGGTTCACTCGGTCACGGCCTGCCGCTTGGCCTCGGAATGGCGCTGGCGGGGCGCATTCGGGGGCTTGACTACAACGTCTATGCGTTGCTCAGCGACGGAGAATGCAACGAGGGCGCAGTTTGGGAGGCGGCGATGCTTGCGGCGTCACAACGCGCGAGCCGGCTCTGCGTCATCATCGACTTCAACAAATGGCAGGCGACAGGGCGGAGTGAAGAGGTGATGGCACTCAGTCCCTTGGCTGAGAAATGGCGTGCCTTTGGGTGGCGCACGTGCGAAATAGACGGTCATGACTTCGCCGCCATCGGCGAAGCACTCGCTCTTTCACCCGGTGACGACTCCAGACCGACGGCGATTGTCGCTCACACGGTGAAGGGCAAGGGCGTATCGTTCATGGAAGACGAGAACAACTGGCACTACAGAATCCCAACCTCCGACGAGGTCCTCGCGGCCAAACGAGAACTCGGAGTCACCAAATGAGGAATGCGTTCGCCGACGAGGTGACCAAGCTCGCCAGTGCGAACGGGCGTCTGGTTCTGCTCACCGGGGATATCGGGAACAAGCTCTTCGACAACTATAAGCGGGTCGACGAACGACGCTTCTTCAACTGCGGTGTCGCCGAAGCAAACATGATGGGCGTCGCGGCCGGCATGGCGCTCTGCGGAATGCGCCCGGTCGTGTACACGATCACGCCATTCACCACCACGCGATGTTTCGAACAGATTCGCGTAGACGTGTGCTGTCACGGTGCACCTGTCATCATCGTCGGTACTGGGTCCGGCTTGTCGTACGCGGATCTCGGACCAACGCATCACTCGCTCGAAGACTTGGCGATCCTGCGGACGCTTCCGGGCATGCGCGTTCTCGCTCCGTGCGATGCAACGGAGCTCCGCCTCCTTCTGCGGGCTGCTCTCGAGGACGATGCGCCGTCTTACATCCGCATCGGCAAGAAGGGCGAACCACTCATCCACGTCCGCTCCCCGGACCTACGCATCGGAGAGGCGATTGTGATTTCGCCGGGGACAGACGTTGCCTTACTCGCCACCGGTACCGTCATGGCGGAGGTCGTGAAAGCGTCGGATCGGCTGCGGGCGCGAGATATATCGGCAGAGGTCGTGAGCTATCACACCGTAAAACCGCTTGATCGCGCGTATCTCGAAGTCGCCAAGCGGAGATTCCCCCTTCTGGTTACGGTGGAGGAACACGGTCGCATCGGCGGCTTCGGCAGCGCGGTCGCAGAATGGCGAGCATCACAGCAAAGCGCGCCGCCACTGCTCATGCTCGGGACTCCTGACGAGTTCATGCACGAAGTTGGCACGCAGGCGTATGCGCGCGACAAGTACGGCCTCAGCGCGGCGAAGATCGCAGACACCGTGTACGCTGCACTTCGCGGCGCCTAGCCATCGCCAGTCCCTGCATGCGCATCGGCATTGACTTCGACAACACGATCGTCCGTTATGATCTGCTCTTTCACAGCATCGCAATGGAGCAGAGACTGGTTCCACCCGACATGCCCGCGGACAAGGTGGCCATTCGGGACTACTTGAGACTGGCTGGACACGAGGATCGCTGGACGGAGATGCAGGGGCTCGTGTACGGCGCACGGATGAGCGACGCGCAGGCATACGTCGGTGCCGTTGAGTGCTTGTGCCTCGCCAAGAAACGTCGGTACGACGTATCTGTCGTTAGTCACAGGACGCGGCACCCCTTCCTCGGCGTCCCGATCGACCTGCACAACGCCGCCCGCTCCTGGATCACGAGCCATCTGATGTGCGATGGTGAGCTGCTCATCCCAGAGGCGTCGGTCTTCTTCGAAGTGACGAAGGACGCGAAGCTCGCGCGGATCGAGGCCCTTCGCTGCGACGTGTTCATCGACGACCTACCCGAGATCCTGTGTGCGGATCGCTTCCCGGCGAGCACTGCGCGTGTGCTATTCGACCCGGATTCTCATCACGCCTCGAGCGCGTGCGAAGGTCTGCAGGTGTACCGGACCTGGCAGGAGATCGCGGCGCACTTGTGTCAGTAGGCCGCCAGTGAGTCCTTTCCCCACCGACCTGCGAGCCAACGTTGCGGTGCTTCTGGCGAGCGCTGGCATTCGGGCACCAATCCTCTCGATTGAACCTTGCCTCTCCGGTGGCAACAACCGCACATACCAGGTCCGCACCTCCGCCGGAACATTTCTGACAAAGCAGTATTTTCGTGATGAACGCGACACGCGTGATCGGCTCGCGGCAGAGCACGCGTTTCTCTCGTACGCCGCCGCGGTCAGCCCGGATGCGACGCCTGTTCCATATGCGTCTGATCAGCGGACCGGCATGGCGCTGCATGAATTCATTGACGGGACCCTCCTTCGAGCTGGCGAGGTCCGCTGGGAGCACGTGCAGGCAGCGCTGGACTTCGTCACCGCTCTGAATTCTCCGCTGGCGAGGGTCCGCGCCCCGACGCTGCCCTCGGCAGCCGAGGCCTGTTTCTCACTTGCGCAGCACCTTGCGCTGGTGTCCGAGCGCATGCAGCGCCTCAACGATGCGCCCACGAGTGGAAAGGAAGACCGGGAGGCCCGCGACTTCTTTCGCACGCTGTCGAGCTATTGGGGCACGTTAACGAGCCGCTTTGCTCGAGCTGCGGCCGGACGTGGGTTGGAGCTCGACGAGACTCTGGAGACCGCGCAGCGATGCATCTCGCCGTCCGACTTCGGGTTTCACAACGCCTTGGTCGCGCCGAACGGGCGGATCCGGTTCATCGATTTCGAATACGCCGGTTGGGACGATCCCGCGAAGACTGCTGGCGATTTCTTCTCACAGCTCGCCCTTCCCGTGCCCGGAGTCCTTTTTCACGCCTTTGTCAACCAGCTGATGGCGTGCTTCGCGAGACCGCACGAACTCGTAGCCCGCGCCAACCTCTTGCGGCCGGTCTACGTCGTCAAGTGGTGCTGCATTGCGCTTAATGTGTTCCTGCCTGAACATCTTGCTCGGCGACGGTTCGCCAACCCGTCACTCGATGAGACTACCCTCAAGTGCGAGCAGCTCACCAAGGCCCAAGTGCTTTTCGAGACGCTCCAACACATCGCCTGAACAATGGCCTACATTGATTTTCTCTCCGCGGTGCACAAGACCACGCAGCGTGATTACCTCGCCCGCGTCACCGACCCCGAGTACCCAAAGGCCAAGGCCGCCGAGATGGCGAAGACGTGGGGCTACCACTACTGGGACGGCGACCGTCGCCTCGGGTTTGGTGGCTATAGCTACATCGAAGGACGGTGGGAAAAGGTCGCCCGACTGATGGCGCAGCACTACGATATTCGGCCGGGTGACAAGGTCCTTGATGTCGGGTGTGGGAAGGGTTTCCTGCTGTACGACTTCACGAAGGTGATCCCCGGTGTCGAAGTCTACGGAATCGACGTCTCAGAGTACGCGATCGAGCACGCGAAGCCGGAAATCAAGCGTCGTCTTCAGTTGGCAAACGCAACGTCCTTGCCATTCCCGGACCATTACTTCGACCTGGTATACTCGCTCAACACGCTCCACAACCTGTACAACTACGACCTGGAGAAGGCCTTGCGGGAGGTCGAACGGGTCGGTAAAAAGAACAAGTACATCTGCGTCGAGTCCTACCGGAATGAAGTCGAGAAGGCCAACCTGCTCTACTGGCAACTTACGTGCGAGGAGTTCTGCACTCCGGAGGAATGGGCTTGGTGGTTCGAGCACACCGGCTACAGGGGTGATCACTCGTTCATCTACTTTGAGTGACCGGTGCGATTGTCGAGTGCGCCGGCGAATCTCGCCATGAAGCTTCACGTGCACTCCGCGCTTTCGAGCAACGCCATTTTGCCGGAACGACACGTCGATCAATGAAGGGGCCCCGTGTGATGAACGCAGCGCTTCTCGCGCAACCTCGGCGACCTCTCGTCGTGACGGAAGTCGAGCTGCCGAACTCCCTCGACGTCGGGCAGGTGCTCGTTCGGGTCCAGTACAGCGGCATCTGCGGCTCTCAACTTGGCGAGATCGATGGTGCCAAGGGAGAGGACAGGTACCTGCCGCATCTGCTGGGGCATGAAGGTTCGGGCACGGTCGCCGAGATCGGTCCTGGCGTGCGATATGTCAAACCGGACGATAGAGTGGTGCTCCATTGGCGAAGGGGGCAGGGAATCGAATCGGTTCCTCCGACCTACTCGTGGCAGGGCCGAACGCTCAACGCCGGATGGGTCACCACATTCAATGAATGGGCCGTCGTGTCGGAGAACCGTGTGACCGCAATTCCTGCCGACATCGACCTCCGCCTCGCGGCACTCTTCGGATGCGCTGTCACGACAGGATTCGGCGTCGTCGTCAACAACGCCAGACTGCGAATTGGCGAATCCGTCGTCGTTCTCGGCGCGGGCGGCGTCGGTCTCAACATTGTCCAAGCTGCTGCACTCTCCGGAGCGTATCCGATCATTGCAGTGGACCTGCACCAAAACAGACTTGAGTTGGCAAAGGAGATGGGCGCGACCCACACAGTCAACGCTGGCAGGCTCGATGTGGAGCGGTCACTTCGCGAGATCGTCGGAGATCGGGGCGTCGACTGTGTCATCGACAACACCGGCTTGCCCGCGAGCATCGAGCTGGGCTATCGCTTGAGCAAGTCGCGGGGGAGGGTGACGCTTGTTGGCGTGCCGCGAGCAGGCGCGAACATATCGATCTACTCGCTGCCGCTTCACTTTGGGAAGGTGATCTCAGGCTCACACGGCGGAGAGGCCGTACCCCATGAGGACATTCCGAGGTATATGAGCTTGCTCCAAGCGGGGAGGATCGCACTGTCGTCGCTGATCACCAACGTGTACTCGCTCGCGGAGGTCAACGTCGCACTCGAGGACATGAGAAGCGGCAAGTCAGCCGGACGAAGTTTGATTCGGATGGGGCCGGAGTAGATCGCTCGTGCGAGCCGTGATCATTGGTGCTTCTGGCCTGGTCGGTATGGCGCTGTATCAGACCTTTCAGCGCCAGGGCATTCCCGTCGTCGGCACGAGGAACAGCAGCCCGAGTGAATGCGGCTTGATTCAATTCAATCTGCTTCGCGATCACCTGCTCGACCACATCAGCGACGTCAACGACCGTGACACGATCTACCTGCTGGCGGCGTACAGCAATCCAAGCTGGATCTTCGAGAACCAGCGGATTGCGGAAGAACTGAACTGCATCCGGACGAAGGCGCTGATTGACGCAGTACGGTCACGGCGGCCACGAATAATATTCATGTCGTCGGTCGAGGTCTTCGACGGAATGACCGGCAGCTACAGGGAGGACGACGAAGCGCGTCCGCTGAACTTCTACGGCGTGCTGAAGGAACGAGTCGAGAAGGTACTGTGCGCGAGCTACGAGAACCACACGATCGTCAGAACAGGCTGGAACGTGGGCTGGAACGTCTCATCGCGTTGTGTCGTGAAGCTGACCTATGAGACGCTCCTGAAAGACGGCGCGCGAATGGCACGCGACAACGTGTTCTCGATCGTGGATGTCAACGACACGGCGAGCTGTCTCGCCGGACTCATTCACCACGCAGACGTGAGGAAGATCCACGTGTGTTCTGACGAGAGTGTCAACCGCGCCTGGCTCGCGCGACGAATCATCGAGAAAAGCGCGTGGGGTCATCTCATGGGGTTTCGTGAGGTGGACTTCGACGAGATCGCGTACTCGGAAAGACGAGGCAGGTTGAACGACCTCGTCAACGATCGCTCAAAAGTACTTCTTGGCATGCGCTACCGCCGCGTCCAAGACATCATCGATGAGAAGGTCGCTCTGCTGGACGAACACTTCGCGGCGCCGCGGGCGTGAAATGAACGTCATCTACGCGAGCGAGAATATCGAGTTCGTTGGACCCGAGACGCTCGAGCGGCTGAAGGAATTGGCGCGCGAGCACACGTCGCGGCGGTCGCGCCTGTGCCTGCACCACGATCAGAACGCCCCGACACACGAAATGATCGTCGTCGCTCACAAGTCCACCTACATCAGAGCGCACCGTCACCCGAAGCATAAGAGCGAGTCGTATCACGTTATCGAGGGCGAGATGGAGGTCCGCATCTTCGGTGCCCGGGGGGAGCTGCTGCGAGTTGTGCGGCTCAGGAGTGATCTCCGTGGAGCGTTCATGAGTCGTGTTACTAACGGAGAGTGGCATCAACCGGTACCGCTGACAGAGTGGGTCGTGTACCATGAGACCTACAGCGGCCCATTCGAGAAGAACGTTGACGTCGAATACGCGAGTTGGGCACCTGAAGAGCGCGGGCCCGAGGGCGCGGCGACCGGCTGATCGGAGACGCTTCGCAGGGCGGATTCGCCAGACGGCGGACTCCGCGCCCGGTGGCCGGACTGACTCGGGCTCCGAAACCTCAAACTGAAGCCTGGTGGGACGTGGACATCGGACGGATCGAATCACGACAGGATCGCAGCTGTCCTGTGTGCGGCAACAGCATGCGGATGATGGTGGATCTGCCACGTTACCCGCTGACGGAGATCTACGAGCCGTATCGGGCGGACACTTTCGCGAACGTCGGCTTTGTGGACCAGGCGTTCCTCTTTTGCGAAGGCTGCAGTCACGGCAAGCTGGAAACCGTCATTTCCACGACGTTCCTGTACGAACACTATCGAACGGCGACCGCGTCGAGCATCGGATCGATCAACGCCATCCGGAACTTCCAGGCATTCGTGGTGAGTTCTCTGAACGTGGATGACTTTGACACCATCGTCGACATCGGAGCGAATGACGCCACGTTGCTCAGCACTTTTTCCGCGATGGGCAAGCAGTGCGTCGCAATCGACCCAAATACCGACAAGAGGCTCGAGGATGAGTTCGGAATCCGGGTGATGAGCGATTTCATCGAGAACGTGGACTTAGCCGCGCTCGGTTCATCGCGGAAACTCTTTCTGTGCAGTCACACACTTGAGCACATCGACCAGCCCTCATCGGTGCTGAGCAACCTGCGCGACTCTATGAGCGACGGCGATGTCTGCGTATTCCAGTTTCCGAGTCTCGACCTGCTCGTCAGGGACGCGCGATTCGACCAGATACATCACCAACACGTCCACTACTTTTCGGAACGATCGATCTCACTCTTGCTGGAGAGGGGCGGATTCGAGGTCGGTGCGACCAAGTTCGATCCGGACCACTATGGCACGTTAATGGTCGTGTTCTCGCCCGCCTCACGGACCCGCAGTAACGGTGTCGGTCGGTCCATCCCGGCGACAGTGATTACCGAGCGAAAGGCGGTCTTCGACGCGGATGTGGGAGCGGTGAACTTCCGGATGGCGACGGGCACGCGGAAGTTGATCGCGTTCGGCGCCGGCCTCATGTTGCCTTTGGTCGCGTACTACATCCCTGCGCTTGAACTGGTCGAGTGTATCGTAGACGAGGATCCCGCGAAGGAAGGGCTGCGCTTCATCAACTTCAACAAGAGGATCACGCGGCTGTCCGACGTTAACCTCGCGGGAAGGGACATCGTTGTCACCGCCATAGCCACCAAGCTCGCGATGCGGCGGATTCTAACGAAGCTCTTTGCGTTGAATGTCGAGAACGTGATCATCCCTCTCAGTCAACTATGACGCGCGGTGCAGCGTGCAGCCGATAATCACGACCAGTCGACTCGGCCAACGGGACGAGAAGCGTGGCCTACTCGCTCCAGGAATGCCGGGGGACGGGCTTCTCACGATCGTTATGCCCACGAGGAATCACGCTCAGTACATTCGACAGGCGCTGGATAGTTTCGTGGCTCAGACGCGCCGTCCGGATCGTCTCGTGGTGCTCGACGATGCGAGCACGGATGACACGCCACGCATTCTGCGTTCGTACGCCGAGCGATATGCGTTCATCTCGGTCATCACCCACGCGAGGAACGCGGGAGGCCTGGAATGCGCGGTTGAGGCGCTCGCCACCGTCGAAACCGAGTATGTCATGTTCGCCGCCTCTGACGACTTCGTAGATGTCAGCCTTTGCGCGAAAAGTCTCGCGCTCATGGACTTGCACCCGCAGGCGGGATTGTGCGCAGTCAACGTGATTCAGGTTGATGAAAAAGGAAGATTCGTGCGGCGCTGCGTCGCACCACCGGTTGGCGGAAGCGCGACTTATCTGGATCCGAAGAGATTCCTCAGATTGCTCACTCGACACGGGAGTCTCTTCTACGGGCTCGGCACCGTCTATCGAACGGAGTTGTTGCGGTCAGCTGGCGGCTTCGACGAGACGCTCAAGTCGTTCGCCGATGACTACGTCAATCAAGTGCTCAGCGCCAAGAACGGCGCGTGCGTGATTCCAGAATTCCTTGGCTATTGGAGAAGACTGGAGCACTCGTACTCCCACACGACAGCGAGTGATCCAGCCGAGTATCTAGCCATCCTCGACGCGACGCTCAGGCGCCTGAAGGGTCCGGACAGGACAGTATTTTCGGAGGAGTACCGTCACCGCCTCGAGTACCGGATGCGATTCGGCGCTGCTGTCGCGGCAATGCGTAGTTATCCCGTTGATCGGCCTCTGCTTCGGCGAGCAATTGCACGACGAGGTGGTCCAATCGGGGAGCTGTTGGTGCTGAAGGGATGGGCCTTCGGCGAAACGGTCGGCAGCCTCACGTTGTTTGCACTGCTGCGGCCGTGGGACATCGTGCGCGTTCTGGCGGTCAGGATTGGGCGATTGGCAAAACGAGACGGCCACAGACGCGATCTGACGGATTGAGACAGCGTGCTACTCATCGCCGCCGCTGGACACGGCAGCCTCACCCCGCGGAAGTCCACTTATCCCCGTCGCTTAACCTGTCTCAAATGGTCAGACGACATCTTCTAGAGGATCCGTGATGTTCCATCGTTCACACTCAGTACCCGTTTGGCGGAGCAGCCTCTCACTCGGCGCCGGGCCGGCATGAGACCCGGAGTCGCGAAGCCTCGAAGGCTGGTAGTGCTGACGGTGACGATGATCGGGGCAGCAGTTGCGTTCTGGCGGGGGACGGCGGTGAATGATGCCATCACGTCGCAAGACCGTGCAGCGTTCGATCAACTTGCGAAGCGCTGCCATTTCACGGCCACGGATACCATTGGCCGAATCCGCGAGATGCAGCTGTGCGTCCTTGCCGAGATTCCGCGCGGCATCATCGAGCATGGCAGCCCCCGTGAGCCCGGCGACGTGCTGAAAGCTGGTCGGGGCGAATGCTATGACCGAGCGCGAGTCCTCGAAAAGTTTCTGGGAATCGCGGGTTTCCGGACCCGTCACGTGTACCTCTTCGAAGCTTCGCGTCATGGCGTTGCCGGCCTGGCCTTGAAGGGCCTGGCGAGCCACGCGTTGGTTGACGTGCAGACCGAACAGGGATGGATGTCCGTGGGGACGAACGTCGCGTTTCTTGGCATCACTACGAACGGAGACATCGTGGCTTCGGCTCGTGTCAAGAAACGTTCGAATATGCAGTGGGCATATTCGCCGCCATCGGACCTCCCAAGTCAGGCGAATATCGCGATCTATGGACTGTGGAGCCGTCACGGACGGTTCTTTCCGCCGTACCTGCCTCTGCCGGACATCTCATGGCGCGATTTCAGGTACAATTTCTCGCGTGACAGATAGAAATCCCGATGAGTCGTCGGCCGCCCAAAGCGCGCTGAGTGTCGGCAGAATGCCGTCCTGGATTCCCGAATCCGGGCTGCATCGGCCGGCCCGAACTCCGTGAAGCTCGCGCTCATGGAGTTGTTGGCGTGCCCTGAGTGCGGCGAGGACATGGACTGCGCTTCGACACACTCGGAAGACCGCACTGAGGTCCTGGAAGGAGAGCTCTCGTGCCGTGGGTGCGGCCGCACCTACTCCGTGCGGGGCGGCATTCCACGATTCGTGCGCGGGGATGACTACGCGAGGTCCTTCGGACTCCAGTGGAATCGATTCCGGCGCGAGCAGCTGGACTCGGAAAACGGGGCCGGCCTGTCGCGACAGCGTTTCTTCGCCGAGACCGGATTGCACGAGAGCGGGATGAAAGGCCTCCGCTTGCTCGAGGCAGGTTGCGGCGCTGGGAGATTCCTCGAGATCGCCGCCGCCAATGACTGCGACGTCGTGGGCGTGGACATCAGTAGCGCCGTGGACGCCGCTGCCGAAACCGTGCGTGATCGCCCCAATGCGCACGTGGTCCAGGCAAGCATCCTGGCACTACCATTCAAGGCCGGTGTGTTCGACCTCTGTTACTCGATTGGCGTGATGCAGCACACGCCGGATCCCCATCGGGCAATTGCGGCCTTGCCGCGTGTGGTTCGGGCCGGAGGCCGTGTCGCGTTGACGGTGTACGAGCGAAAACCGTGGACCCTGTTGAACGCGAAGTACCTCGTCCGCCCTCTGACGCGCCGCCTCAATGCCCGAGTGCTGCTGGGTCTGGTACAGATCACGGTGACCGCGCTCTTCCCGCTCACCGAAATGCTGTTCCGGCTTCCCTTGATCGGCCGGGCGTTCTCGTTTGTCATTCCGATCGCTGACCACACGCGCACTCCCCTGCGGTTCACGCAGCGATATCGAGCGGTGGTTCTCGACACCTATGACATGCTGTCACCGGCGTTCGACAGACCACTCACGCGAGACGAAGTGGAGAGAGCGCTTGCGCAGGCCGGAGTTATTCGCGTACGGCGACTCCCGTCGCCGGGCCTGAATCTCGTTGGGGAGAAGGCCTGAGTTGGCGGTGCTGTACTTGAGCTACGACGGCCTCATGGAGCAGCTGGGCCAGTCCCAGATCCTCCCGTACATGCGTGGGCTCGCGCGTGCCCGTCCCGTGACGCTGGTCTCGTACGAAAAGAGCCTCGACTTCGACGACGCACCGCGAAGAGCGAGATTCGCCAGCATGGCGGGCGCTGCGGGCATCCGATGGATCCCGCTACGCTACCACAAGAGACCCGCCAACCTCTCGACGGCCTACGACCTGGCGATGGGATTCCTCGTCTGTGCCTTCCAATGCCTCACCCAACGAGTGCACATCGTGCACGCGCGCGGCTACGTGCCTGCGGTGGTCGCCCTGATACTCAAGCGCGCATTCGGCGTTCGTTTCATCTTCGACACGCGCGGGTTCTGGGTGACGCAGCAGGTCGAACTGGGGCGGTGGCGCGAGCACTCCACGATCTTCCGGGTCGCGTGCTGGTTCGAAGATCGCTTTCTACAGGATGCGGATGTCGTCCTCGCGCTCAGCAACACAGCCGTCGACGCGATGAAACAGTGGCCAGCCGTCGCGGGGCGCTCGATACGGTTTGAGGTCGTCACCACCTGCACGGACCTCGCGCTCTTCAGGCCGCCGCCTGGGGGCTCACGGGCGCACCGCGATGCACCCTTCACGCTTGGCTATGTCGGGAATGCGGGGGCCGGGTATCTCTTCGAACACGTGCTCGAGTTCTTCGTTGCGCTCAGGCAACGACGGCCAGACGCGCACCTCAAGATCGTCAACCGCTACGACCACGTGGCGATCCGTGCTGGTATTCGGAAGTTTGGCATCTTGCCCGACGCGGTGGACCTGTCGAGCTGCGACTACCCGGAAGTTCCGGCGAAGATGTGGCAGATGGATGCAGGTGTCTTCTTCGTGCGGCCCGATCCGTCGCGGATTTCCTCCGTGCCTACGCGGCTGGGTGAATTCCTGGCGTGCGGCATTCCGTGTGTAGGCAACGCCGGCGTTGCGGAGGTGGTGGACGTTCTGGAAGGTGAAGGCGTGGGATTCGCCGTTCGTGACTTTCACCCCGAGTCGCTGCAGCGCGCCGCAGAGGCGATACTCGAGCTCGCCGCACGGTCAGCGGTTCGTGAGAACTGTGTGCGTGTTGCCAGGCGCTACTTCTCTCTGGAAGCGGGCGTGGCGACTTACGAATCCGTCTATCGCCGGCTGGAGGCCGCCGCGCCCTGAACCCGATTCTCTCGATCGCCATTCCCACATTCAAGCGGGCAGACAAACTGGCCGACACGCTGGCCGCGTTTCTGCCACAGGTTGCGCCCCATGGCATTCCGTTCTGCATCTCCTACACGGATGACACGGGCCAGACCGAGCGCGTGCTCGCGGACTTCCGGGGGCGGTACCCGTTCATCACGGCCATCACCGATCCGACGGCCACGAACATCGACCGGAAAATGGTCTCCGCCGTGTCGCTCGCTCAGAGCCGCTATGTCTGGCTCTTCGGCGACGACGACCTCCCCGAGCCGGGAGCGGTGGAGCGCGTGATGGGAGTGCTGCGCGAGAAGGACTGGGGGCTGCTGGTGCTGAATGCGTCATCATACGACGCGGCCTTTTCGTCGGTTGTCGAGAAGCGGCGCATCAGGGTCACCGGCGATCGCGACTATGCTCCCGGGGAACATGAATCGCTGCTCGCCGACACCGCGAGCTACGCGACGTTTCTCGGTGGCCTGGTCTTCGAGAAGGCGATGTGGGACTCGGTGGATCCGACCGAGTTCCTGGGCTCCGACTACGTGCATGTGGCGGTACTCTACCGGGCGGTGGTCGGACGCCATGCACGCCTTGTTGCCGAACCCCAGCTCCGCCTTCGACTGGGAGGCGCGACGTGGGCCGACCGTTACTTCGAAGTGGAACTCGTCCACTGGCCGGGAATCATCTGGGGACTGCCGCCGGCCGCGTATTCCGACGCGTCGAAGGCGCGCGTGTGCGCGCGACGACCGCTGGCCTCGTGGGCGCGGCTGCTCGCGACGCGCGCGTATGGCTACTACGGCCACGACCAGTATCGCCATTTCGTCGCGACCGATCCGCAGATCCCTCCCTGGAAGCGACTCGTCCTTCGCACGCCCCTGATGGTGCCGCGCTCGTGGGCCGGCAAGGCCCTGGTGGCTTTCCGTCACGTGCAGCGGCTGTGGGGGGATCCGAACCTCGAACTCAGCCTGCACCGGCTGAAGCACCGGGGCTGACACGTGCGCAGCCGGGATGAGCGGGTCGTTCGCGTCTTTGGTGAGGAATGGGCCCGGTTTCCCCAGTCCGCGCTGTCGCAGGCCGACCTGGACGCCATGTACGCGGATTTCTTCGCCGTGTTCCCGTGGGAGCGCATAGACGCCTCCGCTGTCGGCGCGGACTTCGGGTGCGGGAGCGGCCGCTGGGCGAAGTACGTTGCGCCGAGGGTCAGGCACCTCCACCTCATTGACGCCAGCGCAGCAGCACTCGACGTGGCGCGCGCCAACCTGCGCGAGGCCGGCAACGTCAGTTTCCATCAGAGTGTCCTGCACGAGATCACACTGCCGGAACGGTCGCTCGATTTCGGCTACGCGTTGGGCGTGCTGCACCACATCCCCGACACGACGGGGGCGCTTGCGTCGGTGGTCAGGACGCTGAAGCCGGGCGCGCCCCTGCTCGTCTACCTGTACTACGCCTTCGACAACCGGCCGGTGTGGTTCCGGAGCCTGTGGCCGATCGCGGACCTCGGCCGCCGGATCATCTGCCGATTGCCGAAGCGACTGCGCTATGTGGCATGCGACTGCATTGCGCTGACTGTGTACTGGCCGCTCGCCAGGGCCGCGAGGGCCCTCGACCGATCAGGCAGAATGCCCGCCGCGTGGCCCCTGTCGTGGTACCGTAATCGCTCGTTCTACGTGATGCGCACGGACGCGCTCGATCGATTCGGCACGAGCCTCGAGAAGCGCTTTCGCCGGGAACAGATCGAGACCATGCTCCACGACGCGGGCCTGACCGACGTCCGTTTCTCACCAGAACCGCCCTACTGGTGTGCGGTTGCCATCAAGGCCCATGGGCGCTTGCCAGCAGCACACCAGCAACGGACCGTGCAATCCCGGAGGCGCGTCCTGATTCTGTGCACATACCCGCTCGGTGTTGCAGCCGGCCAGCGATTCCGGTTCGAGCAGTATCTTCGCATCCTCGGAAGCGCGGGCATCGACACGACAGTCTCACCCTTCCTTCCATCCTGGGTGTGGCCAGTTCTGTACAAGCCTGGCAACACGATGCGGAAGGTATGGGCCGTGCTCGGGGGAGTGGTGCGGCGCCTTGCCCTCTTGTTCTACGCCTCGCGATACGACTACATCTTCATCCACTTGGAGGCCGCGCCCGTCGGACCGCCGATTCTCGAGTGGTTGCTTTTTTCTCTCGGTTGCAAGGTCATATACGATATTGATGACGCGATCTTCATCAGCAGGACGTCTTCCGCCAATCGCCTGGCGGCTTGGCTGAGATGGCGATCCAAGGTGCGGTACATCGCGCGCAATAGCTGGTGTGTGACAGCGTGCAACCCGTTTCTGGTAAACTGGGCTACTGAAGTCAACAATAGAGTTGTCAGGTTACCCACGACCGTAGATCCGTCGTATCACATCCGAACCCGCAGACGCACGCCGGGCGCTCGACCGGTCATCGGGTGGACGGGGAGTCGATCCAACCTTTCGTACCTCGACCTCGTGGTTCCCGCCCTGATGAAGCTGCAGGAGACGCACGAGTTCACTTTTCGCGTGATCTGTGACGTCTCACCGTCATACACTATCCTGGAGCATTTCGAGTTTGTGCCATGGCGGCTCGAAACCGAGATCGAAGATCTCCAGCACCTTGATATCGGGTTGATGCCGGTTCCCGATGGCTTGTGGGAAAAGGGCAAGGTCGGATTCAAGGCCATTCAGTATTCGGCGCTGGAGACTGTGCCGGTAGCCTCTGCTGTCGGTTCCGGCGCGGAGGTCGTCATCGACGGAAAAACGGGGTTTCTCGTCAAGAATGAAGAAGCCGATTGGCTTCGTGTCCTGACATGGCTGCTGGACAATCCCGATAGCTGGAACGGATTCGGCGCCGCAGCGCGTCAGCACATACTCGCCAACTACTCGGTTCCTTCGCTGGCGCAGAACTACATCAGCCTGTTCGAATGAATATCAACGAGACCACACGAATCTACGTCGCAGGCTGTGCCGGTATGCTGGGAGACGCGGTCTTTCGACGCTTCTCCCCGATCTCAACAGTCAAGGCGACCGATATCATCGTGAACGAGGAGTGGATCGAATACGCGGACGTCCGAGATTACGCCGCGATCCGGGAATCGATCGTGACCTTCCGCCCGGATGTAATCCTCAATCTCGCCGCCATCACGGACCTTGAGCAGTGTGAGTGCGAGCAGGAGAACGCCTGGCTGACGAACGCTCTGGGCGCCGAGAATCTCGGGTTGATCGCCAACGAAGTGGACGCCACGTATGTCTACGTTTCGACCGCGGGAATATTCGACGGACGACTCGATCAGTACACGGACTTCGACACACCCGATCCGCTTGGCTGCTACGGACGATCGAAGCACTACGGTGAGCGGTTCGTCTGCGAGCACGTCAGGAAGCACTACGTGCCGCGGGCGGGCTGGATGATGGGGGGCGGTCCAGCGAAGGACAAGAAGTTCATCAACAAGATCTATCGACAGATTCGTGGCGGAAAAACCGAGCTGTTCGTGGTCGACGACAAGGTTGGCACGCCGACATATACCGTCGATTTTGCCGCCGGCGTGCAGCGCCTTCTCGAGAGCGAGATGTACGGTCTCTACAACCACAGCGGCGAGGGGAGCTGCAGCCGCTACGACGTCGCTTGCGAGTTCGTCCGGCTGCTGGGGATGGATGGCTCGGTCACCGTGACCAGGGTCGACTCCTCGTACTTCGAGAAGGAGTATTCTGCGGTCAGGCCCGCGAGCGAAGCTCTTGTCAACACCAAGCTCCGTGCTCGGGGCCTGAACGCGATGCGCGATTGGCGAATCTGCCTTGCCGAGTACAGTGCCGAGTTTGTTCGCGACATGGCCAAACGGCCGTGAGCGATGTGTGGCATAGTTGGAGTCCTCGGAACAGATCGAGTGTCGCGCGATGCCGTTGGCGCGATGCTCGAAGTGCTGCGACATCGCGGGCCCGACGACGGGGATGTGTGGCAGGACGAGGAGGTCGGGATCTCGCTCGGCCACCGCCGTCTTTCGATCCTCGATCTCTCGGCCGCGGGTCACCAGCCGATGATTTCCCACTGCCAGCGCTACGTGATTTCGTTGAACGGCGAGATCTACAACCACCTGGAGCTGAGGCAAGCGCTCGAGCGCGCGCACGGCCCGCTGCGCTGGAATGGCCATTCGGACACCGAGACGTTCCTGGCCTGCGTGTCGGCGTGGGGTGTGCGCCAAACGCTCGAATCGAGCGTCGGCATGTTCGCCGTGGCGCTCTGGGACCGGGGCGATCGGCGGCTGCATCTTGCGCGCGACCGATTCGGGGAGAAGCCGCTGTACTATGGCTGGGTGGGCGGGGGCTTTGTCTTTGCGTCCGAGTTGGGGGCGTTGCGCAAGCATCCGCGGTTCGCCAACCCGGTGGACCGCGATGTGGTGGCGCTCTACCTCCAGTTCGGATACGTGCCGGCCCCGTATTCCATCTATCGGGATGTCTACAAAGTGGAGGCCGGCTGCATCCTCTCCATCTCGCTCGCGGATGACCGTTCGCCACCGGCCGAAGCACCGTTTGCTCCCAGCCGTTCGGGCGGCTTCGCCGTGGAGCGCTACTGGTCGTTGGCCGACATCGTCGCGCGTGGGCTCGACGATCCGATTGGCGACGAGCGGCAAGCGGTGGAGCAGCTCGAGGCCACGCTGTCCACCGCGGTGCGACTGCAGTCGGTCGCTGACGTTCCGCTCGGGGCCTTCTTGTCCGGCGGAATCGACTCCTCGACGGTGGTGGCGCTGATGCAGGCACAGGCCCGCCGGCCGGTGCGGACGTTCACGATCGGGTTCGCGGAGGATGGATTCAACGAAGCCGTGCACGCCAAGGCCGTGGCTCGACACCTGGGTACAGAGCACACCGAGTTGTACGTCACCCCCGAACTTTCGCGAAGCGTCATTCCGCGACTGCCGGACTTGTACTCCGAGCCGTTCGCGGATGCGTCGCAGATCCCGACGTTTCTCGTCGCGGAGATGACGCGGCAACATGTGACCGTGGCGCTCTCCGGCGACGCAGGTGACGAGTTGTTCGGGGGGTACAACCGCTATTCGTGGGGTCGCCGGATCTGGAGCCGCCTGAGCTGGCTGCCGCCGGGCGCACGAGGTGCGTTGGGCGCAGTGATTCTCCGGATTCCGGCTCCGAGCTGGGACGCGCTCGGCACGCACCTGCCTCGCGTGCGCCGGATCGCCCGCCTGGGTGACAAGGCACACAAGCTGGCGCGCCGGCTGATGAGTGTGAACTCAACCGATGATCTCTACCGCAGTCTTGTCACGGAATGGGAGCCCGATTCGGGCGTGGTGCGCAACAGTCGCCCACTGAGAACACTGCTGGACGATCCGACCGTCGTGCAGGGCGTTCGGGAGGCCGAGCATCGGATGATGCTGCGGGATGCGATGACCTACTTGCCCGACGATATCCTGCAGAAGGTGGATCGCGCCGCCATGGGGGTGAGCCTCGAAACACGAGTGCCGTTCCTCGACCATCGAGTGGCGGAACTCGCTTGGCGTATTCCGTTGCACCTGAAGATTCGCGACGGCCAGGGGAAGTGGGTCCTGCGACAGGTGCTGCATCGTCACGTCCCGCGAGAGCTGGTTGAGCGCCCCAAGGCCGGCTTCGGAGTGCCGGTAGGCGAATGGCTGCGCGCACCGTTGCGTGACTGGGCGGAGGACCTGCTGAGTGAATCCCGGCTGGCGCACTGCGGATTATTGGAGCCCGCTCCCGTTCGCGAGAAACTGCGACAGCATCTTGCGGGAACGCACGACTGGACGCCGAGGCTCTGGTCGGCCCTGATGCTGCAGGCGTGGGCCGGCCGGAATCTCTCCTGATGTGGTTCTATTGGGGTCTGTTCCTCTGGCCGGCCGCGGCAGCGATCGTCCAGTCGCAGTCGGGCTCGAAGGCCTCGAAGCCCCCGATGTTCCTGTTTGCGGCGGTCCTGACCATCGTGATCGGACTTCGCTTTCACGTCGGCGTGGATTGGGGCAACTACCTCGATCGCCTCCTTGAGGCGCAAACCCTGACGTGGCGGGAGGCGCTGCGGAACGGGGAGCCCGCCGACGGCCTGCTCCACATGATCGCGGCTGCGACCGGCTCCGGCGTCTGGCTCGTCAATCTCGGTTGCGCGGTCGCGTTCGTAGGCGGCCTCTTCGCGTTCTGCGAGCGAACGCCCAATCCCTGGCTCGCACTGGCCGTGGCAATGCCCTACATGGCCATCGTCATGCCGATGAACTATACGCGCCAGGGCGCCGCCTTCGGCTTCGTCTTGTGGGCATTGATCGCCCTGCAGGACGGGCACATCCGGCGCTTCGCCGTTTTGATCGTTGTGGCGGCGCTGTTTCACAAATCGGCGGCGCTGCTGATGCCCCTTGGCGCGCTTGCCGGCACCCGCAACTGGTTCTGGGCGTTCCTGTGGATCTCCATCGCCTCCGCGCTCGTGTACGTGTTGCTGCTCGCCGGAGGCCGGGTCGCGATCGTGGACAACTATCTCGGACAACGGATGTTCTCGGAGGGGGCCAACATCCGCGTCGCGATGAATTCAATCGCGGCCTTTCTATACCTGGCACTGCGCAACCGCCTGGACCTCGGTCCCGATGCGCGAAGGCTCTGGACCAGGTACTCGCTCATCACGTTGTTGTTCATCCCCGCGCTCATCTTGTCGCCGTCCTCCACGGCGGTTGATCGGGTGGCGCTGTATTTCGCGCCCATCCAGATCCTTGTGCTCTCACAACTTCCGCGTATCGCTGTACGCCCGAGCCTGAGCACGGCCACCGCGTGCGTGGTCGTGAGTGCGTATGCGATAGTCCTCTTCGTGTGGTTCAACTTCTCACCGTTCGCCCATGCGTGGCTTCCGTACCGCTTCTATCCCTTCGAGGTCCTGTAGGCGAATGAGTCATCGCGCACGGGCGCCGTTCCGTTCGCTGGAAGGCGGGGCGAAGCGACGCCGAGGAGAGTGTCCGGAACGAAGAGCCCGGTGACGGCCTCGAGAGTCGTTCTGTTCGCCAACACGGACTGGTATCTCTTCAACTTCCGGCGCGCGCTCGCGTCCGCGCTGCGGGAGCGAGGCTTCCATCCGTTGCTCATCTCGCCGGCCGGCGAATACGGCGTACGGCTTCGCGAACTCGGGTTCGACTGGCGGCCGGTGCCGATGCATCGGCGCAGCCTGAACCCGATCCGCGAGCTCGCTTTGCTGGCGAACCTCGTGCTCCTGTTCCGGCGCGAGCGCCCCGCGTTGGTGCACAGCTTCACCATCAAGTGTGCGGTCTACGGCTCGATCGCCGCGCGCCTCGCCGGCGTGCCGGCCCGGGTCAATGCGATGACCGGCCTCGGCTATGTGTTCACGGGCAACGATCGGCGCGCGGCCGTCCTGCAGCCCGTGGTTCGCGGCCTCTTGCGGCTCGCGCTGAGCGGGCGAGACGCTCTGCTGATTCTGCAGAATCCCGACGACGGCGCGGCCGTCGCGCGCCTGCGCCTCATCGAGGCCGAGCGGGTGCGACTCATACGTGGCTCCGGTGTGGATTGCCGGCGCTTCGCCGCCCGGGATCGCGAGCGACGCCCCAATCATCCTCCGCGAGTGCTTCTCGCATCGCGGTTGCTGTGGGAGAAGGGGCTCGCCGAGTACGTTGACGCGGCGCGAATGCTCAAGGCGGAGGGACGACAGGTGCGCTTCCTGTTGGCCGGCGCACCTGACCCCGGGAATCCCGCCTCGGTGCCGAGGACAGAGGTCGAGAAATGGGTGAGCGAAGGACTGGTGGAGTGGCTCGGACACGTGGACGACATGCCCGCGCTCCTGGCAAGTGTTGAGGTGGTGGCGCATCCCAGCTACTACGGGGAGGGCGTGCCGAGGATCCTCATCGAGGCCGCGGCCTGCGCGTTGGCGCTCGTGACCACGGACGCTCCGGGCTGCCGCGAGGTCGTGACCGACGGGGTCAACGGACTGCGCGTGCCGGTACGCGATGCGAAGGCGCTCGCGGCGGCCATCCGGCGGCTGGCGGACGATCCCTCACTCAGGGCGCGACTCGGCGTCGCCGCGCGCGAGACTGCGCTGCGGGAATTCGATGAGCCCATCGTGATCGAACGAACCCTGGCCGTGTACCGCGAGCTGCTTCCCGGCAACTTCTGACGGATCGGGGCAATGCCGTTTCTCCGCGACGCCGTGGATGTCCTTTCTGCGCCACTGACGCTCACCCTGCTCGCGCTCGCGGCCGGGGTCGTGCTGCGCCGGCGAACGGGAACCCGAGCCCAGCGTCTCGGCGTCCGGCTCATCGGCGCCGGGCTGGTCGCTCTCGTCTGCCTCTCCTACGGCGTTCCATTCGACTTCATTGCCCGTGCGATCGAGAACAGATACCCGGGGGTCGAGAATCCCGGTCAACTCACGGACGTGCGCTGGATCGTCGTGCTCGGCGGCGGAACGGAAGTGCGGCCGCGGCTCCCCGTGACCTCGTGGCCCGGAGCAAGCTCGATCCACCGCATCGCCGAAGGGGTCCGGCTGCATCAGGCGCTTCCGGACACGAGGATCGTGTTCTCGGGCTACAACTCTCGCGGCACGATGACCTCCGCTGCCGCCGGGGCCGCGCTCGCCAAGGCACTCGGCGTCCCGGCCGGGAAGATCGTGATCGAGGAGCGCCCACGCACCACCGGCGAGGAGGCGGCGCGAATGCGCCAGGTTGTGGGAACCGAGCGATTCCTGCTCGTGACTTCGGCCCTGCACATGCCGCGCGCGATGATGCTCTTCCAGCGGGCAGGATTGCGTCCGATCGCCGCGCCCACGGGGCACCGGTCGGCCGTCGAGCGGCGGACGTGGGCCGAGTGGATCGAACCGTCGGCGCGGAGAATCACGCTGGCGGGAGATACCTGGCACGAGTTGCTTGGGTTTGCGGCAGCCAGCGTCGGGCTGTAGGTCCGGAGCCCCTTCGGTGAGGCGTCGGTCGCCTCGAACCCGCCCGCGATGAGGAAGGCGTCCGTTCTCTTGACACCACGCCACGCCCTGCCAAGATTGCCGATAGGCCGCGTTCCATCGGTTGTGACGCCCCTCGCCGCGCAGGAGTAGCGCGTATGGGCGGGATGCGGATGTCGCGTCTGGCACGTCGTCCTCAGAAAGGGGCTCGCGCATGGCCCGATCCAGGTCGCGTCGCTTGAACCTCACGCTCGCCCTCGCGGCGTTCGCTGGATTCACCGCATCCGCGTACGCGCAGGACATCGAGGCGCTCCGCAGGAGGTGGATGATCGCGGTGCCCAGCGCGGCGGCCGCCGCCGGCGTCGCCACGAGCGGCTTCTTCCGTGGCGCGCCGGGCACGAACAGCGGCACGCCGCTCGCCTTCGGTCCCAACTGGGGCGACGCGTTCGTCGGTGGTGGATACCAGAACACGACGCGTGGCGTGATGCTCGCGAACGGCACCCTCACGGCCAACGGCAACAACGACGGCTCGATCTCAGCCGGCTTTGGCGTGGGCAACTCGAAGGACGCGGTCGGGCTGGAGGTCGTGGTCACCTCGCTCTCGACCTTCCGCTCTGGAGTCGGCAAGCTGACCGCCTACTCGTTCAAAGTGCACCGGATGCTCGACAACACGTCGGCCGTCGCGCTGGGGGTGGAGAATGCGTTCACCGCCGGCGCCGGGACGCCCGACGGCACGGACTCGTGGTACGCCGTCGCCTCGAAGGTGTGGGTGCTCCCGAAATCGAACGGCGGGGGACTGCTCAAGGCGGTCACGGTGTCGGGCGGGATCGGCAACGGCCGCTTCCGGACGATTGACGACGTCCGCCAGGACAACAAGACGGTGAACGTCTTCGCCAGTGGCTCGCTCCTCATCCACGAGCAGCTCTCGGCGATCGTGGACTATACCGGGCAGGACGTGAACGTCGGGGTCTCGATCGTGCCGCTCCAGCAGTTCCCGCTGGTCATCACGCCGGCGCTCGCCGACCTGACGGGGGCGGCGTCGAAGACGCCGCGGCTGATTCTGGGGGTCGGGATTGGAATGCACTTCTAGGCGCGGAGAACCGCTGAGATGAGAACTCACAGCCTGGTCATCGGCGGCGCCGTGGCGATCGCGCTCGCGACGTCGCCGGCGTACGCCCAGTCGGGGAACGGGTCGGATGTGACCGGCCCGACGGGCGGGTCGCTCGCGGGCGGCACGTTTGCGCCATTGCCGGTGCCCACGGGCGCGGGCGGCGGCCGCGTGAGCATTCCGCCATCGCCCATGGCGGGACCCACGGTCACGAGTACCGCGCAGAGCTTCAGCAGCGGCGCGACACAGACCTCGCCCGCGACGGGGCAGCCGATTCCGGTCGGTGCGGTGACGGCTATCGGCGCGCTGATCACCAGCGGTTCACCGGCGACGGTGGCGCAGGTGGGTGCCGCTCTGCAGTCGAGCGGGGCGCCGGGCGCCGAGGTGGCCGCCCTGACGCAGGCGCTTGCGGCGCTCGCGAATGTCTCGCCAAGCGCGGCGCCGGGCGCGATCATCACGGCGGCGCTGGCGTTCAACGCGCTCGTCGCGAACGCGCCCGCCTCGTTCCTCCAGAATCCGCCGGCGCAGTTCCTGGCGATTCACGCGGCCCTGGTGCCGATGGCGAACTCCATCGGGCGGTAGCGGCGGCAGGCGAGGCCCGCGGGGCGGCGACCAACGGGCCCGGGCGAATCGCCCGGGCCCGTCGGCTCTACGTCCCGCGGCGCGCAATGACCGGTGACCCCTCCCACCCGCAATCCGTCTATAGTTGAGTGTTCCATCCTTAGACAGTTCCGCCGACACCACCCGCATGCGTCGCGTTCGGCTCCTCGCCGCGTCCGCCCTCATCGCCGTTGGAATGCCGCTCGATGCGCAGGACCGCGTCGCGCCGCCGTACGGATCGTCGCTCCTCTTCGGCACGGGACTCGTCAACGTTCCCGTCGCGTGGGTCTCGCCCTCCACGGGTGACCTCTTCGCGGCGCTCTCGGCGCGGGCCATCGGCGTCGGTGGGTATGAGCCAAGACCCAGCGGATCGCTCTGGGACCTCACCCAATCGCTCGAGGCGCACGTGGGCGGCAAGGTGTCGTTCGGGGCTTCGCTCTATGGCACCAGGAACGCGGAGGTCGGCGCGTTCGCGAAGGTCCTCCTCCTGCGGCAGCCGGTCTCGGGCGAACGGTGGCGCCCCTCGATCGCCGTGGGTGTCCGCAACCTGGGCTCCAGCGCGCGGCAGGACCGCTTCGCCACGGGTGACCGCCGCGTGGTGGACATCCTCCCGGACTCGGGACTCCGGAGCGGCAAGGGGCGGATCGCCGGGAGTCCCACCTTCTTCGGCGTGATGACGCGTGACTTCCTCTTCGAGAAGAACTCCGCGTCGTTCTCGGTGGGATACGGCAACGGGCTCTTCCGGGAGGACGGCGGGCTCGACACGGTGTACAACAGGCACGGAACGCTCCTGAGGGGGCTCTTCCTCGGCGGACGCCTCGTGGTGCCGGCCGGCAAGGCGAGTGTCCTCACGTTCGTGGCCGAGAATGACGGCTGGGACTGGAACGCGGGGGCGCTGGTGACCTTCCGTCACGTGTCCATCGGCCTCTATCTCACGGAACTCGAGGAGGCGAAGGGCGTGCCCGGCAACAAGCCACTCGCCAACTTCACGAAGTCCGCGCTCCTGTTCGCGTATGACGCGAGCATTCCGGAGATCGTGCGCGGCTCGCGCCAGCGCGCGGAGGCGGCCGAGGCGCAGGTCGAGATGCGACGGCTTTCGCAGGAGATCGCCCAGCGAAAGGTGCGCACCGCCGAGCTGCAGGCGCAGATGGCGGCGGCCCAGCGAGGGGCCGACCGGACGGCGGTGGAGCGGAGGGCGGAGTTGCAGCGCCAGTTGGACGCGGAGGCGGCGGCGATGAAGAAGGCGGGGGACAAGCTGGAGGAGTTGAGTCGGAAGACCCCACCGGGGGAAGCGAGATGAGGGAAGGGAGGTCCATTCTCCTGCTCGTCTTCGCGCCGCTCCTCTGGTGTGTCGAGGCGCAGCGGCCTCAGTTCGCGCCCACCCTGACGTGGGACAGCGGATTGATCAACACCCCCGCCGCCTGGGTTCCGCCACTCGGCGGCGACATCGCGCTCAACTTCGCGCGCGTTGCCTTCGACAGCGCGAGGATGCCGCCGGCGCTCGCGCAGCGCGGGGGATCCGCCTTCTCCGTCAGCGCCTCCGCGTTCGGCCGCGTCGAGTTGGGCGTCTCGGTCTTCAGCGGCGACCTCCGAAGCGGGCTCTTCGGCAAGGTGCTCGTGTGGGACCAGACCGACGGCATCTGGCGGACCGGGGCCGTGCACTGGCTGCCGAGCTTCGCCGTGGGCGTGCGCAATCTCGGGACCGAGAACACGCTCAGCCGCCTCTCCCGGACGGGGCTCACGCAGCTCAACACGTCGCCGACGCTCTACGCGGTGGCGACGCGCACGCTCGTCCTCGCCCAGCCGGTCGAAGGCACGCGTCCGCGCGCGCAGTTGGCGCTCAGCGCCGGGGCCGGAAACGGACTCTTCTCCGACGACGGCGGGCTCGAGAAGGCCTATGCGGCGAGTGCCTCGGGCGGCGTGTTCGGCGGCGCGCAGCTCCAGTTCGCGACGGGGCGCTTCTCCACCGTCTCGGTGCTCGTCGAGCACGACGCCTGGGACGTGAACGCCGGCGCGCAACTCGAGGTGCGCGGGCTCCGCGTGTCGCTTTCCGTGATGGAACTCGGCGCAGAATCCGGCCAGACCGGGACGCTTGCGTACCGGAAGGTCGCGTTCTCTCTTGGATGGCAGACCAACCTCTCTGCACTCGTCCGCGGGAACCGGATGGCACAGCGCACCGAGCAGTACGCGGAACAGGCCGCGGAGCTGCGGAAACAGATCCAGGCAGGCGAGAGCCGCGTGACGTCGCTCGAGACGCAGCTGCAGACGCTCCAGCGCGCGACAGGCGCGGAGGTACAGGCGCAGATCGAGGAGCTGCGGCGACGGTTGCGCGAAGAGCAGGAAGCGGTGAAGCGGCTGCAGGAACTGCTGAGACAGCGAGAGGCGGCGAAGAAGCCGTGAGGCGACAGCCGAGCGGTGAGAGGCGGACGGCGTGCCTGAGGCGGGGCGCGTGAGGCGCGCCATCGTGCTGCTCGCGCTGGCCCTCGTGCCGGCCCTCGTGCCGGCCGCCGCGCGCGCGCAGCAGCCGCCCACGCCACCCGCCCTGCCGACGCAGCAGGACGCGGCGAAGGCGCTCAAGGCGCTCCAGGACCAGCTCGAGTGGGCGCGCAAGGAACGCCTGGCGCTCGAGGCGAAGCTCGAGAAACAGCTCGCCGAGGAGATCGCCCAGCGCGCGAAGGCGCTGGCGATGAGCGGCGAAGTGGGCGCGCTCCAGCGGCTCGAGACGCTGCTCGACTCGGCGCAGGCGCGACTGCTCGTCCAGCGCGATCGCATTCGCCAGTTGCAGGACGCCACGGGTCGAACGGAGCACGCGGTGCTCGTAGTGCTCATGCGCGTGGACTCGCTCCCGGCCGGGGAGATGGCGGCGGTGCTGCTGCTGGACGGCGCGGAGATGAAGGTCGCGTCGTACACGCCGCAGCAGGCGCGATCGCTCGCGGCGGGCGCCGCGGCCGAACTCTACCGCGCGGAGATCGCGCCGGTGAACCACACGGTGTTCCTCCAGGTCGCCGGCAAGGGCTTCAGCGTGGGCGAGGGCATCGCCGTCCCCGCGGCGCCGAAAACGGTGACGTACGTGGAGTTCGTGCTGAGGCGTGGGCGGCTGGTGCCGTCCACCTGGACGAACAAACCCGCCGCGTTCTGACGAGGACGTGCTCGTGGTGACGCGGGTTCGTGCCTCCTTGGCGCTCGGCGCGCTGGCGGGCATCGCGGCCCTCTGGGCGCGTCCGCTCGGCGCTCAACTCGTGGTGCGGGGCGCCTCGGCCTGCTTCGCGCCGCGCCCGGCCGCCGGGGCGGCTCTTGCCCCGGGCGGCGCCGACTCGGCGTCGCGCACGCGATCGCGCGACCTCGAAACGCGGCTCGCGCGCTCGGATCTCGCATCGGGACGCACGCTCGCGGCGGCCGACCGGCTCGAGCCGGCCGCCGGTGCGCCCGTCGCCGGCGCCGGCGACGACGGGGCGCTCCTCTCGACGCTCGCGCTCGCCTACTGGCGCCTTGGCTGCCGGCAGGCGTTCGCCGGGATCGCCGAGCGGGCGCTGCGCGCGGCGGCGCCGGCCGCGCCCGCGGCCGACGCGGCGCGGCTCTCCGCGCTCCTGCCGCTCGCGCGCGCGCCGGATTCGGTGCCGGCGGCCGGACTCGCGGCTTCCGAGGGCGACACGACGCGCGAAGGCGCGCTCGCCCGGCGCGCGTGGTGGCAGTATGCCGCCGGCCGCTTCGAGGAAGCCGCCGCGTCGTTCGCTCGGGTCGTGGACGCGGCGCCCGCCGTGGCCGCGCGCGCCGCCGCGCGCGCGATGCGAGCGCAGTCGCTGCTCGAGGCCGGCCGCTCGCTGGAGGCGGCGGACGAGTTCCTGCTTGTCAAGGCGGATGCGCGCCGCCTGCTGGTGGCGCTCGAGGCCCGCGTGAGCGCTCCCGGGTGGTTCGACACCGTCGCGCGGACGCTCGCGGAACACCGCGCGTCGTCATTGCTATGGGCTGGCGACGTGCGCGAGGGCCGCCTCGTGGTGCCGGTCTCCGACACAGGCGCACCGGCGCCGGGCGCCGGCGGCGCTGGCGTGGCCGGCGGCGACAGCGGTGAGATGCGTGCCCCGGCGCCGCTCCGCGCGCTGCACGCCGCCGACATCACTCGCTGGCTCGAGGCCGTCGGCGGTGCCGCGGCGGACCCCGTGGCGCGCGAACTCGTCTGGACGAGCGATGACGTGCACCGCGCGGCGCTCCGCGCGGCGGTGGATTCGCTGGAGCTCTCCGACGTCCGCGTGTCACGCGCGGCTTGGAGAAGCGACGCGATCCGCGCGGAGCGGGCCGGAAGGATCGCGGACGCGGTGCGCTTCAAGGGCGCCGTCGCCGCGCTCCGCGACTCGCTCGCGGTGAGCGACGGCCAGCTCGCGGCGCTCGAGGATTCACTCGTCAAGCGTGACGCGGCGATTGCGCTCAACATCGCCGAGTATCGCGCCGTCCTCGAGGCGAAGATCGCCGGCGTGCGCGACCTCGCCGGGGAGAACGTCGCTCGGATTGACAGCTCCGCCGGCGCGCTCCGCGCGCTGGGCGCCGTGCCGGCGTCGCTCGTCGCGTACGAGCGCGCGGCCGCCGAGGCGTACGTGACGACCGCCGAGCAGGCCGCGGGAGCGCTCGACGTGGGCCTCACGCGGCTGCCTGTTCTCCTCCAGCGCGACACACTCCGGCTCCGGGTCGCCGCCTTCGTGCGCACGCTCGCCGAGGTGCACGCCGCGTACGACTCGGCGCTCGCGAAGGCGCAGGTGGCCGAGGCGGTGGTCACCGCGGCGGAAGACCGGCGGATCGCCGACGCCACGGCCGAGCTGGATGCGGCGGCGGCGGCGCGCGACACAGTGCTGGCGCTGGTCGCGCGGGTGACGGGCTCGGCGCTCCGCGCCCGGGCCGACTCGCTGCGCGGCGCGCTCGACCGGGCGATCGAGGCGGCCGACTTCGGCGTGGCCGCGGCGACCTTCTTTGTTGCCCTCGCGGGCGACACCGCGGCGCTCCGGCCGCCGCCGTTCGGCCTCGTGCGCCCGCCGGCCATTGATGCGCTCACCGGCGCCATCGCCGCGCACCCCGCGAGCCCGCTCCGCGCCCGCGCGCTGATGGAGTTGGGCGAGCTGCTCACGCGCAGGGCCGACGCCGAGTATGCCGCGGCGCAGCGCGCGAACGCGAACGTGGACCACCCGGACTACGCCGCGGCGATGGCGCGCTTCGACGAGCTGCTGCGCGACTTCCCCGACGACCCCGAGGCCGACGCGGCGGCATACACGCTCGGTACGCTCGCGTTCTTCTCGCAGCGCTACGACGACGCGCTCCGCGCGCTGGAGCGCGTCACGGCGCAGGAGCGCTCGCATTTCCGCCCGGAGGCCTTCTTCCGGCACGGCGACGCGCGGTTCGAGCTGGCCGCCAAGCAGGCCGGCGACGCGCGGAGGGCGCTGTTCGCGCAGGCGGGTCAGAGCTACGAGCGTGCGATCGCACTCTCGAGCGCCGACGGCGACATCTACTACCTCGCCCTGTACAAGCTCGGCTGGAGCTGGTACGTGCAGGCGGACCGGCAGAGCTCCGACGAGTACCGGAAGGCGGTGGATGTCTTCGCGCGGCTCGTGCGCGAGGTGGACCGCCTGCCGAAGGAGCGGCAGGCGCGGCTCGCGTTGCGGCAGGAGGCCATTGACTACCTCGCGATCGCGATCACCCAGCTCGGCGGAGCGGAGGACGCGGTGCGCTATCTCGCCGCGATCCCCGACGAGGAGACGCGGATTCTCGTGCTCCGCCGCGTCGCGCGGGCGCTTCGCGACCAGGGGGAGTTCACCAACGCGGCGATCGCCTACCGTGCCGCGATTGATCAGGCCCCGACCGACGCGCTCACGCTCGACGCGCGGCGCGACCTGGTGGACCTGTTCCAGAGCCGGATGCTGGAGCCGGCGCGGGCGCAGCAGGCGCGGCTGGAACTGGCCGACGCGTCCGGGCCGGACTCCCCGTGGGGGCTCGCGAACCCCGCGCGCGCCGCCGACGCGGCCGTCGCGCGCGAGCGGGCGCTGCGGGAAGGCGGGGCGTACGCGCTCGCCGAAGCGAAGAAGGCGGCGAATCGCGCGCAGGCGCCGCAGCGCTTCGCGGAGGCGGCCGAGCTGCTCGGGCGCTACCTGCGCGAGTTCACGCGCGCGGACAGTGCCCAGCGCGTGAGCGCGCTCGAGGCGGAGGCGCTCTTCAGCGCGGGCGAGTGGCTGCGCGCGGGTGCGGCGTTCAACCGCACGGCCCTGCAATGGCGGTCGGACAGCGCGCTCGGGGCGCTCGCCCGGCGCAACGCGATCGTGGCGTTCGACTCCGCGCTCGCGGCCGAGCGGCGCGCCGCGCCGCCCGCCGGTCCGGCGGCGATTGCGGGCCCGGCCGCGCCGTCGCGCACGGCGCAGCTCCGCTCCGTGCTGGACTCGCTCTTCGCCGCAACGGACCGCTTCGTCGTGCTCGCTCCCGATGCCGACGCGCGGTCCGCCACCGTCGCCAAGGGGCGCCGCGCGGCCGAGGGCGAGCGGTGGGAGGTCGTCGCGACGACCTTCGAGGTGTTCGCCTCCCGCTGGCCGGCCGACCCGTTCGCCGCCGAGGCGAGAAAGCTCGTGGGCGACGCACGCTATCGCGAAGGGCGCTACTTCGACGCCCAGCGTGAGTGGCGCGCCGCACAGACGCTCGCCGAACAGGGTTCGCGCAAGGCGTTCGCCGATTCGATCGCCCGCACGCGGCTCGCGGCGGCGGGGCAGGCCGCGGATTCGCTCGTGCGCTCGGGGCGGTACGCGGAGGCGGCCGACTCGATCTTCACGGCGATCGCGGCCGACGTCGGCGACCCCGCGCGCGCGGCCGATGCGCTGCGGAACGCCATCGAGGTGCACCTGGCCGGCGACAGCGTACGCCGCGCCGCCGGCGACACGGCCGGGAGCCGCGACGCCCGCACGCGCGCGGTAGCCGCGATCGAACGGCTCGCCGCGACGTACCCGGCCTACCGGCACACGCTCGCCTACTCGGCGCTGCACGCGCGGCTCCTGAGCGACCTGGGCCGCGCCGGCGAGTCTGCCGACGCGCTTACGGCGCTCATCGCAGCGCAGCCCGCGTGGAGCGGCCGCGCCGACGCGATGGTGCGCGTGGCGGCGCTCCTCGATTCGCTCGGGCGCCGCGCGGACGCGGCGCAGGCCTGGGAGCGGTTCAGCACGACGTACCCCGCCGACCGGCGCGCCGCCGACGCGCAGTACAACGCGGCGGTGACGTTCGCCGAGGCGACGGACGCCGCCGGCGCGGCCGCCGCGGCCAGGAGCTACGCGGCATTCGTCCAGCGCTTCCCGCGCGACGCGCGCGTGGGCGCCGCCCAGCGCGCTCGCGTCGAGCAGCTCCGCGCGGCGGGGGAGGAAGGGGCCGCGACGGCCGAGCTGACACGGCTCTGCGTGCGGCCGGTCGCGGCGATGGCTGCTCCGTGCGCCGAACGGGCGGGCGCGCAGGCGTTCCGCGACGGGCTCGCGCTCTGGGACCGCTACGCGGCGCTCCGGCTCGAAATCGCGTCCCGCGCGCAGCTCACGCGCGCCGGCGTGGAGCAGGCGTCGGCGGCCAAGGAGCGGCTGTTGCGCACGATGAGCGCGCACTTCTCGCGCGCCATCGCGAGCGGCGCAAGCGAGTGGATCGCCGCCGGGAGCTTCCAGAGCGGACTCGCGCAGTGGCACTACGGACTCTTCCTGCGCGACGTCGTGCTCCCGGCCGACCTCACCGAGTCGCAGCGCGACGCGGTGACGAAGAGCTCGGCCCAGCAGGCGCAGTCGTACTTCGACGCGGCGGTCACGATCTGGCAGGCACTGGTGGAGAAGGGCGCGGCGGAGAAGTTCGAGAACGCGTGGATGGAGCGTGCCCGGGCGGCGCTCCGCGGGGAAGGGATTCCCGCGAGGGAGATCATCCCGTGAGAGTGTTTGCTCTGATCACCGTGATGCTCGTCACGGCGCCGCGCGCGGCGCTCGCGCAGGGCGGCCCACCGGCGCGGCCCCCGACGCCGCCGGTCGCGCGGCCGGCGCCGCCGCCCCCGGCGCGACAGCCATCCGCGCAACAGCCGTCCAGGCGCCGCACGCTGGAGATCCGCGGGCAGGCGCCCGCTCCCGAGGTCGTGACGGTGCGGCCGCGCGAGGTGCCGGCGTACACGCGGCGGATCATCGTCCCGGCGCTCTTCGAGCCGCCGCCACCAACGCGCGGCACCGTCGTCCTGCTACCGGGACCGCTCCCGGAGCCGCGCGCGCCGGGCACACCGGACCCGCCGGGCACACTCGAGCCGCCGGGCACACCGAACCCCCCTCACCGACCTGAATGAGCATCCTTCTCGAGTACTACCGGAGCGGCGGCCCGGTGATGCACGTGATCCTCGTGCTCGCCGTGCTCGGCCTCGGCGTCTTTCTGGAGCGCGCCTGGGTCATCATCACGAACTCGAAGGGGAGCGACCGCGCCTTCATCGAGAAGGTGGTCGTGCTCGCCAGGGCGGGGAAGACGGACGAGGCCGTGCGGCTCTGCCACAGCCACAAGACCGCGATGACCTACATCGGGGAGCTCGTGCTCCGGAGCCCGAGCCGCTCGGAGAGCGACCTGCAGAACGCGGCCGACGCCGCGAGTGTCGCGTCGCTCCCCACGCTCACGCGCCGGCTGCACTATCTCCCGATGCTCGCCAACGTCGCGACGCTCTGCGGGCTCCTGGGCACGATCTTCGGGCTCCGCGAGGCGTTCGGCTCGGTGGCGCTCGTGAGCGCGGCCGAGCGCAGCGGGAAGCTCGCGAGCGGCATCGCGATCGCGCTCAACGCGACGGGCTTCGGGCTGATGGTGGCTATCCCGCTCTCGCTCGCGCACGCGTGGCTGACGAGCCGCGCCGAGCGGCTGATCGAGCGGGCCGACGAGTTCTCGGTGCGGCTGATCACGGCGCTGAGCACGAAGGCGTCGGAGGGCCGGGAATCGTGAGCGGCCGGCCGGGAGTCTGAAGGTGCCTTCGACCTACTTCCATCGGACGCGCCTCCGCCGCGAAGAGCGCAAGGCCGCCGTCCACCACGGCGGGCTCAACCTCGTCCCGCTGGTGGACATCCTCACGTCCATCGTGTTCTTCTCGCTCCTGACGTACGCCGGCACGGCGCTCGCCGCGCTCACCAGCTTCGACCTCACGCTCCCGCCGACCGTCATCGAGAAACCCGAGGACGCGCGCAGGATCCGGAACGAAAAGGACGTGCTCAATCTCCTGCTCGTGGTGCGGCTTTCCGCTGACGGCATCGAGATCGAGCACTCGGCCGACGGCGGGTTCCGCAAGCGGATTGACGGACTCGAGGGTGGCGCGCTCGACCAGTTCGAGACCGAGATGGCGGCGATCCGCGCGACGTACCCGCAGAACAGGGATGTGCTCGTGCTGCCGGTGGACGGGATGAGCTACGAAGCCATCGTGCAGGTGCTCGAGCGGCTGAAGCGCGCACGGTACAGCGGGATCGCGCTCGGGACGCGGTCGAGAGCGCTGCCCGGAGGCCCGAGCCCGGAGGCCGGCGTCCGGAAGCCGGGCGGGCCGCCGTGAGGCGCGCGCGCGAGGAGCGCCAGCACCGCCGGTCGCGGCAGTTCGCGAAGTTCGGCTTCACCCAGCTCAACCTCGTGCCGCTGGTGGACACGTTTGTCTCGATCGTGTTCTTCTCGCTGACAACGACGACGGTGGGAGAGCTGGCGCCGGTCGTGCCGGGGGTATCGCTGCCGCTCTCGAGTGTCGGGGCGACCGCGCTTTCACAACTCACGATCGGCATCGGCGCCAACGTCACGCTCGCGAACCACCCGCTCATGAGCACCGCGGACGCCGCGGCGAGCCTGAGCGACGACCCGAAACAACCGCTCAAGATCCCGGCGCTCTACGACGCGCTCAAGGCGATGGCCGACTCGGTCAGGGCGGCGCGCCGTCTGGGTCCGGACGTCGGGCTCAGGATCCCGCTCGCGATCCAGGGTGACAAGACGATGCGCTACGACCTGCTGTCGCGCTTCATGCAGACCGCGCGACTCGCGGGATTCCGCCACATCGCGCTGCAGGTCGAACGCAGCGCACCGCCGCCGGGGTCGTGATGGACGAGACGCGCCCCTTCGTCGTCTCGCAGGCCCTCTCGGCCGCGTTGGGCGCGGCGTGGCTCGCGCTCGTGTATACGCAGCCGCCGCCGCCGCCGACGATCGCGCTCCTGCGGCCGGAGGAGGCAGCGGCCGTGGAGGTGCAGTTCGAGGATGAAGAGCCGGAGGCGCGGAAGGCGGACGCGCCGAAGCCCGACACGGCGTCGCCGGACTCGCGGGAACCGACGCCCGCCGAGGTGGCGAAGGCCAGGAAGGAAGAGCAGGCGATGGCCGACGCGTTCGGCGGCGGGACGAGCGCGATCGTGGGCGACGTGACGAACGCGTTGCGCGGCGTGGCGGTCGCGAAGGGCGACAGGACGGTCGAGGGAGGCGGGAAGGCGGTGATCGCCTATGGCGCCGGCGGCGCGGCGGCGCGCACGCCGGGACGCGGGCTCGAGCCGGGTGTCGCGGCCGCCGGCGCGGGGATCGGACGCGTGAACGCGGCCGGCAGCGTGACGCGCGCGAGCATCGCCGTGGCGGCGCCGACGATCGTGCGCGCGGCCGGCGCCGGGTTGAGTGGACGCGACATGACGCGGCTCGGCACCTTCGTGCGCGCTCGGCAGGCGCAGCTCCAGTACTGCTACACCGACGTCGGGCTCCCCTCGAACCCGAACCTCGCCGGGGCGGTCAGCGTCACCCTGACGCTCGACGCGATGGGTGCGGTGATCGAGGCGAACGTGGCGACGCGGACGTGGAGCGGATCGGGGGCGGCGGAGACGGAGGCGTGCATTCTCACACGGGTGAGGACCTGGCCGTTTCCGGCGTCGTCGAAGGAGGGGGTGGAGGCGTACTCGTTTTCCTTCATCTTCAACAGGTGATGAACGAGGGGAGCGAGCGGGGAGCCGCGAGAGGGAGACGGGGAGTGGGCGAGGGCCAGCGGAGAGTCCGGAGGAGACTGCGGTGGACGCTCGTGCTGCTGCTCTGTGCTGCGTGTTCCGCCGCGCCCGAGAATCCGCCCTCCGAGCCACCACCGAAGCTCGCGTCGGACAGCGGACCGGTGGACCTCTCGAAAGTGAAACCCAATATCCCCGCCGCCGTGCGCGACACGTTCACGCCGCTCCCCCAGCTCAAGGTCGAGCGCATCCCTGACGCTCCTCCCGAGTTGCTCGAGGCGGCCGAGCGCGAAGAGGGGATCTCGCGCTTCTGCTATCAGGAATACGGGCAGAAAGTGGATCCCAAGCTCGTCGGCGCGGTGGCGCTGGTCGTGACGGTGGACGGGAACGCCATCCAGTCGGTGAGGGTAGGGGCGGAGGACTGGTCCTCGCGGGCCGGGCGCGGGGTGAACGCGTGCCTCGTGCTCAGGGCGCCGCAGGCGTGGAAGCTCTTCCCGGGCGCGGTGGTCGAACCGGGCCGATACGTGATCCAGCTCCGGTTCCGGCCGTCGTAAGGGGGGCTGGGGCCTTCCGCGCGGCCTCGTGGGGGCGCGTCTCGGCTCGTGGCAGCTCCTGGAGGCCTCGTGGCGGCTCGGGGAGCCCGTGGGGTCGTCGGCGGCGCGCTAGACGATTGCCGGACCCAACGCCGCGACGAAGAAGGCAGGCAGTGTGATCGTGAGCGGTTCGTCGGCGCCTCCGGGCCGCCAGGTCACGCGGTCGCGTCGCGTGGAATCGGGCTGGCCCGCTCGCGCGACCGTGACCGAACGCTCGTCCGGGTCCACGATCCAGTAGTCCGCGACGCCCTGCTCGAGGTAGGCGTCTCGCTTCTTCCCCTCGTCGAAGCGGCGGGAGCCCTCGGAGAGGACTTCGACGACGAGCAACGGGCGGGGGAGCCTCACCCAACCCCGGCGAAGCTGCGATGGTGCGCAGGGAATCACCTGGAGGTCCGGCTGGAGCTCGTTCTTGCCGAACGGCACGGCGCCGGGTCCGACCACGACGCCGAGGCCGTGGTGTGTGCAGTAGGGCTCGAGCCGGAACATCAGCTCCGCGGCGATCCGCTGGTGAACGGGGTTCGACCGCGGCGTCACGAGCAGTTCGCCGTTGAGCACCTCGTACCTGTTGTCGTCATCGGGCAGGCGGGCGAGGTCCGCGCGCGTCCACGGCCGCGTGCTCGAACGGGCGTGGTGACGCGAGCGAGGAGGTGCGTGAGTGGCCATGGACATACGATAGGGACTCTCGGCCGAGGGAAGCAACTGGGCACGGCCGAGGATACGGCCGCCGTCCCGGATATCCGTCACCGCGGGAACGCGCGAAGCATCGTTTCGCCGCGCCCGCCACTGAGTAAATTCCAGTCGCGGTGTCTCGGGGTGCGACGGCCTGTGGGTACGTGGGCGGCACAGCCGCCCGGGAGCGAACGGTGGCGACAGGACGGCGGCGGTTTCTGCGGTGGACGCTCGGCGGCGCGGCCGGGGCGATGCTCACGGGGCCCGCGCGCGCGCTCGGCGCTGAGCCGGAACAATCGGGTGATCCGTGGCTGGACGCCATCGCGAGCCGGAAACACAGGGCGTTTCTCCACGTGGGCTACTTCGAGCCGGACGGTGGGGCGTTCCGCCGCGCGCGGGGGCTGCTCGCGACGCTGCGCGACAGCTACGGCGCGGAAGACAAGGACATCGGGGTCGCGTTCGGGGCGCACGGGAGCGGGCTCGGGTATCTGCTCACGCCCGCGGCGTGGGACGAGCTGGGGCTGGTCGAGCTGATCGCGGGCACGAACCTACGGACGGCCGATGCGCAGGCGTTGCGGAGCGCCACGAAGAACTGGGGCTCACTCGGCGCGGAGAACGTGGCCGAGCTGCGTCAGCGCGGCGTGTGGTTCCTCGCGTGCGGCCAGACTATCGGCCGGTGGGCCGAGAAGCTCGCGGCGACGCGGGGCGGCTCGGCGAGCGCGATCGCGGTGACGCTCCGGGCGGCGCTGCACGCGGGCGTGGAGACGGTGCCGGCGATGATCGCGGCGGCGGTCGTGGCGCAGGGGAGGGGCGTGGGGTACGTCGTGGTCGGGTAGGCGCGCCTGTCAGCGACTCTCGCCTTGCGGGCCGCCGCACGCCCCGTGACGCGCTTACACCCCGAGCACGCGAAACCCGCTGGCGCGCGCGGCCGTGGCCAGGGCCCGGTCGTGGGTGGCGATGACGAGGTCCTTCCCGCGTTCGTCGCGCCAGAGCGTGGCGGTAGCCAGGTGGATCGCGTCGAGCGTGCCGAGCGGGGTGGGGAGGGGCTGTGACGCGCGGCGGAGCAGGGGCGCCGTGAGCTCGATGACTTCGGCCTCCTCCATCAGGCGGTAGATGGTCTCGCACCGCAGGGCGACGTCGTCGTCGCTGAGGCGGGCGGCGTGACGCAGCCGGTCCATCGTGCGGAGGCATTCGACTTCCACGAGCGCGCTGGCGACGCCGGTGGTGATTTCCCGCCATTCCGCGAGTGCGCCGCGGTGCCGGAGCGCGATGCGGAGCACGACGGACGAATCCACGTAGGCGATCATTCGTCCTGCCGCCGGTCCTCCAGGAGCAGGTCGACCGGGTCCACGTCGAGCTTGAGCGCCGGCGGTATCGGGACGTCGGCGAGCTTCCGGTGGCGCCCCGCGGGTTCGCGGACGCGGAGCGCGCCGGAGGCGGCATAGGGCACGAGCCGGGCCACGGGGGTGTCGCGGTCGAGGATGGTGATTTCGTGGCCGCGCCGGGCGGCGCGCAGGTATTCGCTCAGCCGGGCCTTCAGCTCGGCGACGCCGGTCTTCTTCATGACCAGAAGATAGTCATTACTGGTCACGAAGGCAAGGGGGGCGCGCGGCTTCGCGCTGACAGTCCGGGACCAGCGACAAAAGGAGGACTTTGATCTTCGGCGGCTTTCCGGCGCAACCCAGAGGCGTCAGCCGCGCTTGTTCGGTCCGGTTGGCCGGACGGCGAACTGGTCGCGGTCGTCGGCGGCACGCACGTCGCGCTCCGTGAGCGTCAGCACGGCCTGAGTTCCGCCGCCGGCGCGCACGAATTCCACCTCGAACGCAACTGCGTCGTGGAGGTGTACCAGAGTGCCGAGGTCGCCCGACCGAAGCCCGTGCTCCGGCACATCGTGCTGGAGGACGACCAGTTCGGGTTCGCGAAAGGTCAACGGAGCGCCCCCCGCGCGGCGTCCACGATGTGGCGCACGGCCTCGACCGCGAGCTGGCCCTCGGCCCTCGTGGGAATCGGCACGTTCTCGGGGTAGCGTGCGCCCACAGCCCATACCCTTAGGGCGTCGCAGTCGGCGTCCAGATCGGGAAGGGAACACCCCGCCCCCCGCGCGGCGCTGACGACCTCCGCCAGATCGTGCGTGCGCGGCGGGCGCCGCCGTCGCTGGATGAGGAGCACCTTGAGGTACTTCTCGGCGGCCTGCTGCGCGTGGAAGCAGACGGCTGACCACGGAATCGTGGCGCCCGTCAGCAGGGTGTCAATCGCGAGCAGATCGTCGTCAGCACGCGCGAGCCAGTCGCGCACCGAGGGGGGCGGCTCATCGCTCCCCTCGCGCACGCGCGACGGTGGCGGCTCGGGACGAAGCGCGTCAAGCGGCGCCGCCTCCGGCGGCCACACCACCACCCCTTCGCGCGCCACGTCCCAGTCCGTGCGTCCCGGATCGTCGCGCTGCGCCTCGAACTGTCCCGGTTTGCGCACCAGCACGTCCACCCTGACCCCCACCGGTTCAATCGCGCGCCGGATCTCCCGTTCGCACCCCAGCTCGCCCAGAGGAGATTCCAGCTCGACGAGCAGGTCGTAGTCGCTGTCGGTGCGAGCATCGCCACGGGCACGGCTGCCGAACAGAATGATCCGCGAGGGGTGCACGCGCTCGACGATCGCCCGGGTAATCCGTTCGAGCCGTGGGTCGCCCGTTGAGTCGAGATCGGGTGTGCGGGCGGGGACGGTGCTGGTGGCCACGGACACAGGATAATCCTCCTCGGCCGGGGGGAACAAGTGCGCACGGCCGAGCATACTGTCGGCACGCGGCGGATGCGTCACCTTGCAGTTCCTACACCACCCTCGGCTTCGCGACCGCCTCCATCACTCCCGGCGACGGCCTCGGCCGCGTGCGCGGGTTGGTGCGCGCATCCTCGCGCTCGTAGTCGGGCTCGAGCGTGCGCAGGAGGTCCTTGAGTTCGGCGGACGGTCCCGGGCGCGCGAGCACCGAGCGGATGAGCAGGTCCACGCGGTCAATCAGCTCGGCGTCGAGCTGCTCGTTGATCGCGCGGAGCACCTTCGGGTGCTCGGTTCCGCGCACGTCCTCGGTGCCGAAGAGCACTTCCTCGTAGAGCTT